>NZ_JBHSEC010000003.1:0-179573 GCF_042651785.1 Chungangia koreensis
TGAGCCATACTTGATTCCTCCTAATGTTTTGGTCGCACTTAACATTTACCCAGGAACCAAGGTGGCTCATTCACTTTTACACAATTATATGGACTTTATCAAGTTGAATGGATCCATCACGCATGATAATTTCATGGTACCCACCAGTGCCCCATTTTTTCTGGCCATTCCATGTACGCCAAAATGTGAAGAAATCACCATCCTTCGTAGCAGAATGATGACGAGCAATATGAGTGATTTGACTCAGCGGCCGGGTGCCATTTGTTCGTTGTGTTTTGCTCCGGATATCGATTAGTTTGACCATATCACTTCACCCCATTAGGCTTTTCATATTGTCTCGCCTGCTTACTATCGGTAACTCCTGTTGTAGTCGGATCAGATACAACGCCGAAAGCGACCAGAATAGCAAGGACAGTATTGAAAATGTCGGTAGCTTGCTCACTGTAAACTGTAAAATCCAAACTAAATAAAGAAGCTACCTGCTGAGCAAGTAGCAACACTAATGAAAACAATGCAATTAAGAATGGTCCATGCTGAAAACGTACTTTCCAATTTATTTTCATATTAATTCCCTCCAAATTTGTCTATTAAGTGTTGAATGATTATATAGCCAGTTCCCCCTGCAGTTGTAAACCCCAGCAATAATTTAAGAATCACATTCGTCGAGGCGTTGATTTTTGCCATCCGTTGTTCATGTTTGTGTTTTGCTTCATCTGACTGATAACCCATCGCTTTGTCGACAATGGAGAAAAGCTTTTCAGTTTGCTGTACCATGGTCGAGCGAGTATCACGGTTTTCTTGCATGACCGTATTTTCTAACTTTAAGGCATTCGTCTCCAATTGTTTCAATCGTTCATCATGCCGCCTGTCAGCTTCCTTCAGTTTTTCTATGTCTTCCCCATGCTGTTTGACTGTATCAAACATTGATGTAGGACCTCCTTCTGGCATCCTCGCAACCCCCAAACCCATTTAGATTGAAAAATAAAAGAGCACCCGTTGTGGATGCTCTATAAAGTATTTAAGAATTCACTTTTTCCGTAATGGTTGCCCGTATTCCGTTTAATGCATCAAATTTAAAGAAAATCATCGGTATCATTTGGGCCATTTCATCTCTGGAATTCCTGTTGTAATTATAAGTGGAAACAATTATGGAATCATTTTCTCTGAGATAATCCATATCAACGATATCTTCTGCAAACACTTCGCACAATTCTTTATAAACTTTGTTTCTCGTTTCCGCGTCATTGAAAGCAAAAGATAAATGAGCTCTGTTCCCGCTTTCTACATATTCAACTTCAATCTGATACTCAATAGTCATTTAGCTCCCTCCTCTTTCATCCATTATTCGATAAAAGTGGAAGGAATCCTTTTTCAAATATAAAAGCATACTCAGATGAGCATGCTTTTATTATATGTTCTTAAACTTCTTAATAATGTCAGGTAAACTAAATAGAATCACCAATAATACCGCCATTATAGTACCAATCCAAAAAGCGATTCTAATGTCTGTTGGAGTTAAAGGTACAAGGGAACTCATTGACGGTGTAAATGAATAAGCAAAAATAAAGGTTAACATGCACATGTAAATAACCACAATAAACCACTGGGCTTTGCTTAATCGTGCATTTCTAACTGTTTCACTCGCCACATTAGACATAGGATCAAGATTAGCGAACATGATGCTACTACTATACATATTTGTCTACCCGGTCCTTCATGTCAATAAATGCGGAAATAATACCTGCAATAGAAAAGATTGCACCTGTAACTGATGAAAAGGGACCAATGGAGCCAGAAATACCTGCGGTAACGAACACCCCAAGTAGTAAAGCACAAAAAGACCAAACAGCAGTATAGTACTTATAATAAATTAAATTTGTTTGGTATTTCTTTTTCATTGCTGTTTCTGCCTCCTTTATCTTTCCCTCTAATTTCATAGTTGAAATATCATATGCAACTGATTCCGTTGACTTTACTGTTCGAGTAATTTTATTTGTAAGGTTAGTTGCTGCTCTCAAATGATAAATCAAATCATCAATCTCGGGTAATTTCTCTCCAGTTACAGAAATAGATGGTTCTTTATTAATAAATTGAACCACTTTTGAGCTTGGGATAGCGCTTTTTGTAGAATCTAAATTCTTGGCTGCTTTATCATATCTTACTGGCGGAATAGTTTGTTCTTCTTTTAATAGCATACTTTCCACATTATCCCTCCAATAAACCTAACATTTGGTCTAATGTCTCTACGGCTATCTTATTTGATTTTTCTACGAATGATCCGTAACTTTCTGATCGATTTGTAAAAACATCAATATCGATAAGGATATATGCGTCCTGCTTATGTTCAGCCCCTGTTGAAGAAATAGAAATTTGACCGTTCATTTCAGTTCGAAGATTAACATTTATATAATAGTCGTCACCTTGTTGTAGTGTAAAAGCTAAAGTGGGATTATTAATTGCTTTTTGGAAGGAACCCTGAAACCGTTTAAAGAACTTTTCGCTTAATAGTTCTTGTCCCTCAGCAATCGAATCTACTATTTTCCCAAAAAATAATCTTGTTCCCATACGGATATATTCTTCAACATCCAAGTTAGAAGAAACCTGGTCCATCACTAACTTTGAAAGGTTTTCAAAATCAAATAGGATTGGATCTTGCATATCCAGTGAAGTACTTTCTGCGTTAACAATAGCTACTGAACTCCCATCTGGCTGTAGTAAAATAAGTGAACCGTTTTGTTCGTCTTTTTGAATTTGACCAAAGAAACCTTTTAACCCTTTAGAAATGTAATTGATTTGTTTTAAGTCATCAAATAGAAAAGAACGGTCATAAATTACTTGTGATAAAGCCCTTACCAACCTTATATCTGTCCTATCCAGCTGATTTCCCATTTTATTTCCCCCTTATATGACTATCTTAATAATACTATCCTACCAAATATTATCAAGAGTCATATGATTGAGAAAACTGAAAAACCTAATATTATCTTTATTCGAGCAATAGCTTGAAAATCCTTTTTTAAGAAGAAGATATTTTATTAAAGCGCATAATGTATCTATTATTCACATAGGAGGTTCTTCACAAATGACTCAAAACTTGAATCCTAATGAAAGCAATAATGAAAAAAAGACCGATCCCTCTACTTGGACAGCCTATGGAGATCCTTTAAAAGAAGCTTCTTCCTCTGGTAAAGATGAGTATAATAATTCTACTTCCCCAATGATTGAAAAGGCACGTGAGGATGGAAACTACGTTAAAAAAGAATAGTGGAACAAAGGGAACTGTCCCAAAATCATGAAGAGTGATATCGGAGACAGCTCCCTTTTATTTAAATGAAATTTATTACGTTTTCGGGATAAAGAAGTACTTACTACATATCCTATCCCTGTTTAGGAGGTGAAACTTCATGGTGAATCAAAACAATCAAAACCAACAAAATGATCAATCAGTTGCGGAGAGCATCAAAAAAACAGCTGGCTCAGCCTTTGAAACAGTTCATAATGCTTTGGAAGCGACAGAAAACGTAGCAATGAAATCGGTAGATGCTACTAAAAATGCTACTAAGAAATTAACAGGTAAAGACAACGACGATTACATTGAAACATACCAATAATGAAAAAGGAAACGCCCTCACCGGCGTTTTTTTTATGTATCAAAAAACTTTCACAAGGTTTATTTGAAAACCATATTTTCTCGTTTCACTAAATTTTTTAAGGGTAGAGGTGAAAGAACTTAACTAAAGGAGGTAGCTGTAGTGACGGAGAATTTCAATGTGAATGAAGCAAGTAAAGACAAGCAATTGGAGCAGTATCGTGCGGATGATCAAGGGGAAAAGCTGACGACCAATCAAGGTCTTCGTGTTTCTGAGGATGAACATTCCTTAAAGGCCGGTGTCCGCGGACCAACTTTAATGGAAGACTTTCACTTCCGTGAAAAGATGACGCATTTTGACCACGAACGTATTCCCGAACGAGTAGTTCATGCGAGGGGCTTTGCAGCACATGGCCATTTTGAATTATACGAATCCATGGCTCCATTCACTAAGGCGAAATTTTTACAAGAACCAGGCTCTAAGACTCCTGTATTCGTTCGGTTTTCTACAGTAGCGGGTTCCCGCGGTTCGGCTGAGACCGTCCGTGATGTTCGTGGATTTGCCACTAAATTTTATACTGAAGAAGGAAATTTTGATTTGGTCGGAAATAATATACCAGTTTTCTTTATACAAGACGCGATTAAGTTTCCTGATCTAATTCATGCAGTGAAGCCAGAACCTCATAATGAGATGCCACAGGCCGCTTCAGCACATGATACATTTTGGGATTTCGTTGCGAATAATCAAGAGACCGCTCATATGATTATGTGGCATTTGTCAGACCGCGCCATCCCTCGAAGTTTCCGGATGATGGAAGGTTTCGGAGTACATACATTCCGGTTTGTAAATGAAGAAGGACGGGCTCATTTCATTAAGTTCCATTGGAAACCGGTTATAGGTGTCCATTCCTTGGTCTGGGATGAAGCGCAAAAGATATCAGGAAATGACCCTGACTTTCTCCGGAGAGATTTATGGGAAAATATTGATAAAGGGAATTTCCCGGAATATGAGTTAGGAGTGCAAATCCTTCCAGAAGAAGAGGAATTTAAATTTGACTTCGATGTATTGGACCCTACAAAGATATGGCCAGAGGAAATCGTCCCTGTAAAACTGATCGGCAAGATGACATTGAACCGAAATGTTGATAATGTCTTTGCAGAAATCGAACAAGTGGCGTTCCACCCTGGTCATGTCGTTCCTGGTATCGACTTTACGAATGATCCACTATTACAAGGAAGACTTTTCTCATATACGGATACTCAACTGATTCGTTTAGGCGGACCAAACTTCCATGAATTGCCGATCAACCGTCCTGTCTGCCCGTTCCATAATAACCAACGGGATGGGTACGGAAGACAAACGATCAATGTAGGACAAGTCAGCTATCACCAAAACTCACTTGCAGGCAATACACCTTCTCCAGCGAACCCTGAAGAGGGAGGTTATGTCCACTATGAAGAAAAGGTGGAAGGCAGAAAAGTACGTGCACGCAGTGAGAGTTTCAATGATTTCTTCTCCCAAGCAAAACTATTTTATAATAGCATGAGTGAAGCAGAGAAAAAACATATTATCGATGCCTTCAGTTTTGAATTAGGCAAGTGTAAAAGTAAAGATGTTCGCCAACAAGTCGTAGAAATGTTTGGTAATGTGGATACGGAAATGGCTACCTCGGTTGCCAAGAAGATCGGTGTCAAACCGCCGAGTTCGACACAAGTGAACGTTACGATGTCTTCTCCTGCACTAAGCCAATCCAATACGAAGAAAAGCCCAGAGACACGCAAAGTTGGCGTCATCGTCGGGAATGGCTATAATTCAGGAGAAGTCGACAAGGTCTTAAATGCCTTGAAAGCAGCTAAAGTACAGCCGGAAATCATTGGTGAAATGCAGGGAATGGTAGAAAGTGTTGACGGCAGCAAGCTTGAGATTGAACAAACCTTCTCAACGACAAATCCAGTCCTCTATGATGGGCTGTATGTAGTCGGAGGAGACGCAGAGCAACCTGAAATGTTTAGGCAACAAGTGTTGTACTTCATAGAAGAAACATACAAACACTACAAAACCATCGGAATCTCCTCTAATTGGGCAACTGTCATTGACCGTTTTACAAATGAGGAACCCGGAGTCGTTTTAGCTCATGACCTTCCGGAGTTTACTAACAAATTCCTTGATTCGATTGCTGAATACAGGCATTGGGACAGGATGGGATATTAATAGTATTGGGCACCGCAATTATTAGATGCGGTGCCCGTTTCGTTTTAATCACCATATCTATATGACCTCTTCACGAATATAAGTTATCCATCCAAATTTTTGTTGAAGTTTAACTTTTGCCTCCTCAGCCGCAGCTTTTGTTTTAAAAGTTCCGGTAAAAATCCGGTAAGTAGGGTTGAAATCAAGTGATTCTGCACGTTCATAAAAGACCCATGTGAATTCTCTTCTTGCCATCTCAATTGCATCTGCTAAAGACCGGCTGCTGTTAAATGTCCCGGTAAATACTCGATAGAGCGAAGTTGTGGTTGAAACATTTTTCGGTTTTAAGAAGAAAAGATTCACTAATGCTTGTGCAGCCACTTCCCCTTGAGCCTTTAGTTTTGCGTCATTTCGTAACGCCTGAATGTCGATCGTTGAATCCATGAAACCACCTTCTATTAGTACAGATGGCATATTCGACTCTCTCAACATATGGAAGTTTGCTTCTTTCATTTCCCGATCTTTGAGACCCATGGCCAGAGCAATTCTTGGGTGGATGAGACGTTGAATTTCCTTGGATGCAGCAGAAGATTGGGGATGCGTATACGTTTCAATCCCTGAATGTGTCCCCCAACTTCCAGCTAACGCATTATGATGAAAGCTGATCAGCACATCCGCTCCCCATGCATTCGCCTTGTCCGTCCGCTCCGATAATGGCACATCCCGATTTCCGCTGGGATCATCCAATCTTAAGAGCTCAACGTTTTCATATTGCTTTAGTTTGTCCGCAAACGCTATGGCAACTTTGTTGTTGAACATCCATTCCCGCTCCCCATCAGGCGTCCGTTTACCACTTGTACTCATTCCATGTCCAGCATCGTAAGCGATTTTTGTCATTCTATCTCCTCCCTCCTTTAAATAGACTCAAAGCGTACAATAGTATATTCATTATATAGCTGATAAAAGACGCAAATGCTGGGAAATCAATTGTCGCCTGCCTTCGTTGCATGTAAACTAATCATAGATTTAAGAAATGGAGATTCCGAATGATATTAGTCATCGATAACTATGATTCGTTCACCTTTAACCTTGTCCAATATTTAAAAGAACTCGGTGAAGAATTGACGATTGCACGGAATGATGAAATTACGATAGAAGAGATCCGAAAGTTGAAAGCAGATTCAATTTTGTTGTCTCCGGGACCAGGCAATCCTGACTCAGCAGGAGTTTGTTTGGATGTTGTACGTCAACTATATAAGGAAATTCCCATTTTAGGCGTTTGTCTTGGCCAGCAGGTCATTGGACAGGCATTTGGAGGCGTAGTACGAAAAGCGGTGCAGCCGATGCATGGTAAAGTTTCGACGATTTCTCATGACGGTTTAGGGGTTTTTTCGAATTTGCCATCACCGTTAAATGTTGCGAGATACCACTCGTTAGTCATCGATGAACTCCCTGCTTGCCTTACAATTACGGCAAGGACAGGAAAAGGTGAAATCATGGGCATACGACATACGAAATATAAATTGGAAGCTGTACAATTCCATCCTGAAGCGATACTGACCGAATATGGCATGGAAATGTTACGGAATTTCTTTGAGGGGGTACGTACATGAGCAACACTTTTACCTGCTCTTTTGAGTATGTGAACCATGATGGCCAACTGGTTCCGATGACCTTCACGAATCCGATTACAATCATTCAGGCGATTCGAATTGAGGAAGTCATCCCTGCTCTGCGTGAAATTGAAACAGCAGTGGAGAAAGGCTATTATGCTGCCGGTTTCTTATCCTACGAGAGTGCACCTGCCTTTGAATCTGCTTTTAAGGTTCACGAGTCCCCGACTATGCCTCTACTTTGGTTCGGAATCTTTGAGGAGCCGGAATATCGCAAATTAGAAAGAGCAAGGCATTATACCCTTTCAGAATGGACACCTAATGTGAGTCATGAAGAATATGCCGCGTCCATTCAAGCGATTCGGGATGCAATTGAATTGGGCATAACGTATCAAACGAATTACACTATCCGTTTGACTGCGGACTTTGAAGGCGACGATCTGTCGTTATTCACAAAGATGAAACGTGCTCAAGCGTCCAATTATTGCTCGTATGTTAATACTGGAGAACATAGCATTCTATCTGCTTCTCCAGAATTATTCTTTCATTTGAAAGGCAATCATATAAAAACAAAGCCCATGAAGGGAACGTTGAAAAGGGGCCTTTACTACGAAGAAGATGAAGCAAACCGTGAGTGGCTTAACCATTCGGAGAAGAACCGGTCAGAAAATGTCATGATTGTCGATTTGCTCCGCAATGATTTAGGTATGATTGCAGAAGCTGGTTCAGTGAAGGTAACAGAGTTGTTTAAGATTGAAAAGTATCCGACAGTTCTTCAAATGACATCTACTATTGAAGCAGAGATTTCATCCGATAAAACAATCGTTGATATTTTCAAGGCCCTATTCCCTTGCGGTTCCATTACCGGAGCACCTAAAATCAGTACAATGGATGTGATTGCAGGTCTTGAAACTGCGCCTCGGGAAGTTTACTGTGGAACCATCGGATTCATAACACCTGAAAAAGAAGCGGTTTTCAATGTGCCGATCCGAACGATGATGATTGTGCAAAAGACAGGAAAAGCGACATATGGCGTTGGCGGTGGCATCACGTGGGACTCTACCGCGGAGGACGAATATGAGGAAGTATTGGCGAAGGCAAGTTTTCTTAAAACGGAGAGACCGGATTTTGAAATCTTAGAAAGTATTCTATTAGAAGATGGTGCTTATTTTCTTTTAACTGAACATCTGCAAAGGATGAAAAAATCCGCACATTACTTTAATTTCGAATTTCCTCATAAAAAAATCATGGAGACATTGGACGAGTGTTCAAGTAATCATCCTGTGGGTTCTTTTAAAGTTCGGCTGCTGCTGAATAAAAGCGGAGACGTTGAAATAGAAGCTCAGCAAATCACACAAATCGAGACTCCGATTCTCATTGGCCTTGCTGAGAAACCAGTCAATCGGCAAAACCCTTTCCTATACAATAAAACGACGAACCGGAAAATTTACAGTGAGCTAAAACTTCAGAAGCAAGACGTATTCGATACACTACTTTGGAATAAAAATCATGAACTGACCGAATTCTGTAACGGGAATATCGTGTTGGAAATAGACGGGGATTTATTTACCCCCCCGGTCCGAAGCGGGTTGCTACCTGGAACATTTCGCAATTCTTTATTGAATGATGAAGTTATTAAGGAAAAAGTACTATCAATTTCCGACTTGAATCGCTCGACGAAAATTTGGTTCATCAACAGCGTCCGCCGTTGGCTTGAAGTAAAATTGAAAAAATGACATAGAAAAACGCTTGGATCTACTGTCTATCCAAGCGTTTTCCCATTCTTTTAAACTACTGTTAACTTTGAACTATTTACCATATCAATGAACAGTTGGAGGAATCGATGATCATCCGTCAATTCAGGGTGAAAAGCACTGACGAGGATGTTGCCTTCTTTTGCAGCAACCACTTGACCATCATAAGTGGCAAGCACTTCTACCCCATCTCCTGTCTCCTCTACGTAAGGAGCTCGGATGAACACTGCATGATAAGGTTCTTCCAATCCCTTCACCTCAAGAGCAGCCTCAAAACTGTCCTTCTGTCTGCCGGATGCATTCCGCTTCACTCGGATATTAATCCGTTGAAGGTGCGATTCTTCTGTACCGCTCAATTCATTTGCTAATAATACCATTCCCGCACATGTACCGAAAATAGGTTGTTCAAAGCTTTTTAAAGGTTCAACAAAACCGTAGCGGTCCATCAAATTACGGATAGCTGTACTTTCTCCTCCAGGGATGATTAAACCATCAATATCCTGTAGCTGTTCAGCCTTTTTGACAACTACTGCATCCACACCGCACGACTGGAGTTGTTTTAGATGCTCCCCTACGGCCCCTTGAAGTCCTAAGACACCGATGACAGTCATATTACCAGCCACGCTCCTGCATACGCTCTGCAGATGAAAGTTTGGAAATCTCGATCCCTTTCATCGGGCTGCCGAGCTCTTTTGATAAACGGCCGATCAATTCATAATCAGTGTAATATGTCGTAGCTTGAACGATGGCGCTCGCAAACTTCTCAGGGCTTTCGGATTTGAAAATTCCAGAACCGACAAACACGCCATCAGCACCAAGTTCCATCATAAGGGCTGCATCAGCTGGAGTGGCTACTCCGCCAGCGGCAAAGTTAACAACAGGAAGCTTTCCTTCTTTTCGGATTTCCTTTAACACCTCAAAAGGAGCTCCTAATAGCTTCGCTTCAGTCATTAGCTCATCGTCGTTCATATGTACAACCTTGCGTACTTGAGCATTCACTTTACGCATATGGCGTACGGCTTCTACGATATTACCTGTACCCGGTTCCCCCTTGGTCCGAAGCATGGAAGCCCCTTCCCCGATCCGTCTCGCTGCTTCACCCAAATCACGGCAACCGCAAACGAATGGAACTGTAAAATCACTCTTCAGCAAATGGAATTCTTCATCCGCTGGTGTCAGTACTTCACTTTCATCGATGTAATCTACTCCCATCGCTTCAAGCACACGAGCTTCAACAATATGGCCGATCCGTGCTTTCGCCATGACCGGGATTGAGACAGCATTCATGACTTCCTCGACAATACGAGGATCGGCCATTCTTGCTACACCGCCCGCTGCACGTATATCAGAAGGAACCCGTTCTAATGCCATAACTGCCACTGCACCAGCCGCTTCCGCAATTTTCGCCTGCTCAGCATTGATGACGTCCATAATGACGCCGCCTTTTTGCATATGGGCCATCCCTCTTTTAACTGTTTCTGTACCTAACATTTTAGTCATCTTCATTTCCTCCCTAAATTGCAATTGACTTCTATATAACTTAGTATAGAAATCAACTGAACCCATAGAAAGTGTCAGATTCAAACAGATTAAAGGGGTCAGATAAGGAGAGAAAGCGTATGGACATGTTGTCATGCAACTTGGACCGTTCAAGTGAATTACCGTTATATGAACAACTTTATCAGTTCATCAAAAGTGAAATTATAGAAGGAAGAATTCCTGATCAAACGAAACTTCCTTCCAAGCGAAAGCTGTCAGATTTTCTTCATATCAGCTTAAATACAGTTGAATCGGCATACGACCAGTTAGTTGCAGAAGGCTATGTAGAAGTTATTCCGAAGAAAGGATACTTTGTTTTAAAGTTCGAGGATTTGGAATATGTCATGACAGAAGATAAGCGCATGACGGCAAACTTTGTTGCTGAAGAAAAGGTGCTTTTCGATTTCCATCCGACTCGAATCGACTCCCTCCACTTTCCATTCCAAAAATGGCGCAAATATATGAAAGACTTGCTTGATGTACAACATCACGAATTATTGCTTCTCGGTCACCCTCAAGGTGAACAACGATTACGGTCAGAAATCAGTCATTATCTGTACGAAGCGCGGGGTGTCCATTGTTTACCAGAACAAATTGTGATCGGAGCAGGAGCCGAAACATTACTGCATCAGCTCATTCTTTTATTCAAAAATGAAACTGTATACGGTGTTGAAGATCCTGGATATCATCTCATTCAGCAGATTCTCAAAAGTTATCCGAACGAGGTCGTGCCCTTGAAAGTTGACGATGAGGGAATCGATATCGAGCTCTTTTCGGAGGCAGATATGAATGTTGTGTATGTCACTCCGGCGCGTCATTTTCCGTTCGGTACCGTACTGCCGGTAAATCGTCGTACAAAGTTGCTGAATTGGGCGGCAAGTACTCACGACCGATATATTATTGAAGATGATTATGATAGTGAATTCCGGTATAGTGGCAAATCCATTCCTTCCCTTCAGAGTATGGACCAAGGTGGCAAGGTCATCTATTTAGGTTCTTTCTCTAAGTCATTGGCACCTTCCATTCGGATCAGCTATATGGTGCTCCCTAAACAGTTACTTAGTAAATATCAGGAGAAGTTGTCGTTTTATCACTCTACTGTGTCAAGGATTGACCAACATGTTTTAGCAGAATTTATGGCGAATGGAGACTTTGAACGGCACTTGAACCGCATGAGGAAAATCTATCGCCGGAAATTGGAGAAAGTCGAGGAAATTTTCAGGCCCTATGATTGGATCCAAATCATTGGTGAACGGTCTGGTCTTCATATCGTATTGGATGTGAAAAATGGAATGGATGAAAACGAACTTGTCCAACGGGCAGCTGCGTTTGAATTAAAGATATATCCGCTTTCCTACTATTCTTTTAAAGATGTACAGTATTCGACCCCGAAAATCATTTTCGGCTTTGCAGGCATTCCTGAAGAAAAATTAGAGGAAGCTATCCCGTTGCTGCTCAAGAGTTGGGAAAGATAGTTCACAAATAAAGTGATACAGAATTCGAAAAGGAGCTAAGTTCCATGTGTGAACTTAGCTCCTTTCTTTATTCCGTACGTTAAAGAAGTACTCGGTCAATGCAGCCGATTGAGCGAAATGGATAACCAGTTGCCATGCACCGACACCGAGAAGACCATGGTTTATGGGTTTATTCGCCATTAACCGATTCTTCTTTGCCTGGTTCTTACCGGAAAAGCCGCGAGCAACTGCTCAATGTGGAAGATCCGTTTCTTATTACGCAAGTAACAATAAGCAAAGACAGCATCTCCTTTTATACTTAACACGCGTATGTTACGTTGGCTGATTGAACCGTCCTTCGCCTGATACACAATTTCTAAAACCTTGCTAACTTTCATAGCTTTGATTAATTGCTCTCTCACGATTCTCGCCCTCTCCTAAAAGAACATTTGTTCTTATTTTACTTTATTCTATGCAGAAAAGAAACAACTTAACCCTATTTTTGATCAGGTAAAACATGGACATCCATAATGTTTGCATATGTTCAGTAAGAGAGGAGGAGAAGCAATGGCTACTTACAACCGCGCGGCTGCTGTCCAATATGCGCACCGTTGGTGGAACAGTAATAATCCGGCGTACCCAATATTCAGTAATGATGATTGCACGAATTATATTTCCCAATGTCTGCATGCCGGGGGCGCTCCGATGAGAGGGTATCCGAATAAGCAAAACGGCTGGTGGGTCCGTGGAAACAATTGGAGTTATAGCTGGGCATCACCCCATTCTTTGCGCTGGTATCTCGGAGGATCCAAAAAAGGGTTGACCGCTACTCAAGTATCAAGTCCAGAACAACTACAGTTAGGAGATTTGATATTTTACGATTTCCAAGGAGATGGACGTTGGGACCATTCCACCATAGTCACGGCAAAATCGCAGGATGGCCTCCCCCTTGTCAATGCCCATACGAATAACAGCCGATATCGAAATTGGGAATACAAAAATTCAGGAGCATACACACCGAACATCAAGTACCTCTTTTTCCACATAAATGATCAGTTTACGTAACAAGAAAAAGTTCGTACTCCACGATTGGAATACGAACTTTTTGTTTGTCATATTAAGCTGTTTTCACTTCAATCTTCTTCTCTTTGTTTCGGGTAAGAATTTGAAGAGCTAATAGAGCAACAAATAAAATTAAACCGACAGTGTCAGAGATTCCTTCCGGATAGATCAGCATCAGACCCGCTGCTAATGCGAGTATCCGTTCAATCCAAGTAACTTTCCGGTACCAATAACCGATCATACCCGCTCCTATTGCAATCATTCCGGATATGGCTGTGAATAGTACCCATAACACTTCAGGTACAGTCGTATCGATCATCAGCAATTCTGGTGATAGAACAAACATATACGGAATGATGAAGGCTGCGATTGCCAACTTGGATGAATTGACACCAGTCTTAATCGGGTCGCCTCCTGAAACAGCTGATGCTGCCATGGCTGCCAACGCAACCGGCGGTGTAATATCGGCGATAATTCCGAAATAGAACACGAATAGGTGAGCAGATAAGGCAATGACTAACGGTACAGCGGCCCCAGCTGGCTCATTAAGCATGAGCAGAGTAATGATGGCAGGCGCAGCAATCGTTGATGTGATAACATAGTTTGCCGTTGTCGGAGAACCCATTCCAAGCACTAATGAAGCAATCATCGTAAAGAATAGCGTCAATAAGATGCTGCCATTCGACACGTCGATTAATCCATTTGCCAGACTTAACCCAAGTCCCGTTTTCACAACAACTCCAACGATGATTCCTGCTGCTGCAGTTGCAACTGCTACCGGTAATGCTGAACGGGCACCATCTACTAATGCTTCGATAATATCGCGGAAACCTAATCGTGTGCTCTTATCAAATGCACTAACAATAATTGTCAGAACAATCCCTAATAATGCAGACATCATAGTTGGAACGCCGGACATTAACAGGAAGATTATTGCAAAAATCGGCAGAAGCAAATAGAGCTTTTTAAATACTTCCTTCTTATTTGGCATTTCCTCTTTTGGAACTCCCCTAAGACCTAAACGCTTCGCTTCAAAGTGGGTCATGATCCAAATACCTGTAAAGTAAAGAAGCGCCGGGATTGCTGCAGCTTTCGCTATATCCCAATACTCTACACCATCGATGAATTCAATCATTAGGAACGCTGCCGCTCCCATGATCGGCGGCATTATTTGACCACCCGTCGAGGCAGAGGCTTCCACTGCCCCTGCAAATTCTTTTTTGTATCCTAACTTTTTCATCATCGGAATTGTATATGATCCCGATGTTACAACGTTGGCAACGGAACTTCCTGAAATCGTTCCTTGCAAGGCACTGGAGAAAATCGCAACTTTCGCTGGCCCTCCTATCGCTTTGCCCGCAATGGTTACCGCAAGGTCATTGAAGTATTGTCCAACCCCTGTTTTCACGAGGAAAGCTCCGAACAATAGGAATACGAAGATGAAAGTCGCGGACACACTAATTGGTGTACCTAAAATTCCATCAGTTGTATAGAACATAAGTTGTACGATACTTTCCAAGTCCTGACCACGGTGTTGTAGGAATCCCGGGAACTCACGGCCAAAGAAAGCGTAAAGTAAAAATAAACTCGCAATGATCGTAATCGGTAAACCGACTGCACGCCGGGAAGCTTCCAGTGTTAAAAGCACTGCGAGTATACCGATAATTAGATCCAGCGGTTCAACATTTCCAATTTGCATAACGAGGCTCTCGTACATGATTGGCCAGTACAGACCTACGGCCACCGATAATAAGGCTAAAATCCAGTCGTAAAATGGCACATTGTTTTTTTTCGGGCCCTTTTTCCGTAGAGGAAATAAGAGGAAAATTAAAGCAAGAGCGAATCCTAAGTGAACAGAACGCTGGATATATGCCGTGAACTGTCCGAAAATAGCCGTATATAGTTGGAAAAGTGAAAATGCCAATAATCCAAAGAAGACAACTTTTTTTACGATTCCCGCTACGTCCCGAGTATTGGACTCCGGATCATATTTCTGCAGGATTTCCATCTGTTGTTCATCTGATAGCTGCTCAATTTGTTCGATTTCATTCGATTGATCTTTTTTAGCCACTCATATTCACTCCTTTCAATAACTGAAAAAGAGAAAGGCGATCCGGTTCAAACCGATATGACTCGCCCCTCGTCAAAAATTGTTTTAAGTCATATTCCCGATTTTCATAATTTAGTGCCAGATCACGATCAATATCTCCGACAAATAGTGTGAAATCGGACATTTTACGATTCATATTCTCTATGTAGTACTTTCCGTTCTCTTCCCTGAATGTCTCCCCTTCTTCGGCCCCACTCGGCATTCCGATTGCAAAGTCCTCATATTCTAATGATTGAAGGATAAATTGATTGTTTGTTACATCATAAGTTTCGATCACATCAGATAGATGGATGGAGTGCGTATAGCGGATTTGAAAATGTTGGTCCTTGTTGAGTGGAAGGTATGCAACCAGATTCGATGTACGGCTTTCGTAGAATACGAGACTATTCTTAAAAGGCATAAAAAGAAAAGCGGTACAAATCGCAAGAATTATCGGGATCAGCAGGATTCGTTTAATCTTCAAATCCCTCACCCCTTCATTTTAATAGGAATGACGATGGAGCATGACTCCATCGTCACAAAATTTTACTGTTCAGCTTTTACACCGTTTTCATCGAAGAATTTCTTTGCACCCGGGTGTACAGGTATTCCAATACCATTCAAGCCCGTTTCTGTTTTAATGAATTTCCCTTTAGGGTGTGTCAAAGAACCTGCGCCTTCATAAATCGCCTTCGTAATTTTGTATACCACGTCTTTAGGAAGGTCGTTTTGGACAACAAGCATTGCCCCAACAGAAACTGTCGGTACGTCCTCTTCTAATCCATAAGTTCCTTTAGGAACAACTTCTTTTGCATAGTAAGGATACTTTTTGATCAATTCATCAGCTTTCGCATCCTCAACAGGTACAATGACAACCTCTGTCGTCGCATTTAACGTTTCAACTGCTGCAGTTGGTGTACCGGCAGTGATAAAGGCAGCATCGATTTGACCGGATTGAAGGCTTTCTTGTGACTCACCGAAGTCAAGGTTTTGAGCTTTGATGTCATCTTTAATTGATAAGCCATGAATTTCAAGTAATTGTTCAGCATTTGCGTATGTCCCTGATCCAGGTGCTCCGACAGATACTTTCTTGCCTTTTAAATCTTCAAACGTTTTGATTCCGGATTTTGCAGTTGTAACTAATTGCACAGTTTCCGGATACAATGCACCGATTGCAGAGACCATGTCGATTTTGTCGCCTTCGAACATTAACTCTCCATTAGCTGCATAATACGCGATATCCGTCTGTACGAAAGCAATTTCAGCTTTTCCGTCTTTAAGACCGGTCATGTTCGCTGCAGATGCTTGGGAACTTTCAGGTGTAGTAGAAATCCCTGTTTCATCCTCGATCAATTGTGCAAACATCCCGCCAAGTGGATAATACGTACCGGTTGTTCCACCAGTTAAAATACTTAGGAATTCAACTTCCTTGTCACCGCTCCCATTATTGGAACCGCTTCCACAAGCAGCAAGAACAAATAAGGCTAAGACACTTAGAATCGCTGTAAGCTTAAAAAAGTTCTTTTTCATTTTTTTCTCCCCTTTATTTAACAGAATATAAGAAACTATTACTTTAGTATAATAACATGAACCATAGTTCAGTTTCAAATTTGAAAAAATAAAAACCAGCCGTGGATGGCTGGCGTTTATTTCTAATCTTACTTTGCACCTTCAATATTGTTTTCCGGTGCAGTTTCTTCGGGAGGAAGTTCATTAAAAGTCTCTCCAGCTTCCTCCAAGTCACGTGTTCGGTGAGCGAGCCTCGAAGCCGCACATGCAGCAACACTTGCTACTAAATCATCTAAGAATGTGTTAATTTTGCCGATTCCGGGCTCAGTATCCAATTCATTAATAATACCGATCTTATTTTTGTCCAAATGCCCGAATGTTGTAACGGCAATACTTCCGTAGGTAAATACTGCACCTAAAGCAATCGTTTCATCAACACCAAAGAGGCCTTCATCGGCAGTGACGATTTGTTGCAGCGGTTCGGACAAAAGATTTTTTTCTGCTAACTCATCAAGCTCAACACCAACTAAAATGGCGTGTTGCATTTCCCGTTTCTTCAGTACACTTTCAACGGATTCAACACAGTGATCCATTGTCAGCCCGTCGTTATAAGGCACTTGCATTTCATAAACGATTTTTGCGATATCTTCAAGCGAAACTCCCCTGCGCTTCAACGCATTTTTGGTTGCTTCAGTCACCACTTTCGAATGTACACGCAGATTCTCATTATACATAAACCCAACTCCGTTCCTACCTGAAATTAGTAACATCATTATACCTTCCTTACAGTATATGATACAATTTTGGTACATTCACTTCCGGAGGTGCGGACATGAAAACGGGAACCGTACATGATATCACTTTATATAGCAAGGAATTAGGAGAAGAAAGGCAATTACTCATCTATTTGCCCCAAAACTACTCTCCTTTATACAAATATTCCATACTTATTGCATCGGATGGCAAAGACTTCTTTCAGCTTGGCAGAATTCCGAGAGTAGTTGACGGGCTTTTGGAAGAAGGAGAAATCGAGAACGTCATCGTTGTCGGTGTTCCTTATAAAAGCGTTAGAGAACGACATGAGATCTATCACCCCTCCGGTGAACGCACGAACGCTTATATGAGGTTCTTAGCTCATGAACTTGTTCCCTATTTGGATGAGAACTATCCTACCTACCAAGTGGGCAATGGACGTGCACTGATCGGCGATTCCCTTGCGGCGACTATTTCCTTTATGACCGCTGCGAAATATCCAAACATTTTCGGAAAATCGATTTTGATGTCCCCATACGTGGATCAGCGTATACTTGAGATAGCCCGCCAGACAGATCCAAAAGCATTTTCGGTCTATCACATCATCGGACTCAAAGAAGATGAAGTGAAAATGACGACAGGAGAGGTAACAGATTTTCTTCAACCAAACCGAGAATTAAATAAAATCTTCAAAGAAAGAGGATTTGACTACTTCTATGACGAATTTAACGGGAATCACTCGTGGAAATTCTGGCAACCTGATTTAAAAAGGGTTATGAAAATGAAATTCGGGATATAAGAGTGTTTAACATCGTTGAACTTCTACAGTTTTTGATATAATTAATTTGAAAAGGACTTTTGAGAATAAAAGGAGGTCTTTACCATGAAATACGGAATTGTTGCTTTTCCTTCAAAAACACTTCAAGACTTGGCGAATTCATATCGGAAACGTTATGACCCTCATTATTCACGCATCACGCCTCACATGACACTAAAAGGTGTGTTTGAAGCAAATGATAAGGAAATCGAAACCGTTGCAAAAGAAGTGGCTGAAATCGCAAGAAAATCTCGCCCGTTCCATTTGAATTTGACGAAAGTGAGCTCATTTGCTCCGATTACGAATACCATCTACTTCAAAGTAGAATCAAACGATGAATTATTAAGTCTTCATGAGGCATTGAATAATGAAAGTTTCTTTGGTGAACAGCCGGAGTATTCATTTGTTCCCCATATTACGATTGCCCAAAAACTTTCGTCAGGTGAACATGACGACATTTTAGGGCAAATTAAAATGGGCAACACTTCTCATGAAGAAACGATTGACCGTATCCACTTGCTTTACCAATTGGAGGACGGATCCTGGACGGTTTATGAGACTTTCCGTTTAGCAGGGGAGGCATAATCCCTTTGTTCGTTCGTGTAGTTGAAAATGCAACAGACAGAGAAAATGCTTTTTCCATCCGCCGAAGAGTGTTCGTAGAGGAGCAAGGGGTACCTTTACACTTGGAACTTGACGAACTCGATCGGACAGCTACGCACTTCATCGCTTATGATGATGACAAACCGATAGCTGCGGGAAGACTACGGGAAACAGACTTGAAAATTGGTAAGGTCGAACGTGTCTGTGTGATTCCTGAATATCGAGGGAAACACATTGGAAATTTAATGATGAAAGAAATGGAACGGTATGCAGCAGAGGTTGGCTTTGAGAAAATCAAACTGAATGCACAAACTCATGCTATCCCTTTTTATCAGAAGTTAAATTATGAAATTACATCTCCCGAATTCATGGATGCCGGAATTCCCCATCGTGCGATGGAAAAGCAAGTATCTTTGAAATGAGAAAAGGATCTGTCCGACGACAGATCCTTTTTTGTTATACATACGTATTAATTTGCAATCCCTTACCTACAACGAGTGAAATTTCTTGGGCTAAGGCCGCATGTTGGATAGGAGTGTTTTCAGCCCGATCAATGGATGGCATTCGATAGTTATCTACAATCAATCGATCATTTTCGTGAAGCTTCTCTTCGAGCTCTTCCTCAAAAAGAGACTTCGGCTTAACCGGGACAACTCTATGAACATTTGCATAATCGTAACGATCCATAGTTGTACGGCCGGCATATAAACCGGATTGGTTTGGCTGTATTGGCAATATATATCCCATGTCTCTTCCTCCACATACACGTTTTTTCACCCTATTCCCGCATTTACACTCGACCAAACTTATTTTCCTCGATTAATCATCGATTGTATTTGAGAAACATCCAGTGAATGTCCTTTTTTAATGATGGAATTGACAATATCATCTTCCAGTTGCTTGGATACATCTCTCTTCGCCAATTTCCCTACCTTTTTCACGATTTTCCGGACTTCATTCTCATCCGTGAAATCTGCATGCTGGATTGCATTCGCCAGAGCAAAGATTTCATTCATAGACACACCCGTTTTGCTTTCAATCTTATCGAAGAATGATTCGCTCATTGACTACCCCCTCCTCTCAACACGTATAACTCTTCCCAACAATAATTAACAGGATGAATAGTACGACGATGAGTATAAAAGAGGAGCGCCCAGGATAACAGCCATAATTATATCCGTATCCACCAAATCCGCCGGGATATCCTCCGCAGCCGCAATTGCAACCGTACATACTCTCTCCTCCTTTCCCGTTCCACCTATTGTATGCAGGACGGGAAAATCAGAGGCGGGTAATTTACCTATATACGGCCCTTCGGGCGGAAAATCAAAGCACCAATGAATCCAAAAAGAATAGCGGCGCTGATCCCAGAACTTGTCACTTCGAACATCCCGGTCAACACCCCGATTAAGCCATGTTTTTCAGCTTCCTGTAAAGCTCCATGGGTTAAAGAATTCCCAAATGAAGTGATGGGAACGCTCGCACCAGCTCCAGCAAAATCGATAAGCGGTTCATACAATCCAAAGCCGTCTAAAACTGAACCAACAACTACCAATAAGCTTAATGTATGGCCAGGTGTCAGTTTAGCTACATCAAATAATAGTTGACCGACTACACAAATGAGACCCCCGACAATAAATGCTACGACAAATGAACTAAACATATTCCTCACCTCATTCTGAAATCAATTCAATGGCATGTGCGATACAAGGGATTGTCTCTCCCTGCTGGAAGGATAGTGGAGACAGCAGTGCCCCAGTTGCAATTAGGAGAACCCGTTTATACGTTTTATTCATTAATTTTGTATAGACTTCACTGAAATACGCCGCTGCCGAACATCCCGCACCACTTGCTCCAGCAATGACACCTGGTTCATCACCATAAAATTCCTTTCCGGCATCTTTCAAGTACATATTCGGATGTGTCAAGAGTTCTTCCTGTTTCACCATTTCCATAAGTAAAGCAGAACCGACTTTCCCTAAATCGCCTGTCATAATGAGGTCATATTTAATGTCTTTCCCTTCATTCGCTTCCAAATGGCGCTTTAGTGTATCGAACGCGGCAGGGGCCATCGCAGCTCCCATATTGAGTGGGTCGGTCAATTTGTAGTCAATGACGCGCCCGATTGTGGCCCGGTGAAGATACGGATACCCTTCTTTGAAAGGACTGACAACGGCAAAACCAGCGGCCGTGACCGTCCATTGAGAAGTGGGCGGTTTTTGAGTTCCATATTCGATCGGATAGCGGAATTGCCGTTCAACGGCATTATGTTGGCTCGCCGCTCCTGCCAAAGCATAGTGAGACATTCCTACTTCCGTAAGTAAACCAGCAATGACAAGTGAGGAAACGGATGTTGCACAAGCAGAAAAAGCCCCGATGAATGGAGCAAATAGTTGTCTTGCCGCAAAATTGGATGGGGTCATCTGATTGACCAAATCACCACAAATCAGAAAATCAGCTTCTCCGATTGCTGCACCGACTTTGTTCATCGCGATCTCACAAGCATCTGAGATTAACTGCGTATGACCTTGCTCGTTCGATTGGAGATCCAGCCTTTCGTCATCATAGGTCTTATCGAAATACTCCGAAAAGGAACTTTTTCTTTTCTCTAAAGGGCCTGCTGTAACACCTGTTGCAGCAATAATCGGTTTCGTCATGAACTGAACAGTACCTTTTCCTACCACGATACAATCCCAGCCTTCACTAAGAGTGTTTTAATAAGTGCTACAACAAAAGCGGAAAAGACACCGAAAACAATTACTGAACCAGCAAGCTTGAAAATGTTCCCACCGACACCTAAAACAAGCCCTTCTGTCCGATGTTCTATTGCGGCAGAAATCATGGCATTTCCAAAGCCTGTCACCGGCACTGCGGAACCTGCCCCACCAAATTGCGCAATTTTCCGGTATTTACCAAAGCCAGTCAACAACATAGCCAAAAAAACCATCGTTGCAACGGTAGGATTGCTGGCTGTCCTTTCTGTAAAGTCGAAGAAGCGCATGTAGAAAAACTGGATTGCCTGTCCGATTGTACAGATGATCCCCCCTGTCACAAATGCTGCAATGACATTCTTTAATAAGGGACGTTTAGGACTCGTCGACTGCTCAATCGATTTGTATAAGTTTTGATCCATTATGTCTCCTCCTTCGAGAGCGATTGAATTTCTTGGAGTCTTTTGCGCATCTTCTTTTCTGAATCGCTTTCTTTCAATTCTTCAATTTCCCAGAAGATCTTTAAGTCGGTGGAAAAAATGACTTTATGTTCTGGAAAAGCTTGTTCAATTTCTTTTTGGAGCTCGGCTTCGATTTTTGCTTTATTGAACTTCGAAAATTGTTTCACCTTTCCTGCAGCAACCAGATGCCCGTCTATGATGTAGCCAACCGCATCGGACAATCGGTCTTCGCTCTTTAAAATAGTCAGAAGTTCATCTCTCTGTAATTCTGCATTTTCCGCCGATTTGATGTTAAACGCTCCATCATTCGAGCAGGCGGAAAGAATGACAGTTAGCATCACCATTATCAGTAAACTTTTCATGCTACGACTCCTATTTTTTTCTTAGTATGAAACAACGGAATAACATTATTCGCTCACATGTGCATCCGCCCTGAAAAGATTCGAACATGAACATAAGTTATAGAGAATTTGATGGTGAGGAGGTGAATTAATAATGGGATGCGGAAGAAATGATAATGTGGTTGAAAGCACAACTAATGACACAGTTGGCGGAACAATCATCGACGGCCGCTGCGTATGTGACGTCGTCCGTGCAATCAAAGACATTCAGGACGCATTTGAAGATGAATGTGGTCCATGTCCTACAAGCTGCTTTAACACTCCGCTTGGAAACCTCACTATCCCAGCTAACACACCAGCAGACACGCGCGTGTTCATGCTTTTGACAAAAGATGGCTCACCATTTAAAGCTTTTTACAGAGACCGTGATCGCTGCGACAATGATTGCTGGTCAGTATTTTTCAGAGTCGAAGACATCTTCGGACGTTGCTGCGCAACATTGCGTGTACTTGAACCACGTGATCGTCATGGAAACGAAGTGAACTTACTAAATGAACACAACAAATCACAAATCGATCTAAGCAAAATCTGTAAAGTAGTCGATTGGGATGCAACTGGCAGCTGTATTACAGTAGATCTTGACTGCTTCTGTGCAGTAGAGTGTATCGCAGACGTATTTTTAGGAATTTGTGACTAATAATCTTTACAACAATACAGTGTCCTTCCGTCCGGAATCAACCGGACGGATTTTTTATAGGGTTTTAATGTGGAGTCGGACGAGATGATTTGTTTTGTGGTTTTGCAGCTGCTGATGAATTTTTTGCCGTTCCCCGCCGAAACTTTTGGGGGTAGGAAAAGTCTTCGGTCTATATCTCGCTTTTGCATTCCTATTTTTATCTTGAGCAGAAATTCGGTCTAATATTGCTGTTTGAACATACCTATTGTAGAGAGAATTACGGTTTTCATTCAAACTATTGCGCATATTACGCCCAGTATTACCGCTCTCAATTGCGGAGAAATTTTTAATCGTCACAAAGTCCACTGTTTTATCCAAACAAAAAACCCTGCATACCTTTTTAGGCTGTGCAAGGTTCCCAATATTACTCAAACTTTAAAAACTTTTCCCTGCCAGACGATCTTCTCTAAATCGCCCAAGTGCACTTCGACTAATTCGGAATCCTCTGTGTCTGATTCCAGACGGACGACCACATGGTCCTCGAACAAGCTATCTACGACACCAAGCAGCTCACTCCCATCCGTTAGACGAAACGTCAGTGGCCGATACACATGACGTTGGAATGGGGAGTCCAAAAATTGAAGCTGTTGTTTAATCGGAGTCAAATCTCTCGAAGGGGTAAATGGTTTCGTATAAACTGAAGTGCTTTCCTCATAGCTGTTGTAGGCAGTTTCTTTCGTTTTCGTGAAAATGGGCGGTCCTGCTATGAAAAGGAGCGGTTCGCTTTGCAAAGTAAAAGGCACATCCTTTTTTTCTTTATAGTATGCATAGCGAAAAAAAGGTGTGCCCGCCCATCCTTATAACTGGCTCAAGAACATTGTCGCCAATCCTAAGTAAATGAGGATGCTTATAATATCATTCAATGTTGTGATGAAAGGCCCCGAAGCCACTGCCGGGTCAATTTTCATTCGGTGGATGAGTAGTGGAATAAAAGAACCGGCAATCGTCGCAACAAAGATGGATCCGAAGATTGCTCCACCAACAAGGGAGCCTAAAAGCAGTTCATGTTTCCATAAATAAATGACAAATGTAATGATAACTCCACATGTTAAGCCCGTCAGCAGACCTGTTCCAGCTTCCCGAAGCAAGAGCTTCAATCGACTCTCATCTTCAAGCTGCCCTGTTGCGATACCGCGGACAGCTACTGCGAGCGCCTGTGTACCGCTATTTCCTGCCATTCCGGCTATTAGCGGAATGAATACTGCTAATAAAGCAACTTGATCGAGTGTATTTTCAAACATCCCCATCAAATTCGCCGTAATCATACCAAGGAATGACAGGATGATTAGCCATGGCAAGCGTTTCTTAGCTGCGGTAAGTGGATTACGGTCAATCGTATCCATATCGGCAACCCCAGCAAGTTTCGAGTAGTCATCGGATGCCTCTTCTTCCAAGACGTCGATAATATCGTCGACTGTGATTATTCCAAGTAAGTGATTCTGAAAATCGACAACCGGTACAGCGAGGAAATTATAGTCCTTAATTGTACGGGCGACCTCTTCCTGGTCTTCGCTAACGGGTACACTGACGACACGATCACTCATGATGGAGCGGATGAGCGTGTCCTCATCAGCGATGATCAGATCCCTTAAAGAGATTACCCCTGTAAGCTGGTTATCTTCATTAACAACAAATAAATAATAGATCGTTTCGGCTTCGGGAGCAGCATTGCGCAGAATCGTCATCGCCGAGCGAACGGTCGAATTCTCAGGAATCGCTACATACTCCGTCGTCATAATGGAACCGGCCGTGTATTCTTCATAATGGAGAAGATCCTTGATTTCCTGTGCGGACTCCTGATCCATTATCGTTAAATAACTGGCGACTTGTGTCTTATCCAGTTCATTCAAAACATCCACCGCATCGTCCGTATACATCAAAGAAAGCATGTCTGCAGCATAACGATGGTCCATTTCCTTCATGAACTCTTCATATTCATCATTATCTAACTCGATTGCCTGAAATATCTCGGCCATTTCCTTTGGAGATAGGAATCGGTAGATAATCTGCCTACTATCAGGGCTCACCTTTTCATAAAATTTTGCCTGATCATAGGGGTGGAGCTGTAAGAATTCTTCACGGAAACCTTCATAATCTTCATTTAATAAAAGGCTATCCAAAAAGTCCAAATCGAATGGAAGCTCTTCGCGTTCAAACCGTTCCTCTGCCAATCTGACTCCCTCCTTTCCGCTTGTGTTATTTTGAAAAAGTCCATTAAAGGGTAAACTTAGCATGACCGAATAGAAACTGTCAAAGGGTGTTTTTGGTGAAATACGACATTATTGGTGATATCCATGGTTGCTTTGATGAATTAATCCAACTCTTATCAAAACTCGGCTACAAGAAACAAAATGATATTTATGTACATCCTGAGGGACGACACCTTGCATTCGTTGGTGACGCCACTGATCGCGGCCCCAAGTCTTTGGCGACATTGGAGTTGCTATTTAAGCTACAGGAAGCCGGCCAACTAACCTATTCCCCGGGAAATCACTGCAACAAATTATATCGGTTCATGAAAGGCAGTAACGTCCAACAGACACATGGACTGGAAACAACCGTGGCCGAATTCAAAACATTATCAGGAAAAGAGCAGAATCGCGTTCGAAGACAGTATATCCGATTTTACGAATCATTCCCGGTCTATTCGGAACTGGATGACGGTAAACTCATACTGGTCCATGCCGGAATCCGGGCTGACATGATTGGTAAACCGATCAATAAAAGCATTATCACATTTGCCATATATGGCGATATTACAGGCGAAAAACATCCGGACGGCAGACCGGTCCGGAGAGATTGGGCAAAAAAATATGCGGGCAGCCAAACCATTATTTACGGACACACGCCCGTAAAAGAGCCACGTTTCATAAATAATACTGTCAATATAGATACGGGTTGTGTATTCGGCAATAAGCTCACAGCTCTTCGTTATCCGGAAATGGAAACTGTTTCAGTTCCCTCGTCCATGCCTTATTTAGAGGAGAAATTCACTCATTTTGATGGATGAATCGGCTCATATCATCCGGTAATGGTGCAGTAAGCTGCAACATGTTGCCTGTGATTGGATGGGGAAACAACAGCTCATGGCAATGAAGGGCATGGCGCTGAATCAGCCCCTTTTCCCCTCCATACAGATCATCTCCAGTAAGCGGGTGTCCGATGTGACTCATATGAACACGGATTTGGTGGGTCCTTCCGGTATGAAGTTTTAAACGAATGACTGAAAAAGGTTGTCCTCCCCGCTCTATACGCTTTAGCACCTCGACATCCGTATGGGCATATTGCCCTTCCTCACTTACTTTTCGTTCGATGATACTTCCTTCTTTTCGACCAATCGGTGCAATGACCGATAGGAAATCTTCCTTCATATGACCATGTACAATGGCTACGTAAAACTTTTGAAGTTTCCGCTCTTTTTGAAGGACATCCATTAAATGATGGACATGACGATTTTTAGTCATACAGAGAAGGCCCGAAGTATCTCTATCGAGCCGTGTCACAACATGTACAGTCGATGGGATCCCTTTCCTTTTCAAGTGATACGCAGCAAAATTCGCTACCGTTCCGGTTGGATGTTCAAATGATGGAATCGTTGCTTGGTCAAAGGGTTTATTGATCACCAATAGTGTTTCATCCTCAAAAACGATATCGAGTTCCCCTTCATCAATAGAAATCCCTTCACTGACTTCTTCTGGCGGGAACACTATCGTTACGAGATCACCTTCACTTAACAAGTGGCGGACCGTCCGTTCTACTCCATTCACGATCAATTCCCCGCCTGAAAACTTAACAGCCGTCAACGTACGTTTTGAAATGCCCCAATTTTTCAAGGCGTCACGTAATAGCAGCCCGTCCTGTTCTGCGGTAAAAGTGAGTTGAAAACGTTTCTTAGTCATTACTGTCAATGAACGAGTCATGCACCCGTTTCCAGAATGGAAATGGACGGAAGCGTGCAAATCGCACACGTTCCTTTGCTACTCTATAATGAACAGATTTAACGTCTTTCTGCAAAATCTGCAAATGATCAATCGTCACCATGAAATCTGGCCCCTTTACCGGCTTTAACACCAAATTATGGTGGGATGGCAAAATGAGCGGAGAACCGACTGTCCGGAACACCCGGTTATTGATGGAAGCCATTTCCGTCATTTGTATCGCAGGAAGCGATGGATGAAGAATCGCACCGCCAAGTGCCTTGTTATATGCCGTACTACCGGTTGGAGTGGAGACACAGAGTCCATCACCTCTAAACCGCTCGAACAATGCACCGTTCAACTCAACATCCATGACAAGCGTCACTTCCGGAGATTTGATTGTTGATTCATTTAAAGCTAAGAAGGTCGCGCTCTGATTTCTGTTTGTATATTCCACTTTCACTTCGAGCAGTGGATACTCAATCACTTGGAAGTCATGCTTCGCAATGGAGATGACTAATTTTTCAATTTCGGCCGGTTTCCAGTCTGCATAGAAGCCTAAGTGTCCGGTGTGAATACCGACAAACGCAACCTCATCAAGACGCTCTTTATATCGATGGAAAGCATGGAGAAGAGTACCATCCCCACCGATGGAAAGAACCACATCCGGCTCTGCGTCATCGAAAATCAAGCCAAAATCCGTTAAATACGTTTTGGCCCGCTCCATTAATTCGTTTGATAAATCATCATTCCGCGATTGCACTGCAAATCTCATCGTCATTTTTGTTCACCTTCCTCGTTTTTCGCTTGGAAGTACGTGTTCGGCGTTTCCTTGTACTCACTAAAATACTTTTGGGCTTCCCGGACTTCATCTCTGATTTGTGACATTTCCTCATCCAGGCTGAATGCTGCCTCGGCCGCACGTTTCAATCTCAATTGAATTTCCTGAGGGAACAACCCTTTATATTTATAATTTAATGAGTGTTCAATGGAAGCCCAGAAATTCATCGCTAACGTCCTAATTTGGATTTCAGCAAGAATTTGGATTTCCCCGTGAACCGTCTGTACCGGATATTCAATAATCATATGGTACGACCTGTAACCGCTTTCCTTATTTTTTGCGATATAATCCTTTTCTTCGATGACACGCAAGTCATTGCGCATCCTTAATTGGTTAACGACCGTTTCGATATCATCGACGAATTGGCACATGATCCGAAGTCCTGCAATATCCTGCAGTTCCTCGGCAAGTTTTCTGGAAGGTTCAAAAGAAACCCCTTTTTCCAAGCATTTGTCATAAATGCTGGCAAGAGGCTTTACCCGCCCTGTGACAAATTCAATCGGTGAATGGACATTCTCGATTTCATATTGCGCCCGCATGCCTTTAAATTTAATTTTCAGTTCATCTACTGCTTGTTTATAAGGTTCAAGAAACCGATCCCATTGTCCCATGGAACGAACCCCCTGTTCTCTCTTAAAGCCGGGTTTGCCCCAGACTTTCCATGTTCATATTTTATCACAGGAAAGTGTCTGGCGCAGTGTAGATCAATCCTTTTTATTCGATTAAAATTGATGTAAAATAGGAAACAGTAAGAAAGGAGAGGACAAGCTACTTTGGATATCCGCTCTTTAAAATCATTAATGGAAATCAATGCCCTCCAAACACTAGGGGCAGTTCAGACATATGCGCAGTCCGATACGGTTTCGACTGTATTCAATGAGATGATCACTGAATTGATGGATCCTGACTCCATGACCGAATCCATGTCGAGCCAATCACAGGCATTTCTAAATCAGAGCTTGAACTATAGCGGTATAGCTCCAGTTTTCGTTCCAAATGATGTAAGCAGTCAAACGAGTGGATTTACTTCGGATGGTGACTGGGCTGATTTAATAAACCAAGCCGCTCAAAAGTTTAACGTGCCGGCTAAACTTATCCATTCAGTCATTCAGCAGGAGTCTTCTTTCAATCCTCAAGCAGTCAGTCAAGCGGGTGCAGCTGGACTCATGCAGCTGATGCCCGGGACAGCTAAGTTCTTAGGTGTTGAAGACCGGTTTGACCCAGGCCAGAATGTAATGGGTGGAGCTAAATATTTACGTCAAATGCTCGACCAGTTCGATGACCGAGTCGATCTGGCACTTGCAGCTTACAACGCTGGTCCAGGAAATGTGAAAAAATATGGAGGAATCCCGCCATTCCAAGAAACACAAAACTATGTGAAAAAAGTCCTTTCCAATTTTCAAGGATAATATGTTAATAATTGATCTGCCCTTTACAAAAGTGGCAGATTTTTTTGTTGTGGAATTAAGATTTCCAATTCGTTAAATTATGAAGTAAATAATCCAATAGTTTAAGAGGTACAAACCCAATCAGAAAGACGATTTATTTGAGAATTTATAGGCAGGCTGATAGAATGACTTTACTATACACGTGAAGGAGCGTACTCCATGACACGCAAATTCGTCATTCCTTACGAACAAATTGGTGAAGAAAAGCTATCACAGCTAATTGATATATTTTATAAGAATGTCGCAAAAAACCCTTTGCTAAAACCGATTTTCCCAGATGATTTAACGGAAACTGCACGTAAACAAAAGCAATTTCAAACTCAATACTTGGGCGGACCGAATCTATTTTCTCAAGAACATGGGCACCCCATGATGAGAGCTCGCCATAGCCCATTTCCTATTACACCCGCTCGTGCACAAGCATGGCTGGAATGTATGTCGGAGGCCATGGATGAAGTGGGATTAGAAGGTCCGTTCAGGGAAGAATACTTCAAAAGACTCGTCATGACAGCACATCATATGGTCAATACACCTGACGACGAAGAGGAGGAATTCTAGTGGATCGGTTCACGCTTCCCCCGGACATCATCGAGCCTGCAAATCCGAATAAGCCGATTGAGCTTTATGTATTTGTAGATCCCCTTTGCCATGACTGCTGGGAGCTTCAGCCGATGATCCGGAAATTACAGATTGAGTATGGTAAGTACTTTACTCTAAGGTATATTATCCGGACAAAACTAAGGCTCATTGAAAGTGAACAGCCAGAAGAACATGAAGAGTTTTGCCATCCGCTCCTGCCGAGCATTGCAATCAAGGCTGCTGAATATCAAGGGAAAAAGGCAGGGAATCTATTCCTTTCCAAAATCCAGGAAGCCTTTTTCTTAGAGCATAAAAATGTTACGAAATTAGGGTGTCTACTGTCGGTTGCCGAAAAATCCCGACTCGATATGGAAGAATTCGTACAAGACTTAAATTCCCCTGAAGTTTTAAAGTCATTCCAATGTGACCTTTACATTTCACGGGAAATGGAAGTCGATATCGTGCCAAGCATTGTCTATTTCAATGAACGAATTGAAGATGAGGGATTAAAAGTAAGCGGCAGCTATCCTTATGCCGTGTATGAAAAGATTTTAGAGGAATTGATCGGTTCCGAATTAGTACGTAACGAACCGCCTGAACTTGATGTTCTCCTTACCCAATACGATTCGTTAGCAACAAAAGAAATTGCTGCAATTTATCAAATCAGTGAGAAAGCAGCCGAAAGTGAATTGAAGAAAAGAATGTTGCAGCAAAACATTGAATGTGAAGCGTTTAAGAACACTAAATTGTGGCGCACTAAAAAGTTTAAAACAACGTGAAAGACCCATTCCAACTGGAATGGGTCTTTCCTATTTCACAAAGGGGATGGGAGAAATGTTCACGTTCAAACAAAAAGGGGTGTATGTTTGCTTGTGAATTATTTCACATCTAAAGATTATCACAGAATAATATTGCATTCAACAGTTTGAGATTAATTTCACAAAGTTGTCAAAGTGTAAGCGACTTCGTATTCTACTATCTTCGGATGATTGCTGATGACGATAAGGTTGATAGTAACTGTATGGCAAAAAACTCCGTTCATATTGCGCGAAATGCAATTGGTATTGCGGATTATCGATTCAGTATTGCGGGAATCTGCTTACGTATTGCGTTAACATATTATCGCCCATTATTTCTCCATAATAAAAGAGAGTGAATTATATTCACCCTCCCTTTCCTCCTTATTTCAATAATAAGGATTCCAACTCATTCAATTTTTCTTCAAATACTCGGCATGCTTCTTCGATTGGCGCAGATGTTGTCATGTCAACACCAGCAGCCTTTAATACGTTGATCGGGTAATCTGAGCAGCCAGCTTTCAAGAATTCTTTGATATAGCGTTCCACTGCAGGAGCGCCTTCTTCAAGAATCTGCTTGCTTAACGCTGTAGCAGCACTAAAGCCGGTTGCGTATTGATAGACATAGTAGTTGTAATAGAAGTGAGGGATTCGAGCCCATTCCAAGCCGATTTGCTCATCTACTACAATGTCCTCACCGAAGTATTTCTTGTTCAAGTCATAATAGACTTCCGTCAATTTATCCGCAGTAAGTGCTTCGCCATTTTGATCCAATTGGTGAACCAGGTGCTCAAATTCAGCAAACATCGTTTGGCGGAAGACTGTTCCTCTGAACCCTTCGAGCCAATGATTCAATAAGTACACGCGTTTTTGCTCGTCATCAATCGTTTTTAGCAAGTGGTCATTCAGTAATGCCTCATTTGACGTAGAAGCAACTTCCGCTACGAAAATGGAGTAGTTTCCGTAAATGTACGGTTGATTACTCCGTGTATAGTAGCTATGAACACTATGACCAAATTCATGAGCCAGTGTGAAAAGATTGCTGACGTTATCTTGCCAGTTCATCAAAATATACGGATTCGTTCCATAAGCACCAGAAGAATAAGCACCGGAACGTTTTCCTTTATTCTCAAGAACATCTACCCAACGATTTTCCAAACCGTTACGGACGATGGAAACGTATTCTTCTCCAAGTGGAGCAAAACTTTTCAGCATCGTTTCCGTCGCTTCTTCGTATGGGATTTCCATATTGGCATCTTTTACGAGTGGTGTATATAAGTCGTACATATGAAGCTCATCTACCCCTAACACTTTTTTACGCAGTGTTACGTAGCGGTGTAAAAGATGTAAGTTCTTATTGATTGTACCGACAAGGTTATCGTATACTTCCTCCGGAATATGGTTCTCGGACATGGCAGCATCGCGAGCAGACTGGTAATTTCGGACACGGGCATTTACGTTATTCGATTTTACATTTCCTGCAAGCGTAGTGGCAAATGTATTTCTGAACTTACCGTAAGTGTCATACATTGCTTTGAAAGCACCTTCCCTAACAGAGCGGTCGGAGCTTTCCAAGAAGTTAACGTAACGGCCGTGCGTCAATTGAATTTCCTCACCATTTTCACCTTTGATGAACGGGAACTCAAGATCAGCATTATTCAGCATCATGAAAGTTTCCGTAGAGGAACCTGTCACCTCTGCTAATTGAGCAAGTAATGCTTCCTGCTCGGCAGGCAATACATGAGGACGTTCCTTATTAATTTCCTCCAAGTGTTGGCGATACATTTGCAAGCCTTTTTCTTGCTCAACGTAAGACTTTAACTGTTCTTCGCTCAATGAAAGGATTTCAGGTACCAAATACGAAAGACCCGTTGATACTTTTACATATAGTGTTTTGATCCGGCTGTCCATCGCTTGATATGTGCTATTCGTCGTATCTTGATCGTAGCGCATATGGGCATATGTATAAAGCCTCTGCAACCGTTCAGAAATTCCATCACGGAATGTTAGTGCCTTAAGCAAAGCTTGGGGCCCCTGGTTTAAAGTTCCTTGGAATTGTGCTGCTTGATCAGCCAATTTACTTACTTCATCGAATTCTTTATTCCATTCTTCGTTCGTCGCGAAAATGTCTTCTAACCGCCAAGTCAGCTCAGCGGGTACTTCTCCGCGTGTCAATACTTTGTTAGTTGTGTCTGTCGTCAACGGAAGTCCCCCTTTATTCCCATTCTTGATGGAAAGTATAAACCTATTTTCTCAATTTTCATAACGCTTTGCAAGAAAATGGGGAGTTATGAGTTCAAAAAGAATTTCGACAGGAACCGACTTGCGTAAACAGTCAGGAGTTAGTGGGCATAGTCCGAGCTGATCCAAGAAAAGCAAAAAATTGTTTACCGCTGCCCATGCAAGATTCCGATCGAGATGGGGTTGTCTATTTATGAAAGTGTCCAAAGACTGATCCTCCATCCCATTTTCAATCACATGGAAAATCAGATTCGCTTGCCATTCTACTGCATGCCCCTCAAAGATTTCTGAGCCAGCAGTCGGCATACCTATAAATGAAGGAAGCTCTTCAGGACGAATACGGAACATGTAGCAATTCCGCAGAAATCGATCCTTGAGCCCTTTACGGCTTGTTAGCACCCTGGAAGAAAGGAATCTCCTTCTTTTACTACTATAAATCTTTTCATAGATTTTGAGTTCTCTCTTAGTTGGAGGATTAACGAGTAAGAAAGGGAATTGTTGTGAACCGATCGGAAGTCTTCTGATTTTCGCAATAACCTGGTTTTGTTGGACTGGTAGTAGATGGGAAGCATATAAGAAACTTTTGTTGGTATTGTCATATGTAAGGAGAGTTTGACCAATTAGTGGCCGACGGGGGATGAAAAGCTGTTGAAACTTGGAAAGGCTGAACAGTTGTATGCCATCTGACAATTCCTGCAGCGTTGTGGGTGTCCGTATTATCCATATAGGCTTTATGCCTATTTCTTTATAGCCTGCATTTCTGTGATCAAACAAATCTTTTGGAATGGGGCTACATTGATATTCGATAGCAAACCGATTATTCACCAATAGATCCGGCCTCTGTTTAATCTTATCTAATACGGCTTCCAATTGAACTGGATAATACGATTGAAAAAACTCATATAACTGTTGCTTACCGGCTAAATGATCTGCAGATTCACCTTCTGAAAATGCGCTGCTGCAATCATTTGACGAAATATGTGCAAAATGTGGGATGACCACTTGTCCCACTTTTAAAATTAGTTTCCCTTTACATTGAGGACAAAAGAAGTTGTCGCTTCTCCTCCATTCCTCCAACTCTCGCCGTTTGTGCTGTCTTGTTAACGTAATCAAACCATTCGCCTTTGAAACTGCAGTTAGAATGATTCATCACCTCCAACATCATTGTATGAATATTCACTCATTTATTCAAGTCAAAAAAAAGCCCCTCAATTAGATTACTCCAACTTAAGGGGCTGACGTTTAGCCAAAATATTTTAACACATGTTCAAATACATCGTGTTCCATTATTAGTTTGCCATACTCATCTAAACGGTAGATCGTAACATTCGTTTTTGTAGCGAATTCAGAAAGCATGCTGACAATATCTTGGATTTCCTCATTCGAGTATTCCTCGATTTCAACCTTGACATGCAGGTAATATCGCTCGTTAAAAAAGTAGAGTGACGTTTCAAGATCAGCGATTTCCATCATCCGCTCAGACAGTGGAATTAGATCGTCGAAGTCATTTAAGACAAAAGTGAATTCCTTCTGGTCTTCATCAGACGGTTCTTCATATTTAGCGAAGTCATCCAAACCTTGAATTCCATTAAAGGATTCATCATCACTTTGGAACATTTTTTTCGCTTCATCCATATCGAATGGCGGTTCAAACTTTTGACCGTCTTTAGCTGAGTAAGCCCTTGTCACGGTTACTTCCAAACCGCTGTCCATTGCATGGACTTGGATCCAGAGAGGACCTTCGATTTCAAAATCTGATTCATCATCAATTTCATCCATCATTTCCCAAAAGAGTTCTTCGCTCTTATCTCTGTTAAACCAAATTTCATCACGGCTGAAGCCTCGTTCTTCTATATCGATGTATGAAATGTAAAATTTCACGGTGTTTTCATTGATACGTTCGATATCCATTTTACACCTCTCCTTCCATCGGTATTTTTAGGGTGTTCAGAATTTCCGTATAAATGCAATACAGTGTCTATTCTTATTGTATGTTGACTTCTCAATTTTGAAAAGGATTCATTGGCATTCAATTATTTAGAATAGTATATGCATTTTAGTTGAGTATTCCATGGAAATCAACCCTAAATTGCGATAAAAAGGCCGGCAGGTTTCTTTGTACAAGAAACAGATAACCTGCCGGCCGTTAGTTTTTAAATTAGTTGACCATGCGTTGAGCTTCAGCAAGCTGGAATGCACGGACCTTCCGCGGTAAGAAACGACGGATTTCGTCCTCATTATAACCGACTTGAAGTCTCTTTTCATCCAAGATAATTGGTCGTCTTAAAAGTCCTGGATGTTCTTGAATAAGTTCATATAGTTTTTGTAGTGGAAGATTTTCCACATCCACATTCAACTTCTGGAAGATTTTCGATCTTGTCGAGATGATCTCATCAGTTCCATCTTCAGTCATACGAAGAATTTCTTTAATTTCACCTATAGATAACGGTTCGGAAAAGATGTTCCGTTCTTTATATGGTATTTCGTGTTCTTCAAGCCACGCTTTTGCTTTCCTGCAAGATGTGCAACTTGGAGAAGTATATAAGGTAACCATCATATGGAAGCACTCCCTTTCAACTGGGTAGTAAGATTTATTTAAACATTCAGCATATAATTTAGAATGATTTTAAATTATTTCATCTTGGTTAAATTATACACCATTTTTGACCTTTTGAAAATATGTTTCAAAAAAATAATTCGTATGTCTTAGCATTCGACAAAATCATAAGTATTTAGCGGGTATTAAGCACTCAGCATTAAAATGATACACATCTCCTAACTGTTATACCCTTTTAAAAAAACTTTCAAACATATTATTTCTAATTTTTTTCATTCTCAATTAGTTTAATGCTATTGAAAAAGAAATGAATCAAGTGTTCGTTATATAGTACGTTTCATTTACCCTTTCGGTTTCAGCCTTTAACGGGAAAAATATGTAGTAATTGTGTCTTCCTCTTCCTATCTCATTATTTCATTTAGTTTTGATTTTTAATCATCCTTTTATTCCTACAGACTTTTCCCCATTAAAATACTCCCGAAACATAAATTGCTCCGGGAGATCAAATATTTACCTATTCATTTGTTGGAGTATAGTCCACATTCTTTGAGTATCTGTTTCCGGAGTTCCATAAGAGGAATTCATTGATTCCTGCTTCATTCAACGCTCGGATTTGCGCTTCTACCTCTTCTTTTCCATACTTCTGATAATTACCAGCTCCTAAATAGGAAGCAGTAAAGTCTTGGAGCCAAGGTCTTGAAATCGGTGGACTTTCCAGTTCAGAAAGCTTTTCGTTTTCTACTTTGGCATATTCCTTAACAAGCCGATAAGGTTCAAGATCAGGTTTTGCAATACCGAAATAGGACGTCCAGTGACTTGGGTAAATCATGGATGAAATAACATCTACATTCTCCGAGATTTTAGAGAAGTTCTGTCCGATCCCAGGTGCTTCTGGAAGGGTTGCTGAGTATCCGAAGATATCAACGGACACTTTCACATCATAAGGTTTTAATTGTTCTCTGGCATAGGCCACGAAGTCTGTAACAGCCTCTACACGGCGTTGTACCGAATCCAATTCTGAATCCGTGTATTCACCCATTCCATAATTCAAAACCTCTTCTCTTTTTTCAAAACCTTCCGGAAAGCGGACATAGTCAAACTGTATTTCTTGGAAACCCATTTTTGCAGCTTCAATTGCTATCTCAACGTTGTGATCCCATACTTCCTTAAGGAAAGGATTGACAAAGGATTCTCCACGGCCATTTTTCCATACTTCATTTCCCTCAACATATGACAGTTCAGGTTTTTTTTGAGCCAATACAGAGTCTTTGAAGACAACTACCCGAGCGATAGGGTAAATTTGTTTTTCCTCCATTGTCTTTAGCATTGCTTTCGGGTCTTTAATGTATGGTTTCCCGATGTCGAGTTGTTGAAGTGGTGATTCTTCGTTTGGTACGTATGTAAGGTTTCCATAGTCATCCTTAATATCGATGACCATTGCATTCAATTCAGTGGAATCCATTAATTCAAGCAAATCGTTGAAGCGTTGGCCTCCTGCTGAATGTCCAGTCACATAAACGCCTCTTACTGCATCAGGATATTCAAACGATAGTCCCGAATTATAACGGAACAAATCAGAAGTAGCGATCAACTCTTCATCAATCGGTTCGAACCCTGACGTTAATCCTTCAAAGTCTTTGACTCCCGCTTCTTGGGCAGCGACGGATTGGATCGACATAGAAAGTATCATTGCCGAAATTGCACTACCGCTGATCCATTTAGTTAGGCTCATAGCTGTGTTCCTCCTTAGTTGTTCCAAACCATTGTATCAACCATAAAGTGGTTTTAAAACATTTTAATGAAAATTTATTTCATTTAAAATGTTAAAAAGCATCCGAACGGTTCAACTTTCTTTATACCACATTGAGACAAAGAAAAACCGGCTTCCTTATAGTATGGAAAGCCGGGTCATAAGAATACTTATTTAGCGGAAGAAGCTAACTTCATGGCATTAAATTCTTTTTCAGAACAGAATACGAAATGGCCAGGTGTCACTTCACGCATTGCAATTTCTTCACCATCAGCATAATTATGTGATGCTGGGTCATAAGTCTTACGAACACGGTTGCGCTCGTAATCCGGATCCGGAAGCGGAATTGCTGATAGCAATGATTGAGTATAAGGATGAAGAGGGTTGCTATAAAGCTCTTCAGCCGGAGCTAATTCAACAAGCTTACCGAAATACATAACACCGATACGATCAGAAATGTATTTAACCATGGAAAGGTCATGGGCGATGAATAAATACGTCAAGCCCTTTTCCTCTTGTAATTCTTTCAATAAGTTTACTACTTGTGCTTGGATAGAAACGTCAAGAGCTGAAATCGGCTCATCGGCAATGATGAACTCAGGATCAACAGCAAGTGCACGGGCAATTCCTAAACGCTGACGCTGACCACCGGAGAACTCATGCGGAAAACGGTTTGCGTGTTCACGGTTCAAACCAACTGTTTCAAGAAGGCTATACACCTTCTCTTTACGTTCAGCAGGGTTTTTAGCAAGACCATGAATATCCAAACCTTCAGCAATAATATCCATTACTTTCATACGCGGGTTTAGAGAAGCGTATGGATCTTGGAAAATCATCTGCATTTTACGATTGAATTGCTTTAAATCGGCCTTGGATTTTTTGTCGTGGACATTTACACCATTATAAATGACTTCACCATCTGTAGCATCATATAAGCGGATAATGGTACGGCCAGTTGTAGATTTGCCACAACCGGACTCACCAACTAACCCTAATGTTTCTCCTCTGTAAATATCAAAAGAGATATCATCCACAGCACGAACTTCATTTTTCTTTCCGGCATTGAAATATTGTTTCAAGTTACGGATTTCCAGCAATTTTTCTGCCATCAGTTCGCACCTCCAGTCGTTGCACTGTAATACCGGCTACCAGGGAACTTTTTCATCCGTTCGATGATCTGTTCAGGTGGTTCCACCTGTGGAGCATCTGGATGAAGCAGCCATGTAGCCGCATAATGCGTGTCACTCACTTGGAAGAAAGGCGGTTCCTGCTCAACATCGATTTTCAAGGCATAATCGCTTCGTAGTGCAAACGCATCTCCTTTAGGAGGATCGAGCAAATCAGGTGGTGTTCCAGGAATCGCATATAGCTTCTCATCCTTCGCATCTAAGGACGGCATCGAGCTTAATAATCCCCAAGTATACGGATGCTGAGGATTATAGAAAATTTCATCGACTGTTCCCACTTCAACAATACGGCCGCCGTACATAACTGCTACACGGTCAGCAACGTTCGCAACAACCCCAAGGTCATGCGTAATGAAGATAATGGATGTTTCGATTTTCTTTTGCAATGACTTCATCAATTCAAGGATTTGTGCCTGAATTGTAACGTCTAATGCAGTTGTCGGCTCGTCCGCTATCAAAATATGCGGGTTACACGCAAGTGCAATAGCAATGACGATCCGTTGACGTTGACCACCAGAAAATTGGTGAGGATATTGTTTAACCCGAAGTTCTGGCTTAGGGATACCTACCATCCGTAAAAGGTCGATCGCCACTTTTTTCGCTTCAGCTTTACCGACTTTTTGGTGTTTCAAAATCGGTTCGATAATTTGTTTACCGATTGTCATGGTCGGGTTCAAAGAAGTCATCGGATCCTGGAAAATCATTGAAATGTCTTTTCCACGTACCTTTTGCATTTCCCGATCAGATAGTTTTGTCAAATCACGGCCTTCAAAAAGAATATGGCCATTTTTAAATTCTGAACTGTGTTCAGGAAGTAAACGCATAATCGCTTTTGTCGTAACGGATTTACCTGAACCCGATTCACCAACAATCGCTAACGTTTCCCCTTTGAACAAGTCGAAAGATACGCCCCTGATTGCCTTAACCTCACCAGCAAACGTGTGGAAGGAAAGCTCGAGGTCTTTAACTTCTAATATTTTTTCCATCTAACTTTCCCCCTTAATCTTTCATCTTCGGATCGAATGCGTCGCGCAATCCATCACCGAGCAAGTTGAAGGCAACCATCAAAGCACTCAAGACAAGTGCAGGAGCCAACAAGATATGTGGTTGGAATTTAACTAATTTATAACCATCGTTGATCAAAGTTCCTAATGAAGCATCAGGCGGCTGAAGACCTAACCCGATAAAGCTAAGGAATGCTTCAAAGAAGATAGCTGAAGGAACAGTAAACATCGTATTGATGATAATGATTCCTAAAATATTCGGAAGCAAGTGCTTGCTGATGATTCGTCCGTTGCTTGCCCCTAAAGTACGGGCTGCAAGTACGAATTCTTGGTTTTTGAACTTCAAAATTTGCCCCCGGACGATACGGGACATTCCGATCCATCCGGTCAGAGCAATGGCGAAGATAATTGCCCCAAGCCCTGGTTCCATGACCAATAACATCAGGATGACGATAACTAAGTTTGGTATACCGTATAGTATTTCCACGATCCGTTGCATAATATCGTCGACACGTCCACCGTAGTAAGCGGATACACCGCCATAGATTACCCCGATTACAACGTCAATAATTGCTGCAACAAAAGCGATAATCAGTGAAATTTGGGCACCGTCCCAAACACGGGCAAACATATCCCGGCCTAAGCCATCAGTACCAAACCAATAATAATCATCCACACCTTTAAGTTCATAAAGGTTTACAACTTTACCCGCCATGACACCTTCGCCATCCATAATTCCCAGTTTTTCAAGTCCTGGAACTTTTGGAGGAAGGTTAGCGTGAGTAATCGTTTGGGTATTAGCATCATGTGGTCCGATGTGAGGTCCAATGATCGCCATGATGATAAGTAAAACTAATGCTATCATACTAACAACTGCAGCTTTGTTTTTACGAAGTCGCAACCAAGCATCTTGCCAAAAATTTAAACTCGGTTTTGAAATCTTCTCAGCTTGGCTGCTGTCGATTTTAATTCTTTCAAAAGATTCAGCAGGAAGTTTCTCGTAGTTTTGTGTCATTAGCTCTTACCTCCTGACAAACGGATACGCGGGTCAATAACTCCGTATAGCAAGTCGACAACGAAGATGATGACGACAAGGAATACTGAATAGAAAAGTGTTGTACCCATAATGATCGAGAAGTCGTTTGTCATAATCGCTTTAACGAACTGCTCCCCGATTCCTGGAATGGCAAAGATTTGCTCAATAACCATAGAACCAGTCAAAATACCTGCGGCCATTGGACCTAATACTGTAACAAGCGGAATCAATGCGTTTCTAAAAGCATGTTTGAAAGCGATTTCAGAACCACTGGCTCCTTTAGATTTTGCAAGAGTAATATAGTCTGAGCTCATTACCTCGATCATTTCTGTTCTGACAAAACGTGCTGCTGTAGCCAATGGTCCCAATGCGAGTGCAAGGGATGGTAATACACTGGATTTCCAACCTTGATCCCAAAGGGCTACAGGGAACCAGCCCCATTTAACTGCGAAGAAATATTGCAGGTAAGTAGCTAAGACGAAAGACGGAATCGATATCCCAATAATCGCAACGAATGTGCTGCCGTAGTCCCAAATTGTGTTTTGCCGTAAAGCGGCCAACATACCTAAAAGAATACCAATTAGGACACCGAAAATCATACCTTGTGCACCTAACTGCATTGATGGCCCTAAACGGTTTATGATCAGGTCGGATACTTCCTGACCTCTAAATTGGAACGAATAACCCAAATCACCTACGACAAGATTCGACATATACGTAACATACTGTACTGGGAGCGGATCATCCAATCCATATTTCGCCTCAACTACCGCCAATTGTTCTGGAGTGAGTTTGTTAGCGGAACTGAGAGGGGAACCTGGAAGTAGCTTCATTAAGAAGAACGTTGCAGTCGCAATCAGAAAAAGAGTCAGCAACATGTATATTACACGTCGAGCGATATACTTAGCCATCTTTGCACCTCCTAAAATAAGAATCTTTTTTTAAATCTATTATTTATATATACAGACTAAACCCATTATTGTCAAAGTCATTTTAAAAAACAGAAATTTTCCGTGTATTCTGTTTTATTTAAAAAGAGAGTATATGGACTTAAAGCAGCCATATACTCTCTGATTATGTGGTTTTCCTAAATACCGTCAGATAAAATTATTGGTTTTTACCTTCGATATAAGCCCACTTGTAAGAGTAGTCTCCACCGAATGGGTGAGAAACAACACCCTTAACATAAGGTTTTAGAAGTTGCATTGTAGCACGTTGGTAAAGTGGTGCGATACCATATTCTTCGCCTACAACAATCTTTTCAGCTTTAGCTAATGCAGTCCAACGAGCAGATGGATCCATTGCCAATTCGTTAGAAGCTTGTTCTAAAGCTTTGTCATATTCTTCGTTAGAGAATGACATTTGGTTGTTACCGCCATCTGTGATCCAAAGAGACAAGAATGTGTAAGGGTCTTGATAGTCAGGGCCCCAACCAGCAACTTGAATGTCATAGTCTTGGTTTGTATCAAGTTCAAGACGTACGTTGAAAGGTACTTCTTTAAGAGTAATTTTCAAACCAGGTAGATTAGTTTCCATTTGGTTTTTCAAGTACTCATCCATTTTCTTGGAAAGATCGGAGTCTCCACCAAGGATTTCCAATGTTACTTCTTTAACCCCTAGTTCAGCCAAACCTTTTTCCCAAGCAGTTTTTGCTTCTTCAGCATTGTAAACAGCCATGTCGCCGTTTACTTCACGGAAGTCAGTTCCGCTCTCATCGAAAGCGAATCCTTGTGGTACAAGGTAGTTAGCAGCAACGGAACCGTTAGCTAATACTACGTTAACCAAATCTTCCTTGTTGAAAGATTTCGCGATTGCTTCACGGATATTCACGTTAGCAAGTGGTGATGGTTTACCATTACGCTCTTGGTTGAATTTCAAGTAGAAAACAGTAGTTTCCATTTCTTTAACCAAGTCTGGATTGTCAGCATATTGCATTGCAAGCTCACCGGAAAGACCAGCACGGTCTTTTTCACCAGTTTCATACAAGTTTACAGCAGTAGCTGCTTCTTTTACTACGTCATAATTGATTTCAGTAAGTTGTACTGTTTCAGCATCCCAGTATTGGTCGTTTTTAACCAATTTCCAAGATAAGCCTGTACCATCCCACTCTTGAAGAGTGAAAGGACCATTGTAGATCAATGCTTCAGAGTTAGTAGCATATTTGTCGCCTTGGCCTTCAACAAATTCTTGTTTTTGTGGCAAGAACGTTCCGAAAGACATTAGAGACAAGAAGTAAGGAATTTGTTTTTCTAAAGTTACTTCAAGAGTCTTTTCGTCAATAGCTTTAACGCCAAGCTCGTTGAAGTCCATTTCGCCGTTAGAGATTGCAGTAGCGTTTTTAATGACGCCAGCCATCATGTACGGACCGTATTCAGAACCTGTTTCAGGATTCATCGCACGCTTCCAAGCGAATTCGAAGTCTTGTGCAGTTACAGCAGAACCATCGGACCATTTAGCATCGCGAAGTTTGAAAGTGTAAGTCAAACCATCTTCAGATACTGTTGGTTCACCGTCAGAAATTGCTGGTTCAGCAACGTTTTCTTGGTTCAAACGGTAAAGACCTTCCATTACGTTGTTCAAAAGGTCGAAACCTACAGAGTCAGTTACAAGAGCAGAGTCCATAGTTGGGATCTCAGCACCCATGATTAGATTAAGTACTTGTTCTTCATCTGCAGCTGGTTCAGTTGTTTCTGGTGTGTCGTCGCCTTTGTCTTTTGGTTCATCAGCTGGTGTAGCGTTATCATCGTCTCCACCACAAGCTGCCAAGAACATAGCAAGAACGAGCATCAGGCTTAATAGCCAAGCTAATTTGCTTTTCTTCACTTTCGTGACCTCCTTAAATATTCTGAAAAATTGTTACATTGTTTATTATACATAATCTTTTTTTCTTGTACACCCTTTTTTGTGAAATTCTTTTGGCAAATATTTCAGTAATGTTACAGAATTGTAGATTTATCAAGGGTTCGTAAAGGTTACAAAACTTTATGACTTTTTTCCCAGTTTCAATGTTTTTTGATTTTCACCTCCATTTAAATTAATATAAAATAAATTAGGGGGTTTCTCGATGAGAAAATTTGGGTACTACTTTGGGATTGCACAAATCCTGATCGTTATATTAATGGTGATCATATATCGTGATATCGGTTTATTGCCATATATTAATACATCATTCATCATTGGCGGTTCTCTCATGTTTTTCGGACTGGTTGTCTACATAGTGTCCAGTGGATTCTTCGACCTTTTCACATTGAGCTTCCGCAAAATGTTTACACCTAAGAACCGTATGAAGGATGCAATGGAGATGCGTACTCCATCTGATGCCATGTCCTTCTCATATGGACCCTTCTTAGTTGTAGGTGCTTCGATCATATTGATCATGTCGGTTTGTCTCTATATATATTACATGTAAAAATCACTTGCATTTCGAGTTTCTTCTATATTATAATAACCAACAATTACATTGAATAGCGATGACGAAGAGTAGTACATTTGGGTAAGCTGTCTAGAGAGTCTGTGTCCGGTGCAAACAGACCAGCATCCAAATGGAATGGACTTCCGAGCTGAGCTTGCGAACGAAGTAGCAAGTTCCGTTCCTTCACGTTACGAAGCTGAGTGGCCTTCGGGCAATCAGGGTGGTACCACGGATACATCATTCGTCCCTTTTATAGGGAAATGAATGGTGTTTTTTTATTTCCGTTTTTAATCAAACTACAAAAGGAGAAGTAAATCATGAAAAAAATCTTTTCTGGCGTACAGCCAACAGGTAACGTCACATTGGGTAATTATATCGGCGCTTTTAAACAGTTCACCGATCTCCAACACGACTATGATTGCGTGTTCTGTATTGTTGACCAGCATGCAATTACTATTCCACAGGAGCCTGCGGAATTGCGACGAACGATCCGTTCTCTCGCCGCCCTCTATCTTGCAGTGGGATTGGATCCTGAAAAAGTGACATTGTTTGTTCAATCTGAGGTACCTGCTCATGCACAGGCCGGCTGGATTATGCAATGCATCTCGTATATTGGTGAACTAGAACGGATGACTCAATTCAAGGACAAATCCGAAGGAAAAGAAGCCGTATCGGCTGCTCTCCTTACTTACCCGCCACTTATGGCTGCAGATATTCTTTTATATCATGCTGATCTTGTACCAGTTGGGGATGACCAAAAGCAACACGTAGAGCTGACAAGAGATTTAGCGGAACGCTTCAACAAACGATACGGTGAAGTATTTACGATTCCGGATATCAGCCTTCCAAAGAACGGAGCGCGTATTAAATCACTTCAAGATCCTTTTAAGAAGATGAGCAAGTCCGACCCGAACAAAAAAGGAACCATTACCCTTTTAGACTCACCAAAGGATATCGAGAAGAAAATCAAGAGTGCGGTTACGGATTCCGAAGGTGTAGTTGCTTTCGATGTAGCCAATAAACCAGGTGTCTCCAACTTACTTGTAATTGAATCTTCTTTAACGAACCAGTCTATCGAAGAACTGGTTAAGAAGTATGATGGTTTAGGATATGGCGCATTTAAAGCAGGTGTAGCTGAGTCGGTGATTGGACATCTTGCTCCAATTCAAGAGCGCTACAATGAGTTAATTGAGTCTGATCGCTTGGATGATATTTTAGATGCAGGTGCAGAAAAAGCAAATGCCATTGCATCGGCGACACTTAAAGCGATGGAAGACGCGATGGGCTTGGGAAGAACACGACGCAAGTAAAACAGATACTCGAAATGATAAACAGTTTAAAATCCGGTGTTTGAAGGATATAAGTGAACACTTGATTCCACGAATAACCGATGGAACGGTAATTCAAATAGAAAATCATTTGAGTAATGGTAACGACCATCAGTCCGTAGGAAATTAAAAAGAGCAAAAATCGTGTCATGAATAGCCCGTCCTTTATGGTTTTATAAAGTATATGAAAAAGCGGTTCCCCACTTGAATGGGAAACCGCTTTTTAGTTGATAAATATTCTTTACTCCCTATTACCCTTTGTGACTCTACCTATTACCGATAAGATTTCGGATTGAACGCGTCCTTCAACCCTTCACCAATAAAGTTAATTGAAAGGATGGTCATTGTTATAAATAGTGCCGGTGGCATCCAGATCCAAGGTTTCCCTTGGAGTACATCCGGTTCGTTTGCGAACGCCAACATATTTCCCCAGCTTGGTGTCGTTTGTGGAACACCGAAGCCTAAGTAACTTAAACTGGATTCTGCAACAATCATAGAAGCAAAGATCAATGTCGCGTAAACGATGATTGTGGATAACACGTTCGGCAGTAAATGCTTTGTTATTACTTTGAACGGAGAACAGCCAATTGAGATGGCAGCTAAAATATACTCATTCTCTTTTTCGGCTAAGATTTTACTCCGTACAATACGGGCCACTCCACCCCAGCTTAAGACACCGATTACAGTAATCAGTACCCACAAGCCATCGACAATACCTAATAGAATAGTATTTAATACAATTACGAAAACTAAGAATGGGAAGTTCAATACGAAGTCTGTAAAGCGCATTAATAGATTATCAACGATTCCTCCGAAATAACCGGCAATCGAGCCGACTACTGTTCCGATGAAGATGACAATTGCTGTACAGCTAATTCCTAAGAACAACGATACCCGTCCTCCGTAAAACAACCGGGTTAAAATATCCCGTCCACTTTTGTCAGTTCCTAAAATGTACTCTTCGCCCGGTGGCTTACTCATAGCGCTAATATTGACCTTTGTAATGTCCGGATGTGGAGATAGATGTGGTGCCAACGTTGGTGCCAGCATCGAAAGTATTGCAATGCTCAGTAAAAAGAATGTACTGATCATAGCCAACTTGTTGTTTAAAAATTTTCTTCGGGCAATTGCCCAAGGAGATAAGCTCTTCGCAGGCTTCTTCGGCTCAATCATTGTAGTAGTAGCTGTCATATGTGCTTCCCCCTTAATCCAGCCTGATCCGCGGATCGACGACTCCATACAGGAGATCCGCTATCAAGTTTCCTAATAATGTTAAGAAAGATAAGAGCATGGTGACGGTCATAAGCGTTGGATAATCACGATTTGTCACTGAATTCAGGAACAATTGTCCGATTCCCGGATACGTGAAAATAGTTTCCGTAATTACCGCTCCACTCACCAGTGCTGCAAAGTCAAATCCAAGGAAGGTAACAAGTGGAATAATGGAGTTCCTTAGGATATGAACATTGTAAATTTTGCGAACTTGTGTCCCTTTTGCCCGAGCTGTCCTGACATAGTCTTTCCGTGAACTTTCAATAATGTCATTACGTAGGAATTGTGTATAGGAAGCTGTACTGAATACCCCCAAAACTAATGCAGGCATGAATACATGATGAAGCCGGCTAATCCAATAATCCATTGTCCCATTCTCAACTTGTATGTCAACGGAACCCGCGAACGGAAACAAGTCAAGTTTGAAAGAGAAGAAGTAAATTGCAAAAACTGCCGCAACGAATGACGGAATGGCCAGTCCGGCATAGTTGAAACCGGCTATCAGATTATCCCCTATCGTATAAGGCTTCCGGCCGGCGTACATCCCCATTAGAAATGCTAACACATATGTAATAGCAAGTGAGATGAAGCCTAAAAATAAGGTATTCGGAAGCTTTTCTGCAATTAAATCCGCAACCTGAACTTTGTAGCGGGTCGATTTACCGAAATCCCCCTGAACGAAATCAGTAATCCAACGTCCGTATTGGACATAAATCGGGTCGTAGTAGCCATATTTAATTCGCATTTCTTCGATGTATGCTGGGTCCGTGTTGTTCGGATCAATTTCACCGCTGAACGAGTCACCCGGCATTAGTTTTGCCAGTGAAAAGACAACAATTGAGATGAGGAACAACATTGGAATCATGGCCAGCAGGCGCCGGAATGTATACTTTAACATCGGGGAACCCTCTCCTTTTCTGTCAATCATGGTTGGACAAGCAACTCTTAGTCACGGTAAGGGACATTTCAAATTAAATAGACCTTACCGTGCATAAGAGCCTTCCATCATGAAAAAGGAATGGACGGAATGTTTTCCGTCCATTCCCATGAAATCTCAACTTATTTTTCGTTCAAATACCATTCTGCAGGGTTATTGTAACCGGAAACATCCATTGTGAATCCACCTACGTTTTTGTTAACACCCATGATTTCTTCAAGTTCAGCAATGTACAACATTGGAACTTCTTCGTTCAAGATCTTTTGCCATTCAACGTAAACTTGCTTACGTTTTTCTGTGTCTGTACCCATTTCTTCAACACTTAGAGCTTTATCAAGCAATGCATCAGCTTCAGGGTTGTTGTAACGTGGGTAGTTCCACAATTTATCTGCTTTCCAAAGGTCGGATGGATCTGGATCAGAACCTGTTCCCCAACCTCCGAAGAATGTTTCGATACCTGGATCATCTTTCTCGATCATGTCGTAGTACAAGTTAACTTCCGTCATTTCAAGCTCTGTGGAAAGACCTACTTCATTCCAATATTGAGTCAAAGCAGTTGCACGAGTTTCAAATGTCGGGTTACCTGTCGCATAGTGAGAGAATTTCACAACAAATTTCTCACCATTTGGATCCTCACGCATACCATCGCCGTCTACATCTACATATCCAGCTTCGTCAAGCAACGCTTTAGCTTTTTCCGGATCGTATTCGTATGCATTTGGTAAATCTTTGTCATCAGCGGAAATCCAGTGTGAAGATGGAACTGGTTTGTTAACTGGTTTACCATATCCGAAGAAGAATGCATCTACCCACTCTTGGCGGTTGATGGCATACATCATCGCTTGGCGAAGTTTCTTGTCTTGGTATTTTGGATTCACTTCAGAGATTACGTTCTTTTCAGAATCGAATTTCCCTAATTTGAAACCTACATAGTAGTATGAAAGACCAGGAGCCGTAATTACATCTACGTTTTCCAAGTTTTCAACATCCGGAGCAGTTACCGGTTGCAAACCAACCATGTGGACATCTTCATTTTGAAGAGCTCCCAAAGTTGCAGTATTATCGATTACGCGAATGATAATCTTGTCAAGGTTAACTTCACCTTTCCAGTAGTTGTCGTTACGAACTAACTCAACAGATTCACCTGGAACGATTTTTTCAACTTTGAATGGTCCTAAACCAACAGGCTTTGTACGTACTAATTCATGTGCAGACATATCTGCAACTGCAATACCTTCAAAAGCCTTAGAGTTCATTGGGTATGTCCAGACGTTAGTCAAGTTGTTCAAACGTGGTTGGTCAAATTTGATTTCGATTGTGTAATCATCAATTACCTTAACACCAGAGATGCTATCAGCTGTTCCTTCACGGAATGCAGGTGCACCTTCGATGTTTTGTACGTTAGAGTAACGTGGGCCGTCATAGTCTTTATGAGCCAATGTTTCAAGAGCGAATACCCAGTCATGTACAGTCAATTCATTGCCATCATGCCATTTAACGCCTTTTTCAAATTTGAATGTATAAGTTTGGTTATCAGAAGTTTCCCAGCTAGCCAAGTTTGGAACTGGCGCTAAGTTTTCATCGTAATCGATTAATCCTTCATCAAACAAACCTAAAACTTCTGCATCTGTAGCAATACCATAGAATGCAAAGTTGAATAGACCTTCCGGTGGAGCATCGATCGCGTAAACTAACGTGCCACCCTTTTTATCATCTTCTGCTGGTTCCTGAACTACCGGATCCTCATCTTTCGGATCTTCTTTCGCTGGTTCTTTATCACCTGAAGTGTTACAAGCTGCTAAGAATGCGGAAAGAACAAGCATCATAGCAAATAGCCAAAATAAGGATTTCTTTTTCATTCAATTTCCCCCTAACTATTTAGTCGTTTGATCAATACAGAACACACGCCACATGATGCCCAGGCTTCACCTCCTTCAAAGGCGGCTTTTCCTGCGAACAAATTTCTTGTGCCATCGGACAGCGCGTATGGAACGGACAGCCTGTTGGCGGATTCGCTGGACTTGGTACATCCCCTTGCAGGACAATCCGCTCTTTTTTCAGCTTCGGATTTGGTTCCGGTATCGCTGAGATGAGAGCCTGCGTATAAGGGTGCAGCGGTTCTTGGTAAAGATCTTTATTTGAAGCGACCTCAACGAGATTGCCCAAATACATAACACCGATCCGGTCACTCATATGCTTCACGACACTTAAATCGTGCGCAATGAACAAATACGTAAGACCGAATTCCTCTTGTAAATCCTTCAACAGATTAAGAACTTGTGATTGAACGGAAACATCCAAGGCCGAAACCGGCTCATCCGCTATAATCAGCTTCGGATTCAAAGCAAGTGCCCGGGCAATCCCGATCCGCTGACGTTGGCCCCCCGAGAATTCGTGTGCATATTTGTAATACGCTTCTTCCGGTAGTCCAACTTTTTTTAGCAGGTTTTTTACGTACTGTTTAAGTTCCTTTTTATCCCGCTTCTCGTAATTCAGGATCGGTTCGGAAATGATATCCCCGACCATTTGCATCGGATTCAAGGAAGCATAGGGATCTTGGAAGATCATTTGGAAATCCCGTCTTGCCTTTTGGAGTCTTGCTCCAGAAAGGTTCGTAATATCTTCACCCTCGAAGAGGACTTTGCCATCCGTCGGTTTCATCAACCGTAAAATGGTTCTGCCAGTTGTCGATTTTCCACATCCGGATTCACCGACAAGGCCCAATGTTTCCCCTCTTTTAATGGTGAAGGATACATCATCGACCGCCTTCACGTTTCCGACTACCCGGCGGAAAAATCCTCCCCGGATCGGGTAATACGTTTTCAAATTTTGAATTTCAAGCAACGCATCAGAATCAATCGGTTTACTATTTTGTTCAGTCAGTTCCTTCGTTGTCATGAAACGATCGCCCCTTCTTTTTGAATGCTCTCCTCGTACAGGAGACACGCCACATCATGTCCATCTGCTACCGTTTGAAGATTCGGCGTGATTTGTGTACATTCAGGCATCGCTTTTGGACATCTGTTTGCAAATCTGCAACCAATTTGCGGCATATTCGTCAAAGAAGGTACAAGCCCTTCAATCGTCGCCAACTTCTCTACGTCTTCTTCCATCTTAGGTATCGCATTCATCAATAGCTCTGTATACGGGTGTTTCGGAGATTCAAATAATTCCTCGACACTTGCCTGTTCGACGATTTTACCTGCGTACATGACGATAACTTCATCACAGATTTCTGCTACAACCCCTAAGTCATGGGTGATCAAAATAATGGACATGTCGTTTACTTCTTGAATACTTTTGAGCAGTTCCAATATTTGCGCTTGGACCGTTACGTCTAGTGCGGTCGTTGGTTCATCAGCAATCAGGAGCTTTGGCTGGCAGGCGATGGCCATGGCAATCATGACACGTTGACGCATTCCGCCAGAAAGCTGGTGAGGATACTCATCAACAATTTTATCTGCTCTTGGTATACCTACGCTGCGCAACAATGCGACAGCTTTCACTTTTGCTTCTTTCTTGGATAGACCCTTTTCGTGGTTCCGTAGAACTTCCATGATCTGATAGCCAATCGTGAACACTGGATTCAGCGAAGTCATCGGCTCCTGGAAAATCATCGAGATTTCTTTTCCTCGTATATCGTTCATTTGTTTGTCATTAAATTTCGAGATATCTTGACCTTCAAAAAGAATTTCGCCCCCGCGGACCTCCCCCGCACCTTTGGGCAATAACTGCATGATGGAAAGTGACATCACACTCTTGCCACAGCCTGACTCCCCTACAACGCCAACAATCCGCTTAGGCTTCACTTCAAAGGAAACCCGTTCAACTGCATTATGATATTGTCCGTCTATTTTGAAGCCTGTTTGTAAATCCTGGACTTTCAATAGGGGTGCTTCTCCCTTGGTTGCCGCCACTCTGACCATATGAACACCTCTGAATTTCTATTTTTCTGTTAATTTAGAGTTTAGTTTATTACATAAGTATTACAATATCAATAATAATTTGAAAAATTAAAATAGACTAAATGATTTAGAACATTGTAATAACGTTCTCAAACCCTTGGAAAACATAGGTTTTATTCCCAATGTTTTTTTGGAAAAAATTATTTTCCGCGAGACTTTTTGAAACAAAAATGACATAAAAAAAGAAGCCGAGTAATTTCGGCTCCCGTAATAACTATCTTATATTTTCTTCAAAAGAATGGATGCATTATGTCCCCCAAAACCGAGAGAATTGCTCATGGCATACTGAACTTCTTCTTTTCGTGCTCCATCCGTTATATAATCCAAATCACATTCAGCATCAGCTGTTTTGTAGTTCGTTGTAGGCGGAAGGATATCTTCCTTCAAGCTAAGCGCTGTGAAAATTGCCTCGATTCCACCGGCTGCGCCCAATAAATGCCCAGTCATCGATTTTGTCGAGCTCATTGCAAGCTTATATGCATGATCACCAAATACTGTTTTGACAGCCATCGTTTCAAACAGGTCATTATACGGTGTACTTGTGCCATGAGCATTGATGTAACCGACAGCGTCCGGTGTTACTTCAGCGTCTTCAAGTGCTTGTGCCATTGCACGGGCAGCACCTTCCCCTTCCGGAGCTGGAGCCGTAATATGGTGTGCATCCCCAGTCGAGCCATAGCCAACCACTTCTGCATAGATCTTCGCTCCCCGGTTCACTGCATGCTCATACTCTTCGAGGATGACAATTCCTGCACCTTCACCAATGACAAAACCGTCTCTGTCCTTGTCAAAAGGACGGGAAGCAGATGCTGGATCCGGATTTAAAGACAATGCCGTGTTCGCACAGAAACCTGCAACAGCCATGTTCGTAATCGGTGCTTCTGCTCCACCAGTGATCATGACATCAGCATCTCCGCGCTGAATCACTTTAAACGCGTCTCCAATCGAGTTTGTACCCGATGCACAAGCTGTTACGGTACATGAATTGATTCCTCTTGCACCAAAATGAATGGATACTTGGCCAGAAGCCATATCCGGAATCATCATCGGCACAAAGAACGGACTAACGCGGCGATAGCCTTTTTCCAAGAAAGTGCGGAATTGCTGTTCATGTGTTTCAATTCCACCGACTCCGGAGCCGATCCACACGCCTGTACGGTTCTTCATTTCTTCCGGAAGTTCTTCTAAACCTGCATCGCGCATCGCCATGATGGAAGCGGCGAGTGCATAATGAGTGAAGCGGTCCATTTTCCGCGCATCTTTTTTCGAAATATATTGTTCAATATCAAAATCTTTTACTTCAGCTGCCACTTTTACCGGAAAATCCTCCGGGTTCAAACGTGTAAGTGGCCCAATTCCCGATTCTCCATTCAGAACTGCTTTCCACGTCGTTTCTGCATCATTACCAAGAGGCGTTACTGCTCCGATACCTGTTACAACTACACGGCGTTTACTCATATAAGTGTTCTTCCTTTCGCTCGTCATTCTATTATTTTCCCCACTTCATGGCGATTGCGCCCCATGTGAGACCACCGCCAAAACCGACCATGACAATCGTGTCATCATCTTTCACTTTACCATCTTTCAAGTCGTCGTAAAGTGAGATCGGAATGGATGCTGCGGATGTGTTTCCATATTTCTGAATCGTTTTCGACATCTTTTCAATAGGCAAGTCAAGCCGTTCCCGGGAAGCTTCCATGATTCGGATATTCGCTTGGTGAGGAATGAGATAATCGACTTCATCTTTTGTAAGTCCTGCTTTTTCAATCACATTCACTGCAGACTCACCCATTTGACGCACTGCAAATTTAAACACTTCGCGTCCGTTCATGATAATTTTATCATCTTGATACAAATGTTTCCCGCCAGTACCGTCTGCGCCTAATTCGAAAGATAAGATTCCGCGCCCTTCAGACACTTGACCGATGATTGCAGCTCCCGCTCCGTCACCGAAAAGAACAGCTGTATTCCGGTCTTCCCAATTCGTGATTTTTGAAAGCTTTTCAACTCCGACAACCAATACATACTTGTATACGTTCGACTCGACGAATTGTTTCGCCGTAATGACGCCATACATGAAACCTGCACAGGCTGCCGAAATATCCATAGCCGCGGCATTTTTCAAACCAAGGTTTTCTTGGATTCTGCATGCAACGGATGGAAATGGTTTATCCGGCGTGACCGTTGCCACAAGGATCAGTCCCACATCTTCAGGAGAGATTCCTGCATTTTCAATCGCTTCGCGTGCTGCTTCCGTTGCCAAATGGGATGTGTCTTGTTCATCTCCGGCAATTCTGCGTTCTTCTATTCCGGTCATCGTCCGAATCCACTCGTCAGATGTATCCATCATCTTTTCTAAATCAAAATTTGTCAAAACTTTGTTGGGCACACATTTTCCGATGCCAATAAAACCTGCATTCATATTTCCGCCCTCTTTCATAATATCAAATATTAGTACCTGGTAATAATAGTAACTGAAAGTTTGAGATTTTTCAAGATGCCAGTCACGGTTTCGCCAAAAATTCTAATCGTTGAGGGAAAAGTTTCTTTTGATGTTGGGCAGGCTATGATATCATGATAAGAGAATATTTCTGTTTAGAGGTGAATCCGAAATGAAATATATTATGACATTATTTTGGTCAGTCATTTTGACAAATGTCTTGGGTTACGTAGTATCATCCGTACAAGGTACTGAAAATAATTTCACTTTAGTAACGGTTATTGGAGTAATTATTGCAGTCCTAATTTTCGTAATCGATGCTGTTCTTCCTAAGAACGAAGCAATTGCAGACCACCATTGATTAAATGAAGTGCCGCTTTTCTGGTCGTGAACCGGAAAGCGGTTTTTATTTTTGGATTAAAGATGGTGGCGGGCTAAAAAATCGTTGTGTCATGCGACAACGCACGCATGACCGACATCCTATCGGCCTTGTTTGAAACGAATTTGCAAGTATTCGACATGAAATTGCAAGTATTCGACACGAATTTGCAAGTATTCGACAAAAACTTGCAAGTAAATTTCAATGAACAAAGGACAGCCGATAAAATATAAATACCTGGAGCAATCGCTCCAGTCGGCCGCTTTTCGCGGGCTCGCGCCAAGCCTACGGAAAGCGAAGGGGCAGGAACTGCTGAATTTCTTATACAATATTAATTAAAATCCTACTTTGTTTACAGTCAAAAAGGACAGCCTATATTTGGCTGTCCTTTGTTGTTATTCTTACACTCTATTCACTTTCACTTGACCATCTTCTAAAACTACTTGCAACTTACCGCCTGGAGGCACTTCTCCTTTGATTAACTCACGAGCGACGGCCGTTTCAACATGACGTTGGATGAACCGTTTAAGTGGACGGGCACCGAATTCAGGATCCGTCCCCTCCTTCACGACCCAATCTAACACGTCTTGGTCTACGGTTAAGTCAATCTCTTGCCCAGCAAGACGCTTGCGTAAGCCATTCATCATCTTCTCAGCGATCTTAATAAAATCGTTGCCTTTCAATGAATGGAAAATGATAATATCATCCATCCGGTTGAGAAGTTCCGGCTTGAAATGTTGCCGAAGTGCAGCCATTACTAAATCTTCGACAGCGTGTTCCTCTGTTTGATCCAAACCTTGCAGTAAATATGCCGAACCGATATTAGAAGTCATGATGACAACCGTATTTGTGAAATCGACATTCCTGCCTTGGCTATCCGTAATACGTCCATCATCCAATAGCTGTAGGAGGATATTGGCCACATCTGGATGAGCCTTCTCAATTTCATCCAAGAGGACTACGGAATAAGGATTGCGTCGGACTGCTTCTGTCAATTGGCCGCCTTCCTCGTAGCCGATATATCCAGGAGGAGCTCCGACTAAACGGGAGACGCTATGCTTCTCCATATATTCGGACATATCTATCCGGATGAAATGGTCTTCCGAATCGAATAGCGTTGCAGCTAATGTCTTAGCTAACTCGGTCTTCCCGACCCCAGTCGGTCCTAAGAATAGGAATGAACCGATCGGCCGATTCGGATCTTTTATTCCGGCGCGGGCGCGCCAAACTGCTTCCGTTACTAATTGAACCGCCTGATCCTGGCCAACTACCCGTTCTTCTAAAGTTTCCCTTAAACGAAGGAGTTTTTCCCGATCTCCTTCGACAAGTTTCGTCACTGGAATTCCTGTCCAGCGACCGACGATGGAAGCAATCTCATCTTCCGTCACGTCCTCGCGAAGAAGGCGACTTTCCGTTCCTTCTTGTAATTCACTTTCAAGTGTTTCCAAATCCTTTTCCAACGCAGGGATATCTCCGTACCGGAGTTCCGCCGCTTTATTCAAATCATAGCGATCTTCTGCGTCTTCCAATTCCCGGCGGTACTGGTCAAGCTGCTCCCGCTTTTCTTTGATGAACTTAAGCGATTCTTTTTCCTTTGCCCATTTTGCACGCATGTCTTCAGTCGATGTGCGAAGTTCTTCAAGTTCTTCACGCAATGATCGCAAACGGGTTTGACTCGCAGCATCCTTCTCTTTCATGAGCGCCTGCTCCTCAATTTCGAGCTGCATCATGCGCCGCGTCACTTCGTCTAACTCCTGTGGCATCGAGTCAATTTCTGTCCGGATCATCGCACACGCTTCATCCACCAAGTCGATTGCCTTATCCGGGAGGAAACGTTCCGTTAAGTAACGATTTGATAATGTTGCCGCTGCCACTAATGCACGGTCATGGATCCGAACACCGTGGTGCAATTCAAAACGTTCTTTCAATCCGCGCAAAATTGAAACCGTATCTTCGACAGATGGTTCGCGAACGAGCACCTGTTGGAAACGCCGCTCCAAAGCCGGATCCTTTTCGATATACATCCGGTACTCATCAAGTGTCGTTGCACCGATACAGTACAGTTCACCTCTGGCAAGCATCGGCTTCAACATATTCCCTGCATCCATCGCACCCTCAGTTTTTCCTGCACCGACAATGGTGTGGATTTCGTCGATGAAAAGGATGATCTTCCCTTCGCTCTCTTTCACTTGTTTCAGAACCGCTTTCATCCGTTCTTCAAATTCACCACGGTATTTCGCTCCTGCGATCAGAGAACTCATATCCAATTCATAAATTGTTTTTTCCTTAAGGCCTTCCGGAACATCCTTCTTTACAATCCGCTGTGCCAAGCCCTCAACAATCGCCGTTTTACCGACACCTGGTTCGCCGATCAGTACTGGATTGTTCTTAGTCTTTCTTGATAAGATCCGTATGACATCCCTTATTTCCTGGTCACGTCCAATAACGGGATCCATCTTCCCATTCTTCACTTCATCCACTAAATTTCGTCCATATAACTCTAAAGGATTCTTTTGTTCTTCTTGTGCAAATCTCATCTATAGCCACCCCTATTCAAGTTTGACCTTTTTTGACTAATTCAATTATAGAACGTTTTATTCTTCATTTCCAATAAAATGCTTATGCCTAATTTACGGATTGGTTCAGTGAAAGTTCCACCCACTTATTACTGTTACCCTCTTTTGATAAATTTAATAAATTCCTCTACACCCGAAATTTTGATTGTACACTTTGTGGATTTCATTGTAGACTTTTGGGATTTCGTTGTAGACCTCGCTTGTATGGTTGTACACTTTCGGCATTTGGTTGTACACTTTCGGCATTTGATTGTAAACCAGACTATTTCATATAAATTAAAAAGACTACCCAGCTGGATAGCCTCCATTTGTAGATCCGATAAAATTAACTAACAACTCACGAAACTCTCTTTTCGACTAAAAAGAGTTCTCATAATTTGCCTCCTATTTGACCATTTGAGCTACTTACATAATTAGTGAGCATTTCTGTAATTGTTTCTGCAGCTTCCGGCTTGGAAAAATAAAAACCTTGAAGATATTCACATGACATCCCTTTTAGGAAGGATAATTGAGCTTCTGTTTCAACTCCTTCAGCAGTAACAGCTAAACCGAGCCGATGAGCTAAAGTCAAAATAGATTCGATAATAATCCGCGATTTTTCATCCTTTTCAATATCTTTGGTAAATGAACGGTCAATTTTGAGAATGTCAAAAGCGTAATCCCTTAAATAAGAAAAGGTTGAAAATTGAGTCCCAAAATCATCAAGAGAGAGTTTAATCCCTGACATTTTCAGACGATTAAGCATTTCCAATGTCCGAGGATTATGATCCATGAGGACTCCTTCCGTTATTTCAAGTTCAATCAATTCAGGTGGAATTTCTAAACTCTTTGTACACTCAATGATTAAATCGACCCAACCATTCTGTTGAAATTGTTTAGGCGAGATGTTTATTCCCATAACAACAGGAGGAAGCCCCTGGTCAAGCCAGCTTCTCAATTGTATTAATGAAGTTTTAATAATCCAATTTCCAATTTCGTGGATCATCCCGTTTTCCTCAACTTGTGGAATGAACTTATCCGGCATAAGTAACTTTCCATTCGGCAATTGCCAGCGTATTAGGGCTTCGACTCCATGTAAACTGGAATCTAACTTGAATTTAGGTTGGTAATGTAAAACGAATTCATTTCTCTTAATCGCCCTTTCAAAGTCCATGCTATCGGAGAGATTGGAAAATTGGTGGGGCTCATAGAAGCGAAAACCTTTAATTTTATTATTTTTGGATTCATACATCGCAAAATCCGCGTATTTTAAAAGCTCTTTCACCGTATTGCCTTGATCAGGAGCATATGTAGCACCAATACTCAGTGAAATGTAATATGGACGACCATCCACCATATAGGGTGCGTCCATATGTTCGATCAGCGAACAGCAACGCTCTGCTAAATCATTCCTTGAGTTCAAATTAGGAATAACCATGACGAATTCATCGCCGCCTAATCTGGCAACCATTTCATCTGATCGTATAAAATCCAACAAACGCTTCGATACCATTTTTAGTAGATCATCCCCAGCCTGGTGGCCATGGTGATCATTTATGTATTTAAAATTGTCCAAGTCAAATAAAAGAACCCCCACTATTTGAGAACGGTTACGGCTGTTGAGTATTTCATTCAACCGATCAGTAAATTGCCTTCGGTTTGGCAACCCTGTTAACGAATCATGGTAAGCCATATATGATATTTTGAATTCTGCTTCTTTCCGCTTAGTAATATCCGTTCGGATCGCAGTGTATTGATAAGGAACTCCATTCAGGTCAAGAAAAGGGACAATGGTGGAATCTACCCAATATATTTCACCATTCTTTTTCTTGTTCTGAATTTCACCTCTCCAAATGTTTCCCTTTTGAATTTTCTGCCACATGTCCTTAAAGAAGCTTTTTGAATGGTAACCGGAGTTAGTAAGATTATGAGAACAGCCAATCAACTCACTCTTTGAGTAGCCGGAGATCGAACAAAACTTATCATTGACGTATGTAATGGTTCCATTTACGTCAGTGATTGTTACAAGTGTGGATTCATCTAATGCGAATTTTAAATCGGCAAGATGCCTTAAAGTATGATTTAGTTGAATTTCTGCTTCCCGTGAAGCAGTGATATTCTGAGTAATTCCACTAATGATATTTTCCTCGAGTCTCTCTAAATTCATATTTGCGTAAACATGAATCAGTTCGTCTTCCCGTTTAATACGGTATTCGATTTCTGTTTGAGAGCAATCCCATTCACCGTCTATAATTTTCTCTGTTATACTTGGCAGGAAACCCCAGTCGTCTTCATGTACATATTCTTTGATATATTCCTGCACAGGGATCATTGTTGGAATATCAGGACTGCCCATAATTTCGATATGCTCATCACTCAAGTGCAGATTCCCCGTCGTCAAATCCAGCTCCCACATTCCTACTTTAGAGAGCTTTAGGGCATCCTTGTATGCTGAATTATTAAAAATCAACTTATTCATTTCTTTCTCCATCACCCCATTCATCCCTATTTCACCCCATTCTCTATTTTGTGTAAATAATAGCAAAATAGAACTACTTAGTTTGTGACTTTCATCACACTTAAATCGATTAATTTAGTATAAAATAACTACTGAAAGACCTCTTTCTACAAATTTTTATAAGTTCAACAGTGAAAAGCTTATTCAAATTTAAGTTACTTTAAATAAAAAACTGTAGATTAATTCGACTTTTGTCGATTCAATCTACAGCCTGTGACTACATATTCATATTAAGTTATCGAATGCCAAGCGCCATTTTAGCATAACGCGACATCTTATCTTTCGACCAAGGCGGATTCCAGACGATATTTACGTCTACATCCTTTACTTCCGGTAGATCGGAAACGGCCGTCTTCACTTGGTCGACGATGACCGGTCCGAGCGGGCAGCCAAGTGAAGTTAGCGTCATAGTAACCGTCAAGGCACCTTCTTCATTCATATCTACATCGTAGACAAGCCCTAAGTTGACAATGTCGATCCCTAATTCCGGGTCAATGACGTTTTCAAGTGCACCCATGATACTTTCTTTTAAATCCTGGTCCATACTGAACCCCCATTTCAAACTATAGTGTGTTCATCATATCAAAACTTCATAGAAACATTCAAATGGTCTGCAAGCCAATCTACTGAAGCGAGCATTCCTTCGCGGGAAACGGCATGACCTGCATTCGCTTCACGCATGAAATGTAGCCGATTCGGCACTTCTTGATAATCAGCACGAATCGCTTCGTAGAAATTATGCGTCGGAGCAAACGGGACGGTCAGGTCTTGTTCTCCGTGCCAGAAGAATAGAGGACGCTGCTTCAATGTTTGTTGATGCTTCGTTAAATCTACATACTCGAGAGTAGCGAAAATCTTTTCACGCTCTTCAGCCGTCATCGGCAGTGTGAATCCTTTTGACTCATATTGTTTGATCTGTGCTTTTGCTAATTGAACATAGCCTGGCGCACCCATCATGACAGCAGCCACATCAATCCATGGGTATAATTTCAACGCACCAAGCGTCGTTATGCCCCCCATCGATGTACCAGCCACTCCAATTTTCCCTTCGGTGGCAAAGCCGCGTTCAACCGCTTCTTCTTTTAGTTCTTTCAGTTCTTCAAGCGAAGTCAATACAATTTCCCAGAAACGGAGCGTGATCTGGACATCATCGATTTCTTCAGAGCGTTCTCCGTGTAAAAGTGCATCGGGTAAAATTACGCGCAAGCCTTTCTCTGCTAAGTTATAAGCATAATGCAGATTATGTTCTTTCGCACTTGTATGGCCGTGCAAAAAGAAGACTACTGGAACCTGCTTTTCAAAGTTTTCTTCTGTTGCGACATGCAATAGAGGGATTTTGCCCCACTGTTCCCGTTCTACTCTCATTTGTCCCACTTCCCTATCCTTCATTCATATTAAATCGTAACAAAGTTTTTTCTCAAAAACAAAAATGAGGAATGGAGTTTGACTTAATTTGACTTGTGTACATAGGAAAAGCTACACTTTTCTTAGAAAAGAAAGGGGTTTGATTCAATGGAACGGCATTTAATCGTCTTGGATTTAGATGGAACCTTATTAACAGATGAGAAAATTATCTCCGAAAAGACTGAGCAAACCTTGCGGAAAGCAGTAGAAGCCGGTCATGAAATCATGATTGCGACCGGCCGTCCATATCGTGCAAGTGAGCCATATTATAAGCAATTGAATATGCGGACACCAATCGTCAACTTTAACGGTGCTTTCGTCCATCATCCAAAGGACCGATCATTTAAAACCGCACACGAGGCGATTTCCCTTCCGGTCGTCCAAGAAGTGGTTGAGTCTTTAAGTAATTTCCGTTTTCAAAATATCGTAGCGGAAGTGAAGGATGATGTATACGTCCATCACCACGATGAGAAGCTCTTGAACATCTTTGGCTTTGGAGAACCGAATGTAACGATCGGCGACCTTCGGAATTATTTGAAGGATGATCCGACAAGTTTACTCATACAATCTGATGAAGAGTATGTCCCGCAAATCCGCCAGCACTTGGAAGAGGTCCACGCGGAAGTGATCAACCACCGTAGATGGGGTGCCCCATTTCATGTAATTGAAATTGTACGGAACGGGTTGAATAAAGCAGTCGGCCTTTCAAAAGCTGCTTCCTACATGGGAATTCCAAAGGAACGGATCATTGCCTTCGGAGACGAAGATAATGACTTGGAAATGATTGAATACGCAGGTATAGGTGTGGCAATGGGCAACGCCATTGATCCATTGAAGAACATTGCCAATGAAATTACGCTGACAAATAACGAAGATGGAATTGCCGAATTACTGATCGACAGGCTAAAATTATAATTAGACCATTTAATAAGGAACAAGTGAATAACTTATATAAAAAAAGGGGGATTCAAATGAAAATTTACGCAGATAGTGCAAGTGATTTACCAAAGTCTTTTTTCGAGGAAAATGATGTCATACTTTTCCCTCTCCGTGTACATATTGATGAAGAGGAGTACGACGATCTGATTACGATCGATCCGAAACAAGTTTATGACGAGATTCGTGGTGGTAAACATCCAAAGACGTCTCAAGCTTCACCGGAATTATTCATGCAAAAGTTTACGGAGCTTGCTCAATCCGGTGAGGAAGGCATCTATATCGCATTATCCTCCGAATTGTCGGGCACGCATAACACCGCTGTCATGGTGAGAGAACAAGTGAAGGAAGAATACCCGGACTTGAAATTGACCATCATCGACTCAAAGTGTGCTTCACTTGGAATCGGTCTACTGATTAAGGAAGCCGTACGCTTACGTAAAGCTGGCGATCCATTAGGGCAAATCGAGGAGAAAATTCGTTTCATGGCCGAGCATATGGAACATCTTTTCACTGTTGAAGACCTCGATTACTTAGCACTAGGTGGACGAGTATCTAAAGCAAGTGCATTTATTGGCGGCTTATTGAATATTAAGCCTTTATTGCACGTTGAAGACGGTAAGTTGGTTCCGATCGAGAAACATCGCGGCCGTAAGAAAGTGCTTAAAAGAATCGTGGATTTAATGGCAGAACGTGGCGAGAAACTGCATGAACAAACGATTGCCATTAGTCATGCGGACGATGAGTCAATAGCGCTGGACTTAAAGTCGGCTATTGAGGAAGCATTCAATCCAAAAGCGGTTGAAATCTACATGATTGGTTCAGTCATCGGTGCACATACCGGTCCTGGGACAGTTTCCGTATTCTTCTTGAATAAATTACAATAACCTGAAAGCTCCGATCAGGCATGGCTTATTTGTCCTGCTGTTCGGAGCTTTACTCTTCTTGAATGGAGGTTTTCGCATGAAAATTATCGTGGTCGGGGCAGTTGCAGGCGGTGCAACCGCGGCTTCCCAAATCCGTCGAGTATTACCTGATGCTGAAATTACGGTCTATGACAAAGGCAGTACGATGTCATTCGGTAACTGTGGAATGCCCTATGTGATTGGCGGGGTCATCGAGGACAAGAAAAAGATCATTTCCGCCACGCCCGAGAGTTTTAAGGAGAAAAAGAACATAGAGGTTTACGTTCACCATGAGGTAGTCCGCATCGACCGGAAACAAAAATTGGTTGAAGTGAAAAATGTACAGACTGGCAAATCCTTTACAGATTCGTACGATAAGTTAATCCTCTCTCCAGGAGGTTCAGCTAGACGACCGACTTACGAGGGAATGGATACAGCGGACGTTTTCACTCTTCGAAGCTATGACGATATGGAAGAAATTCTGTCTTATATTCACGAGAAAAAGCCGTCTTCCTGTGCAGTTGTTGGTGGGGGCTTCATCGGGGTGGAGTTGGCTGAGGTGCTCCATGAACAGGGAATTTCCGTCAGTGTCATTGAGCGCAACAAACACATGATGTCGATCCTGGATCCTGAAATCGCTGTTTTGTTGGATGAAGAGCTTCGGAATAACGGTGTTGCGCTTCACAGGGAGACGGAGATTGCCAATATTAATGGATCGAAATTGACGTTGAAAAATGGTGACGTCGTAGAGGCGGATTTTGTCATGATGAGTGTCGGAATTATTGCCAATACCGAATTAGCGGAAGCTGCTGGCCTCGAAATTGGTGAGACTGGCGGCATCGTTACGAATGATGTCATGCAAACGACCGACCCGGATATTTACGCCATCGGGGATGCAGCGGAAAACAAAGAATGGTTCACCGGCAAGCCGAAGCGTGTTCCCCTCGCGTGGCATGCACATAGACAGGCATATATTGTCGCGAAGCATTTAGAAGGAAAACCCGTGAGAATCAAAGGATTACTTGGCACCTCGATTTCTAAAGTATTCTCACAATCAGTCGCCATGACAGGCATGACGGATGATATGCTTGAGGAAGAAGGAATACCTTTCAAAACCGTATTGCATAAAAGTAAAACGAATGCCGGCTATTACCCGGACCACGCGAATATTACGTTGAAAGTTACGTACCACGCTGAAACTCGTAAAGTTTTAGGAGCACAAGCATTTGGTGGAAAAGGAATTGATAAGCGCATCGATGTCATCGCAACCGCCATTTTCGGCGGCCTCACAGTCGATGATTTAGCTGCACTCGAACTTAGCTACTCCCCACCGTACTCATCACCGAAAGATCCAGTCAATATGGTCGGTTATAAAGCGGAGTAATATGAAAAAAGCTGGCGGATTGCTCCCGCCAGCTTTTCTATTTGGACGATTCTTCTTTACGTTTCTTCCCTTGTCTCCATACCAATGTAAGGAAACCAATAAATAGAATCCACACGAGGATTAAGGCTAAAATATATCCTTTATTGATCCCCCGGTCTTCATTCACAATGAACACTTCAGCAGTCTCACGATCCATAGTGATATTGAACTTATAGTCTACTGGACGTACGATATCACCGTCTAACAATCCACGAAGAATTGAATCACTCTCGCCGATTACAGTGTCATCCAATTCCACGACATGCGTTTCACTTGTGTTATTAACGGCGATGATCCATGTCTCTTCATCATTCCAACGCTTGTACACCATCATGCCGTCCTCGTTTTTCAGCAATTCGTATTTTCCGCTGCGCAATGCCTCGGATTCATTACGTAAATAATTCAAATCGGCAATATGTTTTATTAGTTCATCATCAGACTTAAAACTTAGAATCGGGTGTGATTCAGGTGCTTTTTCCCCATTCACCGCAATTTCTGTACCGTATTGAATGACCGGTGTACCCGGTAATGTCAAAAATGTTGTCATGATTAGGTTCCACCGAGTCGGCGGGAACATGCGCTCACTTACGATATCATACGTAAAACGGGAGTCGAACGGAGTGTCTACATAGATAGCTGCTGTATTTTCGTTGGATACCGGTAGGTCACTTAATTGCGACGATGGTTGATCAAACGCTACAAACAGTTCACGCAGAATCTCCTCCGTCTGGTCGTACATAGCCAAATCGAAGTTTGCCCCCGTATCTCCATCTCCCATAACATAAGCAGAAGGCTCTGCATCTTTTATTGCTCCAATAAGGTCATTCAGGAATTCCGTATCGATTCCATCCGTAGCAATAAGACGGACCCCATCTAAGTTATGTGTGGAAATAAAACCGACAACCGCATTCGTTAAGGCTTCCCTCACCTCAGGCAAATCGAGGTTCCAGTCAATCGTTCCATCTTCATTCGGCAGAGCCCAATTTTCATTCGAGGTCCAAATATGTTGAGCACTTACTCGGCTTAAAGGGATGTCCACAGTGATTTTCATATCTAACTCATGAGCTGCATCAACTAACGCCTTTAAATCCTCTGGCGTTCCGAAATGCTCCTCAATCGTGTCATAGCTCAATGCCAAACGACCGTCATAACGCTCCGTATCAAAGATCGGACCAAGATTGACAACCGTGAAGCCCATATCATTTAAGTACGTCAGCTTCTCTTTGACACCAAGTAGATCTCCCCCATTGAATGCGTTAGGGTCTTTGTAATCTACATCGAAATTATTGTCATTTGTATAATTAAAAAAGCGATCGACAAGCAAATCATACACACTCTCATCAACGATAGTGCGTTGCCCGTCAGCGTATGTTGCAGGTGCAATAGACGTTAGTAATAGTATAGCCGCCAGTACAGCGGTAAATTTCAATCGTTTCACAAGCTGTCCTCCTTCGAACAACGTTCCTCCGTCATTTTACCAAACTTGGCCTGCCACCTGCACATCTTTCAGCAGGAAAACATGGATTTGCCAAGAGATTTCGACAAACTTGTGAAGAGTGGTTTCCAGGAATAGGGGATGTGAGCATTGGGTGGGGTTATCCGAGCATAGAAGCGATGTATCCGAGCATTGGATCGGGTTATCCGAGCATAGCGGCCTGGTAAGCGATCATTGGTCCGGGCTATCCGAGCATAGGAGCGATGCATCCGAGCATAGGAGCGATGCATCCGAGCATTGGATCGGGCTATCCGAGCATAGCGGCCGGGTAAGCGATCATTGGTCCGGGTTATCCGAGCATAGAAGCGATGTATCCGAGCATTGGATCGGGCTATCCGAGCATAGGAGCAATGCATCCGAGCATTGGAGCGATGTATCCGAGCATAGGGGGTGTTCTTCCGTGCATTGGAGAATTTATTACGCGTGCTGACATCTACGGAAGCGTGGAAGGATTGGATTCGAAGCACAGTCTACAGCTTCAACGAAGGATATTTCCACAAATGGGTCCATCCGTCCATAAGTACCTCGTATATGCCCATATCCACCCATATATCCTCGCGCTCCCGTCACCAACTAAAAAAACCGCCCCCGAAAGGACGGTTATTCTGTCTGCTCATCACCAGCCGATTGGTAAATGGATTCCCATTCCAACTGTCAATACTAAGAACACGATGAACAAGATGAGGAACATGGTTGAGGGTTTGCCCTTTTTCTTGCGGACAAGTGCCATCTCTGCCATACCGATTGTCAATAGGCCAAGCAGGAATTTAACTCCGTACTGTGCCGGATCGTGAGCTGAAAATTTGAAGAATAATAGAGCTCCGGAAATCACGATCAATACGTAAAACAGGCGCGTAATCATATGTACGATTTTTTGCGCTTTGGCGTCAGCGGGCATGAAGTATGCCACGAAGAATAAAATGATGCCGACAACCCATGTGAAAATATGAAAATGTGTAGTCAAGTGGTTCACCTCTCGTCATTAATCCTTCCCTATCGTACCACATTTCATTTAGGCAAGGCATGTTTGAAGACATGCTTAAACGAATGTGTTGGAAAGGGTGCCGATCCCTTCAATCGATACTTTTACCGTATCACCGGCTTTCAAGAATGTCGGAGGTTTCATTCCTTTACCGACACCTGCAGGCGTACCCGTTAAGATCACATCACCCGGCTCTAATGTCACATATTTGGAAATCTCCGCAATCAGATCCTCTACCTTGAAGATCATATCCTCTGTACTGCCGTTTTGGCGCACTTCTCCATTCACCTTCGTCACGACAGTCAACTTTTGTGGATCCGCAATTTCCTCTTTCGTTACAAGATAAGGACCCATCGGGCAGGAACCATCCAAACTCTTTCCTAAGAAATACTGTTGGTGCTTGGATTGCAAATCGCGTGCTGTTACATCGTTCGCAATCGTATAACCGAATATATAGTCATAGGCCATTTTCTTTGGAATATTGCGGCCGGTTTTCCCGATCACTACTGCCAATTCCCCTTCGTAATCGAGGTTGGAAGTGACGTCGGCATGGACCGGGATTTCCTGGTCATGCGCAGCAATGGAAGTCGGCGATTTCGTGAAGACGACGATGTCTTCAGGGGCTGAAGCAGCACCCATTTCTTTCGCATGGTCGTTATAGTTTTTTCCGACACAAAGGATGTTTTTCGGTGTCCTCGGAATTGGTGAAAGCCATTCGATTTCTTGGAATGAACGCTTAAAACGCGCCGGATTTTCATCTTTATTCGCCGCATCGACGAGCTTCCGAACTTGTTCCAAAAAGTCAAAGCCCATTTCGATTCCTTTCAGGATGGTCGATGGGAAAGACGGGAGCACATTCAATTCGTCTTGGATCTGGCATACATCCCAGACTGCCTCCTCCTTTTTCACCTTCGGCCCAAAGCATACGTTACCATCGTGTTGAAAAGTCAATAACTTCATCCGATTTAACATCCTTTCATTCTTTTAATATAGTATACGACACATAATGCCATTTTCCTTTAATTTGTCGGAAGTTTACCATACGTCATTTTCCGCCATACCCATTCAAACGGTCCATACTTGAATTTCATGAACCAAAGCTCTGCAAAGATGACTTGGATGACAAAGATGCCTACGGCGAGCCACGTACCAGTCGCGACATCCACTTTTCCATAAAGGCCGAGGCCATACGAATAAAAGATTAAAGTTGCTATGATTGACTGCATTAAATACGTTGTAAAGGACATACGGCCAGCCCTTGCAACTGGGCGAAGAACAACCCGGAAGAGCGGGATCTGGCAAAGAAGAGCGATCAACGCCCCATACCCTACAGCTACGAAAGGTCCGCCGATTGAGTCTTGGACGGTGACAGTGAGCAAATCGGCTCCTCCAATATAAGGCAGCATTTTCAAAGCAAAGCCAATTCCGAATGAAACAATCGATGTCACTATCCAGAACGTCAACTTCTCTCCTGTCCGTTCGATCAGCTTCGCTTTAGCTGCAGCTGCACCAATCATCGTAAAAGGAAGAATTGTCGACAAAATCATCAGTGGAAGGATAATCGGTTGATTCGCATAAAACCAATCTCCGGCACGCTGTACGAAAATTTCACCCCATGAGCCGTTTGCATAGGCGGCAATTGAGCTTTCAATTTTCGTGATATCCACGTATGCCATATCGAATGATGGAATCTTGGATACAAAAAACGCTAAACCGACTAAAATGGCTTGCCCAATTCCAAATAGTACCGCTGCAATGGCAGTTAGCCATTTAGCTGAAAGTTTAAGCAAACCGAATAGGGCAAAACCGGTTATTGCATAAGTGATCAATATGTCCCCAGACCACACGAAGAAGGCGTGGAACATCCCGAACAACAACAATACAGAGAGTCTGCGAACGGCAAGCGGTGTAAAAGAAATCCCCCGCTCCACCGTTTTTCGGTGCTGCATGGCAAGTCCATAGCCGAACAACATCGAGAATAGCGGATAGAAGCTCGCCTGGACAAAAATATCAATCCAACGGAACGCCTCCTTATCTGCCGGTACTGTAAACCATGAATACGGATCGATATAGTAAAACGGTGTATGGAACAACAGCATGTTGGCGATGAAGATGCCGAGCAGGGCGAATCCGCGCATCATATCGATGGCGATAACCCGTTCCTGCAGCGGCGTCGGTGTTAAATTCAAGTCATTTCCCCCTATCGCGAATTACAAAACGAGCGTTCGATCCGCGTCAAATAAATAAAGGATTTTCTCTTTAATCTGTATGCCTAAAATTTCTGAAATAGCCTTTTCGTATAAAGAAAGCTGGACATCATACCGATTTTGCATTTCCTGGACAAGTTCCTCTTCCGAACCGAATCTTCCGCGCACCCGGTCTGTTTTATAATCCAACAGCACCCAGCCATCCTTTTCCTTGAATAGGCAATCCGCAATCCCCTGCAGGATTTGGATATCGCCATCGTCATCCGGCATGCCATAAGTGAATGGCATTTCACGGCGAACTTCCAACGAACTTCGAAGACGTGCAGCAACTTCATGTTTAAAGAAGTTTACAATCGACTGTGCGTGGATCGCATTTACCTCTTCCTCTGTCAGCAGCTGACGTCTGACCAATTCGTCTATCAACGTTCGAACCGTAGCGGCTGTATGTTTTTCATTCAAATCGATATGCTGCATGATCGTGTGCATCGCTGTACCGATTTCGGCAGAAGACAACCGGCGATCTTGCATGAATTGCGGACGCTCGTGCATATACATTGGTCGGATTTCATCATCTCTGGTAAAGAACGGATCCCGTTCCTCCTCCAACTCAAGCTGAGCGAGCCTCTTCAATTCACTGACCGACCGTTTCGTTTTCTTTGTTACGGACGATTCGTGATGATAGCGAGCATCAAAACGTTCAGTGACTGTCTTCAACAACTCCGGATCCGGCTTCTCGGACAGCATCGTCTGTAGTGTTTTCTGCTCATCCGTTTCTTCCTTCTCATACATACCAGTAAGCTCAGATGTATGGATCGCCGTGACTTCCCATTTCGAAGGATCATCACGCCAACTTCCACCTTCCATCAGGCCGAACTTTTCGAAATCCGGATGGCGGGCAACTGAAGGTCCAATCCAATCTAAATAACTGTTCGCTCGTGAACGTGTATATTCCGGCAACATTTCAGCCGGATCTATTAACTGTGCTTCCTGCCATTTCGGCAACAGCTTCTCCAAGCTTTTCGTATTCGAGACTAAAATCAGCTTTTCCTTCGCCCGTGTCATTGCCACATACAGGACACGCATTTCCTCCGCCTTCATTTCAAGCTGCTTCCGCTCCTTCATCGCCAAAAATGGTAATGACGTGTATTGAATCCGCTTTTCAGGATCAATCGCCTTCACAGCGAGTCCAAAGTCTTTGTCAAATAAATACGGCTGATGGAAATCGAGCTTATTGAACTGTCGACCAATTCCAGCGATGAAAACAACCGGGAATTCGAGTCCTTTCGATGAGTGGATTGTCATGAGCCTGACCACATTTTCCTTCTCACTCATCCCTTTTGCTGCGCCTAAATCATCTCCACGACGGCGCATCCGGTCGATGAACCGTAAGAATCGGAAGAGCCCACGGAATGATGTACGCTCGTAATCGATTGCCCGGTCATGCAATGCCCGTAAATTCGCTTGACGCTGCTTGCCGTTTGGCATAGCCCCGACCATTTCGAAGTAATGCGTATCCAAATACACTCGCCAGATTAGCTCTGACAACGAACCGCGACGGGCCAAATTGCGCCATTCCTCGAACTGTAAATAGAAGCGCTGCAGCTTTTCCTGTGTTTGCAAGTTGACGCCGCTCCGTTCATTGCGCATGAACAGCTTCACTGCTTCATAGAACGGTTCCTTCGGTGCTGCCAGCCTGATTTTCGCAAGCTCATTATCCGTGAGGCCTACAAACGGTGCACGGAGTACGGATGCCAATGGTACGTCTTGATATGGGTTATCGATCACACGGAGCGTGTTCAACATGATCATCACTTCGAGTGCATCAAAATACCCTTTTTTGAGTTCCGTATATACAGGAATCCCTGCCAGCTTGAACTCTTCCGTAATTTCGCCAGACCAAGTCATGGAACGCATGAGAACGACGATGTCCCGGTACTCAATCGGCCGCTTCTTCCCTGACCACGGGTCCATCACCAACGTTTCCGATTCGACGAGTTCTTTGATCCGCCTCACCATGAAGCGCGCTTCGATTTGGGATTTCTTCAGTTCCTCCTCCGTAAGCTCAGTCGCGTCTTCCACCAGTTCGTCCGTTTCGGGCTCATCCGAATAAAGGATTGCAAGCTCGACCGGCATATCCGTCTCATCATACGGTGCCTTCGGCTTGAGTGCCGCCGCTTCATCATAATCGATCTCCCCGACGCGCTCACCCATCACTTGAGAGAAAATATAATTCGTGCCGTGCAAAACCTCCTTGCGGCTCCGGAAGTTAGCATTCAAGTCTATCTTATAGCCTGAATCGGCAGCCGGATCCGTCGAGAAGCGCAAATACTTATTCAAAAACAGCATCGGCTCGGCAAGACGGAAACGGTAGATTGACTGTTTTACGTCTCCAACCATGAATAAGTTCCCGTTTTCTTCGTCGCCCGTTTTCACCAATTGAATAATGGTTTCCTGCAGCATGTTCGTATCCTGGTATTCGTCAACTAATACTTCCTTGAAGCGTTGGCGATAGTCTTTTGCAATCAAAGACGGTTTCAACCTTCCATTCTCTTCAATTGCCAAAACTTCTAACGCATAATGCTCCAAATCCGAAAAGTCGACGAGGCCACGGTCAACCTTCACCGCCTCATATCGTTTGCCGAACTCGATGGTCAATTCAACAAGCCTTTGCATGGAAGGGGCCATCAGCCGGATTTCATCGAGTAAACGGGCAGGCGTTCTGGCAAAGAAAGATTCACGTAAACCATTGACCAATTTCTTTGTTTGGTCACGAAGAGCTTTCGCCCGGTCCTTTAACGCATCATCGCAGGAATCCTTCGGTACCCGGCCTGCAGTCATCCATTTTATCGTCTGGAAATATTCATATGTTTCCTGCCAATTGCCGCTTGAAATACGATAGATCGCTTCTTGCAGCATGATTCGGTCCTGCTCGGCAGTGTCGCCTAATGCAGAGGGACCGTTCGGCATAATGGCAATCCGTCTTACTTCTTCTGTAAGCGCGACCGCTTCCTCCAATGTATGGCGGATCGTCAACTTCAGCGGGTCAATGAAGGGCAGCTCGTCTACAGTAATCCCATCCGGTAAGTCATACTCCTCCGGAATGGAACGAAGCCAACGTTCAGGTGACGGATGGACACGGGAGTAATCGTATAGACGGTCGATCAACATCTCGATCGCCTTATCATCGCGGTCACCGGTAAAACTATCGGACAAACGGTAAATCGCTTCCGGATTATCCGAGCTGTATGCTTCCTCTAATACATCTTCCAAAATATCATCCCGTAACAACGCCGCTTCCGTTTCATTGGCGATACGGAATCCTGGATCGATATCCAGCAAATAAGCGTATTGCCGTACGACATTCAGGCAGAAGGAGTGCAGCGTGGAAATCTGCGCTTTATTCAACAAACTGAGCTGTTTTCGTAAATGGTCTGACGTCGGATTTTCAGCAATCGCCTTTTCCAAGGCAGCGGCCATCCGGTGGCGCATTTCAGCTGCTGACGCATTCGTGAAGGTCACAACAAGGAGTTCATCGACATCAATCGGGTTCTTCAAATCGAGCACTTTCTCGATCATCCGGTTGATCAGTACTGCCGTCTTCCCGGAACCTGCTGCGGCGGAGACGAGGATATCCTTCCCCTTCGCCCATATGGCGTTCCACTGGTCGTCCGTCCACGTCACATCATTCGGTTTAGTTGGAATGATCATCCGGCTGCACCTCCTTCCTGATTTTCTCGATCATCTCTTCCGGTTTCTGCTCATGGAGCGGACGGTATTTCGATGCCGGATCGGTCGGGTCAAATTGACAAACGGACCGATACGAGCAAAATTGGCATGGCATTTTATCTTTCATTCGATACGGCAGAACATCTGCATTCCCTTCAAGCATTTCGTTGCCCGCTTGTTGGTGCTTTTTCCGTACGAATAAACGCATGAGCTGCATATCATCGCCGGAGAGGATTTTCGACTGCGATTTCGACAGCGTCTGGTCCTTATTCATGCGTACCGGAATGATGGACGAGAAGCCCTCCATGTCCTGATCCATTTCTGTAACGACTTCCGGGTCGTCCAGTACATAGCCCTTCATTTTGAATGAACGGAGCAATTCCGATTCCATCCGGGAGTCCGTTAACTCCTCATTCGGCTTCAGCATCGGGTTATGGATGTGTACATATAAAACGCCGGCAGGGGAAGCTTCCTCATCGAGCCAGACTTTCGAGTTGTCCAGCGCCACGTCCAAATACGTCAGCATCTGTAAACTCAAGCCGTAATACACTTCATTCAAGTCAAGTGCCCTTGAAGAGGATTTGTAATCGACAATGCGCACATACGGCTTGCCGTTCACACGTGTCGCATCGACCCGGTCAATCCGTCCACGCAGTTTCATCGATTCCCCACGTTTCAACGGAATCTGAAGCGGCGGCAGCTGTTCTCCTGGCCCGAAGCCCGCTTCGACCGCAACCGGGACGAAACCGGACACTTTCGAATGCTGGCTAAGCGAATACAGGGTTCGCTGCACGATTTGCTGCAGCTTCCGTTTGATATATACGTAACGGTTCGTACTTAACAAGATTTGATTGAAGAAATAAGGCGCAATCTGATCGACTGCGTTCCGCGCGAGCGACCAGCATTCTTCCTTCGAAAGTTGCGACCATGACTTACCAGATTGAAGAGTTTCGTCGGATACCCATTTCAACGCCGCATGGAACAGGTCTCCGATTGCTGGTGCCTCCAACTCATAATGCGGGCGTTCCTGCAGCTGCAAGCCGTACGAAGCGAAATGCTGGAACGGGCAGCTGTAATACGATTCCACACGGGAAACACTCGAAGTGAATGATTCTCCGTACAATTCCTTCGTCAGTTCCGGATATAGTTTTTCGGTTGCCCTTTGATCCCGTAGCGGGAAAATGACGCGTTCTACTACTGAAGACCAGTATGGATCATCCTCGTAATAAGCAAGCACAGCACGCCACTCCGGAGAAAGTTCCCCTTCTACTTCGGCTTGGCGGATTTGCATAGCTACAAATGGAAGCGTAGGACGCGGATGGCTAATATAGTCCATCTGATTGTCCTCTGGCAGCTCTGTCGGGTCAATCGCCGCAAGTTGAATGTCGGTTCCTGGAAGAAGCTGTTGAAGACGGTTGATATAGAGAGATGGCATGAGCGCTTTCCCCTCTTCATCCGCCACCGGATACGTCACGATCAGCTTTTCTTGCGGTGTGGTGAAGGCACGGTACGCCATGAATGTCTCGTCCATGAGCCGCATTTTCGATGTCGGCGCAAGCTCCAATCCGATTTGCATGAACAGCTCACGTTCCGAGTCCGAAAGCAGTCCCTCCTGGTCAATTCTTCGTGGCAAGACACCGTCATTTACTCCGATGACGAACACGGCTTTCATGTTCATCACCCTGGAAATATCGATGGTCGTTACGGTCACTTGGTCCATTGAAGGCGGAATCCGGGCGAATTCGAGTGTATCGAACCCTTCGTCCAAAATCTTCGCGAACTGTTCGAGCGGCATTTCCGTCTCCCCGAACATCAAGACAAACTGATCCAACACTTCAATCCATTGGTTCCATGCCTGATCGTGTTCAGTCGCTGCCAACAGCTTGTCTTCCTTCTCTTCTTCCGTCCGCAAGTCGACCATCTTATCGTAAATATGCAAGTCTTCCATGAATGAGAATAATGCTTCCGCTACATCACGGCCCGTTCGGCAACGCTTCAGCCTTGCCTCCAAGTCCATGAGGGGATTGCGAATAAAATCCCGTACCTCATGGAGTTCCTTTTGAATATAGAGCTCCTCATCCGTCTGCACGGTCGTATGGAACTCAAGTCCACGGTAACGTTTGAACACCCACCGTTTCTCATCGAACCAGCGATCCCCGTATATTCCCTGGGAAATGACATAGTTCTCCAAACGGTCCGCACGCTCGCGCCATAGTTTTTTGTCCGCTCCATGCGGGAAGAACAGATCCGTCTTCACTGCCCGGAAAATCGGCTCATACTTCCAACCTGTCATGACCGCTTCTAAAACCGAGCGGCTGAACTCAATGAGTGGATGGTGAAGCATCGGCTTTTTCCGGCTAATGAAAACCGGGATCTCATATTGGGGGAATACCGTTTCAATCAATTCATCGTATACTTCCGGCTGGCGGTACAGGATGGCCATTTCACGGTAACGCATACCATCACGCATGAGTTCTCTGATTCGGCGAGCGAGTGCATGCACTTCCGCATGGCGGTTCGCGGCTTCGATAATTTGAACGTTGCCTTCATTTTCCTTAGCCACTGCTGGATGGTTATCGAACTCGGTTTCCAAATGGCTCAGGTCTTCATTGTGGAACCGGAGCGGAGAATCCATATAGAGCGGTTCCTCAATTTCCACCGATTCTTGTTGAGCGATTTCCATGATTCGTTCGCCTGTTCTGACAGGATTGAAGAATAAACGAGCATTATCCTGGCTATATTCTTCATCCATCGGCAATACAACCGTTACCCGTTTCGCATACTTCATGAGCTCCGCCACGATTTCCAACTCTCTTGTTGTAAATGTAACGAAACCGTCTATGTAAACATGAGATGATTTTATTAGGTCTGAGTGTTTGATTTGAGAAACTAATAATGCCAAATAGCCTTCACTGTCGACATAGGACGTGCCAAGTCTTGCATCGAGCGCATTCATGAGAATGGACAAATCGTCCGTTTTATCGATCAGCGTTCGTGGAGCGTTTGATACCATCAGCTTCTGATGAAGGTCCGGAATTTTCTCACAGTCAAGGCAATACCGGCTAAACTCTTTTAAAAGTTCCTCGATTTGATCAGTGAATCCGCGTTTCCCTGCGGCTTTCCGGAACATCTTAAACTCTTCCTGGTGCTCTTCTAACACACTACGGATGAGCATCCGATATCCGAAACCATTCACTTCCTTCCGGGTAATGCCCCCTGTTTCCTGAAGAACCCGCCATGCCAAGCGCTTAAATGTCGCAACTTGCGAGCGGATTAAACCTTTCACACCATAATGAGACGACAAACTATATTCTGCAGAATACGACATCTGGTCAGGAACAATCAGAAAGATCGGATCGCCCATTGGATCCTGTTCCATCATTTCCGCAATTTCTTGTTGAACATACGTCGTCTTCCCTGTACCGGTACGACCGGTGATCAACCTGAGCGACATGGACTCCCTCCTCTATATCAATCTTTCATATTTATATTGAAGCTATGTAACAACTAAAAAACCCCTTGTTTCCTACTTTCTATTTTACAGAATAGAAGTGTGAGTTGGAAACAAAACGGGGTTCCAATTGGTGGGAATCCTGCTTTAGTTATTTATCATCTGAATCTTTCTCCACCTTCTTGTCCAGCCTTTTCTCAAGCTGTTTCCCGGCAATCCAAAGAAGAAGGATGACGATGACGATCGCCGCTGTTTTTCCAGGATTCGTCAAAAGTGAGCGTAAGTCATATCCGATATAAGTAATCGTGATGATCATGATGAATTTTCCTGCGATGAGTGTCCAGAGGTAATGCTTTTTCTTCATTTTCGACAAACCCGCCACGATGTTAACGAGTGATGAAGGTGTAAACGGAAAACAGAGCAGTAAAAATAATGGGCCAAAGCCATTCCGGTCCACCCAATTGATTAGCTTTTGGATCCGCTTATGCTTTGTCATGTAACGGACAAAGCGTGATTGGCCATAATTCCGAACGAGAAGGAACAGGAGATATGAACCCGTGACAGTCCCGCTCCAAGAAAGAAGGAAACCGAACCAAAAACCATACGCATCTGCGTTGGCAATCACAAACGCAAAGATTGGCAGGAACGGTAAAAACGCCTCGATGAATGGCAGAAGGAAGCCGATGATCGGTCCTAATGCCCGATACTGATTCGATAATTCGATTAAATTCTGCATTGTCAGCCAATCGTCCATTGATTCCAACTCCAACTTCTGATGAATGTACTTATTTTAAGTGTTTTTACAAAATTTCGCACGATTCAACATTTCTTTTATTGATTCTACCCAATGATGAATATTTTTGTAGTATAATCATTAGAAAATTTAAACTAATGGGTGAAATGATGAAGATGAAAGATTTCAACGCTGGTCTTAAAGCGGGTCTGAGTATTGCGATCGGTTACTTTCCGATTGCCATCACGTTCGGTTTATTGGCCAAAACTACCGGCCTGACTATTATAGAGGCGACTGCCATGAGCATTTTCGTCTACGCAGGCGCTGCCCAATATATATCACTATCATTAATCGCAAAAAGTGTCGATCCGGTCCTTATTGTCTTAAATACCTTCATCGTCAACATTCGACACTTTCTTATGACGGCTTCGCTCAATGAAAAGTTGATGCCATCCAGCCGTACGAAGAAAGCATGGCTCGCCTTCTGGATCACGGATGAATCGTTTTCCGTCCTCGCCACACGGAAAGAGGAAAAGCTTACAATGGCCTTCTCTTTCGGTGTCGCACTGATTGCCTACAGCAGTTGGGTAGGTTTTACAGTAGTAGGACATCTCATCGGAGCCAACTTGCCTCCATTCCTGCAAGCCGCCATGTCAGTAGCTCTGTACGCGATGTTCATCGGACTACTCGTTCCGTCCATGCGCGGGAATCGGAAAGTTGTCGTTCTGGCAGTCACAGCGGCGGCGATCAACGGAATATTCTTTTGGACAGGCTGGCTGTCGACAGGTTGGTCCATTTTGGTCTCAACATTGGCTTCTTCGATATTTGTGGAAGTCATTTATTCAATGAAGAGCCGTGAACGAACAATACCCGCTCAGAAAGGGGCTGAATCCTAATGGACTCATGGTACTGGTGGATGCTGTTAGGAATGGCTCTCGTCACGTACTTGCCACGTGCTATTCCGTTGACGTTTTTGGAAGGTAAAGAACTGCCTCCAATGGTTAGCGGCGTGTTGAGGAATATTCCGTTTGCGGTATTAGGTGCGTTAATCTTCCCTGCAATTTTGTACATACAGGAAGGAAATATCCTGTTCGGACTCATTGGCGCATTGGCGGCATTCGCCATTGCCTTCATTCGTGGAAATGTCATGTTAGTAGTACTGGGGTCGATAGCCGTATTGGCGATTTATAGTTTAGTGATGTGAGTGTGAAGATCCGCGTTGGTGCGGGTCTTTTTTTATTTTGAGGGAGGGTGGATTGATGTATAGAAATTTATTTAGTTGTAGATCGTCGACATGCATCGGCAAGATCGTCGACAATTTCTTGCTTGCAGATGCATATTAGGCAAAAACCATCCCAAATAAAAAGGCTTCCGAATGAAATATCCGAAAGCCTTTCTGCCAATATTTATTTCCCACGAGCTTTTTGCACCATGCGTGTAGCGAAGTAGAAGCCGACGGTTAGTGAGGCGGCGTCTACGACGTAGAGGATCCAATGGTGCGTGTAGCCAGCATAGACGCTGGCGGCGATGAGTGCGACCGTCAGGATGAGTCCGACTACGTGGTGATAGGTGACTCGGGTTAAAAAGACAACTAACATCCCTGGCATGAGTAATGCTAAGAAGAATTTTGTTATGAATTCCATAGTAGGTCCCTCACTGTACGACAAGCAAACCGAGGCGGTAGTGGTCGTGACGGTAAATCACATGCTGTCTAAGCCGCACTTCACCGGAGCGGTCGAGCACTTCCAGTCGGCAATGTGCCGCGTTGATCTGAATCGCTTCGTATAGCTCGTTTTCATTTGAAACTGCTTGTCCGTTCACTTTTCGTATGCATTCCCCGACCTTCAAGCCCATCTTATCAGCAGGAGAGCCAGGTAATACTCCAACAATTTTAACACCGGCACTCTCGGGAGCACCAGCTATCTTACCTGCTTTTTCTTGCAAATGTGTCATAACCGTAATGACGATCCGGCCAATTACACCGATGGCTATGGCTACTACACCAAGCAACGGAATCCCAATGGCCCCGATCCCGAAGACGGTTACCGCAATTCCGAGCCAGTTCAACCGTTTAGCAACCAGAGGGAATAAATCTTCCGGATATGAATGCCTGGCAGTTTGCTCAAATCCGATGACCAACGGCGCCAATACGAGCGCGAACGCTTCCCCGCCTATTGTGATTTGTGGCCAGTACGGAGCATAACTTGCAATCGCATCACCTGGTACGACGAATAAGACCGGAAGCAGCCAAAGGCGTTTCACTTTGAAAACAGCTGCGTTCATCCCACGTGCTGATTTCTTCATGAGTGGAGAAGCGAAATCTGCTGTATGGTTCTTCACTAAAAACGCTTCAGCCAGTAGGAATAATCCTGATAAAATCGCCACAGACGCAAACAATCCGTTATTGAAGGTTCCTCCGAATGTCCAATTCCAGAACTCGATTTCGTTGCCATATGTATGGAGTGCCCATAATATCGCTAAAGCGATAGCTGTAAAGTAAACCGGAGACCCTGCTTTATAAAGGAAACTGATCGTAACGAGCAATGCAATGACTGTAAACAATGCAAGCCATTCTTCAGTTACAGTCAATCCTGCAGCAAAGATCAAAACCGATAACAGGATGGACGGAATCCATCCATCCGCTACCAGCCGCTGGAGCTCTGTCCAGCCATAGAGAATTCGGCGTCTGAAAAACTTCCGTTCCCTCTTTACCCGTACATAGCCTAGCAGGACAGCAAATAACACGACAACATACGTGAGTGGATTAAGGAAAAAACGGCCGATCCCTTTTAACACTTCTAAAAGAATTTCAGAAAACATGATGCCACCATCCATTCAGCGTCTGCTAAGTTTCTATTATTGTATCAAAACGCTGATAGAAAGGGGTGATTTTTCTAAGATTCAGTACCTATTTCCCGCTTTTAATCGTATGTGACATATATCCGATGGCCATTTGAAGCTGATCATCGTTTTCCTTGCGCTCTTTATATGATTGAATCACTTCACGGAGCTTGACGAAAAAATAATGATCCATTTGTGGTTCCAAGGATAATCCTTTATCCTGACGGAAATCTTCTACTGCTTTGGCTGTCACTTCATCGAAATACCCATCTGTTCTTGTCACGTCATAGCCCATCGAGTTAAGAGCGTTTTGTGCGTAGGCGATGTCGTCCGAATAATCACCCGTTGCATACTGGCCGCCGACCGGTTTCGCACTTAATTTGAATAATACATTTTGCTCCACTTCCAGATCGGCTTTGATTCCTTTTCCATGAATCCACTGTTGGTTCGGTGTGAGCCATTTATGTGTTGATAGCTTCACTTCCCCGCCATTGGATAATTCCATCGTTTCCTGGACAGTACCTTTCCCGAAACTCGTCGTTCCAATGATGAATGCCCGTTTTAAATCCTTCAGTGCCCCACTTAATACCTCACTTGCTGAAGCGCTTCCTTCATTTTGCAATATGGCAACCGGGATTTTTTTCATCTTTTTTGTATACGCGGTCTCCTCCGGTTGTTTCACTGTGAGCGGTTCCAGAATTCCACGTGAATCTTGCATGAAGGTATACGTGGCGCCTGGTTTCAACATACTGCCAGCAACTTTTTCGACGCTATGCAAATAGCCGCCTGGATTACTGCGGACATCGATGATAATGCCCTCGACTCCCCGTTTCAGCAAGTCGCTCGTATGCTGCTCCCACTCTTCCGCCGTCTTTTCGCCAAACATGGAAATCGTTACATATCCGATCGTTTGCCCTTCTACGTCGAACGTTTCACTCGTCACCGTTTTGACTGGTATCGTGGAACGCATAATCGAGATTTTTACATGACGCTGCTCTTCTGGCCTGTAGAGCGTCAGTGTAACTTCCGTCCCTTTTTCACCGCCGATTAATTGGAGCAGCTCCTTCAACGACTTTCCATCCACCCGCTCCCCATTCACTTGTACAATTTCGTCATACGGTTTAATCCCAGCTTTCTCTGCCGGTGAGGACTTAATCGGAGAAACGATGATGAACCGCCCTTGGGACTGTGTAATTTCAGCACCTATTCCTACCCGTTCATCTGATAACGATTGCTCATGGGCCCTTGCCTCTTCTTCCGAAAAATATGTACTGTATGGGTCACCGATCGTATCTGTCATTCCACGAATCGCGCCCTCCACCAGCTTCTCATCACTTACGGGGTAAACTGCATGTTTGGTAATCAAAGCAAATGCTTCATCGATGGTCTTATTCTCACTAATTCCCTCCAATGCTCCGGTGCTACTATCCTTCTTATTCAAGAAAAATAAGAAGAATGCAATGACGATGATAAAAATTCCTACTAAAATAATTCGGCTCTTGCGCATATTATTTCCCCTTTCTTCCTTTCACTTTATGAAAGGGCTTGGGCGAATAACACACGCAAGAGCCGGTTTTTATTGTCAATTATTCCATGCTGTCCACTAAATCAATCATCATTTGTTCGTCCATCGGTCCGACAATCTTATGCCGAATCAAGCCGGCCGTATCAATCGTAAAGGTCGTCGGTATCGTTAAAATTTCATATGTCTTTTCAAGACTTCCATCTTCATCTGTCGGAATCGGGAACGTTAATTCATAATCTTCAACAAATTGAATGGCATCATCAATGCCGCCATATTCGGCATTCGTCAAATTGACCGCTAAGATTTCAACATTATCCTTTTCCGCATAATCCTCATAATAGTTCTGCATATGAGGCATTTCCGCTTTACATGGCGGGCACCAAGAAGCCCAAAAATTCAGTATGACTTTCTTTCCTTTGTAATCGGATAATTTAACGGACTCTCCATCCAACGTTTTCACTTCAAAATCCGGTGGGGCTTTTCCTTTTTCCAATCCGCTCTCAGGCAGAATATCAACCGATGTACCGATGGCCTCTTCAGGCACTTTTTGAGATTCTTCGATACTCCCTCTAACATATTGAGTAACCATGATGGCAACCAAAATGGCGACGATCAATAGACCGAATACTTTCTTCTTCATTCGTCAGATCCTTTCCTCCGTCGGTTTTTGTTTCACCTGCTTAAACAGGATCGGGAAGATTGCTAACATACAAACAATGGTAGTTAAAATAGGCGTCTGGTTCATCCCTTCAGGCTGGATGGTACCAATGAGGAGCATAACCAGCAGCATAATCGTGGCAAGCTGTATTCTCCATAACGTCCCTTTTGAAATATAGAGGAGGACGGCAAAAGATATGATTGTAAAAATGGTGAATGTGAGCATGCCTTGCCAATTCGTTCCGTCATTTAAGAATACCATCAGTACCTGATAAATGCATTGAATGAGAATGATTGAAAAAAGGGCTATTTCAGTATCCTTCACAGAAAAGCCATTCTTTTTTAGAGCGAAGAATGTACGTATTAATGCAGCAACTACCCCTAAATATATGCCGGTTTGGCCGCCATTAAAATACAGAATCATCAGAGGCGAATCGACAACCATGTTGAAATCTGTGACAACGACACTCAATTTCCACACGACGATGAAGATGATGACAATATCCGAATACATGTTTTCAGCTTGTTTGCCGTAACGTTTCCAGACAATTAAACCCGTTATAATAAACGCAGCTAATAAGGCGATCCATGAAGAAGGGATGGTCAGGGATTTTAGTATAAACCACTGTGTTACAGGCACAGGAATCGTCTCCTTTAGTTTGGGAGTTTAAAAACAGCCCTGCATCTAATGTAAGATACAGGGCTTGTCCTCTTATAGTGGTACGTAGCGCCAAGGATTGACAGCACTTGGTCCTTTAGATGACCAGTTACCGATATGGAACTCAAAGTGCAAGTGGGAGCCAGTTGAACCACCGGATGAACCCATTGCAGCAATGTGTTCTCCTTTATCAACCGATTGGCCAGAACTTACACCGATACTCGATAAATGCGCATATACTGTCGTATAGATTTGGCCGTCAACTGAGTGGGTAATCATGATGACATTACCGTAAGTTCCCATCGTCCCGGCATAAGAAACGACACCGTCACCAGCTGCATAGATGGGAGTACCAACACTGTTAGCAATATCTTGTCCACGGTGAGCCTTATAAACTCCAGTAATCGGATGGACACGCCCTCCAAAACCGGATGAGAAACGTCCGGAAGCCGGGCTTGTCCAATCTCCACTTGATACGGTAGGAGAAGAACTGCCGCCGCTATTAGTGCTATTGTTTTTATTTTGAGCAGCTTTTTTTGCAGCAGCTTCTCTACGTTTACGTTCTGCCTCTTTGCGAGCAATCTCTGCTAAACGTTTCTGTTCGGCTACAATTTTCGCCTCAAGTTCTTCGCTTACTTGGTGAGCATCATGTAAATCTTCTTCAAGATCTGCCTTTTCAGCACGAAGTTTTGCTACTTCAGCCTCCAACTGATCGACTAATTTACCTTGTTGGACTTTTTGTTGATCAAGTGAAGCCTTTAAATCTATTAACTTCTGTTTATTCAATTCTTGTTGTGCACGCTTATCTTCCACTAATTTCTTTTGTTCTTCAAGCGCTTGTTTATCAGCCGCTTGTTCTTCTAAGATCTTGCGGTCTGCCTCCATTAACGTATTTACAGCAGAGAAGCGGTCAATAAAGTCAATGAAGCTGTTGGCACCTAATAACACATCTAAATAGTTAACAGAACCACCGCTTGCTTGAACTGCACGAATCCGCTCGCGTAGCAATTCGTCACGTTCAGCAATTTTCTTTTCCAATTTGGCAATTGAAACTTTTAATTCGTCAATTTCCTTTGTTGTCTGAGCGATTTCTTCATTTACATGTTTGATCTTACCATTAGTATTTGCAATTTTATTATTCAGCTCTTGGATTTTCTCTTGGAGCAATTGAATTTCAGTTTTATTTTTATTAATCTCTACGTTCTTTTCACCAATTTGTGAATCTAAACTATCTTTTTTCTGTTCAATTTGTTTTTGCTGATCCTTCAAGTTGCTCATTGTATCGGCCATTGCAGCCGGTGCGGAAAAAGCAAAACCTACAGTCGCAGCCACTGACAGCAGCATCCATTTCGATTTCTTCAACATTCATTCCCCTTCCGAATCTATGAATCTATTATCTAAACTCGCAAAAACTTACGGACAGACATGAAACTTCCCCAAACACCGATAAAGATTCCCATTAGTAATATCAAACCGTCCACCTGCAAGATGAAGGGATTAAACTCTAATATTTGGAAAAGCGTATTATCAAGGCGCGGTTGTAATGCTTCATGAAGTTTATAGTAACCAAATGTGACGACAGCAATCGGCAAGATTGAACCGAGCACTCCGTACCACATACCTTCCAATACAAATGGGATGCGGACAAAGTTATTTGTGGCACCTACAAGTTTCATAATCTCAATTTCTCGTCCACGGGCAACAATTGTGATCCGGATCGTGTTTGAAATTAGGAACATTGCGGTAAATAATAGTGCAAGGATCAGACCTAATCCAACATTTCGACTAAGATTTAGGATATTGAAAAGACGTTCGATTTTCTCTTCACCATAGATGACATTATCGACGTGATCGAGCTTCCCAATTTCCTTTGCAACCAAATCCGTTTCCTGCGGATTCTCCGCACGCACATAAAATGCGTCGTGGAGTGGATTGCTTTGTTCGTACAAACGTAAAGCTTCCCCGAAATCTTTGACTAAATCGTTCAACTCTTCACCTTTCGGAGAGTATTGAACCTCTGCGACACCATCCATCGCATTTAACTGTTGTTCCAGTTGCTTGACTGCCGCTTCATCTGCAGTCAAATCGACAAGTGTTTTAATTTCTACATCATTCTCTAAGTTGTCTGCAATCTTATTCAAGTTCATCATGATGACGATAAACACGCCTACCAAAAGTAACGTTACAGTCACGGCACTAACTGATGCGAATGTCATCCAGCTGTTCCTGCCGAGACTCTTGAAACTTTCCCGGATATGACGGCCAAATGTCCTAGCTTTCATAACCGTAATCACCTCCGAGCTCGTCCCTCATAATGAGCCCGCCTTCAATCGCTATGACCCTATGTCTCACTGTGTTGACGATTTCCTTATTATGCGTAGCCATGACAATCGTAGTGCCACGGTTATTGATTTCTTCAAATATATTCATGATCTCCCAAGATGTCTCTGGATCGAGGTTACCTGTAGGCTCGTCTGCAATCACTACTTTCGGATTGTTGACGATTGAACGTGCAATTGCGACACGTTGCTGTTCACCGCCAGATAATTCGTTCGGGAACATTCTTGCTTTATGTTTCAATCCGACAAGTTCGAGTACATCTGTTACACGTTTGCGGATGACTTTCGGAGACTCCTCGATTACCTCAAGTGCGAATGCTATATTCTCGTAAACATTCAATTTAGGGAGTAGTTTGAAGTCCTGAAACACAACACCAAGTTGGCGTCTTAATAGTGGTACACGTTTGTTTTTCAAAGTAGCCAAATTTACACCGTTCACTATAATGTCGCCGGAAGAAGGTCTTTCTTCGCGGTACATCATTTTGATGAACGTCGATTTCCCTGCACCACTCGGTCCCACGACGTACACGAATTCGCCTTGCTTGATTTCTACATCAATACCGTTTGCAGCAACAACGCCGTTTTGGTATTTCTTGTAGACATTTTTCATTTCTATCATTCTTAGAACCACCTAAAGTTTTTTCTACAAGTGTTGCCGTTTTTCGACGGCAAACCAATTATAACATGATATTCTACACGTTTTATTACAGTTATGTATCAATTTACATTGATTTAGGGCATCATTCCTCAGCGTTTTTGGTACTTTCGGTATAAACTTCTACTAACGTCGAATGACCTACTTTTTTGTCTAATTCTCCGCGGTATTAAGAAACTCCTCTTTTTTCTATTAAATATTTTTTCGACAAACGAAGGAGGTTCACGTTTGTAATAATTAGGAAATAAATGGCGGAAATGTGGCAAAAAAAATCCCATCACTTTTGTTTAGTGATGGGATCTTTTTATACATAATTATTTTTGCTTAGATAAATAATCTACAACAGCATCCAAGTCTTCACCTGAAATAAGTCCGGGAGGCATTTGTCCTTTACCATTTTCAATGGTGCTGCGAATTTCATCTGCAGACAAACGGCCACCAACATCGTTAAGAGATGGTCCCATTCCGCCTTCAAGGTTTTGACCATGGCAGGAAATACAGCTTTGGTTCAATACTTCTTCAGCGTGAGCAGTTGTATCTGCGCCGCCTCCATTGTCGCCGTTTCCGCCGTTGTTGTTGTTGTCGCCGCCTGCATTATCGTTGCCGCCGCCACAAGCGCCAAGAACTAAACCAGCGCCCAATAACAACATCATGAACTTTTTCTTCATTTAGCTTTCCCTCCTGTTGGTATTAATGAAGTACATCATTAGTATAGCAATTAAATTTGCTATCATACTGTTCCTATACCCGTTTAAAACCTTCACCAAGCACTTCATGTGCATCCGCAACAATGACAAATGCTCGTGGATCTACCGTTTGCACAACTTCTTTCAATTTTGTGAACTCGGTTTGGTGAACAACAACCAGTACAATCGGCTTTTCTTCATTCGTATAACCACCATATGCAGGAAGTTTCGTCACACCGCGATTGACGACTTTGTAAATGGCATCCCGCACTTCAGCTTGACGGTTAGTAATAATGTACACCATTTTAGAACGGCCCAAACCTAATTGGACCATATCAATTGTTTTGGATGTAACGTAAAGCCCAATAACTGCGTATAACCCTTTTTCAATATCAAACGCAAGCGCAGCCGACAATACAATGACTCCGTCGATAAAAGCCACACACGAACCCAAAGTCATCCCCGTGTACTTATGAACAATTTGGGCAGCCAAGTCTGTACCGCCAGTCGAACCTTTCCCACGGAAAACAATTCCGATGCCAAGCCCGACCGTAATACCGCCGAAAATAGACGCCAACAATGGGTTCATAGTCCAAGGCTCCCAAGTTTCCGTCCAAAACACGACTAACGGAAGGAACACTGTACCGACCAATGTTTTGATGCCGAACTGGCGACCTAATAAGAGTATTCCCGCAATGAACAAAGGAATATTCAACGCCCACTGCACAAACGCCGGTTTCCAGCCAAGCAGTCCGTATAGTATCGTACTAATCCCGCTCACGCCGCCAGACGCAATCTCATTCGGCAATAAAAACACGTTAAAACCAATCGCAATAATGGCCGATCCGATTAAAACGTGGATATATTCTAATATGGTTTTAAAAGTTGGATTCAATTCAACTGGAGTTCTCCGATTCATAATCTGCCTCATTTCTATGTCGTAATGCCAAAAGAGAGTATAGCAGAGGCAGCGCCGGCTGTGAAGTTCATTACTGCGGCGCGTTGAAGTGGTGAAAACCTACATAGAGTGCTTTTAAGAAAATGTGATCGGAATTTGGAAGTTTGAGGATAGCTGACAACTTTGTATGCGGTGAAATTATTATTCACTTTAATCAAAAAGGCATTCAAAATGTCATTAAAATTGCTATAATTTAATAACTATTCAGAAAAAAGGGGATATTGAATATGGATTTAAAAGATTGTTCTTTACTACTATCTTTATATGAAGAAAAAAATTTGAGAAAAGTCGCTGAAAAACTTTATATATCCCAACCTGCAATTACATATCGTTTGAAACAGATTGAAGATAAGTTTCAAGCACGTTTAGTGGAAAGGACCAATAAAGGAGTTGTCTTTACTTTGGAAGGCGAGCATGTCGTGAAATTTGCCCAGACAATGCTAAATGAGTTTTCCGCTGCAAAGGACTATGTTTATAACATGAGCAGCGAAGTCCGTGGAGTTCTTAGACTATCAGTTACCAGTAATTTCGCCCAATATATTTTACCTAATCTCCTTAAGAGATTCTCAGAGCAGTATCCCAATGTGCAAATACATCTTAAAACAGGAAAGAGCAAAAATGTCCTTCAGCAGCTTAAAGATGACGATGCCCATCTCGCTATTTTAAGAGGTGATTACGCTTGGCTGGAGGAAAAAAAGAAAATCCATCAAGAAAGGATCCTTCTTATTTCAAAAATCCCTTTAAAGATGGAAAATCTCCCTGACTATCCTCGGATTTTTTACGTAACGGATCAACTATTAAGCCAGATTATCGATAACTGGTGGACCGAAAACTACTCATCTCCTCCAAACAATGTAGTGGAAGCCGACAAGGTAGAGGCTTGCAGGGATTTGGCGAGAACAGGAATGGGGTACACAATCATCCCTGAAATTTGCCTTAGCAAATCACATTTTGACGAGATGTTTGTGTACCCTCTTAAAAGTCCTCAAGAAGACTTAACTATTCGGAATACTTGGCTTCTCCATAAAAGGAAATCCCGAGAATTATCTGTAGTAGATGCCTTCATTGATTTTATCGAAAATGAATTGAAATCCGGTGAGATCATTCGCGTTTTCAATCCGGAAGAACATGTCGAACTTCTAATTTGAAAGCAGCAGACCATCGTCATAGTTTTTGAGAATCCCCTTACCCGATACAAGGGGGTAGTGGCATGCAACGGAATGTCCCTCTTCAAATGCATTTAACTCAGGTGTTTCTTGTTTACAAAGGTCAGTTGCGTATGGACATCTAGTATGGAACCTGCATCCACTTGGCGGATTGACGGGACTCGGAAGATCCCCCTCCAAAACTTGTCGGGTTCCTCTTTTTCTTAATGTTGGATCTGGTATTGGAATAGCCTGCAATAATCCTTCCGTGTATGGATGAAGAGGCTTGCTGAATAACTGCTCCTTCGTTCCAAGCTCAACGATTTTCCCTAAATACATCACTGCAATTCGATCGCTTATATATTTTACAGCTGGTAAGCCATGGGCGATAAAAATATAGGTAAGTCCGAACTCCTTTTGTAACTTTGCAATTAAATTCAAAATCTGTGATTGTACCGATACATCCAGGGCAGAAACTGGCTCATCACAAATAATAAGCTTCGGATTTAATGCAAGAGCCCTTGCAATGCCGATTCGCTGCCTTTGACCACCGCTAAACTCATGTGGATATCGGTTCGCATGCTCCGGACGAAGTCCTACAATCTCCAAAAGTTCCTTTACTCGATTCTTCAATTCTTTGCCCCTATGCAATTTATGGGCAATTAAAGGTTCGGCTATAAGATCAAACACCTTTAAACGTGGATTTAGCGAAGAAAAAGGATCTTGAAAAATCATCTGTATATGCTTCCGCTCCTGTCTCAATTCACTCTTGGACAGTTTGGTCAGATTTTTACCGTTAAAAATAATAGTCCCTTCGGTTGGTTCAAGGATATTCATAATCAGGTTTCCTGTTGTTGACTTTCCACAACCTGACTCCCCTACAATGCCTAAGGTTTCCCCTTTTTTCACTTCAAAGGCAACACCATCAACAGCTTTCAAAAATTCCTTGCTTTTGGAAAGGAAACCTGACTCGAGCTCGAAGTATTTCTTTAGATCCTTTACTTGTAACAAGACTTCCTCATTCGACGATTGCATGCTGGGTCACCACCTCTTCTTTATGCAGCCAGCAGCGCACTTGATGTGTTTCATCACCAAATAATTCAGGAGAATGCTCACGGCAATGATCCATTCTAAGTGGACAACGAGAATAAAACCTACAACCCTTCGGCCAATTCGAAGCGCTTGGAACTGATCCTGGAATTGCCTTCAGTTCATCTTCCAGTTCATGTACCTTTGGTGTACTTTCCATTAGACCGACCGTGTATGGGTGCTTCGGCTCCTTGAAAATAGTAAATACGTCCGACTCTTCAACAACTTGACCAGCATACATGACAATCACTTTATCAGCCATCTCAGCAACTACACCTAAGTCATGGGTAATGATTATAATAGACGTATTAAATTCCTCTTTTAACTCAAGCATCAGATTCAAGATTTGCGCCTGTATGGTAACATCAAGCGCTGTCGTCGGCTCATCAGCAATGAGTATTTTCGGGTTACAAGAAAGAGCCATGGCAATCATTACCCTTTGCCTCATACCACCGCTAAGTGAGTGAGGGTAAGATTCGTATATCTTCTCTGGCCTGGCTATGCCCACCTTCTTCAGTAATTCAATACTCTTAGTTTTCGCTTCCTTTTTACTAACAGATTGATGCAGCAGAATCGTTTCCGCTATTTGCTCACCAACTTTAAAAACCGGATTGAGCGATGTTAAAGGTTCCTGAAAAATCATGGATATGTCATTCCCACGGATTTTCCGCATTTCGCTTTCCTTAATTTTCGCCAAGTCCTTACCATCAAATAGAATAGAACCTCCGTCGATTTTTCCAGGAGGGTTTATTAAACGGAGGATAGAGAAAGACGTGACGCTTTTTCCGCAACCGGATTCGCCGACGATTGCAATTGTTTCTCCTTTATTCATGGTAAATGAAACACCATCAACCGCCTTTACCTGCCCATCTTCTGTATAGAATGATGTTCTAAGATTCTCAACTTTAAGTGCTATATTCTCCAATGCCATCACCCCTCCATCTGCAACCGCGGATCCAAAACATCGCGCAGCCAGTCGCCTAAGAAAATGATTCCTAAAACAGTTACTGTAATGGCAATACCAGGGAAAGTAGAAATCCACCATGAAGTGGCTAAATAATCACGTCCACTTTCCAAGATTCCTCCCCAAGAAATCATCGGGGGTTGAATCCCCATACCTAAATAACTGAGGGAAGCTTCCAGTAGGATGGCAGTCGCAATACTTAATGTCGATACGACGATAAATGAGGAAATGACATTCGGTAGAATGTGCTTGAATATGATTCCTCCATCTTTTGTGCCTAAAGTTCTGGATGCCTTTACAAAGTCCCGTTCCTTAATAGATAGGACCTCCCCTCTTACAAGGCGGGCGTATGTCACCCATTTGGTTGCACCAATTACAAATACTAACGTCCAAAGGCCTGGACCAAATACTCCCAAGACGACTAACATAAATAAAATATTCGGAATCGCAAGGACGGCATCAACCCCGCGCATGATGAAATTATCTAATAAACCACCATAATATCCCGCAAATAGTCCAAGTACGAGTCCTATTGCACCGGCAATCCCAATAGCACAAACCCCTACAATTAGAGATACTTGTGTTCCCACAATAATTCTACTCAGTAAATCTCTTCCTAAGTTATCAGTTCCAAGTATATGTTCAGAAGTCCCACCCTCCATCCAGAATGGGGGTTTGTTAATCATAATAGGATTGATTGAATTTGGATCAAAAGGTGCCAGCTGATTTGCAAAGATACCTACGATCGTAACAAGCATGACAATGACGAAACCGATCATTCCGGTTTTACTTTTCCATAATTTCCGTACAAGGCGGATAAATTCATTCTTTCTTTTAATATCTTCCCCTGCAATTTCGATTAACGACTGCTTAGTTGGTGCCTGCATATTTCCCCTCCCCCTAGTTGTACTTAATGCGGGGATCAAAGATCCTATATAAAATATCCGCAATTAAATTCAAGAAAATGACCATGATCGCTACGACAAATACTGCAGCTTGAACTATTGCCATATCCCGGCCGTTTACTGCCTGAACTAATAATTGTCCAAGTCCTGGATAGGAAAATACCACTTCCGTTACTAATGCTCCACTCACAAGAGTGGATATTTGAAGGAACAGGATGGTGATTACCGGGACAAGTGAGTTTTTAAATCCATGCTTCATAATAAGCGTAAATGGTTGTACTCCTTTGCTCTTAGCAGTCCGTATGTAATCCTGCTGAAGAATTTCAAGCATGCTCGAACGGATTAACCTTGTCATCTCAGCAGAAACTGCAGTTCCTAAAGTAATTGAAGGGAGGACAAGATGCCTCCAAGTCTCATTACCGGACACGGGTAAAACTTGTAGCATTACTCCAAAAACGAGCATAAGCATGATACCCAGCCAAAAGTTTGGCATTGCTTTACCTAATATCGAAAAACCGGTTACAAACATATCAAGGAATGTGTTCCTTTTAACAGCCGAAATGATTCCTGCCGGTATAGCAATAAGTACCGCTACCACCATGGAAGTCAAAGCAAGTATTAAGGTTGCCGGAAGACGTTCCATGACGATTGGCAAAGCAGGTTGAGCATAACGGAATGACTGGCCAAAATCTCCTTGCACTAAATTGAGTAGAAAATAACCAAACTGAACCGGTACTGGTTCATTCAACTTCAGTGCTTCCCGGAGATTTTCAATATCTTCTGGAGTGGCATCCTCAGGAAGCATCAACGATACGGGATCCCCTGCCATGTACACAAGGAAAAAAACAATGAAGGTTATCAAAATTAAAACGGGTACAATTTGCAAAATCCTCTGCCTTAAATACTTCCCCATACCTCTCCTCCTAATGGGAAGAGAAGACAAGCATGAAATCACTTGTCTTCCCGATTCCCGATATTATTTCAATTTAATGTTTTCGATTATAAACATTTCATCTACACGTGGTTCAAATTCAAGGCGATCATTAACTCCGTAAAAACTGTACACTTGGAATAGTGGAACAATCGGCACTTCCTCAGCAACAATTTCTTGAACCCTCTTGTATTGCTGTTCACGCTCTTCAGCATTCAAATTAACGTTTGCTGCATCCAATAATTTATCGACTTCATCGTTTTTATAGTCATTAATGGAATCGGCACGTTCAGAATGATAATAGTCAAGGGCTTGTGCTGCATCGAATAATGAAGCCCCTAAAGCAATGAAATAGGCATCCTTATGCTCTTCTGCTTTACGAAGATCAACGAATGCTCCCCATTCCATGAACTCCAGTTTTGCAGTGATACCAGCTTGTGCAAGCATTCCCGCTATCATTTCTACAGTAGCTTTGTCCTGGAAATAACGGCCATTTGGTGAATGGAGAGTAATTTCCACTCCTTTTTCATATCCAGCTTCCTTAAGTAGACTCTTCGCTTTTTCCAAATCATAATTGTATTTTCCGAATAGATCTTCATTAATACCGAAGTTTCCTGGATTCATACGTGTTAACGTCGGTTTTCCACCGCCGCCAAGAATATGGTCAACGAGGGCTTGATCGTCAATTGCATAATCGATTGCCTGACGAACTTTAACATCAGAAGTCGGATATCCTTCCGTTACACGTAGGAATAGCATCATCGTCCGGTTAACCGGTCCAGTAACGACATCTGTTCCGTCATTGTTTTTAATCCGTTCCCAATCCGTAGGAGGAACTTCTGTTGCAATATCCACTCCGCCTGTCAATAATTCAGCAACCCTTGTGGAGTTCTCAGGGATAGCCCTGAATACAACTTGCTCCCATTCCGTATTCACACCATTAAAATAGTCATCGTTTCTCTCCAATACAACACGGTCATCTTTTTTCCACTCAACAAATTTGAATGGACCCGTTCCTATAGGATTTTCCAAGAAATAGTCAAATCCGTTCTCTTCAATATATTTACTCGGCAGCATCCCCGAACCGAGGCGCGCAACACGATTTAACAATACTGGGTCTACTTCGAACGTTTTAATATGAACTGTATAATCATCAATGATTTCAACCGATTCTATTTGCTTATAGTTAGGGTGCTCACGCAATGAAGAATCTGTCGCCACCCGCTCTAAACTATATTTAACGTCAGCAGCTGTGAAGGGATCACCATTGTGGAATTTAACATCATCCCTCAACTTGAATTCCCAAGTATGGTCATCGACAAGTTTCCACTCTTTCGCCAAATCAGGGACAATCGTTCCATTTTCGTTTTTAACCAAGTAGTTATACATATTGATATGAATGGCTTCAGTTGCAGTGGTTTGGTGATTATGAGGGTCGAACGTTAACATATCCGTCCCCATTGCGATCGTCAGTGTCAGATTTTCTTCAGCTTCGACTTTAACTGTGCCTTCATCCTTTCCCTTATCGCCCCCGGTTGACGGCTCAGTAGTACCTTGGCCGCTATCCGAACATGCTGCTATGAATAGAGACAAGACAACTAAGAATGTGAATAACAAGCGTTTATTCTTCATAAATACACCCCTTTTGTGTTTTAAATTCTACTTAACCTACAGAAATCCCTTTATTAACCAAACTGTATTCATGCATAACTGTGCATATAAATTTAATCCCTTCAATAAAATCCTCAATACGAATGTTCTCATTAGGAGCGTGGATCCTTGAATCTTCGTAACCTACACCAAAACTAACAGCCGGAATATTATATTGAGCTGCTAATTTATACATAGGACCGGTTCCTGGAGACATGGAAAAGATTTGTGGAGGCTTACCGTAAAACTTCTCCGCTTCTTTAATGGCCACTTTGGCAAGTGGATCGCCCGGATCAGTTTTAGCTGCCTTCTTACCACTGATTTTATGAATGGTAATATCCTCGAAACCATGCTTATCTAAATGTTTGCGCAGGAGAACGATTATTTCATCTGGGTCCTGATCCGGAACGAGGCGAAAATCGATTTTCACTTTCGCTTCCGAGGGCAGAACGGTTTTCGATCCCTCTCCCGTGTAGCCGGAGTAAATTCCGCAAATGGTACAAGTAGGCTGGAAGATGAACTTCTCTTTTAATTCGTCTCCATCCAAGTTAAGGAGAAAAGATTCCAACTCCAGGTTTTTGAGCATTTCTTTTTCATGTAAAGGCATATTGGCAAGCATCTGTTTCTCCAGTTCGCTTGGCTGGTCAACTCTGTCATAAAATCCTTCTATTTTGACACGCTCATCCGTTCCTTTTAACGTATTTAATGCCCAAACAAGCCGCCATGCAGGATTTTCGATAATTGCTGCATTCGAGGAGTGAAGATCAGTATTCGCACCTTTCGCCCTCAGTTCGATATACAGCATCCCCTTTAATCCAAGGCGTATAGATAATGCTCCATCCGGCGTCTTATAACCCGACTCCCAAATGTAACCGTCTGTTTCAATAATATCCGGAGCATTTTCAATCGCATGATGAGTATAAATACTTCCGAATTCCTCCTCTCCATCTACAAAAAATTTAATGTTCACTGGAAGCTCGCCATACACTTGTTGATATGCATGGATTGCAGCAATACGTGCGAAAAGATTCCCTTTGTTATCAGCGACTCCACGAGCAAACAATTTTCCATCATGAATTTCTGCACCGAATGGAGGATAATCCCATAATTCAATTGGATCCTCAGGCTGAACATCATAATGGTTATAAAATGATAATGTCTTTTCCTTATCGCTAAGGATCTTTCCATATACAACTGGATGACGCCCAGTCGGTACAATCTGAACTTCCGCGTTTAATTTCAACAAATAACCTTCAACCATTGCAGCCATTTCATCAATTCCACGAAACTGAGTAGATACACTCGGCTGCCTGCAACCTTCCTGTAACCAAGAAATGTATTGATCTCTATGCTGATCGATATATTCGTATAAATCCTTCAATCCTGTCATCACCTACTAAACTTATTTTTGGAATCGCTTACATAGAGAATATCAAAAATTTAAAATTTCTGATAATACATATTTTTTTCTTGTGGTGATAAAAAAATTTTATTAAGGAAATAGAAAAACCTTTCATTCCGTTGGTTGGTTGGTTGGAAGAAGTGGTTGGATAGTTATTGCAGTCTCCTGTTTAGTGGGTTGAATGGAATCTTTTGCACTTGATTAGAAAAGGCTGAGGGTTTTGCACCTATCGAGGGTTCTTTTGCGGTTTCAACCAAATGTTTTGCTGATGCAAGCTGATCTTTTTAAGGGAGGTTAGCTACCGAAGGAGCCATATTGCGGATTTTTGATCTCATATTGCTGCGTTTGGCATCTATATTGCGCTTTGCCGCTATCATATTGCGGCGTTTGCCGTTTATATTGCGCGATTTCCACTTCATATTGCGCGGAAACCAATTGATATTGCGTTCCAAAGGATTCCACCAATTTTTCCCCATTAAAAAAGGTACACCAGATAATCCAGTGCACCTCCAACATATTAAGCTAGTTTCGAACGCAAATAGGCGTTGATGAATTGATCGATGTCGCCGTCCATGACGTTGTTGACGTTCCCGGTTTCGGCGTTCGTGCGGTGGTCTTTCACCATAGAATATGGGTGGAAGACGTATGAGCGGATTTGGCTTCCCCAGCCAATTTCCTGTTGGTCTCCACGGATTTCCAACAATTCTTTTTCACGTTCTTCGATCTTCAGTTGATACAATTTCGCTTTCAACATCTTCATCGCTTGTTCACGGTTCTTAATCTGTGAACGTTCATTTTGACATTGAACGACGACGCCCGTCGGCATATGCGTGATCCGGACTGCGGAGTCGGTCGTATTGATGTGCTGACCGCCGGCACCAGTTGCCCGGTACGTATCGACCTTCAAATCTTCACTCTTTACTTCAATCTCGATTTCTTCATTGAACTCAGGCATGACTTCGCAAGATGCGAAGGATGTATGACGACGTCCTGAAGAATCGAAAGGTGAAATCCGTACAAGACGGTGTACGCCTTTTTCCGCTTTCAAGTAGCCATATGCATTATGCCCCTTGATGGACAATGTCACCGACTTAACGCCCGCTTCATCACCCGCAAGATAGTTCATCGTTTCAACCTTGAAACCGCGCTTTTCAGCCCAGCGCGTGTACATGCGAAGCAGCATGGACGTCCAGTCCTGGGACTCGGTACCGCCAGCACCCGCATGCAGTTCCAAAATTGCATTGTTCTTATCGTACGGTTCGCTCAATAGTAACTGAAGTTCGAATGCTGAAAGCTGCTCAACAAAGTCCGGCAATTCGTTACTCAGTTCCGTTTGAAGTTCCTCGTCAGGCTCTTCACGAAGAAGCTCCAGCGTCATCTCCAAGTTTTCCTGCGTATCGCTCAGTTCTTTGTACTCCCCGACTAAATCCTTCAACGAATTCGATTCACTGATGACGGTTTGTGCCGCCTGCTGGTCATCCCAGAAATCAGGCATAAGCATTTGCTCATCCAATTCAGCGATTCTGGCCTCTTTGTTTTCTAAGTCAAAGAGACCCCCTAAAGTCCGCTAATTTCTTAGCTGTTTTATCCAACTCGTTCCGGATATCTCCTAATTCCATCATTGCTAAATCCTCCAATTATTACGAGACTGCGCCGTGGCAGTTCTTGAATTTCTTGCCGCTGCCACATGGGCATGGGTCGTTACGTCCGACGTTCTGCGTATTACGGACCGGTTTTTTCTTAACCGGCTCGCCGCCTTCTTTCGGATTGACCGCTTGGCCTTTTGCCACTTCCTGGCGCTCTAAGTTGTTGCGGATTTCCGCTTTCATTGCGTATTTTGCCACGTCATCGCGGATTGCATCCACCATATCTTCAAACATGGCAAAACCTTCGTTTTGGTATTCACGAAGTGGATCCGTTTGTCCGTAAGCACGTAAGTGAATACCTTGACGCAATTGATCCATCGCATCGATATGGTCAATCCATTTCGAATCGATCGAGCGAAGAAGGACAACCTTCTCAAACTCACGCATACGCTCAGGTGAAAGCTCTTCTTCTTTCTCATTATACCGCTCTGTGACAGCTTCCTTGATAACATCAATCATTTCCGCTGGAGATTTCCCCGCCAAATCGGATTGCTTGATGCGGCCTTCAGGCAATAAATTCGCCGCGATGAAATCTTCTAGACCTTTCAAGTTCCACTCGTCTTTATTCTCAGTTGCTGCAGTATAAGCACTTACCGTACGCTCGATTACTTCATCGATCATGGACTCAACAAGAGCACGTAAATCTTCGTTTTCGAGCACTTCATTCCGTTCCTTGTAAATGATTTCACGTTGCTGACGCAACACGTCATCATATTGAAGGAGACGTTTCCGTGCATCGAAGTTGTTTCCTTCTACCCGTTTCTGGGCGGATTCAACAGCACGGCTGACCATTTTCGATTGGATTGGCGCAGTATCATCCATACCCAAGCGAGTCATCATAGCCTTCATATTGTCAGAACCGAAACGGCGCATCAATTCATCTTCCAATGAGAGATAGAATTGCGTTACTCCCGGATCTCCTTGACGACCGGAACGACCACGCAACTGGTTATCAATACGGCGGGACTCATGTCGCTCCGTACCGATAACGGCCAATCCGCCAATCTCGCGAACTCCGTCACCAAGTTTAATATCCGTACCACGGCCGGCCATGTTTGTCGCGATCGTAACCGCTCCTTTATGACCCGCTTCCAAAATGATTTCAGCCTCGCGCTCGTGGTTCTTTGCATTCAATACGTTATGCTTAATACCACGTTTTGTTAATAAATTCGAAATCTCTTCGGACGTTTCAATCGCCACAGTACCGACCAGCACTGGCTGACCATTCTTATGGCGTTCTGCGATATCGTCAGCAACCGCATTGAATTTCCCTGACATCGAGGCGTAAATCAAATCCGCACGGTCGTCACGGATAATCGGCTTGTTCGTCGGAATGACAATAACATTCATATTGTAAATGTTACGGAATTCCTCTTCTTCCGTCTTCGCTGTACCGGTCATACCAGATAACTTCTCATACATACGGAAGAAGTTTTGGAACGTAATAGTCGCCATCGTCATCGATTCATTCTGAATCTCTAAACCTTCTTTTGCTTCGATTGCCTGGTGAAGTCCATCACTATAACGACGGCCCTTCATCAAACGACCTGTGAAGGAGTCAACGATGACCACTTCGCCTTCCTGAACAACGTAGTCAACGTCAAGATGCATACTCACATGCGCCTTTAGCGCCTGGTTGATCGCATGGTTCAAGCGGACATGTGTCAAATCGAACAAGTTATCGATCCCAAACGCTTTCTCAGCCTTATCGACACCACTCTCCGTCAACACGACACCCTTCGTCTGCTCATCGTACGCAAAGTCTTCTTCCTTCTTCAACATACGAATAAATGCATTCGCCTGGATATAAAGAGCAGCAGCCTTTTCAGCTTGTCCAGAAATAATGAGCGGCGTACGCGCTTCATCGATCAGAATCGAGTCAACCTCGTCAATGACCGCATAGAAAAGAGGGCGCTGAACTTTATCTTCTTTATAAAGAACCATATTGTCACGAAGGTAATCGAAACCAAGCTCGTTATTCGTGCTGTACGTAATATCAGCCGCATACGCTTCCCGCTTCTCTTCCTTCGATAAGCTATTCAAATTCAAACCAACAGAAAGACCGAGGAATTCATACAAATGGCCCATTTCCGTCGCGTCACGGCTTGCCAAGTATTCATTGACCGTCACGACATGTACGCCTTTACCGGACAATGCGTTCAAATAGACCGCCATCGTGGAAGTCAACGTTTTACCTTCACCGGTTTTCATCTCAGAGATATTACCTTCATGCAGTGCAGCAGCACCCATGATTTGAACACGGAATGGATACATGCCAAGTGCACGGCGTGCCCCTTCACGTGCAACCGCAAATGCCTCTACTAACAAATCATCAAGTGTCTCGCCGTTCTCTATACGTGTACGGAATTCATCCGTCTTAGCCCGGAGATCCTCGTCAGATAGGATTTCCATCTCATGCGCGAGCGCCTCTACCTGATCGGCAGTCTTCTCAAGACGCTTCACATCCCGCTTGTTCATATCAAACAATTTATTTAAAACGCCCATGTATGTCACTTCCTATTCAGTATCAAACTTCATTTTACCATTGTGTGATAGGCCTATGCAAATAGGCTGACAATAATAGGAACGCCGGTAGGTCGAGGTATGTTTCCGATTAAAGGAAGTTTAATGCTGATTGGATTGCAGTTAATGCTGATTCCTTTTCTGGTAATGCTGATTAGATTCTACTTAATGCTAATTGGACAACAGATTCCTCTAATTTCCTCTATAACACTTAAAAGAAGCCCCCGAAATCGGAGGCTTCCAACTTACACATATTCAATTCGTTTCAATCAATCCATATTTACCATCTCTGCGCTTATACACGATGTGAGTGCCGTTCGATTCGGCGTCCGTGAAAATGAAGAAGTTATGTCCTAACATGTTCATTTGGAGGATTGCCTCGTCTTGATCCATAGGCTTCAAGTCGAATTGTTTCGTACGTACTATCGGGAATTCACTATCCTCGTCATCGAGTACGGAAACGGCAGTTTCACCATTACTATTGCCATTAACCGAAGCAAAAAATGAAGCTACACCTTCTCGTTCTCTGAATTTCCGGTTCACCTTCGTTTTATATTTACGGATTTGACGCTCCAGCTTATCGCAGATCAGATCGACCGCTGCATACATATCATCGTGCCGCTCCTCTGCACGGAGAGTCAAATTCTTCATCGGAATCGTTATTTCAACCTTTGTCTGTTTATCATTGTAGACCTTGAGATTGACATTTGCTGTGGCATTCGCTCCTTCAGTGAAGTAACGTTCGAGCTTCTGAACCTTTTTCTCGACGTATTCCCGAATTGCTGGAGTTACCTCAATGTTCTCACCGCGAATGTTAAACTTTAGCATATGAACTCCTCCTTTTTGTTAAGCGCTTGTAAATAATATACTACGTATCCCCTCAAATTTCCTGCAAGAAACATCGGAAAATTTCGTCAAAGTCGAAATTTGTCGAATGTCTGTTTCAAAATGTTCAATAAATGAGGGGTGCGCCTGCCCTACACAATAGAGCTTTTGCTCATTTTACGACCAACGACTTCAGTTTATTCAATAAGTCGAGCAGGATGAATTATTTATTTTCCCTATTAAAAAACCTGCCAAACTCGGCAGGTAAGATAAATTCATTATTTTGTTGAAATTTCATTCCGCCTGCGGAACTTCAGCTGGCTGATAATCTGTTCTTCTAACTTTTCATCTTCGTTAAAATCGATTCCGTACAGTGCGCCCTCATGGCTTGCTTGCTTCCAAACCACTTTCCCAGGAGCAGTGATTGTGTCCTGCATCAATACAAACTGCATCACAACTTCCATTCCCTTTGTCAACTGGTTGTCAGAAAAGACCTTTGCTCCGCCTGGACTAATATCGATCATGCGGCATGAGCCATTCTCATCGCCCATTTTCAGCTCAGCTTCCAACGGACTGCCAAATGTATAACGGAAAATCTCTTTTCGTTTATAAAACATCCAAAACACCCCTGATTGTCTGCCTTATTTTTGAATCAAATCTTGCGTCATCCGAACCGTTTCTTCAATCGTCTCCGCAATATTCTCGTTGTCAGCCACCGTCTGATGAATCGTCGCGTTCATTTCCTCGATGGAACTACTGTTTTCGGTCAATAGATCTGCGAACTCATTTGTTGCGTTTCTTATATCAATGGTAGCTACGTTAATCCGCTCTACTTTCGCTTCAAATTCAACAAGCTTTTCCATCAGGTCTTCCATTGATTGTTGAATTGCTGACATTCGTTCTTCTGCAGTACCGGTAGCGTCAGATTGTACGCGCATACGACTGGAACTTTCCGTTAAGTGAGTACGTGTTTCTTCATTCGCCTTATTGACGTCCGACAGATTTTCGCTGATTTCATCCAGCGTGCTCTTCGTAAGACCTGCAAGCTTCCGGATCTCTTCCGCGACAACCGCGAACCCCTTCCCATGTTCGCCAGCACGAGCCGCCTCGATTGAAGCATTTAACGCCAACAAGTTCGTCTGTGCGGTAATTTGCTGTATGGACTCCGTCAATTCATTCGTCTTCGAAATGTTTTCGGTTAACGAGTGGAATGAATGCTGAAGTTCAGATAGGAAGCGTTCAACTTCCTGCATCCCTTTCCGAAGGCTGATCATAATCTCCATACTCTCATCAGAATCGTTATGTAACTGCTGGGCTCCCGAAGCCATTTCTTTCGTTTCGTTCAATAGAGCTTGAACTTCCCCTTGCGTCGTTTCCGCGTTCTCTGCAATACGAGAAATTTGGAACGACTCTTGTTCTACGCTTGCACTCACACTGTCGACAATGGTCAGCATCTCACGTTGGGCATTAATGTGCTGCTTGGAAGTAATACCAACATGATTGAGATTATCAGCAATTTGCTCTACACCACTATTCAAGTTAACAGACTTCTCTCCCTCAAGTTGAGCACGATTTTCCAAATCAATGGAAAACTGTTCAACCTGTTGCTGAAGCTTTTTCGATTGGCGGATCTGCATGAATAAACCTAAACACATAAGAACTAACACCAACATAAGGCTACTGCGGGAAGCTGCGATTTCCGCCTGATTCGGGTACTGCTGAAGAAAAGTTATGAGTGTGACTATACTCAACAAACTACCGAAAGCCATCAAACGGCTCGATGCGAGTATACTGGACAAACCCGCAATGTAAAACGCAATCCCTGCCGTTGCTACGGATGGCACACCTACATACGCATTAAATATTGTTGCCCCAGCTGTAACAGTGAGGACAATCCAAGGGAAGGCCTTTTGAAAAACAGGCACCCATTTCGCCAAACCGTACGCAATCAGCGTCAATACGACAGGAATTGCCATACTAATCACCTTCATCGCATCCTGGTCAGTCAACCAATAAAAAAGAAAACCGATGAAACTGGAAGCTCCTAAAGTAATAAAAAGGATTAAATTCTTCTTCTCAAAATCTCGTTGCCTAAGCAGTTGAACAGACTCCATAATGGACCCCCTGAATATTCTTTCTATTAAGTATAAAGTAGCATAATTTCCAGTAAATTCATACATAATTTTAGTAGATTCGACATAGAAAAACATCCGCACGTTAACAGCACGTCAAGTGATAGATAAATGAAAAAGCCCGGTACAATACCGGACTCTTTCCCAAGGGTTATTACATCTTCTTTAAGTGATTCAAATAAAACATTAATTATTAAAAGACTTCTTTGATATATTGTGCCGCATCACTATACAAACCGCCTTGATTGGCATATTTAATATAATTTTTAACAGTAGCCATCCATTCCAAAGTTGAAGGTTTTGTGCTGCGGATCGCGGCTAAAAGATCTTCCATCGTAATAAGGCGTTCCTGGTTTGTTCTCATGATTTCCGTCAGAACATTTTCTGTAGCGATTTCAATAACATTCTCAATATCTGCACCAGAGTAGTGCTCTGTTTTCTCCGCCAGCAGATCGTAAACTATGCTGTTATCAACCGGTTTTCCATGTAGCTTTAATTTAAAAATTACTTTTCTTGCTTCCCGATCCGGTGGTGGAACAAAGACAAGCTTATCGAACCTGCCCGGACGTTTGAAAGCGGAGTCTACGTCCCATGGCATATTGGTCGCTCCAATTACTAACATTTTATCAGTATTCGTATTAATGCTTTGCAATTCAGTCAACATGGAATCCACTAACCCACGCATCAAATCCGAACTCGACTTTGAACGGCTGTACCCCAGGGTATCTATCTCATCAAAGAACAAGACAGAAGGTTTGTTTGCCCTCGCTGTTTCAAAAATATTATGCAGGTTTTGTTCACTTTCACCAAAATATGGACTTAGAATTTCAGTAATATGTACAGGGTAAAAGTTAGCGCCTACTTCACCTGCAGTTGCTTTAGCAATAAATGTTTTACCACAGCCCGGAGGTCCATAAAGTAGAATTCCCCCGCCTGTCTTTTTGCTGAACTTTGAAAAGAGACCCGGATTAGTAAAAGGCTTAATGATTTTCATTTCAATTGTCTGTTTAAGGGAATCCAAGCCTCCGACATCTGCGAAGGTAGTCCTTTCTGCCAACCGTTCTCCCAAATTGATTACATTGTCTCTTTTTCCGCCGTCAATTACACGGATCTTAGATGAGGTACTATCTATCGGTTCTTCATTATGGACTTCTGTTTCTAACTTAGAAATTTCTAAAGTATCCTCTTGCTCAAACTCCAAAGAATCTTCTGAATCCCTGGATTCTGTTTCTTTTGCACCTAACATGTTACGCAAACTTTGGGTAACCAATCTTTCCATTTCCGGGTCGTTCTTTTCCAAGGCTTTGGAAAATGCGAATAGTGCTTCTGAAAGTTGCCTCTTCAGTAGGTATTCCTCAGCCAATAAGTACCAGGCTTCAAAGTTAGAATGATCTTTTTCAATCATAGAATGATATAACGAAATCTTATTCATTAAAATTTTCCTTTCGTAATCCATTTGTAAAACATGGATTATCAGGCTCAAGCCGAAGTGCTTCTTCAAAAAGAGATAATGCTTTGTCGTTTTCCAGGGCCAATAACATTAGGTAGCCGTAAGCAGCATAGGCCGTCCCACTTTCCGGGTTTACCTTCAAAGCATCCAAGAACGCTCTTTCCGCTGCAAAATGATACATCGTTCCTATGAAGAGAAAACCTGTTTCTTCATCCAAATCATAAATAAGTGCTTGTCGGCAAAGGTCCCTTGCAACTGAAAAATGTCTATAAGAACTTTGTACCACTGCAAGTTTATAAAGTGCGATCGAATTATTTGGATCAATTTTCAATATGTTTTGGATATGCTTTTCAGCTTCTTCGTACCTGTCTATCGCAAATAAATGATTGATGATAGACAGATCGTTTTCGATGGTTGATTGCAACATGTTCACCTACTAAGTTTATTTAACCCCTAAAATGTACAAGAGCCCTTCCCTCAAAAAAATCCCCACTATACTGTAAATAAAGGCTGGTCCAATCAAGTCAACCTTTTTTTCGTGAAAATAAATAAACTGCTCAAATCGTTTTTTAAGAATATAAATATAGTAGATATATAGTAAGAGTGCTCCAGCTCTATATCCGATTGCAACATTTCCGATATCTATCAAAGGGTAGTTAACAGTCAAATAGGTCATCAACAAAGGTTCGGAGATAAATAAAATAGATCCCAAAATGATTCCTGCATAAATTGCTTTTTTTGAAACTCTAAGCCATATGGCATTTAATGTACCTAAGATGACCAAAGGAAAAGTTCCGCCTAAAATTGCGACTAAGAAAAATGCATTGATCGGATATGTTTTTGGCATTACCCACACTTTACTCAAAGAGGTTTGAAACAAATCGTTATTTTGCATAATTACTCCTTCAATTGGGCACTTTTTTTATTTTGCTACAGCTCTTTTTAGCCACTTACCTTTCACAAAAACTTTGTACAAAACCGCGGAAAGCCATGTATAGACGACAAATGCTAAATAGACACAGACAACTATTGCTAATGGAACAACCAAGTTCAGTGTCTTGAATAGGAAGAGCAATACAATGAAACTCAACCAAATTACAATTGGCCCTCCTATTTTCATCATCGGCCCTTCATAAAAGAAAATAGGATGGGTACTCCTGTCATGGTCTTCGAGAATTTGAAGGAGCTTCTCATTAGAAGGATCCATCAGATAAGCTTGTACGAAATATTCTTTTGCGATTTTGTTTTCATCTTTTAATTGATGGTAAACAGCTAAATTTACTAACTTCCTTATTTCACTGCTGCCATTTTCCATCAAGTTCTGCAATAATACTTGTTGATTCTTTTTATCGGATGTTGCGAAAGCGTAGTGAAGCATTTCCTGCGTTACACGTTCATTTTCCGGATCGAGCCTCATGGCTTCCTCTAATAACGCAAAAGCTTTTTCCTTCTGGCCGACTGTCAGCATTATAGATCCATAGACCGCATGTGCGAAGCCACTATCAGGTTCGTTCTTCAAGAATTTTAAGTAAGCAGATTCAGCTTCCGTATAATTTTTTTCTTCTTCATATGTACTACCAATCAGATAATAACAAGCACCTTGGTCGTATCCATTCTTTAAGGCTTGTTCGCAGAGCTTCCTCGCCTCCATGTAATCATCTTTAGCATGTAAGATGCAAGCCATTGTATAAAGTGCCTCTGGATGGGAAGGATCCAACTGTAATGCGTTTATAATATGTATCTCCGCTTCAGGGAGTCTCTTCATTTCTAAGTAATGGTCTGCAAGTGAAATTTCCGTTTCTAACAGGTTTGGTACTTCCATTTATTTTCCTCCTATAGATTTATGATGGTGGCGGTAATGATCGTTTCAATTCCAATTCCAACAAGACTCCATTTGATGGCTGTCCCTAACATTGGAACCATCTCTCCACCCAAATACCGGTGGCTATTGAAAGCTTTACGCAAGGCAAAAAAGTAAGCTCCATATAATAGGACGCAACTTACGCGGTAGCCTATTCTCATACTACTGCTGTCGAACGTGAGGCTATTTTGCATCATATAAAGGAGAACCAGATATTTTCCGATAACTACCAATGATCCAAGTAATGCAAGCGCAACGATTCTCTTGTTAGAAAGCCTAACCCACTTTGCATTCATGGAACCCATAATAATTAATGGAATCGCTCCCCCAAAAAAACCAACCAAGAAAAGTCGATGGATATCAAAACTTTTCGTTTCTTCCCAGCCTTGTTGTAACGAAGGCTGATACATCTCCGTTTTTTGCATTCATTTTGCTCCTTTAAGTTAAAGATGTTCTTATCTCATTTTATATCGTAAATTTTTTCAAAATTTAAACAGATAAATTGGAAATTGCACTTATCATTTAAAATCAAAAAATGGTTCTCAATCAAAAAAAGACAAAACTAAAAGGCAAGAATTCGGTAAAATACCGAACCCTTGCCCTTTAGGTAGCCAGATGAGCCTACCTATAGTGGCCACCACTTTAGCAAGTGATCATCATTTGCGTTTATCAAAATACATGCCGTCCAAAGTTAAGGTTGCTGCATATGGGTTTAAATAGGATTGTTCAGACTTCTTGGTCAGCTGAACATTTTTCATGTCTGTTTTAATTTGGAGCATAATGGTTGAAAGTCTTTCTCTTATGTCATTATCATACTTTAATATTGTTTGATAATCAGTATGCTCTATAAGCATTATTCCGGAATCTTTAATGCTGAAAATGTCTCTTTCACGTTGTTCTAACAAGTAGTCAATTTGCTTAATATATTCTTCCCTTTGATCCTTGTTTGGTTTATCTAACAAATGATCATATAGCTTTTTGGAAGAAATTAAAAGCTTTTCAACAGCATCCATCAAGCTTGGTCCCCAGTAAATGTTTTCTGTCTGTTTATACGGATGACTTCTTTCCATGTATCACGAAACTCAGTCACATATCCCTCAACTTCTTCAACAATTTCAATACTATTTTGGATGTTAGCTTCGATGAGTCTATGGTTCATATATTCATACATCTGCATCATAGACTTAGAAACTTCGATATCCATGTTTAAAGTGGACATCAATTCTTGAATGATTTTTTGTGTCTTTTGAAGATTTAAGTTTTTCTCTTGTATATTTTTATCCTGAATGGCAGTTTTAGCTTTTCCTAAAAATTTGATGCAACCATTATATAGCATAAGTGTTAATTCACCAGGTGAAGCGGTACTCACACTGTTTTGCTTATACGCTTGGTGTGCTGATTGTGCTATCACGATTTTACAACTCCTTCATTCCTTTTAAAAATTAGCCTTGGGTGGCGCCCATTAACATTGCAGATTGTTGATTTGCTCTGCTGATCGCTTTTTCCATTGCGGTGAACTGTCTCCAGTAACGACTCTCGATGTCCTCTAAACGTCTTTGGAAATCAAAAATACGGCCATTTGTATCTATCAATCTTTTGCCAATATTGTATTGTTGGTCAGTAGAACTTGCTTTACCTGCCTGTCTTTCAATACTTTTAGTAAAGTCCTTCATGGAATCACGAAGTCTTTGAACGATTCCACGGGTATCTTCTCCAGTGGTTTTGTTAATAGCACCTGTTTGAGAAATAGTTTTGACAACTTGATCTGGGTTTTCCGTAAGTGCTTTTCGCAACTTATCTTCATCGATTACGAGCTTACCGCCGTCGGAATATACTTTGGAAGTGGTGATGCCCATTTCAGCAAGTGTATTTACTATGTTAACCTCAGAACCGACAGTACCGTAAATAGCATTACGCATATTCGACAATCCACCGCTGATTATAGGATCGTTCCGCAGCAGTCCACTTTTTGCCTTTTCATCCCAAAGTTCCTGCTCATGTTCTGACATATCTTCACGCTGCTGGTCAGTCAATGGTGGATAATCGCGATATTTCTTTTCTTTCAGTTGATCGTTCATACCTGAAACTAACTCATTATATTTTCCTACAAATTCTTTTACTTTATCTACCATAGAATCGATATCTGTTGTTGCACTTAAAGTAATAGGAGCTGCACCCGCAACAGTTTTATTTTTCAAAGTGATATTAAAGCCTGCAATTGTAAAGTTATTTGAAGTACGTTCAATTCTTGCACCATTTATTATAGATACCGAATTAGAACCATTCGTAGCCAAATCATTCTTACCAAACCCTAATTTTGTAAAGAGATCTGTAGATGTAGTATTATTAATGATTTCAGCACCATTTACATTATCTCCTGATGCTTTAGCACTTATAGAGAATTGCCCTGATTTTTCGTCATAAAAAGCAGTGACTCCGGCACCACTATTATTAAACTTTGAAACAACATCGGTGAGCTTATCTGAACTATTTAATACGACTGAAGTTGCTTTCATCGTTCCATCCGCTTGAAGGACACTTAAAGAAACTGAAAGTGTTCCATCCGCCGCAAAACCAGTTACCCCTAAGCTACTAAGAGTTGTTGTACTTGCCCTCTTAGTCGAATCAGTAATGGTACCTGCCCCATACGAAGAGGTTGCTAAAGAATCAACGCTTTGTACAGTCAATGAGCCGCTTGCAGCAGAGGTAGCGGTTGCAGTTAATATGGATTCATTAGAATTAGATACTGTTTTTTTGTTAAAATTGCTTGTAAGAGAAAAATTCTCAAATAAATAAGTATTAAACGTGTTTAGCTTTGTATTAATCGAACGAAACGCATCACGTTGCCATTCGTACGTTGTTTTCTTTTGAAATAATTTATCCAGCGGTATACGTTCCGCTTTCATCAATTCCGCTACAATTGAGTCAATATCCATTCCTGACGCTAATCCGCCGACTCTTAATCCTGCCATTTATTCCTACCTCCTATAGTTAAATTTTTTCATCAACAATCATGCCCAAAATTTTCTGCATCGTATAAAATGCGTCCAGGAGCTTTCTTGGAGGAATCTCTCTAATCACTTCCTCCGTTTTAGCATCCACAACCTGGACATAATATTTGTCTAAACCTTCATGCATAATGAATTTGGAGTTATGGGTTTGTAAAGTATTTAAGGCATCAATTGCTTTTTGAACCTTTTCTTTCGGAACCGACCTATCAGCTGTTTCCGCTTGTTGTGCTTTCATCAATTGTTTAAGAGAATTCTCAGGGGTTACTTTATTGGGTAAAACTGATTCGTTCTTCTGCTGATCAGTCATACTCGTTTCCCTGATTTGTGCATGTGTTGAAACTCGCATCTATCGTTTCCTCCTACACTAACAAAAGTCCTTATTTGTTTTATCGGTTTCTTTAAGTTAAATTTCAGTTTTCCTCAAAAAAATTAGTGAAATAGCCGATAGGAACTATAAGGAGGTGATGACAAATGAAAATACAAAACCAAGCATTGATAGCTTTCTCGACAAACCGTTATCAAAAGAATGAAAACTCGATTACGAAAACTATTGAAAAGCTTTCAGGCGGTGATAATTTAAAAAGGGCGGCAAATAATGCGTCAGGTGTCTCAATCTCTGAAACCATGCGCGGCCAAATCCGTGGATTAGCTCGTGCACAACTGAATATGCAGGATGGTCTATCAGTTTTAGAATCGGCTGATGCTGGTCTTAAGCATGTAAGCAGTGTACTACAAAGAATGAGGGAGCTTACTGTCCAAACATCAACCGACTTTATTACGGATGAAGATCGGGTTGCTGCACAAAATGAATTAGACCAGCTTCTCGAGTCAATAGATGACACCGCTGATAAACTTGAATTCAATACACAAAAAATATTAGGTGAGATCCGTCCGCTACACATACATGTAGGTGCTAATTCCGGACAAACTTTGGCCATTGATATGGTGGATGTAAGTACTGAAAAACTTGGTCTTGATGGGGCAAATCTGACTTCAAGAGAAAAAGCTGAAGAACTAATTGGTAAAGTAGACAATGCATTATCTACGATTTCAGATCATTTGGCTAATATCGGATCCGATTATGAAGCATTGACGCACCATAGCGACAATATATCTTTGACGCAAATCAATCTTGAAAAATCCGAATCACTCATCAAAGATCCGGATTTGGCGTTTGAAATGATGGAGTTTGTTAAACAGGGGATTAGACAAAAAGGAGATGAACTACTAATTAAACAAACTAACCGTAATGTAAGCAATCTATTATCTTTATTTTAATAAAATTTAACCAAATCAATGAATCACCTTATCATTGATTTGGTTTTTATAAAGTTTTCATCTTCTTCTAAAGCTTTATATTAACTGTTCTTGATCCACCTGTATCAAGAACAGTGTAAATTTTTTAAGAAGCTTTTCACTTTAAAAACCAAACCCTTTTAATTCGTTTTCATATTTATCTACCTTATCCAGAATTCTTTTTAAACGAATATCATATGTATGATATTTTGAGAGAGTTTCGAATCCTTGTTGTCTAATAATATTTCTTTTATTTTCATGTAACAAATAATAATCTATTAACTCCAGCAAATCTTGCAAATCACGATAAACTACTAAATCTTTGTCTGGTGAGAAAAGTTGCTGTATATCTTTTTTATTGTTAGTAATTAAGAAAGCGTTTGATCCAAGAACATCAAATACTCGCATTGGTAATCCAGACTCAACAAAAGAACGGGTAATATTTAAATTAATCTTTGAACACTTAAATACTTTTGGCATTTCTATAAAATGTTCCACTTCTTTTCTATATGCCTTGTGTATATAAGGACTTTCATTTAAAAGCCAACCCTTTTCACCATAAAGTCTGGTTTTATATTTTTCAGCGATTTTTGCCATATAGGTAGTTCGTTCTACAAAAGTATGATATCGGCCTAATAAAAATGAGAATGCGTCATTAATGGATAAGTTCAAGTATTTGTCTTTATTAAAAGATATTTTTGCATCAGTATTCACTAAATCAACAATGTCTTCTTCTACTAATTCTTTTATTAAAAATTGTTCACTATACATTTGAGCATTAATTAGCTTTTCTATTAACTCTTGAACAGGCAGAGAAAGTCGGGGTTTTATAATATTCATATACTCATTGTGAGAAGTACAACTACCCAAGAAGGAAACATCGGAACTATATTTTTGTATATCATTATTATTTAATACTATTTTATTAAGTCTATCTACATTTGCAGCAACTGGCATATAATCTACATTTTTTATTCCTTTTGTTTTGAGGTCATTTACAACTGCTTCATCATACACAAAAAGAATTGAGTAATTATAGTTGATTTCTCTTTCATATAACGTGTAACATGGTGTGTCTACTGTCCAAGAAATATAAAGGGTTTGTAACTGTTCACAAATATCAGCAATAACATTTATAAAGTTTACCGTAAATATATAATCTGGTTGTACTTCTATGATATCTTTATAAACCTTATTTAAATCATTTAACTGCAATATCTTTACGTTAAAGCCCATTTTTTCAAAAGAGATTGCACAATCTTTTGCAATCGTAGGATGATCATAAACAATTATTGTTCTTGATTTATTAATACTATTTTTATAAAATTCCATAACATTTTTGTAGAAATTAGTATTACATTCTATTAGATTATAATTAATAATATATTGTACTTTTTTATTCTCAAAACTAAAATTCTTATATTCTTCTTCTATGAATACTTTTACGTTATTCAATACTCTATCATTTTGAATATAATCATAAAAAGCTGGATCATACTCGATAACAAATATAGGCTTGTTCGTTAAGGACTTAATAATTTCTATTTCGTATCCAAGTCCTAAACCTAAAACAACTAAACAATCCGCATCGGCATTTATATTATACTGAACTTGAATATTTTCCGGAGTATACTTTGAATATAAATATTTAAACACACCGTTTTTTATTTCATACTTGCATGTATGCCTTCCATTTTTAGCTTTTTCTATAATCATTTTATTTTTCTTCATTAATTAATCTCTTCTTCCATTTAGAAAGTTTACATAAATTCATCAAATCTTGTTTACTAATAAAAGGTATTCCCTTAATCCTCGCACCTTCTTCAGCAGTATTGTATATCCTAATTGTAGTCTTTTGGGCCTTATATTCAAACCAACGAAGATAAGTATATAAATTTGGAGTTGTATTTATATACTTCCCATTATTTGTGATTATTTTTCTGTACTTGTAATTTTCTATAACTTTCTTTCCCGATGTAGAATTTAAAGCATGTGTTTGCGAATTCCCAAACCCTAAATCTTGTCCAAATAAGAACACATTACTAAAATCCATATATTCAAGCAATGAAATTCCGGTAGTCGCTACTGAGCCACCTGTTTCAAGTGTGTCTATCCCCAATTGTTCGGCATAATGTTCAGCAGCATAATAGCCTTTTTGGAAAACAATGTAACTAATTCCATTGTGAATATTTACCGCATAATTATTAGCTGTCCCCAAGTAAAACAATGGACCTTCGTATTTTGTGCCTATTATCTGATCTACTACATTTTCCTGTGGATCTGTAATTAATACTGCATCAGGTTTTATATCATGCTTTAAAAGTACTTTTAAAGCAGAACCAACGCAGAGAATATAACAATTCAATTTTATTAATTTTAAAAGGTCAATAGAATCATCTAATGTAGGACCAGAAGATATTAAACATGCATTTAATCCTTTATATTTATTTTTAAAATATTTAATTGAGGAATCGTTTCTCAATAAATTGGTTTTAAAATTAAAACTCATTATTTCGCCATAACTTTTCGCGCTAATCTGACGTATCTTAATATCCTCTAAATAATTATATAATGGATGTTCCTCCCCAATTGCCTTCATCCATGACATTGGTATAATTATTTGAAAACTTGAAACATCAATATTCAAATCAGTAGATAAACACATTTGAATATTCTTTTTATCAATGATAGATTTATTTGGTGCATAACTATTAAAAATTGAAATGTCATTGGTCCCTATTGGTAAAACTACAATCTGCTTAACCGAATCTAATTCTACTAAAGCTTCTAAGTGGTAACCTAACCCTAATCCCACTAAAAAATATCCTTTTGCGGTTGGATCAAATTCATTATTTATAAATCTAAACGCATCTTTTCGAGGATTATATTTGCTATATATGTAAACGTTATTCATTATTAACGTATATTCTTGATTTTTAGCAATTTCAATTCTCATATTATCTCTTTCAAATCATATAGAGTGCATTCTTTGAAAAATGGTTTTATTTCATATTCAAACATATCTGCAACTACAATATAATCTTGTATGAATAATCCTTGATTTACTTCATTTAAGAATTCATGAATTTTATCAATTTGTAAATCATTTTGAATGCCAAGCTCGTTAATCTTAGCATTCATATCTGTCAACCATGTAACCCCTTCACTAAATTGTAGGATTAATGTGAGCGCCTCATGTACATTATCTCCCCTTAACAAATCCGCAATACTCTGACAGCCTTCCGGTACTTTTTTCAGATAAATATTGTAACTTTCTATACTTTCAACTAAAATTTGTATCATTATTAGCTACTCCTCTTATTTTTGTATTTTCTCCATTAATTCATCTATAATATTCTGAGTATATATATAAGCTTCTTTAATTACTTTTAAGAAGTCATTAAACATCTCGTAGTTCTGTGTATATATTCTTCTATATGCTTCATTCTTTGTTTCATCTTTTTTAGGAAGATAATACTTCAGAATATCGAAAGTAACTAATTCAATGGAAATTGAAATGGAAGTTTTATCTAAAATTTTACGAAAATTTTGTTCATTCTCATCCATTTTCATTAATATGGTTGATGAAAATATCCATTTTCCCTTTGTTTTTTCTAACAACATCAAATTATCAAGGATTAATTTCCTCATCTTTTTATAATTCGATAAATCATTATTTAGATTTTCTATAAGATTATTATGAAACGCTCGCCTACTAACGCTTAAAATCAATTCTCGATTATAAAAACTTTTATTAATATAGTTTCCACAAAATTGTTTAAAAGGAATATTTTGAAATCCTTGAATTAAAGCTCCACCTTCTGTGCAGTTAAATATCCTATCTTTATTCTTTAATTCACCAATTAATACTTCCAAAGTTTCTTTCATACTATAAAATGCGTGATCAGTTAATACTTTATCTCCAAAATAACCTTCTGTATAAAACATTTGTCTTTTTTCAATATATTTGTCATCAACTTCCTTGTAATTATTATTAAATTCAGCATGTGTTTTGTTATCTGTATAAGCTAAGTCCTGACCAATGAGCGCAATTGGTCCCTTAGAAATATACCTGGCAAAAGACAATGCGTATGATGCTACGGAAGAACCCCCACGTAAAGAGATTAATTTTTTCCCGGAAAGATTTTTATAATACCCCTCGACCCCTGAAGCATCAGAAGTGATAAAATGGTAACCATCTTCAAAACAATCACGGATTTTATAGTGATTTAGTAAACTATATACTAATTTACTTTTTGTAAACTTTTTTCTTTCAAAATGTTTTAAATTGTTTTCGCCGCCATCTATTGATACAACAAAATCTGGTTCTAACCCAAACTGGACTAATGTATTAACTGTAGATCCTGCCGCAATTAAAATACAATGGTTTCTATACTCTTTTAATAAATCGATTTGTTTAGTCAACGAAGGCCCACCTGAAGCAAGTATTATTGGCAAATCATATTTCTGGAAAACATTTTCCAAATCACCATCGTATGGTATGTTTTTTAAGTTATATATAAAGTTTCTTTGCCATTCAGATGAAAATCTTCTAAGAGTATTTTCATTTATTTTATTCATTTGTAAACGATTATTGATATTATCAAGTACCTCTAAATAATATTCCGGAAACAACTTGTCATAGTTGGGAGAACATATAAATGTTACATTAGCGTGATTTGGAATAATACTTGAAAGTATGGTTTTAATCTCCGCATTAGTATTTTGAACTAAAAAAGTATAATCTTCCTTATTCACAGTTAATTGTTGAATAGGTTCTATAACAATGAGAAATTCATTGTTTACAAATTTCCTATTAAATTCCTTTGCAATATAACCTAAACCATAACCGAATAAAATATGAATAAAACCTGGTCTATAATGTTTTTCAACAAATTGTTTAGATTCTTTTAAGGGATCATATTTACTATGAACATAATATTCATTTATTTTTAATGTAGACAATTTGCTTTTAGAGTTATCCAACTTAATTTCATAATTATTATCAAGCATGTTCTCCACCTCTAATATTATATCGGAAATTTTATTATTTATTTGAGTCCAAAACCCTTTTTCTTTTCACTTTAAGAAGCAAAAGCCTATTCATGAGGCACTGCCCCCCCGTTTTTGAGACAGATATCATAACAACTTTAAGCAACCAGTTACCGGTATTGTACTTGTTGCTTAAAGGTGTTGGGTACGGCAATTGTTATAATAATTGATGTCTTCTTTTACAATGTGCACTACGATGGCCGTAATAGCCTGTTTTAAGTCATCAAGGTAGAATAGAATGTTTAGACTTTAGCGAGGTGTGAAACGATTCGATTGGGGTATTATCAGCGGGAGTTCCATTTCAGGACAAACTCATAGTAATGCCTCTTTCTTTTACTCTTCGCAATAGAGAAGTAATTTTTCCGATATCCGTATCGATATTTTTTTGACGACAAAGTTCCCCGATTCTAAGCTCGATTGATTGTTCAAGCTTTCCTTCCCTGTATTTCTTTTTTAATCGAGAAAAGGTTTACCTTGGAATCCCTAAATGCTTACAAATATCTTGAATAGGCATTGATTCTTTATGGTTCATTACTAATTGATGCTTCTGGTGCCACATCCTCTCCGATTCATTGTACTTTTTTAGTTTTCAATCTATTGTTTGAGATAACGGATCTCGGCTTGTAATTGAGCATTTTCACTCTCAAAATCCGGACCCTTCTTATAGGCATAGGAATACTGTTTACCAACTGGTTGATGAAATGATAGGTTTCACCAGCGGTCTTAATATCTGTGATTTATTTTTGATATTCAACTCTTCCACGACTTCTTTAACTGGTATGCCTGCTTCTCTCATCTCTACAGCTTTAATCTTAGCTTCTGCCGGATGACTGTTACATGTATCCATAGAAAAACACCTCCAAGTTGGATTTGAGTTTTCAATACCCTAATTTCAACTTAAAGGTGTTTTTATTTGTCTCACTTTATGGGGTCAGTCCCTAAAATGACTATACTTTTTATAGTGCTTATTGATTATATTATTGTAACAACTGAAGTACACCTTGTGGTTGTTGGTTAGCTTGAGCCAACATCGATTGTGCAGCTTGAGTCAAGATGTTATTCTTCGTGAATGCCATCATTTCAGCAGCCATGTCAACGTCACGGATACGGGACTCAGCAGCTGTCAAGTTTTCAGAAGTTGCACCAAGGTTGTTAATAGTGTGCTCTAAACGGTTTTGAACAGCACCTAATTTGGAACGTTCTGTTGAAACGGTTGTAATTGCAGCTTCAATTGTTGAAATTGCTGCGTTTGCACCTGATGTTGAGCTAATAGAGATACCTGAAACCGATAAAGCTGATGCAGCCATAGAACCAATTGTTAAAGTAATGCTTTGTCCCGAGTTTGCTCCAATATGGAAAGCTTTACCGCTAAATCCGCCACTCAATAGTTTTTGTGTGTTGAATTCAGTATTTTCTGCAATACGGTTAATTTCTGAAACTAAAGCTGTTACCTCTTGTTGAAGTGCAGCACGGTCACCTGTAACGTTAGTATCGTTAGCAGATTGAACTGAAAGTTCACGCATACGTTGAAGGATGGAGTGAGTTTCGTTCAAAGCACCTTCAGCAGTTTGGATCAAAGAGATTGAGTCTTGAGCGTTTTTAGTAGCCATATCCAAACCGCGGATTTGTCCACGCATTTTTTCAGAGATTGCAAGACCAGCAGCGTCATCGCCAGCACGGTTGATTTTGAAACCGGAAGAAAGCTTTTCCAAGTTCTTAGCAGATTGGCTGTTGTTGAAAGTCAAGTTACGGTGTGTATTTAAAGCTGAAATGTTGTGTTGAATTCTCATTATGAGATTCCTCCTTGAATGTTTTGTTTATTCCACATCCTTGTGGAATTTTGTCTGGCGTTTTATTGGTCGGCCGCCCAATAAATGCCTTACACTACTTATATCGTTCCGTGAATGAAATGTTTAATAGTTTTATCAATTATTTTTTTTTATTTGATTAAAAAGATTTTGGTTGATGTTAGCAGCTTCTTTGTTTTGCTCCTGTATGCTTTGATATACCTCGGACCGGAATATACGTACGTTTTCAGGAGCGACTATGCCCAATTTCACTTGATCTCCTTCGACGGAAAGGATCTTCACTTCGATATTGTCCCCAAGCATAATGGATTCATCTTTTTTTCTTGTGAGTACTAACATTACTTGTCGCTCCCCTCATTTTGGATGGGATAACGTATCTGATACCGCACAGAATCTTGCAATACTATTTGTTTAGCAAGTTTCTTCTTATGATTAATAATAACTGGTGCTTGTAAGTTGATGGTTGATTGTTGGAAAGGTTCTCTTAAAGTGACTATCGAATAAAAGACAAGATCACTTTCCAATTCAATCTGTAAACTCTGCTTATCCTCTTCCTGCAAATCGAAAGCATAATCCGGTTTAAAGGCAAATGGAAAAGCGATAATAAAACCGATTTCGGATTCTTTTATAGATTGAAGGATGGCAAATGGGGAGTCAGGCTCAACAGGAAGAATAACGAATTCCGTTAAATCCTCAAAACCCGGAATCCCACCCTCAAAGTGAATAATGCTGGATTTTTCAATCTCAGCTTCTCCAAGAAATTTTGTTTTGATTTTCATTCTATTAACTCCTTTTATACAATGACGTCAATTTCAATAGAAGGATCTTGAATCATATAACCCGACACTTTACCCGGTGTATACTCATGAATCGGTCTGTTCATTTTAGCACTAATTTGGGGTTTGTTTGTTTCTGCTTCTATGTGCAACTTTGAAGGCGTATACGATATTTTTACTGAACTGATAGAAGGTACAAATTGGAGTCCTAATCGTTTCATGGGTCTTACGGCTTTTGTTTCTGCAATCGATTGTATGGGATTACCTTTCTTTTCAATCCTCATCAACTGATCACCCTCTTGCGCCCGTCTTGCAATACCAGCCAACATAGCTTGTCTACCACGCTGAGCATATTTTCGGGTTGATTCAAGAGGACCTATTAATCCAAGATCACGCCTTGCTTGCGAGGAGTCAATTTTTAGTATTGAATTTGATGTTTCCATATCAACAGTTGCACGTGGTTGCCGAATTTGTAAGTCGGCTTTTGGCTGCCGTATCAACTGCTGTGAATCTGTAATGTTCAAACCTAACATACCTTTAGTAGTCCGTATACTAAGTTGCGGGAAATTCATACTTTTCACCCTTTAAATAAAGCGTTTGAACAATTGTTCAAACGCTGTTTGTTGTTATCTTAGAAAATCCATTAATGTCGGTTGAATGATCCGCGAACCGACTGAAAGTGCAGCCCGGTGTATCGATTCTTGGGAAATCAATTCAGTTATTGCCTTTTCATAATCGATATCTTCATTATTTGATAGCTGTTTCGTAACCACAACTTCCTGGGTACTTAGTCGGTTCCCCATCATCTCGACACGATTTTGCCGGGCGCCAATATCTGCTCTTGACTCAAGGACAAGATCTTGGTTACCGCTAATACTACTCAAATAATTATCGAAATCTGATCCAGATTTAGTTGTATCTAATAATTCAGCTTCTAAACTGACCATCATTTCATCGATCTTACTAAACATATCATAACCATTGCTATTTACTGTAATTTGTACCCCATCGTAGACCTCAATATTAACAGATCCTTCATAAGAAGTATTTGCAGGTGCAGCTGGATAAGCAGTTCCTGCTGCTACGATTGGCTCTCCGGCTAATGTTGTATCTGTGAACAAAGGTTCTAAAGTTTTTGTACCAGAGAAAATATATTTATCTCCAACTTTAGTATTCGCTAAATCACGGATTTGGTCTTTAATTTGTGTAATTTCAGCCTGGATCTTCTTCCGGTCATCCGTTGTAACAGAGTCAGTTGAAGCTTGGGTTACCAGCTCTTGGACACGTTGTAGTGCAAGACCGACATGATCCAAAGCATCATCCGAGCTGTCTAACCAGTTATTTACTTCTCCGAGGTTCCTTTGATATTGTTCAACCTTACCAAGGTCAGTTCGATAACCTATTCCTTTGATTGCAACCACTGGGTCCTGAGATGGCCGGGTAATTTTCTTACCCGAATTAATTTGCTCTTGAATCATGCCCATTTTATTGTAGCTGCTGGACAAGTTACGAAGCATGTTATTTGAAAGCATGGATTGAGTTACGCGCATGTCAAACTCCTCCTATTATAATCCGACTCGGCCCATGCCGTTAATGATTTTGTCTAACGTTTCATCTACTACCGTAATCATTCGGGCTGAGGCGTTATAAGCCTGCTGGAACTTAATCATATTTGTCATTTCTTCATCTAATGAAACGGAGCTAACAGATGCACGGTTGTTTTCAACTGATAGTTTAATCGTTTGTGAATTATATGTGAGTCGACCAGCTTGTTCTCCTTCAACACCAAGTTGTCCAATGATTGACTGATAAAATGTCTGGATATTGGTATTTGGCACTGTTCCAATTGTAAGTGGGGCAAACTTCATATTGGCCAGTTTTAAAGCGTTGGCTCCGTTACCTTCTTCATTCAATGAAGAGGATGCTGCCACGCTTCCTGGATCCGTGATAATGGCCCCGTTCACCTTAATGGTACTCGCACTGAGTCCGGCAGGATCGAAGAAATCAGAAATATTAGCGCTTCCTTGCAAAGGAAAGCCGTTTCCGTGATCAGTATTAAATTTTGTTACGAAAGCCTTGGCCATATCATTCAAGTCTTTTAACATATCTGGATAAAAACCGGCCTCACTGTCAACTGGTCCATATCCATATGAATTAACTAATGAAAGCATTTTACCTTTATTCGCTTCTAATTGATTTTGGGAAATTGAACCACCTGTAGCAGAACCATTTGCAGTAAAAGTAAATGCACCAAAATCTTCGTAACCCTCCGCTGTAGTCAGGTTCGTTGACATCTCCGCATAATCTTTCCCATTGACTATATTAACTGGGCTTCCCGCTGTTTTAATAGAGACATTCACAATACCTTCTGCAATTTTAGAGGCATTTCCGCCTGACTTTACGTATTCCAATTCTATCGGAAAGTAGGTTGATAGTTCATCGAGTAAGTTATCGCGTGCATCATATAGATCATTCGGCAAATATCCATTTGGTTCAATCGATGCAATCTGTTCATTCAGTGAAGCAATCTGATCCAATATAGAGTTGATATCGTCAGTCGAGACTCTGATTTCATTCTTCAGATTCCCTTGAATATCACTTAATTGTTTATGAATATAATTAAATGAATCAGCTACTGCAATCCCCCGTTGAACAACTACTTTACGTGCTCCAGCGTTTTCAGGGTTTACACTTAGATCTTGAAGAGAATTCCAAAACTGATTCAAAGATTCATTCAAGCCAAATTCAGATGGTTCAGACATAATGTCTTCCATCTGAGTAATAGCTTGTGATCTGGATTCCCAATACCCTAATTTACTTGACTCTTGCCGGAATTGACGATCGATAAACGTATCACGAATTCGCTCTATTGACTGAGCTTGCACCCCAGTTCCAATAAAACCTGGCGTAGTGGGAGTATTCAAACCAATACCCGGGTAGCCTAAAGAAGCTTCCATATTCACACGTTGGCGTGAATAGCCAAGCGTGTTGGCGTTACTGATGTTGTGTCCTGTTGTATATAAAGCGGATTGCTGGGTGAACATTCCGCGTTTGCTCGTTTCTAAGCCCATGAATGTGGAGCGCATGGTTTTCCCCCTATTTTATGCCTGGGAGTCGAACGTGCTGTTGCCGGCCGACTTTGCCCGTTTAATAGTGTCTTTAGAATAGTTAATGGATTCCGGCGTTGGCCGGAGCATATCCAATGATAGGTTTACGAATTGAAGAGATTGATATGTCATCTTCTGGTTCAAATCGTTCTGCCATTTCAAATCGTGGATGGTCCGCATAAGTTCATCACGAACATGTTCCAATTGTTCTTTTTCTTCCGTACCAGCGGCTTCGATGACTGAAGCGACAGTCGGTTCAGCATTGGCAAATCCTTTTGCCTGCAGGTACTCCATTACCTTTTGCTGACGCTGTGTCTCCAGTTGCGAAATCGCTGCTACGTGCTTCTGCTCGTCCTTGAGCAGCTGATCGAGGCCTTCCATGTCCCCCGTTTTGATGAGCTCAGTTTTCTTAAAGCTAAGCCCAAGCAAACTCTTATGCAATTTGTCCAAATGGTTCATCGCTTCAAAAATCGGTGTGATGGACATGGTCTACCCTTCTTTCATTACCCTTTGTAGAATTTAAGCAGATCTTCTGCCACTTTGGCAGCGTCAGGCTTGTATGTTCCTGCTTCTACTTGGGCTTTCAATTGTTGTACCCGTTCCGCGCGCTCTGCCGGATAAGATGTAAGCCCGGATAGCTGTTTCGCTGCATCTGAAATCTCCAGCTTATCAGCACCGACTTTAGCGGCAGATTTTGCCGCTTCCGTTTTCAACTGGTTCCGTTTGTACGGATTCACGTTATTTACATTTAAATTCGGATTAATTTTCATACCGTTCTTCCTCCTTCGTGGAGATGTATAGTTATTATTTCGGTTATATTAATGAATTCTTTAGGGCCTTTCGAACGAAAATTGGCTGGTAGGAAAAATTCCCTGCCAGCCAACCAATTATTTCTTCGCATGGTAGGATGCATCCCGCTCCGCAATTTGCTCACGGAACTCCTGGGCTGCCTCAAACTCACGTAAATTCTGTTTCAAATCTTTCTGGCATTCTTCACAAAGCTTACCATCAGTTGTAATCTTACCGCAACTATCACAAGGATACCCCAAATTCGGAAAAAGCGCACGCTGCAGTCGGTTCTTACGTACCCATTTATAGAGAAGGCTCGACGGGACGCCTGTCACTTCAACGATTCGGTCAACATTCGCCGCCCGGTTCTCACGCTTACGCAGAAATTTATACACTACCTCGTATAATTCCTCTTCTTTCGCATAGCATTTCGGGCATACGTCCCGCATACCCGTATAATTGAACAAGTCGCCACATGTCGGACAATTTCTTACTTCTCCCATTACTTTTCCCCCTATGCACGGATCAACGTCACTGCCTCGACCTTCGCCGCTCCGGCATCCTTCAGCACTTTTGCCGCATGCCGGACAGTCGTCCCAGTCGTGTACAAATCGTCGATCACAATATAATGCTTTTTCTCAATCGTACTTCCAGGTTTTATTGCAAATAAAGGCTCTGCATTCATCCGTTCTTGCTTCGACTTTTCACCTTGTGTCACGTCTGCAGTCTTCTCAAATAGATGTACGTATGGAATCCGAGCATCATCCAAGATTCGATCAACATGGGCGAAAGTGCGTTTCTTCAGTTTTTCAGGATGCATCGGAATCGGAACGATTATAGCTTTTCTGTTTTTCAATAAAGCCCTCATATCCTCGGCAAAAACTTTCGACAGAATTGCATCCTGAAGAAATTTATATTGATGCAAGTAGTCCTTCATTGCTTCATTGTACTGGTAGACCGAAGTTAGACCATCCAAGCTATTCTCATAGATTGAACCAATCCATTCGGCTTTGTCTTCTTTTATATCGGTCTTCTCGAACTTTTTTGAACACCTTTCACATATAGGTGGACCTATTTTATTGAGAAAAAGTCCGGACCATGTCGGTTGGATAATCATCGGCGAATGGCAAAGCAAACAATTCATATATGAACCTCCTTCGCTCGATTAAGCCGCTCAATTTCTCTTTTTGCGTCATCCATTGCATAAGTAATGCCATGGTGGAAGAACACGAGGTCACCAGTCGGATCATCCTTTGATCGACCAACTCTTCCGCCGATTTGAATAAGTGCACTTTCAGTGAAGATTCCCTCATCTGCTCCAACAACAGCTACTTGAACACGTGGGATGGTGATTCCTCGTTCCAAGATGGTCGTAGTGAGGAGTCCGGGCACTTCTTTATTTCGAAGACTTAACACTTTCTCTTTCCGGTCAGGGACATCAGCATGCACAGCATGTATTCCTCGATGGATTTGTTGAAATAAAGGCTCAGCCTTTTCCATTAACTCGATCGTAGGAAAGAATATGAGGAATGGTTCTTCATTCGCGAGCCTTTCTGCAGTCCAATCTCTTAACTTAGATGGTATTCTCCCTTTATGTATTTGCTTCCCATAGTTCCATAACGAGTCAAACCTCGGTACAGGTAATGGATGCCCATGGAACCGTTTGGTGATGACTGAGATTCTTCCGCCTGATTGCTTTACATTCCGAATTAACTCGTTGGATGGAGTGGCCGTTACCACATAAACCGGGGTATCTGGTTTCTTAGCCTTCTCAACTGCCCGTCTTAATGTTTCATCCGCAGAATATGGAAATGCATCCGCTTCATCTACAAATACTGCATCGAACGCCCCTTCAAAGCGGTAAAGTTGATGTGTCGTAGCGATCACAAGCTGGGCAAACCCTTCTTGGAACTCCGCTCCCCCGTAAAGTGAATGGATAATAGTTTCCGGGAACACTTGTCTGAAGCGTGGAGTTAATTCCAATACTACGTCTGTCCTTGGAGCAGCTACACAGACGCGTTTGCCTTCCTGCAGCAGTTCATGAATGGGTTTGAATAAAATCTCTGTCTTCCCTGCTCCACAAACTGCATGGATTAAATGAGGACGCTCTAACTGAATGTTCTCACTCAATTCATTTGCGGCTTTCTGCTGGGCAGACGTAAGTTGTCCATCCCATGCGAAACTATGATCTTGCTTGATTTCCGGAGAAGGTCCATTCCATTTAATGAGTTTCGTACAACTGCTCACCCGTCCCATTCGAATACAGTGGCGGCAATAGACACATGGCCCTTCACACTTAGCACAATCGAACATAGCAAAAAATCGCCGGTCCGTGTTTCGGCAACGCATACAAGTATAGGTATGAATGAATTTAGTTTTCTTCTGGTAAATTCCGTCGATGGTTGTAAGAAGGTTATTCTCGATGTGGTCATTGATGAGGTCTTGCGGGAAAGGGGTATGGTCGCGCAGCCAAATGCGCCCCGTGAGAAATTCCTGTAATTCTTTTTTCATGGTTCCTCCTTTATATTGAAGAATCGTTGATAAAAATTAATAATCGTTGATATATTGGTCAGAATCGTTGATATATGTCCAATAATCGTTGATAAACCTTCAACAATCGTTGATATCCCCAACCTTCTAAAACAAGCGGCCTCCGAAGAAGCCGCTCAAATAACATAATAATAGTCCTTATTTCCGCATCCAGCCGAGACCCATGGAACCTTCGCCTAAATGTGTTCCGATTACCGGCCCGAAATAACTGATGGTGAATTCGACATTTGGGAACTTCTCTGCCATTTCCTTGCGCCATTCTTCCGCTTCCAATGGGCGGTTCGCGTGAATAATAGCTGCTTCAAGTTTCTCATATTTCGCAGCATCCTCACCTAATAATTCGACAATTCGATTCATGGCCTTCTTACGGGTCCGGATTTTCTCGAATGGGACAATGACTTTATTTTCAAAATGAAGCAAAGGTTTGATTTGCAGTAATCCGCCAATGAGGGCTTGAGCACTCGATAATCTTCCGCCGCGCTGCAAATGTGAAAGATCATCAGCCATGAAATAAGCTCGCTCCGACAGCTTTAAGTCTTCAAGTTCGGACATGATGTCTTCCGCCGAAATGCTTTGTTTCGCCATTTTCGCAGCACGCAAGGCATAAAATCCTTGGACATAGCAAGACGTTTCCGAGTCGAAAGCATACACTTTCGCACCTTCCGTCATTTGACCGGCTTGCACAGCCCCTTGGTATGTACCGCTAATGCCGCTCGATAAATGAACGGAAATGATGGCATCGTAGTCCTTTGCAAGTCTTGAGAACAGTTCTGTAAACTGGCCGACTGGCGGCTGGGACGTTTTTGGAAGCTCTCCACCTTCCCGGACAAGACGGTAAAACTCGTCCACATGAAGATTAACCTCTTCCTCATACGCATGTCCTCCGACAATAACCGACAGAGGAACCATATGTATATCCCACTCATCCCGCACTTCTTTTGGAAGATAGGACGTGCTATCTGTCACGATCGCTGTTTTCATTCTATCAACTCCTACCCTATATTCTACCGAATGAGACTGTAAATGGAAACATGAAAAGGGCACCTCAAAAGCACGCCTTTTGAAATGCCCAAGAATTATTACTCCGTGTCACCTATAAAGTAAACGCTCGAAATTCGCCATTTGCCATCTTCTTTCACAAATACCGTCACCTGACGGCCAGAGCGATCGATGGTTGCACCACTTTTCGGTTCGCTCATGCTGATGTCAATATTCGCAAATAGCTGAGCTTCGTTTTCGCTATATTTCACAATCGTATGATTGCTCGCTTCCCGCTTCGTATCATACTTTTCAAATGCCGTTTGAACGGCCATTTTTTCATCATCATATTTAAAGCCTTCAGGTTTTTTCGCAATCGTCGCCATGTAGCGGTCGATGTCTTCCTCGTTGAATGCAGCTAAGTTTTCATTGAAAACCTCAATCACTGCTTCCCGCTCCTCTTTCGGAACGTTTGTCGCCTCTTCTACCGAACCTTTGCCGGTTACATTAAAGCCGACGGAATCATTCGTCACCCCATGGTCAAGTGTGCTCTGCGCATTTTGAGGAGCATCGCTATTGGACTGCAAGGTATTTGTATCATCATTGCCGCATGCGACCAGCAACAAGCCGAAGACGGATATCGTTAGTAATTTTAATAAGTTCATCGTTCTACCTCCTCCGGATAGTTTGTCACAATTTGTAGGTCTTTTCAATTAGAAGGTTCTTGGCGTAGATAATATGACGTTTTATGAGCAGTTGGCCGCCGCCAATGAGCAGATTCGTTCTCCCAATGAGCAGTTAGCCACTCCCTATGAGCAGTTGATGCTTTTCTATGAGCAGTTAACCTATGACAGGCTCGAATTGAGTCACTCTGGCCATGTCTATGCTCGGATAAGCTCCCTCTATGCTCGGATAACCACGTCCTATGCTCGCATAGCGTCCATCTATGCTTGGATCACCTTTTTATGGAAGAATAAACTCCCCTCACCTCTCATATATGGGCGGATAGCGTCATATATGGGCGGATAGGCCACAGATATGGGCGGATAAGCGTCAAGTATGGGCGGATAACCATTATTAATGAGCGTTCGCCCATTTACTCCCAACTCTCACCCATACCCGCTCCAACCTCCATCACATCCCATAAGACGTATCCACCTAAAAAAGGTTCTCCCCACACAAAAACTCCTCCAGCCCAAAGGCCAAAGGAGTCTTCAATTTCACATGTAAATTATCGAACTTCCACCCAACCGTTTTTGATCGCAGTAACTACTGCCTGTGTACGGTCGTTAACGTTCATCTTTTGCAGAATGCTGGAAACGTGGTTCTTAACAGTCTTTTCAGATATGTAAAGCGTTTCCCCGATGGAACGGTTGCTTTGTCCGTCTGTCAACAACTGAAGTACTTCGCATTCGCGTTTCGTCAACAGATGGAATGGACGGCGGATTTCCGCTTGGTGGAATGATCCTTTATGTTCTTTTTCGCTTAAGCGGCGGAATTCTGCCACTAAGTTGCGTGTCACTTTTGGATGTAGGTAAGAACCGCCTGCAGCTACGATTTTAATCGCTTGTACAATCGCGTCAGCGTCCATTTCCTTCAACATATAGCCTAATGCACCTGTTTTCAATGCATGTGTGACATAGGATTCATCATCATGGATCGAAAGGATGATAACCCGTGCATCCGGGTGCGCAGCCATAAGTTCGCCTGTTGCATCGATGCCGTTTTTGTTCGGCATGTTAATATCGACCAATACAACATCCGGTTGGTGCTGTTCATACAAAGGCACCACTTCGTTGCCGTCGCCGCCTTCTGCTACAACGTTGAACGAATCTTCAAAATCCAAGATCCGTTTGACTCCTTCGCGGAATAATTGATGGTCATCGACAATCACTATATTTGTCATATCCAATTCCCCCCTATGACTCTTCTTCAAGTTTTAGTTTGATAGGTATTCTGAATAGCAATAGTGCACCTTTTGACGGCGCTGAACTAATCGCCATTTCTCCTTTAAGTAAATCGACCCGCTCTTGCATTCCGATTAATCCGAATGACTGGTCCTTGACAATTTTCGGCTCAAAGCCGACTCCGTTATCCTTTACGACGATGTTCATCACATCGGTGAGCCATTCGATTTTGACCCAAATATCCTTCGATTTTCCATGTTTGACCGAATTGGTGACAGCTTCCTGGATCAGGCGGAAAATCGAGATCTCATAGTTGGATAAGAAGCGGCGCTCCTCCCCGATTGATTGGAAATGAATGGTTGTCCCCGTGTTATATCCCTCGAAGGTCGCCAAATATTTCTTTAGCGTTGGAGCCAATCCTAAATCATCAAGTGCCATTGGTCTTAAATCATATATGATTCGGCGAACTTCTGAAAGGGCATTACGAACCATTTCTTTTAGTGAGCCTATCTCCACAAATGCACTTTCCGGGCCTTTCTCGGTGTATGTACGTTCAATTAAATCTGATCGGACAAGTACGTTGGCCATCATTTGGGCAGGTCCATCATGGATTTCACGGGAAACCCGCTTCCGTTCCTCTTCCTGCGCTTCAATAATTTTCATACTAAAGTCCTGCCTGACTTTAGCACTCTCTAACGCCTGTCCAACATCCTTCAGATCCATCGTCAAATAGTTCAAGACGACATTCACTTGGTTCACAAGCTGATCTGCACGCTGGATTGTATCCTGCAATGCCAACAGTCTGCGTTCCAAATCGTCCCGTCGTTCACGGAGCTGTTTCTCCTCCGTCCGGTTGATCGACAGTTTGATCTGTAAATCATTTGCCGTTTCGTAAGCTTGTCTAACTTGAGTTTCAGTGAAAGAATTGAAGTTTTTAGAGACCTCTGCGAGCCGTCGCCGAGCATATCTCGTCTTATCCTCCAAATAATCCCCTTCGGTAATTACCCGGGAAATGGCAGTACGAACCTCATCCAATTCTTTTTTCATATTATCGAAGCTTTGACGGCTTTGTTCGCTTATAATGAAAATGTCGCTCTTCGACTGATCCATCGTTTGGATCATCTTATTGAAGATTAAATCGAGGGACTTGATATCGACCTTTTTCCCAGACATGTCTCGTTCTCCTCTAACACTAAACGCAAAGAATACTACGTTTATTTATATTTCGACAGCCTCAGGAAAAAATCCTTCAATGGCTCATATAATTATACCATTTCACGCTTAAAAAACTATTAAAAGTTCTTTACAAACGAACGGAGGTGCGCCTATGCGCGACGATTACAAAACGGTAAAAGGATATGGAGAAGCTGAAACTATCATTCAAAAATCCCAATTTCTCACATATATTGAACGAGCTGAAACAGAAGAAGAAGCGATCGCCTTCATCGATTCCATTAAACAAAAACATAGAAGTGCGAACCATAACTGCTCGGCGTACTTGATCGGCGAACACGATACAATCCAAAAAGCGAATGATGATGGGGAACCAAGCGGCACGGCTGGCGTCCCTATGTTAGAGGTCTTAAAAAAACAAGGTCTGAAAGATACAGTTGTTGTGGTAACCCGCTACTTTGGCGGAATAAAATTAGGCGGTGGCGGATTAATCCGGGCATATGGAAAATCTGTGACGAATGGATTGGAAAAAACGGGTATAGTAGAACGAAAGCTTCATTTTCTCATGAAAGTTTCAATTGACTATACGTTACTCGGAAAAATGGAAAACGAAGTACGGAATTCTAAATTCAGATTAAAAGAGATTCAATATGCAGAAGCAGTTGACCTATACATTTACGCACATCGCACGGAAGAGGATGAATTCATCACATGGATCACTGATCTTTCAAACGGACAGGCAACGGTGAATATTGTCGAAACAGAGTTTTTAGAGTCGGAGGCATAAGTGGAAGAAAAAGCATTTTACGACAAGTTGGGACCATAGTATAATAGTAAGATAGGCCAATTTGAAAGATTCGTTTACTTTTATATAGAGGAGAATTGAATATGAGAAGAAAAGAATTCAGGAAGCACTCAAAAGGCTCTTCAAAAAAGAAACTTGCCTTGAAGATTTCCTTGTTACTTGCACTTTCTCTGCTTCTGTCATTGACCGCATATGGGGTCTATTTGACGAAGAAGGTGGAGCATGCTGCTAATAATGCATATGAAGTAGCTGGTCAAAAAGGGTCCACTCTCCGTGATAATGAAGTGCAACCCGTATCAGACAATGTTTCAATTTTATTCATTGGCGTTGATAATAGTGAAGCACGTAACCAAGGCGAACGGAACACGAGAACGGATGCCCTTATGGTGGCTACTCTTAATAACAAAGACAAATCAGTGAAATTATTAAGTATTCCACGAGATTCATATGTATATATCCCAGAAGCGGGATACGAGGACAAAATTACTCATGCTTACGGCCATGGCGGTACACGCGTTACGATTGAAACAGTGGAAGAACTTCTTGAAATCCCGATCGATTATTATGTGAAAATGGATTTTAACGCATTTATCGATGTAGTTGATGCCCTCGATGGCATTACGGTGGATGTTCCATTTAATCGATTGGAAAAAGACGAAAATGACCGTAGGACAGTTCAATTAACAAAAGGCTTACAAACGTTGGACGGACGTCACGCACTTGCTCTTGCAAGAACCCGATATGTCGATAACGACATCGAGCGTGGTAAACGTCAGCAAATGATTTTGGAAGCTGTAATCGATAAAGCCACTTCAGCAAGCTCCTTCACAAAATATGGTGATGTGATTGACGCAGTCGGCGGCAACATGAAGACAGATATGACATTCGATGAAATGACCTCCTTCTTCAACTATATTAAAGGCGGAAAGCCGCAAATTGACTCGTTATCCCTTACAGGAGACGACGATATGTCCACTGGTACGTACTACTGGATTTTAGATGAAGAAGATTTGGAAGAAACAAGAGACATCTTGAAAGCTCACCTCGGTCTGACTACCGATACTTCGAACCTTTCAGATGGCAGTAGTTCCATTCAAGATCCAACTCACACAGCCCAAGGACAATACGACGAAGACTAACTAACTGCCCTCCACGGTGAGGGTGGTTTTTTTATGTATGAATAAAGGCAGTAATTTATCTTCCCTGCTCACTCTGAAATAAACCCCCTAAAAAAGCAAAAAAGCGCCTGGCACTGTAACAATTCAACATTGTTATCATGCCAGGCACTTATTTTATTTCCCGATCATACTTAACATACGTACTAAATTCAATAATGGTCGATAATTCTTACCGGCTAGTCCAACAACTTCTACGAACAACTCGATTGCAATGAGCATGACCGTAATCAGTAACAGTGCTCCCCAAATCGTCGCATACGAGAAAATGATGGCAGCAATTCCGAACAACGCGGCAATACCGTAGATAATCAAAACCGTTTGCCTATGCGAGAATCCCGCACGTAGCAAGCAGTGGTGCAAATGTGATTTATCTGGTGCAGATAAAGGTTGCTTCTCTCGAATCCGGCGTACAATCGCAAAGAATGTATCCGAAACCGGTACACCCAACATAATAATCGGGATGACCAACGAGATAAATGTTACGTTTTTAAATCCGGAAAGGGCTAATACAGATATCATGAAGCCCAAGAACAGTGCTCCCGTATCACCCATGAAGATCTTCGCTGGATGGAAATTATAGAAAAGGAAACCGATTGTACTAGCTGCCAAAATGGAAGCTGTCACAATTACGAATGTGTCCCCTTTGATGATCGCCATCCCGGAAAGCGTAATAAGAGCAATTGTTGAAACACCTGCGGCTAACCCATCTAATCCATCGATTAGGTTAATCGCGTTTGTAATCCCGACAATCCAAAGTATGGTTAACGGGATGTTCAAGAAACCGAATGCCAACTCTCCACCGAACGGCAAGTTAATGAACGGAATTTCAAGTCCGCCCCAGAACACCACAATAAGTGCTGCTGCTAACTGGCCTGTCAGCTTCGCTTTCGCTGTAATTTCAAACAAATCATCCAGTATTCCTGTAGCAACGATAATGAGCGCACCGACGATAATCGCCCAAGCTGCATCATCTTGCGGCCTCATGACGAGGAACCCGATCATGAATGCCAGGAATATAGCCAATCCGCCTAAACGCGGCATAATTTTTGCATGCACTTTTCTATAATTTGGCTTATCGACCGCACCGATGCGGACGGCAAACCGTTTAACGATCGGAGTTAATACTATTGATGCGACAAATGCCACAACCAGTGTCAGGTATAGCATGCCTATCCTCCTCAAAAACAACTCAATTCTATGATCAAACCAAAAGTATTATAGCATGAAATCTTCTATAATACATCATTAACAAAAAAATGAATGTTATTACCTACTTGCCCAAATTTCCTTAAAGAAAAACCACCTTCTATTTAGACGTTTCGACCGATTCATAGGTTTCATGTGATGATATGGTCTTTCTCCCTAAAATTTGATAAAATAACATCATGTCTAAAGTAGACAGACTAAAAGGAGAGTACCCATATGTTATCGTTTTTTAAACGTTCAAATGAAACTAGTCCACGACAATTAAAAAGATATTGGAAAATTGTCGATGAAATTAATAAATTGGAAGACAACTATTCGAAGATGTCAGACGAAGAATTGAAATCGATGACAGCCTTCTTTAAAAATGAATTAGCAAACGGCAAGGAGATTCAAAAAATCATACCAAATGCATTTGCCGTTGTCCGTGAAGCGTCAAAGCGTGTTTTGAACATGCGTCATTTCGATGTACAGCTGATCGGCGGATTGGTCCTCGCTGAAGGTAATATCGCTGAAATGCCGACTGGTGAAGGTAAAACACTTGTTGCCTCCCTTCCCTCTTACGTACGAGCTCTCGAAGGTAAAGGCGTTCACGTCATTACAGTGAACGACTACTTGGCAAACCGTGACTACGAACAGATCGGTCAGATACACCGCTTTTTAGGACTGACAGTCGGTTTGAATTTACCGATGATGCAGTCAGAACAAAAACAGGAAGCTTATAATGCAGATATTACATATGGTGTCGGAACAGAATTCGGCTTCGACTATTTGCGTGACAATATGGTAGCGGACCTTTCTCAGAAAGTGCAACGCCCCTACCATTACGCGATTATCGATGAAGTCGACAGTGTCTTGATCGATGAAGCGAAAACGCCTTTGATTGTTGCCGGGAAGATGCCTGCTGATCCTGATCTTCATGCCATTGCAGCCCGTCTCGCAAAACGTTTTGAAAAAGAGAGAGACTACGATTTTGACGATGAAACTAAAGCGACTTCCCTTACAGAAGTCGGTATCGAGAAAGTTGAAAAGGCATTTGGCGTAGACAATTTGTATGAATTGGAACACCAGACGCTTTACCACTACATGATCCAAGCGGTACGTGCCCACGTCATGTTTGAACGCGACGTCGACTATATCGTGAAAGAAGATAAAATCATGCTTGTAGATATGTTTACCGGCCGCATCATGGAAGGCCGGACATTGTCCGATGGCCTCCATCAGGCTATCGAAGCTAAGGAAGGCTTGCCGATCACGGAGGAAAATAAAGCTCAAGCCCAAATTACGATTCAAAACTACTTCCGGATGTATCCGATCCTTAGTGGTATGACTGGAACGGCAAAAACGCAGGAAAAAGAATTCCGTGAAGTTTACGGGATGGACGTCATTCAGATTCCGACGAACCGTCCGAAAATCCGTGTCGATCAAAAGGACAAAGTGTATGCAACAATTGAACAAAAGTACACTGCCGTTGCCGATGAAGTGAAGAAACGCCATGACAAAGGGCAACCAGTCCTTGTCGGTACGACTTCCATCCTCCAATCGGAAAAGGTGGCAAATTACCTCGACAAATTAGGATTGGAATATAACTTACTGAACGCGAAAAGCGTGGAGCAGGAGGTATACCTGATTTCCCAAGCTGGACAGCTTGGACACATCACAGTCGCCACAAACATGGCCGGCCGTGGTACAGACATTGTGTTGGGCGATGGTGTCGCTGAAGTTGGTGGATTGTTCGTCCTCGGTACCGAAAAGCATGAAAGCCGCAGAATTGATAACCAGCTGCGTGGACGTTCCGGACGTCAAGGAGACCCAGGAGAAAGCCAATTCTTCCTATCTCTCGAGGATGATATGTTCCGCCGTTTTGCAAAAGACGATTTGGAGAAGTTCTCACCTAAAGTGACGACGGATGAAGATGGATTAGTACAGAACAGCGATGTACATGAACTTACGGACAGGACACAACGGATCGTTGAAGGCGCACAATTCTCCATGCGAGAATACAACCTGAAATTAGACGATGTCATCAATGACCAGCGAAAAGTTGTTTATACTTTACGCGACCGTGTGTTGAAAGGCGAAAACACAATGGAAGCGTTAAAAACTATGGTAGACGAGCTTGTCGAATTCGTAGTCGGAGAAAGTTGCCCTGACGATGTAATTCCTGAAAACTGGGATTTCGACCGTATCGAACGTACCGTTAACCAATTGTTCCTTACACCCGTTACCATCGATCGCAAGTCCGACAAAGTGAAGAAAATCATGAATGACTTGAAGGAACCGTTAGACGAACTAAAAGTATTCATGGATACATTCAAGGAAAACGAACAAGTGATGAACACGATTCCTCGCGTCATGCTTTCCTATATCGATTCGATGTGGGTGAAACATTTGGAAGCGATGACTCGTCTGAAAGAAGGAATCGGTCTTCGTGCGTATCAACAGGAAGATCCTATGAGGATTTACGAACGCGAAGGACTTGAATTATTCGCGATGAACTACCAAAACTTAAGACGCTCAACTGCCGCGGAAATCGTCGGCTTCATGAGAGCATTGAATCAGCAGGAGGTGCAATAATGGGATTATTTTCGTTCTTCAAACAATCAGAGAAAACCGGTAAAGATGCAACAGTCAGTTCGGAAGAATTAGTTGACCATGCAGAAACGGGCGACGTGGATCGAGAAGTGGAAACTCCCCTCTCCTTCCATCCGGAATGGAACGTACCGAAAGAACAGGAATACGTTTTCCGTTTCCTTTCAAATGAATTGGAGCCATTGAAGCCAAATCAGATTTCCCTTTCCGGGATTGACATTGATGAGGATCAAAACGGCGGATTGCTTGTTAAAGCCTTCTTCCGTTCCTCCCTCCCACGTCCGATTGAAATGGGTAACGCAGAGTTGATGCTTTTAGATGGCGAAGACAACTTACTTGCTTCAAAAGAATTCAATCTAAAGGAATTAGGTGAAATCCCTGCCGAAAGTGCCCGCCCATGGGTATTCACTTTTGAACAACCTTTCCTAAAAGTCGAAGGCAAACCGGCTGACGGCTGGAAATTGGCATTCAACGTGCAATCCTTAGTTCCACACCAATTGGACTTGGACCCTGCATGGGAAGAAGGATTGCCTGAGGAGCAAAAGGATGCTTTGCGACAAGTGATTGAGAAACTGCCGAAGCTAAATCCGCGTGAAGTGAACTTCAGTGGCTTCCAAGCAAAGATTCAACCGGAAGGCAGCCTTGCTGTTTCGCTTTTCATCCGGAACGGTCACACGCAACATATCACGCTCGAACAGCTTCCTCTGGAAGTACTCGATGCTACTGGCACGTTAGTCGCTCGTGGATCCTTCAATCTGCCGTCTCTAACGGTCAAAGCCAATACATCCAAGCCATGGACCTTCATCTTCCCGAAAGAAATGATCATCATGGAGAATCCGGACTTTTCACGATGGACTGTCCGCGTTCCTCAATAAGTCAGAAAAGCACCCAGAACATCATCTGGGTGCTTTCTTCTTTAATTAATATCGTTCTTCTTCTACCTCGAATGTATTCGTTTTCCGATCAATCTTGGCCTTAAACTGATTTTCTTTCTTGTCCTTACGGAATTTAAGGACGATGGTTTCATCATCAACACTATAGATATAAATAGAGTGTATTGGTCCCTCTTGCTGATTTTCAATAAAATGCCTGATGGACGCGCTAATATTCTCATAGAGTTCATCATTTCGCCAAACGATCTTTGATAGTACCCCATGTTCTGCATTTATTTGTTTATACTCGTCTTTAATTAAGCTTCCCACTTTTAAATCCTGAATCGAAATATTCTCCCCATCAATCGTTTCCAACAGGTCCTCATCCAGGTATTTATAGCTGTTGCCCATAAACACACTGTCTTTTCCAACACCTTGTACAATTTGATAGTCATTGATATCATCATAAGGTGTCGGCTCATTGTTCGGAGGAATATGTTCAATTCGTTCGATACTTTGTTTTTTGGTATTAAAATCATACGTCACTTCAAATGTATCCCACGTATCATCCTGCAAGTCCGCCACCCGGATAGTATAGCTCTCCCCACTACGACCGATATAGTTAAACATGATCACCGGATCTTTGTAGAGAGGACCCTCGAGGACAGACTTGACCCATTCCTGGACCCCCGGTTTTTCTTCTGATTTCAATAGTGTCAACTTATTCAGTTTGGCTTCTTTAATAATTCCGTCGCCTTTATATTCACGATAATCCACTTTAACAAAATCACCAATTTTCAAGGAATCCTTCGTAATAATTTCCCCTGAATCCGTCTCAAGAACCGAGTCTTTTGTTAGGGTATAATCGGCCATCATAACCCGGAAACCATTATCATAGATTTCGGAAATATGTCCATTATCAACTCCATTACCTCCCGCCTCTCTCTCCTTTGCGACGGACGAGATCTCTCGAACAGAATATTCGTTTGTAAGGAGATTGATCGTAGCTGCATATTGTTTTTCAACAGATATGTCATAAAATCGCAGATGTATCCATTCATTCCCTACCCCAGATATCCACGTCCCTGTCATCAATCCACCTTCACGATTTTCAATAAAATGCCTGATCGCATGACTTACTTGAATGCTCTCTTTATCAGTTTGCAGCTTTACGATTTTAGCATAGCTCTTTCGAGGATACGTATTTTCATCTATAATGCCTGTTGAATGTAACTTTATTAAGTCGCCTGGACGTAAATTATCAATTGTCAGCTTTTCATCGTAACTATTTACGACTTTTGTACTCTTTACTATTTTGTAGTAAATATCATCGACTAAGATGCTATCATCGGTAACATCTGTAATCACTTTAAAATCTAAAACCTTTGAAAAAGGAAAATAACTTGGTTGTTCCAAATCTTTATTCTTTGAATCCATAGCAGGCCCTGCATCCTTAACAGTTAGATCATCGGCTGGTCCTGCTTCTTTATCTGTTCTCTCCTTTACAGGTTCTGTATCATTTCCAAAAAAGTCTGGTCCTACATCTTGCTGGCCACAACCGGCTACCAATAAAATTAAAATAAGTAAAGTTAAAACAGTTTTAAACATTTTTCTCCCCCTCTTCGCTGCTCATTTGAAATTTGTGGGATTATCCTATTAAACAAGTAGTCGTGTTACATTACCAAAAGTTTCAAGAAATGTGTAGGAAAATGAATAATTCGCTTTGTCGAGTAACTTGCGAATCCATGTCGATTACCTACCGGATGTTTGTCGACTACCTACCACTTCGGGAATCCACCACGTATTCCTGGAACACTTTGTCGCCTACCTTGCGGATCCATGTCGACTACCTTGCGCTCACGTGTCGCCCACCTTGCAACTACTTGTCTACTATCCCCCTTACTATCCCCTCTCCTTTTCCACAACCACAAAAAACAGCCGGCTCAATCGAAATTGAACCGGCCGTTTTCATCATTTAACTTTAAATTTCGTTATACTGTCCTTCACCATACGTGTACCTTGAGAGTTCGTTACAAAATGCGTTACGACAAGTCGGTATGCTTTACCAGATTGATAGCCTGCAGAAGGTGCGTTGACGATAAGTTTCGTTCCGTCACTTCCCTTTGCTACAGTTACTGGCTGGCGGACACCGTACTGATCTTCCACGTACACATATTTCGTATTTAGCAAGGAACTGTTCATGTTTTGACTAAATGTTACTGTGAATTGTTTATTCGCGGGTACAACACGGTCATTGGAATTCGATGTGAATGCCAATTCGTTTGTTGGACCATCATGGTAAACTGTTTGAAGTTTATCGAACCAGATTGAACTTTTGTTCTTCTTAGCAGAAGATGGTTCAGCTACATAGATTTTATTCAACTTTAAAGGTGCTGACAGATTGGAAGGGACTGTTGCTTCAACGTACTTCCATCCTGTCCAGTTCAAGCCGCCATCATTTGTGAAGTCGACTGTCACTTCTTTTCCATTGCCATCGGATAATGAGCCTCGGAGCCAGTGGTTATTTCCGTCTCCGTACACCCAAACACCGATTCTGTCAGGTTTTCCTTCAAGCGCAAGCCCATTCGTCCATGTTACGTATGCAGCGGAGGTATCGTCTTTATATGACGTGAAATCGTAATTCAATTTCAATGAGCTGTTTCCATCATGGGCGTTCAACTTCGTGTCAGTTGAAATAGATGCATTGGCACGGATTGTCTCTGCTTTTAATCCAGTAGTGGAATCAAACGTTCCAAGTACTAACGGTTGATTTGAAACAGTGACTGGAATCGTTACTTTCGTTGAACCGAATGTGCCGACGATGGAGCCTGAACCTTCAATGTTTCCTGAAGTAAATGTTGTTCCGTTTAATGAACCGATATTACCATTAACTGTCCAATTTACTGCTGAAGGATTGAAGATAACCTTCTGATTACTACTAATTCCTCTTACACTAAAATCAGCTGTTTCTCCTGTGCCCAGACGAATTTTCTCAGGTGTTGCCACTAATCGATCGATTGAATTCGTCACTGTGACAGGGATGGAAATAGTAGCTGTTTCATAAGTAGCTGTAATCGTACCTTTTCCAGCATTTGTACCTACGAATTTATTATTCTCGATAACTCCAACATTGTTAGACACAGATTCTAATTTCAGCTTGGAAGAATCAATTGGTAACGCATTGTAGTATTGATCCAATACATAGTTCACTTTGTAACCGACTGATGCCCCGACAGCAACGATGCCATCTTCTGTTTGGGTAACATTGACATGCTGAGGTGTACCGATTGGTGCTGTACTGATCGCCTCAAGAATCGCAGATACTCGGCGTTCTGATCCATCAGAAGGACGGTTTGCCAAAGTTGGATAAGTCGCCCCGTAATTTCTTGTAACCATCGTTGTGGAACCGCCGCCATCCAAGTTAATAGCATTGTAGGCACCGATGGATACCAAATAATTCGCGAACTCTGTTAGCGTCATCCCTTGGCTGTAACCCGATTGCTTGCCATCCACCGTAACGAAGTATGCCGTGTTGCCAGTTGCATCAGTCGCAACTGCTGTACGTGCAGTACGTTCAGTTACACGAGGAGATTTTGGATCAATCGTCATATCGACCCTGCCGTTTTGAACAAGCAATGGACCGGAAGCAAGCATGAACTGGGCACCTTTCCAAGACGAATCCACATCTACAGAAAGCGTGACAGAATCACCGACTTTCATTGAAGTGAATTTTGATGCTTCAGTACCTGAAGCGGAAATGACATATCCGTCATCCGGAATAGTAGCGGATGTATATTGTCCATATGGACGGATTGCGGAAACTGTACCAGTAACCTTTTCACCAAATTTCAATTGGGAGTCGACTTTCTTTGAAACTCCGCTTACGACAACTTCGATCCCGTATTGGTTTTGGCGAGTTTTATCATTCGGCCAGCTGGAAGTATATAAAATACTTTCATTGTTGTCTCTTAATCTATTCATCGATGTGAGCGAATAGTTTGCCCCATTATGCTCAATCGTGTGAGATAAATTGTATTTACCGACTTTTGCCTTCTTGTCTGCTGTAACTCCGAACGCAGCAGGTGTATGCATGTAATCATTGAAGTTGGTTGACACATTTCCTAAGTTCACAATCCGGTCATTTTCAGCTAATAAATATAGCGGGAAGCGATCTTCCCATCTGAAAAATGATGCGTTGACGGCACCAACAACATGGTGCTGATCATATGTATGAGCTTTAGATAATGCAGAAACGGACTGCAACGTATTTAATGGATTTGAAACCCCATATTCAATTTTACTGTACGGATTCGTCAAGTCGACTGAGAGTTTATTGACCTTTTGAGGATATCCTCCTACACTCGTTGACGTTGACTCATGGTTGATCCCCGGAGAGAGAGTCGCGGCGGATACTGTGAAACTGCTAAAAACTAAGACGGCTGCTAAAACTGTAGCGAGAATTTTTTTAACCTGCATTATGTGACTCCTTTCGACATCTCTTTCAAACTCTAAGTATACTAAAAGAATTGGAAAAAGATATAGTCCAGAGGACATAAAAATGGAAAAAGAACCCAAAAGAGTTTAAAAAACTCTAATGGGTTCTTCTTCGCGCCATCAACCAAGCACCACATTTATTGAATACAAAACAGGAATTTTACCTACGTGTTTATTGTACCATATTTATGAAATCTTACAAGAAAGATATTCATATTTGCCTAAACTATTCCACAGAAATTACTTCAGGTGGATCAAGTGTTACATTGCTTTCAGCACGGTAGATGAAGAGTGCAAATTCGCCTCTTGTAATGTTTTCTTTTGAGCCGAAAGTGGTGGCTGTTTTACCTTGCGTAATGCTACTTTGCAGCAAAGCCGCAACATATGGCTTAACAGTCGAAAGGACATCTGTAAACGGCATATCATAAGAAGTTGCCTGCAAATCGTATGTAAGAGCAATCACTTTAGCCATTTGCTCACGCGTCATAGATTGGTAGCTTCCGAATGTTTTCGAATTGATCCCGTTCATGATGCCGTTTGCTGCCAACGCATTTACTGCCCACTGGCGGTCCTTCGGAACATCTGTAAAACCTGCATTCGGATATACCGTATCAGGCGTGAACCCGTTAACACGAGCAATCATGACAGCTGCATCAATACGTTTAATTTGGTCGGAAACGCCGAACTGTGTATCACTTTGACCTTGAGCATATTTTTTATTCACAATATGGTTGACGGCATCTCTATATCGATCATTCACGTCCGTAAAAGCCGCTAATGCGGAGAAGGACGGAGCAAATAGAAGTAACAATAGAGAAATAACAACGATGGATTTTTTTAGTTTCATTCTCAATCCTCCAACAAGTAGTTTAGTAGAGTTTACCAATAGATTGGAAACAATTCAATTGGACAAATGGACTATTACGGGACAATCTGTTTCACAAACGGAATTTTTTGGATGATCCACGTGAGAATAAAGGAAGCAAAGAATATGCTGATCCACACAAGCGGTACCGCCAGTACTGGGTGCACCCAATACTCGTCAAAACCGATGCGTCTTCCGTAAAGCTGGACTATCGGATGGATCAAATAGATGCCCAAACTTGCCGCACTTAGCCTTTGAATGAATTTATTTGCCTTAAATACATGACCATACTGCTGAAACAAAACAAACAGGAAGATTCCGATGACCACGACATTCGGGCTAACGTATTGATAGAGGAATCCGTCCAGTTTCCCTCCATTTTTCAATGTAAGCCAATACGTGCCGTAAGCAGTCACCCCATAGCCGATCAAAGCCAGCACGCCAAGATAAGGGAGTGACTTCTTTGGCAACGGATATTTTAGCAAATAGGCTCCCAATATAAAATAACCGATATATGTACCGAACAAGCCAGCTTGTAATGCAATCGAAAATCCTTCAAATTTATTCACGAATGGCGCCAAACTGGATAGGACAAACCAGCTGACAAGGAAATATTGAAGCAATTCTTTCGTTGAATGCTGGACAATTTTTTGTAGAAACGGCGTCATTAAATACAATCCAATGATCGTATATAAGAACCATAGGTGAAAGAACACCGAATCGGTTAAAAACATTTTAAGCATCTGTTTCCAAGTGAAATCTTCAAACCACATCACCTGGCGGTAAATTAAATAAATCAGGCTCCATATTACGAGAGGTATGATGACTTTTGAAAAACGCTTCTTGAAGAAATCGCGTAAGCTTTCTTCTTTTGTGCGGGTCAATAGCAATGCACCGCTTATGATAAAGAAGATCGGTACGCTTACCCGAAGAGCGGAGTCAATCAGATTTCCGTACCACCAAACATTTGGTGCCTTAGTATAATTCGTGACATGCTGGGCCACAACGTGAATGCCGACTACAGAAAAAATTGCCATCACACGAAGCCAATCCATATAATCATAACGTTCTTTCATCAGGACAACCTCATCTTTCCTACAATTCAGTAAAGAAACTATATCACAAAAAAACACCCTCTCAAACTTAAGAGAAGGGTGTTCGAAAAACTTATATTTAGCTGTGAGTCAGCCGAGGGAATAAAATCATTTCTCTGCAGATGCTACCATGACTGCATCCGCAACCCGTTTTGCCCCTACATAACGCTTGCCCCAATAGTATGGGTCATTCAATTTATCAACGCGTACGCCTCTTGAAGAAGAAGCATGTGCAAATTTGCCATCACCAATATAAACGCCTACGTGTGATACACCTCTACCGGACGTATTGAAGAACACAAGGTCGCCTGGCTCAAGATCTTTCTTTTCCACTTTGTCTCCAGTCGCATACATTGCTGAAGAAGTTCTTGGAAGATCTACACCGACGGAATCAAACACATATCCGATGAAACCAGAGCAATCAAAACCTTTTGTTGACGTACCACCATAAACATATCTTGTACCGATTAAACTTTTCGCTACTTTTGTCATTTTATCTGCATCCACACTGGCTGCAGCTTCTGCACTACCCGTGAATGGGCCTGCCGCAAACATGATCACTAAAGAAAACACGACGAAAAACTTCTTAGCTACATTATTTCTCATTTGCCCCTCCGAGAGTTCTAATTTTCTGTAAATTCTATCTGTTTTCACTTTAACACGGATTAAACCTTTTGAACTTTACAGTTATGTAACAAATCTATTACAAAAGAAATAGATTGTAACTTGGACAATCTATCATTTGGACCATAAAAAATAGGAGAAAAGCCTGTTATTTCGGCTTTTCTCCTTATTTAACTCTATTATGACAAATCATTTAAATCGGTAATCACTGTTACATCGGGATGATTTTGCAAAATTGTTACAGGACATTCTTCAGTTACAGTTCCTTTAAACAATTGATTTAACGCTTCACGCTTCTTCTCGCCAAATGCTAGTAAGATGATTTTACGCGCCCTCAATATAGAAGAGATTCCCATCGTCAATGCCTTTGTCGGAACCGCATCTTTATTCTCAAAATATGGGCTGTTTGCGTCAATGGTCGATTGCGTTAAATTCGTAACATGTGTATTCGAAGTAAATGGAGTCCCAGGCTCATTGAATGCAATATGGCCGTTTTCTCCGACGCCCAATAATTGAAGATCAAGCGGATGATCACTGAGCAGTTGTTCATAACGATTACATTCCGCTTTCAAATCTTCTGCACTACCATTAGGGATATACGTATTCTCAAACACTTTCTGGTTAAATAGCTTTTCTTTCATATAATAAGCATAACTGTTCGGATGCTCAGCCGTTAAGCCGACATACTCATCCAAGTTGAATGCCGTAACATGACTAAAATCTAAATCCGTTTTGGATAATTCTTTATAAACAGGCTCCATCGTTCCACCTGTCGCAAGTCCAAATGATTTTAAATCACCTCTATTAAGTACATCTTCTATAATTTCAACCGCTTTCTTTGCAGCCTCTTCTTTCGTTTTCACAGTAATGACATTCATTTAATCCCACCTGACTATGTTTCTATTTCCCTTAAGTGTAGTAGGAAATGAAAACACGGTCAACTAACGAAAAATCCCAATCTAATTATATGAAAATGACCTGCCGGCAATCCGAACAGGTCATCGTTTCTTCTATATTATGAGTGATTTGACAATGCCACGCGTTCAACTGCGTGAGCTACCATTTGGTGAACTGACGGGTCGAGCGGATGAGGAACAAGATCCCCTTGTTTCGTACTTGAAACAATGGCTTCGGCTGCAGCAATCATCATCGGATAAGTAATTGCAGAAGCGCCAGCATTCAAGACACCACGGAAGATTCCCGGGAAGCCTAACACATTATTCACAAGGCGGCCATCTGCTGCATAAGCAGCTCCTGCCTTCAATGCTTCCTTCGGCTGGATTTCTGGGTTCGGATTCGACAAAGCAAGGATGACTTGTCCTTCACGAACCATTTCCGGTTTAATCAACCCTTCTACCCCAGTTGTTGCAATGACAATATCGCATTTTTCCATAATTTCTTCAACCGAATTAAGAACCGTGCCGCCATACTCGCGAAGTCGGTTTGTCGCCTCTTCTTGACGATCGGTTCCCCACATTTCCTTGACCCCATATTCCATCATCATCCGGCTGATCGCCAAGCCGGCCGCACCAAGGCCGATTTGACCGACCACTGCATTTTTCAAGTCTACTCCAGCTGCTCGGCAAGCGTTCAAAGCGGCGGCAAGTGTGACAACAGCAGTTCCGTGCTGATCATCATGCATAACCGGAATCTGTAATTCTTTCTTCAACCGCTCCTCAATTTCGAAGCAATGGGGTGAACCGATATCCTCCAGTAAAATCGCACCAAAGCTTTGATGGATATGCTTCACTGTTTCCACGACCTCATCCGGATCGCTCGTATTAAGCAAAATCGGGACTCCACTAATACCAACGAACTGGTCAAAGAGGACCGCTTTCCCTTCCATAACAGGCATGCCTGCTACGGGACCAATATTTCCAAGGCCTAAAATCGCGCTTCCATCAGTCACGATTGCAACGGAATTGCCAATGCTTGTGAAATATCGTGCCTTATCTGGATTTTTTTCAATCTCTAAACAAACATTCGCTACACCAGGAGTATAAACACGTCTCAAGTCTGCGAGAGAACGCACATCCACCCTGCTTGTCATATGAATTTTCCCGCCTTCATGGGCATGCATCACATCATCGGAAACCGCAAGAATATCGATTCCTTCACCCGCATTCTTCATTCCTTCAACAATTTGTTCAAGAACTACCTTACTGCTGCAAGTTACAGAAATATCACGTACTGTGGACATCGTCCCCATTTTAATCGTTTTTATATCACCAATTTCTCCACCTAATTCACCAATAACCGTTGCGACTTTCGCAAAGTTACCGGGAATGGATGGTATTTCGACAATAATATTACGCAGTAGATCTCGTGCCATACCATCATTGCCTCCCACTTGTTGTAAATACGTCTAAAGCCATCCCCTATTGTACTACTAAGGTCATAAAGTGACAACAAAGCAATTATTTGTCGGAAACAGGTGAATCTTTTAGTTGAGCCACAATTCGCATACAAAAAGACAGCCCCTCACAATGAGGAACTGTCTCCAAAAATTTATTCCCTTAATGATTCATCTTCCCAGCATTCCGCTCCCTTTAATCCAGGAATAGAGCTTGCATGGAACTCCGGATTTTTTCCGGCCTTACGCTGTTTAACATAGTCATTAAGCACTTTGAAGGCAACTTTTCCTATGATGAAAATCACGATCAAGTTGAGTATTGCCATCAATCCCATGAACAGATCGGCCATATTCCATACAAGGTCAACCTTTGCCATCGCACCAAAGAACACCATGGCCAAAACACCAATACGATACAATGTCAGCCATATTTTATTGCCGTTCATGAACTCGATATTCGTTTCACCGTAGTAATAGTTCCCGATAATTGAACTATACGCAAAGAATAGAATGGCAATCGCCAAGAAATACGGAGCCCACTCCCCTACGTGCACCGCAAGGGAATTCTGCGTTAAGACAATACCTTCGTGCTCGCCGGTATCGTATAATCCGGCTAAAATGATGATGAATGCGGTCGCTGAACAGATGACGATCGTATCAAAGAACACACCAAGACTTTGTACAAAGCCTTGTTTTGCCGGGTGCGATACATTAGCAGTAGCTGCTGCATTCGGTACACTACCCATACCGGCTTCATTGGAGAACAATCCACGCTTAACCCCTTGCAGAATCGCTACACCGATGGCACCGCCCACTACTTCATTCAATCCGAAAGCACTCTCAACAATAAGTGAAAAGACTGCCGGTATTTCAGAGAAGTTAACGATAATGACGTAAAGCGCAATAAGAATATACAAAACTGCCATAACCGGCACCAACACTTGTGTAACTCTCACGATTCGATGGACTCCACCGAAAATAATGATGGCCGTAAAAATGACTAAAACCAACCCGATCATCCATTTTTCCCAATTGAAGACATTATTGAACGATGCAACGATCGTATTTGCCTGAACGGAATTGAAAATAAAACCGAAAGACACAAGCAATAAAATAGAAAATGCAATGCCGAGTCCTCTGTTGCCTAATGCTTTTTGCATATAGTAAGCTGGACCACCGCGAAACGAATCCCCATCTCTCACTTTGTATACTTGAGCTAATGTACTTTCGATAAACGCCGTTGCCATTCCGATCAAGGCAACGATCCACATCCAAAACACTGCTCCCGGACCACCAATCGCAATCGCAATTGCTACACCTGTAATATTACCTGTTCCGACACGTGATGCCGTACTGATCGTAAACGCTTGGAATGGCGATACCCCTGTTTCCCCGTCCTTCTTCTCCGTTATGACCCGGAACATCTCCGGGAATAAGCGAACTTGAACAAATTTTGTTCGGATCGAAAAGTATAAGCCCAATCCAATCAACACATAGATGAGAATATATTCCCATAATAAAAAATTCCCTTTATCAACAATCCACTCCAGAATACTCATACCTTCACCTGCTTGAAATTTTTATGTAAGTGCCCTATGAAGTTATAGCGACCAAATATTTTTACCCCATCGTTAGTGACCTAAAACCAATTCGTCATTTCCCGGGAAATTCCGACATGAAAAAGGCGGGTTTGGTCCCCCGCCATTTTTACATTATAGGTTTTGATTAAAAGGTCTTCGAGACTGGTGTTCAGTCGCTTCATCAATAGGACCAAATGGTGCCGGCCCTAAATTCGGATCAATGCCTGGCGACTGTTCATCCTGCATCCGGTAATCATCATTGACTACCGGTTCATCTGATCCGTCATTATCGTCGTAAACCTTTTCTGCTCCAAACAGTTCCTCCCGGTTGTTTCGAACGATTGGATCCTCTTCCATTGAAAATGAAACATGATCCTCTTCCCTGACTAAAATGTCATCATTCTGGAATGTCTGGCCATGACGGAACCGGTCAATCGGCTCATCATAATTATTTTCAACATGGAATGGAATCTCTTCAGCCGTATTCAACTCGTTCGAACCGTCTCCATCTGACCAACGTTCACGATCCATCATCGGATTTCCCTCCTCTATGGAAGTCATATCCCTATTGTGAGCTTCACTGAACAGGATTATTCCACCCTGATCCAACCCATTATTGATAAATCGAATCTCCTGATCAGAAAAGCCGATCCCTTCCAAATTTCCATTCGACGCTTCATTGCCGCCGAACAACGACATCATCTTACTCTTCATATTTCCTAAATCATGCACCTGCACATCCGAATACTTTCTCACCACCCGCAGTTCCGATGGCTTCTTTGATAACACATGTATATCGTTTTCTTCAAAACCCATGCTTGTTAACTCATCAAGCTTTGCATACATATCCTCTTCTGAAAGAGCTATCTTCAAAACTCGATTTTCCATAGTATAACCTCCTCGGGTATTTGATAAGTTAATACCCCGGGAGGTGGGAATCGTAAACTACTTGCGTCTTGAATAGGAGGTGGTGTATTTGGAATTCCAATGCTCGGATAGCGTTGTTCTATGCTCGGATAGCCAACTTCTATGCTCGGATAAGTAGTTTCTATGCTCGCATAAGCTCTTTCTATGCTCACTTGACCATATTCTGGTAGTCGAAAACGTATTTAGTATGCCTTTTTTCACCAATTGCCGCTAATTTCATTCCTATTAATATGCGTGTAGCTACATGGCGGTCACCAATCCCCAAAAACCATCGACATTCCCGGTTCGTAATCGTATCCCCCACTAACATAAAATACTCTTTCATCGTTTTTTCATGAGCATTCACATTAAAGAAGCCACATTTTCTGCAGAACCATCCACGTATTACTTTCTCCATCCCTAATCTCCCACACTTCTCACATTCCACCCCTGTCAACAAATCCTTCGGGTCGATGCCCCACCGTTTACACATCGGAAATGGCTTGAACCCCCGATGTTCTAATTTCAACTGTTCACCTATTTCCTTCATCTGTGATTCGCTTATTCTGGTCTTCCCCTGCCGAATGCTTCTTATATAAGGAGGAACCGCATTCGGGAAGAGGACGGTCATGTTAGTATGATTTTCAAATTTCTTAGGATATGGCAGAACGAATGCCCGATATACCGGGAGCTTAATACCTCGCATCTCCAGCCATCTACTCAAGTAGTATGTGGACTTATCCATTTGGGATAAATCGTATGCCCGCTCCTTACCATCTTCATATTCCTGCTCAACACGCAATGGATTTGAAAGGAAGTTGATTTTTCCTCCCAAATTTTTGATTTCAAATACAAATAGATAGTTTTGGGTAATTAATAATGAATCGACTTGGAAGTCTTTATTAAGTGAAAGATCATGGAGAAAAAGGTGGGGGACGCCGAGATGCTGTTTCTCAATAATGCGGTCGAATTCTTCTTCACCGCCTCTCCCGGCTTTAGCGGATAAGAACCTGTCCTGAATCATGTAGTATTTCTCATGGCTTTTCGATAGCCGTTTTAATAACACTTCATATCCTATAAGACTGATCGGAGAGTCTCTACCTTTAATAATCACACTTGTCACCTCAAGGCGAGAATAGCATGCTTGTCCGAATAAAGGAATGGCTTTTCACAAGGTTGCATTTTGATGGTCGAAATCAGGCCAAAACCACGTTTTAACCACGAATAAAGACTCCTACCTGTAACTCTTGTAATAAATTCGAAAAAATTCAGTTTGTTTCCATGCTCCCCCAGCGTGGTATAGATAGCCTGTAACCAATTCCAAATAATTTCTTAGGAGGAATGTGCGATGGATAAAAAATATGTTGGTACTTTCCATACTGAACAAGGTGTATTTAACGAGATTGAGAAACTGAAAGCGCAAGGTTATACGGAATCTGATATTTACGTCATTTCGAACAATCAAGATGACATTTCCATGCTACGTGGTCGGGTAAGCGCCGATACACTGGACGCTAAGACAACAGAGAACCGTGGATGGATGGACAAGTTCATGGACTTCTTAAGTGGAGAGGAACCGGTCCGCGGCGCATTCACTGACATGGGATTCTCCGATGAAGAATCCACTCGTTTTTACAATGAGGCACGAGATGGTGGAATCTTAGTCTTCGTAGACCGTGATTACGGCGACAAATTTAGCTCAGGTGTTACTTATGATAATACTGATGCAATTAACGAAGATGGCATGAGTTTAACAACACCAGTAGAAAATCAAGGTCTTGGCGAGACGGTAAACAGGGCAGACACGTATGATACGACAACGAATCGCGACTTTGCCGATACGGATTTAACCGAAGAACAACGACTTAGACTTCATGAAGAAAAGTTACTCATTGATAAAGATGAAGTTCAAACGGGTGAAGTCAATGTAAGCAAGCATACAGTTACCGAACAACAATCCGTTGACGTACCGGTAACTCGCGAAGAAGTATACGTTGAACGCCGGCCGGTAGATGGCGAATACGACGCGTCATCAGCGGATTTTAATGATAACTTTAATGACGATGAAACGATTCACATTCCAGTAACTGAAGAAAAAGTTGAAGTATCGAAACGTCCAGTGGTGAATGAAGAAATCGTCGTAGGTAAGCGTAAAGTCACGGACACAGAAACTGTAAACGAAACGGTCCGCAGCGAAAAAGCGGATATCGATGAGGATACTTTATCGGCAAGCGACCGATTCGATCGTGACGGAAAAACATTCAATAGCGATCTATTAAACGATCAGTATGACGATAATAATTACGATAATAACCGACCACTATAATGTGGTTCTCTCCCTCGGCAACTGCCGGGGGTTTTTTTGTGCTCATTTTTTAACAAGTTTTTCACATCCTAATGTTTAACACATAATTAAAACGGGTATTAATGTATCTCAAGTTGCGTTCATGCGACAAAAATAAAGAGAACCCCTATTGGAGGAATGAGTATGCTCAAGTTCGAAAATGTCTCGAAGGTCTACCCCGGAGGAAAAGTGGCGGTGGACAAACTGAATCTTGAAATTCAGGAAGGTGAATTTATTTGTTTCATCGGCCCTTCCGGCTGCGGAAAGACTACAACGATGAAAATGATCAATCGACTCGTTAAACCGACTGACGGAAAAATATTGGTACGAGGAGAAAACATTCTGAAGAAAGATGTTGTCGAGTTGCGTCGTCATATCGGCTACGTGATCCAACAAATTGGATTATTCCCACATATGACGATCCGGGATAACATTGCCCTCGTTCCACGGTTATTGAAACAATCAAAAGAGGAACAACATAAAAGAGCTGAAGAGCTCATACAACTTGTAAATATGCCAATGGAGTTTCTAGACCGCTACCCACACGAACTAAGCGGTGGACAACAGCAAAGAATCGGTGTACTGCGGGCACTTGCCGCTAATCCCCCATTAATCCTCATGGACGAGCCATTCGGAGCGCTCGACCCTATTACACGTGATTCCTTACAAGCAGAGTTTAAAAATTTACAACAATCCCTTGGTAAAACGATCATCTTCGTTACGCATGACATGGATGAAGCGATTAAACTTGCTGACCGGATTGTCATTATGAAAGCCGGTAAAATCGTTCAGGTCGGAACACCGGATGAAATTCTTCGTTCCCCTGCCAATGAATTTGTAGAGGACTTCATTGGTAAAGATCGATTGATTCAAGCGCAACAGCATTTCCAAACCGTTGACCAGATCATGAATTCTAATCCCGTTACAATTCGCCCAGAAGGCACTTTATTGGAAGCAATCAGTTTAATGAGGACACGTCGTGTCGACTCATTACTTGTTACAAATAGTGACAATGTATTGGAAGGTTTTATTTCCATCGAAATGATTGACCGGACAAAAAACTACGATACCCCCATCTCATTCATCATGAAAACTGATTTACCAACTGTGAAAGAGAACACACTTCTCCGTGATGCAACACGTAACATTCTTGTACGCGGACTAAAGTACGTTCCTGTTACAGATCATGAGAATCGCTTGATCGGATTAGTAACACGAACAAGTCTTGTTGATGTCCTATATGATTCCATCTGGGGCGAAGAAGATTCCGAAACCTTGAGAGGTGAAGCATAATGGATGCGTTCACTTCCTTTTTTGCAGAATATGGCTTACTGCTTGCCGAGAAAACTTGGGAGCATCTTTATATTTCGTTTATTGCACTTCTATTAGGCGTGATTGTGGCTGTTCCAGTCGGAATATGGCTCGTCCGACTTCCTAAAATAGCGGATTTTGTCTTAGGCGTCGTCAGCATCATCCAAACCTTCCCGAGCCTTGCCATTCTTGCATTCTTTATTCCTTTATTAGGAATTGGAAAGCTTCCTGCGATTGTCGCGCTCTTCCTTTACTCGATGCTGCCAATTTTACGGAACACGTATATCGGCGTTAAAAATGTCGACAAAAACCTGTTGGAAGCAGCTCGCGGCATGGGGATGAACTCCTTCGAGCGCGTGATGAAAGTGGAACTTCCCCTTTCAATCCCAGTCATCATGGCTGGAATCCGTGTTTCGGCGGTTTACTTAATCGGATGGGCCACTCTTGCATCCTTCATCGGAGGCGGCGGTTTAGGCGACTTCATTTTCGATGGACTAAATTTATTCAGAACAGATTTGATCGTTGGCGGAGCCATTCCAGTTACTTTGTTGGCTTTAATAATTGACTTCCTTCTTGGACGACTTGAATATTACGCGACGCCTAAAGGAATCCGTCGTAGAGATACAGTGGCATAAGGGGGAAATGAAGATGAGAAAACTAAAACTATTAACCGTATTTATAATTGCAATCGTCCTTACTGGTTGTTCCTTACCTGGTTTAGGAGGCAACGCTGAAAACACTATCAAAATTTCGACATTAACCCATACGGAATCACAGGTGTTGGGATATCTTGTTGCCCATATGATCAAAGAAGAAACCGATCTGAATGTTGAGATGATCGAAAATCTCGGTACCTCTGTCATCGCCCATCAAGCGTTGACGAATAAAGAAGTCGATATTACAGCTGCTCGTTACACAGGAACTGATTTACCATCAGTATTGGAAGTCGAACCGATGAAAGACCCTGAAGAAGCTTTGGCTTTCGTTAAAAAGGAATTTGACGAGCGTTTTGACCAAATTTGGTATGACTCATATGGATTCCAGAACACCTACGCATTCACCGTGACGCAGGAATTTGCAGATGAACATGGTCTTGAAACAGTATCCGACTTGGAGAAAGTAGCAGCTGACATGACACTTGGAGTGGATAACAGCTGGTTGAATCGTGCTGGAGACGGTTACGAAGGGTTCATTGAAACATATGGTTATGAATTTGGCGAGGCATTGCCGATGTCGATCGGTCTTGTCTATCAAGCGGTTAAAAGCGGAAAGATGGATATCGTGCTTGCTTACAGTACGGACGGCCGTTTGAAGGCATACAATTTAAAAACATTGGAAGATGATAAAAAATTCTTTCCTCCCTATGATGCATCACCAGTGACACGTAAAGATGTCATCGAGAAGCACCCAGAAATAGACGAACTGTTAAAACGCTTTGCCGGAAAAATCGATGCGGACACGATGACACAATTGAACTACGAGGCGGATGTTGAGAAAAAAGAGCCATCCGTTGTGGCAAAACAATTCTTAGAGAAACATAACTATTTTAGAGGGGAGTGATGGAAATGGATACGATTCAAGAGTTATGGACTTATTACATCGTCAACGGATCATATGTGTGGGAGCAATTCTCGCGCCACTTCCTTATGTCGATCTACGGAGTACTATTTGCAGCAATTGTGGGGATTCCTGTAGGGATTTTAATTGCACGGTATGGAAAATTAAGTAACGTGATCCTTTCACTTACGAATATCATTCAAACCATTCCGGCTCTTGCCATGCTTGCAGTACTCATGGTCGTCATGGGACTCGGTGCTAACACTGTTGTCATGAGCCTATTCCTTTATTCACTATTACCGATCATTAAAAACACGTATATTGGCATTAAAAGTGTAGATTACGCGATTTTAGAAGCTGGACGCGCAGTGGGCATGACGCCATGGCAACGTTTGTATATGGTTGAACTTCCGCTTTCTCTATCAGTCATCATGGCAGGAATTCGGACAGCCTTGGTCATTGCAATTGGTGTTGCCACGATTGGAGCATTTATCGGAGGCGGCGGACTTGGATCGATTATCATTCGGGGAACGAATGTAACCGACGGAGCGGCTATCATCCTGGCAGGTGCTATTCCCACTGCACTTATGGCAGTAATCGCAGACTTTGTGCTTGGAAGAATCGAGCATGCATTGTCCCCTGCCAATAAAAAACGAACAACTATTAACACAGATCATCCAAAGCAAGCCACCAGTTAAATGCAAAATTAAAGGGAGCTGAATCAGCTCCCTTTTTTCCTACTATAATCTTCGTTCGTCATAATGCTCTTTGTAATCGCCGATGGTATCCTGGACTTTGCCTTTCGCCTTATCAGCTTTACCTTCCATTTGAAGCGAGTGATCGTCTGTTGCGTTGCCCCATTGGTCCTTCGCTTCACCCTTCACCTTATTAACGGTGCCTTTGAGTTTGTCCGACATATAATCATGATCTTTGTCAGCCATGAATATCACCCTCCTTCTTGCTTATTATTTACCCGATATGAGATAAGGCAAAACAATTGTCTTCCAGTATTAAGAAACTACTATATAAATTAGGAAAAGTATCCCTTCTACCTATACTTTGACTTCGAAATGATTCTTCCTTCCTATTTTGGGTATAATACAGGTTTGTTAGAATATGGTTATCCTATAAATATAACTTAATGAAACGAACAGGCTTTTAGTTATTTGACTATTCACAACATTCGAAAGTCCTATTAATAGTGAAGTAATTTTACTTCTTTAGTAGTATCTTTAGAAATTGAGTAAATTTTATTGGTATTTACTCAATTTCAGCTATATGATAAAAGTGTAAATAGTCTGTAATTATTGTGTAAAAGAGCCGATGGAAAGGAGGATCCATTTGGGAAGTGCAGCAAAACGGTTTCGGCCGAATATGAGCCCAGATGAAATTATAGCAGCTATGAATATTAACAATATCGGAAGAACCGGGAAAAAGCCTCCAGAGGATGGGGAAAAACAACTGATTGAAAACTTTAAATTGTTACTACTTGAATCTACCCAAAGAAAAAAGATTTTCGAACAATATTTATATTTACAAGACCACCCCATCACCCATTTCGATAAGAAATTAAAACTCGACTTCGACATTCAACAAATTAGATTTCATGTTTTAAATGGGGATATGGAAGCGGCAGAACAGATTATAAAAGATGTTTATCTTTATGAAGATGCTTTTGATGATGAACAGCATTATTATTACAATAAACACTTAGGAAATTTCCATTATGCCCATGGAGATTACAAAAAAGCCTTTGATCATTATGCCATAGCAGAAAAGTTAGTTTTAGATTCATTCCCCCAATTAGAATTAGGTGATTTATATTATTCTTTAGGATTAACAGCTTCTCAATTTTTTGAGACAGTTAAAGGACTAAAATATACGGAAATAGCGTTAAAAATATATCAACAGGAATTTGTTCCTAAACGGATTACTGAATGTCATATTAATTTAGGAGTCATTCATAGCAGACTTCGCAACTTTAAAACTGCGATTGATCATAATCACGCTGCCCTTAAAATCGGTCAAGAATTAAACTCGAACTTATTAAGATTCTCTACAGAATACAACTATGGATATATCTATTTCCAATTTCAAAATTATCAACTTGCAATTGAACATATTTCTAAAAGTCTTGACCATTTACCTCCTGAATACGTCACGGATTACTTAATGAGTTTTAATAGCTTAGTTAAAGCTTCAAATGAGTTAGGTGATAAAGAACAAGCACTTTATTGGTTGGATAGAGGAAGTGAGATTGCCAATGAGATAGATAGTGAAGAAATAATTGATAGAAATGTCAAAGAAGTATACACTGAACATAAAGTTCTATCCTTTTTCCTAAATAATGAGATAGAACAGTATGAAAATTTAATGTTAAATGTTTGGTTACCATTACTTGAACATAAAAACCACCTATTTGAATTAGGTTATTATTATAATCAAGTGGGTAATTATTACTTGGGTAAAGGGGAGTTTGAAAAAGCTGCCCATATGCTAAAAAAAGCAAGTAATACTTTCCAACATTTAATGACAACCGGATAAGGAGTGAAGTTGAATGAAAAAGTTAGTATCAATTTTTTGCTTAGTTGCATTACTATTTGCCGGATCTCATTTTACCGCTAATCAGAACGAAGAGAATCTGGCTGCAGAAAAACTTCCGCCACCTTGGAGCATTAAATCCTTGGCTGCGGAAAAGCTTCCTGAGCCTTGGAGCGTTAAATCACTTGCTGCAGAAAAGCTTCCTGAGCCTTGGAGCGTTAAATCACTTGCTGCAGAAAAGCTTCCTGAGCCTTGGAGCGTTAAATCCCTGGCTGCAGAAAAACTTCCTGAACCTTGGAGCGTTAAATCACTTGCTGCAGAAAAGCTTCCTGAGCCTTGGAACGTTAAATCCCTGGCTGCGGAAAAACTTCCTGAGCCTTGGAACGTTAAATCACTTGCTGCAGAAAAGCTTCCTGAGCCTTGGAACGTTAAATCCCTGGCTGCGGAAAAGCTTCCTGAGCCTTGGAGTGTTAAATCCCTGGCTGCGGAAAAACTTCCTGAGCCTTGGAGTGTTAAATCACTTGCTGCAGAAAAGCTTCCTGAGCCTTGGAGTGTTAAATCCCTGGCAGCTGAAAAACTCCCTGAACCATGGAGTGTGAAAGCTCTTGCAGCTGAAAAACTCCCTGAACCTTGGAGTGTAAAACCACTAGCATAATATCATAATCAACATGAAGCAATCATACTTACAAAGATAAACAGCTCACGGATTACTCCGTGAGCTGTTTTATTATGCCTTTATTCAGAAGCTACTTCTTCTTTGTTCTCTTCGAGTTCATCCATTCGTTCTTTCAAGGTTTTGTGTTGGTTTTCGTATCCAGGTTTGTTCAATAGAGCGAACATGTTGTTTTTGTATGCTTCTACGCCTGGTTGATCGAAAGGATTTACTCCGAGCAAGTAGGCGCTCATGGCACATGATTTCATGAAGAAGTAGATTAAGTATCCGATGTGGTATTCATCCAGTACGTGTACATTCAGTTTTACTACTGGAACGCCGCCATCCACGTGCGCAATGGCCGTTCCTTCTTTAGAAAGACAGTTAATCTCATTGACTGTTTTATCTACTAAATAATTCAGTCCATCCCGATCATCTTCCATAAATGGAATTTCGATATCATCTTCTACTTGATCGAAATGTAGAATTGTTTCAAATAAGAAGCGATGGCCATCCTGGATATATTGACCAATTGAATGAAGGTCCGTTGAATAAGAAACAGCAGCTGGGAAAATCCCCTTCTTCCCTTTCCCTTCACTTTCACCGAATAATTGTTTCCACCATTCATGGAAATTCTTCAATGAAGGTTCGAAACTGGCCAGCAGCTCCATCGTATAGCCTTTTGAATAAAGAATGTTCCGTATGACTGCGTATTCGTAGGCAGGATTATCCGAAATGGTTTCACTCTGCAAATCAAAGGCAGCTCGCTTTGCACCATTTATTAATTCGGAAATATTACAGCCCGCTGCGCAAAGCGGTAATAACCCAACAGGTGTTAATACAGAATACCGCCCACCAATATCGTCGGCAATCACAAATGAACGATAGCCCTTTTCATCGGCAAGCTCACGAAGAGCCCCTTTTTTCAGATCCGTTGTTACAATAATCCGCTCTGAAGACTCATCGCCGTAGCGTGCTTCCATGTAATCACGAATCAGCCTGAAAGCAATCGCCGGTTCCGTAGTAGTTCCAGATTTTGAAATGACATTCACGTAAATTTCTTTACCCTTAATATAAGAAAGAAGCTGTTTCAAATAAGCTCCGCTCATATTTTGGCCAGCATAAATGACCTCTACTCCCTCACTTTTCGGTCCAAAATAAGGTGCTAATGCTTCTTGGACGGCGCGTGCTCCTAAATAGGAACCCCCCACACCAATTACTATTAAAACATCTGCATTCTTCTTAATTTCATCTGTTACATTCTGAATTGCCTTCAGCATTTCACTATGATCTTCCAAAGGATTATCCAGCCATCCTAAAAAGTCAGATCCTTCTGCCATTCGTTCATGCATAGCAGTGTGAAGTTTAGAAACATGATCTTGATAATGGTTTATTTGACTGTCCGTTACAAATTCTTTTAATAAGTTAGTATGTAAGGCAACTGGTTTACGGTTCATTCTCTATCTCCTAAATCGTGTATTGCCATTATTTTACCATAGCTGCCGGACTTTATCGACTTTAACAACAAAACAAAAAATCTGCGAGACTCCATTTATAAGTCTCGCAGATGCTTCGGTTTAATGCTTTACAACTCCACAAGCGATACGTTTACCGGAATCACCAGAAGGCTGGCTTGATCCATCATCCGCATTTTCGTGAATTACTAACGCAGTACCGCCCTCCTTAAATAACGAGTTCTTCGCACCTGATTCCAACGTTACGTTTTCAGCAGTGAATTCTGCTTGCGCTTTTCCGTCGCCATCTACTGTCAAATTAGGTAAATCTCCTGCATGACTTCCATGATCAGCAGTTGTAGGATTGAAATGCTCTCCCGCTGTGGCAAAGTCCGGAGCATCACATTTTCCAAACTCATGGAAATGGAGACCGTGATCGCCTTCATCAAGACCTTCTGCGTTGACTTTTACTAGGACACCTTTGTCTTCCTGTGTCAGTTCCGCTGTCCCCACGACATCTCCGTCAGTGTTGATCAGATCGACTGTTACGAATGTCCCTACACCTTCACCGTCAGTAGCTGATTCTCCAGATGGGGGATTGGTTTCTTCCACACCTGAACTACCTTCAGTATCTTTTGGTGCAGTTCCATCAGTTTCAGTGGCTGGTTCATCTGTTCCCTCTTGATCGTTCCCGTCACCACAAGCTGTTAAGACGAGAGTAAACAGAATGGCCAGTAGGAATAATATCCATTTTTTCATATGCAGGTCTCCTTTTAGAAAGTTACGTACTACTTCTAAAATTGACCTGAATAACCCTATTTAAACATTAAAGAGGGTAAATAAACCTTTTGTAATGGGAATCTAATATTCGTTATCCGAAAGAAGTATAACCAGTTCCTTAATACTATGAATAATATAGGTTGGCTTTCCCCAGTGTGGCAGTTCTGTTAACCCCATCTTCGTCTCACAATTTAGTTTGTTTAATAAAAATTCAGCAACATCAGAATGATTCACTCGATCCACAATGGGCAAACGTTGAATTTTTTCTGGTAATGAACGATTTATCAAAACCGATGGAACCCCTGCTTCGTATGCCGAACGGACATCGTGTTCCAACCGATCTCCTACATGAAATGCGATTTCCCCATTAACACCATTAAAAATTCGAGGATCCGGTTTTGCATACCCGGCCTCTGAAGGAGTTATGATTATATCGAATAAAGGAGTTAACTGAAGTGCATCCATCACTGGCTTTTGATACTTCAAATAGCCATTCGTCACGGCAGCAAGGGCATAGCCACTCTTTTTCAATGTGTTAAGGACTTCTATAACTTCATCCTCAAGCAAATAAATCGACGGTGCATGACAATACTGACATACGATTTTCTCAATATCGATCGAGTCCGAGATATTATTCTTTCTCAAGAAAGTCGATACAATGTCATCCCAGTCATATGCTTCCACCCAGCGATTTGCGTCTATCCTCAAAGTATGTTCAGCAAGAATATCAGGTAAAACATTCCCAATACCGCCTACCTTCTCTAACACAAGCCGTTCAATTTCCGGAAATACTTGACCAACAAAAGGATTTTGCATTAAGGTTCCGTCAAGATCAAAAGTAATCCACTTCTTCATGAACAGGTTTCCCCTTTTAAAAAGCCCTGCAGGTAAATCCCTGCAAGGCTTTTGGTTATTTCTTCACTAAATTAAACGATGCGATATAGCCATAAATTTTCTTACCATTCTTTTCAACCATGGCCGGGTACCAAACGAATGCATTTGTAGAGTTTTTATTCTCATCATACACCGGGCCACCAACGATATGAATGTCGTTCGTTGTGCTAACTGACGTATAACTTAGACCTACCGTCGGTGTTGGTCTCAAACGTCCTTCAACAGTAGAACGTACATCGTCACCAGCTACAAAACGTTCGGCTGAAGCAGTCTCTGTATTCCCTTTTAGAGGGAAATGAGTCTTATTGAATTTAATGACCCAATTTGTTTCAGGACCATAGGTGAAATCTGAGCTGCTCATTTCGATATTAGCAATCTTTGTAGATTTCAAACCATTTTCTGCAATTTGAGCGTACACCTTCTCTTGGTATGCGCCTGGATTTCTTAAACCAGTTTCCTTTACAATCGGGCTATTCAATCCAACTACACCGTTATAAGCCATCACTGCAAAGTACCAACTTTCCAATGAGTTCGGCGACTTACTGCCGACTGTAGGCAAGACAGAACGTCCGAAGTTCTTCTTCAACATTTCGACTCCCACTTCAATATTATATGTGAGGTCATTTTCTAAGCGTTCAACATTATAACCATCTGTAAGTGTAATCTGCATAACGCCGATTCCACCATCAGTAGATTTAAATGGAGTTCCATCTGCATTAAATTGTTTCCAAGGACCGTTTTCCGCAGAAGCGATTCCTTTCACAATTTCAGGAGGAACCCCTTGCTTTAAAGCCTCTCTTGTCAATAAACAGTTTACAGTTTGGCGATCCGGATTTGTTTTGCTTGCCGGATCGTAACCACAAGTATTCACGTCAACACGGAAATCTGCATTTAAAGCCCTTGCTAAAAAGGCCGAAAACTCCCGTCTTGTCAGTTCAGTGTTCGATTTAAAAATCCCGCCATTATAACCATTAGTAATTCCGGCAGCTAATATTCTACGGATGGAAGAATAAGAGACTTGTTTAATTGAAACATCCTTAAAAGCGATAACTTCCTCGTCTTGAAGATTAAACGCACGAGCAATAAAGATCGCCATCTCGCCTCGGTTCACCACTTTATTCGGCTTAAATATTCCATTACCGTAACCCTGCAAGATTCCGCGATCATTAGCAGACTGGATTGCTCCTGAAGCTTCTATGTCAGAAGGAACATCTTTAAACTCTGTTTTCGTTTTTTCAGTATCAAGTCCAATTGCACGGGCAATCATCAAGGCTGCCGCACCACGGGTAACGTTGTCCTCAGGACCGAAACGTCCATCTTCGTATCCCTTAATGATTCCTTTTTCATACAAGTACATCATTTCTTTTTCAAACGGATCGCCAGGCTTCACATCAGAGAAACCTGTTTCGGCACTCGCTTGACCTCCAAAACCGATCAACATAAACATTGAAACTACTACTATTGCAATCTTTCTCATTCGATTTCCCTCCCTTATCTATTAGGTTACCGAAAATTGGGAGAGAATGAAACACTTTAAATAGAGATTTTCTTTATTTTACTAATTTTTCCTTCCAATAAAAAAGGCTATCCCCATTTTCGGAGATAACCCTTTCCCATAAAACGTATTAACTTTCTTTCTTTTTGTTAACGATGATGGCATCAATAACTTTGTCTTTCTCTTTCGATTTAACCGTCACAACCGTATCTTCTACAAACTCATACGTCAACGTATAAGTTCCGGGCGCATTGTTGTACATCGCACCCTCGGTTGCTGGAGCGCCCCAAGCTTCAATAAATTCACTCGTTGTTGTGTTGTCGCTTTCAGGTACATGGTATGCAATCGCGACCACTTTTCCATCCTTTACGCCATATGCGTATTTTTCATATGTTATGAAATTGACGTCGTCTACATCTTCTTCCGCTTGTGGTTCACCCATTTGTGATTTGACATCATCTTCGGGGTCATCCAATTTTATATTTGAACCCGGCATATTGCCTTGGCTTACTTCATTATAGAAATCCTTTGTCAAATAATTTTTAGCTTCATTCTGCTCGTTATCATCATCTGCTCCGTCTTGTTCATGCTGTTCATCTTCGTTAATTACCGCATCGTCACCTAACTCTTCAGTGCCCAAATCGTCCATTGCTTCTTCGGGGTTTTCGTTACCATCATTATTGTTACAGCCAGCAAGCAGCATGATCGCAGCAAACGGCAAAAACCATTTTTTCATGCATTCAAACCCTTTCTGTTAAATTTCATCTGTGTAGTTATCATTCCCCCGAATTGAAAAATAAAACAATATCCCAACGCTTTAGCCATGTTCAAATGAAAAGAAAAAACGTCCGTTAAAACGGACGCTTAATAGACAATTGTCTGCTTCTCTCTCAACACGGTTTTCAGAACTTTCCCACTCGCATTACGTGGCAGACTGTCAATGAATTCAATGTCAGTCGGTATTTTATATTTGGCTAAACGCTCTTTACAATAATCCAAAACGGACTCTTCGGAAAGAGTTTGCCCAGGCTTCAATACGATATACGCCTTCGGAACTTCACCGTACACCTCATGTGGAATTCCGATTACCGCTGCTTCTAAGATTTCCGGGCGTTCAAACAGCACTTCTTCCACTTCGAGCGGATATACATTTTCGCCACCACGGATGATCATGTCTTTTTTTCGGTCGACGATATATAAAAGTCCGTCTTCGTCCATCTTTCCTAAATCGCCGCTATACAACCAGCCATTCCGGAGTGCCTTTCGAGTCTCATCTTCATTTTTCAAATAGCCTTTCATCACTTGTGGACCCTTAACGACAATTTCCCCAACTTCACCGGCAGGTAGCGGTTCTCCAAATTCGTTCACGATTTGAATCTCGGTCATTGGCAATGGTCTACCAACAGAACCGACTTTCGTGAGCACATGCTCATCAGTCAAGGACGTAGCCGCTGGGGAGTTTTCCGTTTGGCCATATAGATTTTGAAGTTTGACCTCCGGAAATAATGATTTCACCCGCTTCACTAATTCATAAGGCATCGGTGATGCACCATACGTAAATAATCGTAAGTCAGACAGATTCGCTTCTTTTATAGTCTCTGTATTCAACAAAATGGCATACATAGCCGGAACACCGAAGAAAATGGTCGCCTTTTCCTCTTCCATCGTCCGAAGTGTCTGTTCAGGTGAAAAGCCTTCTTCAATTATTAACGTCCCACCTGAATAAATGATCGGAATACTGAACACATGGCTTGCTGCACAATGGAAAAGTGGAGCCACAATATGCATCCGGTCGCTGCTGTTTAACTTCATCGACTCTGACCAGATTTGAGCAGTCGCAAATGTGTTTTTATTCGTAAGCATAACACCTTTAGGTTTTCCGGTTGTGCCTGACGTATAAAAGATGACAGCGGTATCCTCATCACTTCGTTCAGGTTCCACGAATCCTTCGTCCGATCCGTCGATTAAATCCTCCAGCCTCACTTCTGCATCCGCGTTGCCAACAACAACTGTATCTTGTACATGTATTAATTTCGGAGAAATACCCTCTAAAGTCTCCTTAAGCCGTTCATCATAAATGACAGCCTTCGCCTCTGAATGATTCAATATATACTCGACCTCTCGCCCGGTCAGTTTTATATTGATCGGTAAAACTGTAAATCCACCAATTTGGCACGCATAATAGCAAATGAGAAAATAATCCGAGTTGTGTAAATAGAGCGCAATGATGTCTTCCTTTTTATAGCCCTTCCGTTGAAAATGCGTTGCTACATTCTTCGCCTTTTGGTAGAAATCCGCATATGAAGTGACCCGTCCATTGAATGACGTAATTGTGTGATCCGGTGTCAGATCCACTTGCCCTTTCAACTGTTCAGCAATAAACATCTGGCTACAACTCCTTTATTCTATTTATCCATTCTATTATAATTGAAAATTTATAATGATTGAAATTTTTAGAATAAAAGACATCAAAAAAAGCATCCGGAGCAGTTCTCCGGATGCTTGAGGGTCTTCTGTAATATGAGCATTTTCAAAACAGGGAGAAAAACCGGGTAACCAGCCCGTTGCTCATAAATAAAGGATATCACCGTTTCCGCCTTTTTAAACAGAAAATACTTACTACCCAAGCCCATATTTTCCAGGTATTTTACAGCTTAGTTTCAGAGAGATTGCAGTATCATTTCAAAACAGAAAAAAGACCGAATCTCAAAGGAGATCCGGTCCAAAGTGAACAATAATTATTCTGTTACAGCAGCTGCTTTTACATCTACTGTTACTGGTTGAGTTTTAATAACGTCACCAGCTGGATTCAATACACGCATTGTGAATTCGCCTTTAGTACCTTCAGTCAATGCGATACCGCCAACAAAAATCTTACCGGAAACATCGAAAGTTAAAGCATCTTCGTTAGCGGTAACTGCATCAACAGTACCTAAAAGGATATCAGTACCTGCAGTGTAACCATTCGCTACTGATGCTGTTTCGACAAAGATTACGCCTTTACCATCTGCATAGCCAAATGATACAGCGTCAGTTGAAGTCAATTTAATTCCTTCAGCTTTAAGCAAATCAGTCATAGCTGCATCAGCAGATTCTACTTTATCGGAAGCAAATTCAACGCTATCAATTGAAGGAGATGTATTTTCTACAGTTACTGTTACTGTATCACGAACGATAGATCCTTCTTTGATGATGATATCGGCAGTTCCTGTTTTAACAGCTGTCACAGTGATGACGCCATTTCTTTCAGAAACGTTGACATTGTCATTAGAAGCAGAAACTGTGAACTTTTGATCAGCTCCGATTGTTTCAGTTAGTCCGATCAACATACCATCTGCATTGTATTGGTTATAAACAAGTTTAACAGACGCATCGGATTTTACTGGGTTCAAGTCAAGAGTAGTATCAGACTCAGTGCTTAGAACTTCCAATAGGCGCTTTGCCACTACATTGCTGGAGCCAACTTTAACTGAAAGAGTCAGTAATGTTGTTTCTCCAACTTTTATTTCTGCGTTGCCAACACCTGTTTCACCAGTTGCGACTACTGTTGCAATCGCTTCACCAGCAGTATCGGATTCGGAAACAGTTACGTTTGCAATTGTTTTCTCGCCTGCTTTAACAGCTACAGGTTCTACAACTTTGAAGCCTTGGAACGGATCTCCGTATTGGTCAACAACCGTTACAGCAACAGCTTGGGATTTATTCGCCAAGATCGAAACAGAAGTGGATGTTGCTGAAACTTTAGCAGCTTTACGTGCTTCTTTTACGACTTCAACAGGAATTTCCATTTTAACTTCTGAATCTTTAACAGTTACAGTAATTGTCGCTTCACCTTCAGCAACAGTTGTTACATCACCATTTTGGTTTACAACTACTACGTTCTTATTAGAAGATTCGAATGCTAATCGAGTATTATCTGTGAAGTTTAAAGCACCCTTCAAAGAAGTTCCTTTAACGCCGCTGATTGATGCTTTTTCGTTCAGTACAAGTGTACCGCTTGTCAATTCAACACCGTCTACAGTTAATGCATAGTCATTCAATGCTACAACTGTCTTCGCGAAATCTTCAACTTTAACTGTTGTTTCAGAAGACTTCACTGTTTTACCGTCTTTTGTAATAGCTACTTTATAGGAGAATTCCTCTCCTTCAACGAATTTGGATTGATTTAATTCACCGGTTTTCGCGTCTTTCAACACATTTAAGTTTGTAGATTGGAACTCGACTGTGAAGCCTGCTTTAGTTAACTCTTCAACTGTTACTTCTTTGCCATTATTCACAGTGAAACCAAGGAATTGCGCATCAGCTTTAACGTCTACTAAAGAAGTCGTTGCTTCAACAGATGTAACTTCAGTAATTCCTTGAGCAGGAATCAAATCTTTTGCACGGAACATGAACAATGCGAACTCGCCGCGAGTGACGTTTGCATCGGGTGCGAATTGAGTAGCCGTTTTACCCAATGTAATTTCATGTTTTACGAGAGCGTCTACATATTCATCCCATTGGTCAGCAACGTCAGTGAATTGGTTGTCCAATCCTTCGCCATTCAATCGGTATGCGTTCGCGATAATTTTAGCCATTTCAGAACGTTTGATTTTATCGTCAGGTGCGAATGAAGTTTCACTCTTACCATTGATTACTTTTAAACTATGTAAAGCGTTGACAGCGCCAGCTACACGGTCATTAATATCTGTAAATGGTGAAGCAGGTGCATTTTCAACATCAAGTTTTAGAGCCTTTGCAATCATGACTGCAGCGTCTCCACGCTTAATTGAATCATTTGTGCCGAAAGAATGTTCACCAGTTCCTTGTGTGATTTCATTATCAACCAAATAGTTTACTGAGTCAGTATACTTATCGTTCACATCAGTGAATTTCATTTCTGCTGCAGCAGCTGGTACAACTGCGGACGCTACGATTGCTGCTGTAGCGGCTGTTGCTGTGAACTTTTTATAGGATTTTTTATTGAAAGACATAAATCTTTCCCCCTGATTCTAATTTATTGCGCCTTCGAAAAATCTTGAATTTGAAAGAACGCTTCTTAAGACTATCAATATTACAAATAGATTACAATAAACTTGAATATATTGCTAAATTTTACATAATTAAATGGAATTGGGTGGTCATACATGAAAATATTTCCCCAAAAGTAAAGAAGACCAGATCGGCGAAAAAGCCAATCTGGTCTTCTTTTCAAACAGGTCGGTGATCCAAGAAATTCTGATACGCGAATCCTTTAACCTGTTCCTCTGTATAGTATTTTAATAGTTCATTCAGTAAGTTCGGATGCATAGAAGCATCTTCCAATCTACCAATCTTCGCTGTAATTCCATCAAAGTCAGAACCGATCCCGATATTATGTATCCCGCCAATTGAACAGAAATGGTCGATATGTTTTATCAAATCTCCAATCTCCACGTCACCAGTTTCTTTCACGAATTCTGTTACAAATGTTACATGGACCATCGCATTTCGATCGAACATCACTTTCGCCTGTACGTCCGTTAAATTACGTGCATTCGGACAAATCGACTTTGAATTCGAGTGGCTCGCAATCGGATATTTGGCTATTTCCATTACATCCCAAAACGATCTTTCACTCAAATGAGAAACATCCGTGAACATCTGATGCTCGTTATTGAACGTCACAATTTCCTTACCAAATGACGTTAGACCCGCACCTCGTTCTTCTAAAATACCGTCTGCCGCAAGGTTTGCATTGTTCCAAGTCAACCCGATCGAGCGAACTCCCAACTCATGCAAAATGGTCAACTTATTGATATCATTCCCGATGGCATCTACGCCTTCAAGCGACAATAGCGCGCCAATCTCACCGTCCTGAAGTTTGTCGATATCCGTCCAATCCCGAATCAGTTTCATATGAGGATTGCTGCCGAGCACCCTTTTATGAAAATAATGGACTTGATCCATCGCTACGCTAAACTTCTCTTCCACCTTTACTTCAGGTAAAACAAAAATGGCAAACGTCTGGAGCATCACATTTCCTGCTTTCAGCTTCTCTAAATTGGCATCCAGATCGCCGTCGAGGAAATCGACTGCCCCTTTTGACCGTTGCATCTTCCATAACACATCACAATGTAAATCGATCGTCTTCAAGCTGTATGCCTCCCCGTTGCACAAACTGATACAAAGTGCTCAAATATTTTTAGTGAAAGCGGATCACCTTTCAGCGCCATACCTTCCGGATGCCATTGCACCCCTAACACGAACCGATGTCTCCGGCTTTCAATTGCTTCAATTATACCATCTGATGCGATACCAGAAGCCACGAATGAAGGAGCTACATCCTTTACAGCCTGGTGATGGTAGGAGTTTACTGTAATCCGGTCCGATCCGGACAATCTCTGTAAATGAGACTCTTCTGATACATGTACATAGTGGGAAGGATGATAACGCGGTGCATCTTGGCTATGTTGCAAAAGCTCTCCTTTATGTTGGCTCAAATCCTGATATAATGTGCCTCCAACCGCGACATTCAAAATTTGCATCCCACGGCAAATCCCCAAAATAGGCTTATTCAAGTAAAGGAAATGTCTCGCTAATTCAACTTCCAGTGCATCCCGCTCCGGTGTCACTTCACCCAATTTCGGGTGTGGCTCCTGCCCAAACAAAAGAGGGTTCGGATCATTTCCTCCTGACATCATCAACCCATCCACCAAACCGGCAAGCTGAACGACATCCGTCTCGGTGCCCATTGGTATGACTAACGGAATCCCACCTGCCCGAATTATCGCTTCAGCGTAATCATTATTCAAAAAATGTTTTTGTTCATCGATACTACACGTTAAGCCAATTACCGGTTTCATTGAACCAACCTCCTACTCTAATTCATAATATTCGAGGCCAATCCAACTTTTCCTTTCTTCTCCAATAAAAATAATGAGAGGGCTGCACGAAGTATCCAAGTAAAAAAGAGGAAGGCTTCCGGTAAATCAGATGTCCCATCCAGTTGAAACACTTTTTCTACTACTTACCACTTATATGTCGACTATCTCTCCTATACGTCTCGACTACCTAAAACAACCATGTCGACTACCCCACAGTTAATAGTAATCACCCCTTCTCCCACCAAAATTCCCCCCTCCTTCTTCATTCTAAACAGCCAAAACTCAACATAAAAATGGGATAAGCATTATATAGAGCGGAGGAAAATCGAATGGAAGATTCTTCATGATTGGCATCCTATTAACCAAAACACAGATAGAAAGACCAATTGGGGATATCGGGCACCCCAATACCCTGCCATTTCCTGCCGTCTTTGAAACGGCAAGTCGCGAGGAAGAGCTCCTTCCACTTGCAAGAAACTTAAAAAGCAGAGGCGCTAAAACTCTTATTACTGAACACCTGACTGACCCACAAAAATTTCACGAACTTTCCATACCAACTTTCACATCACCACTCATTCTACTCCCAACCCTCATCCCATCCATACCGGGTAAAATCGCCATCTTCTCGGACAAAGAAGCGTCGATTACTCCAAAGCTGCTCGAAACGTACCATGTCCCTCCCAATTTTCCACTGATCCCATCAGGAATGGACGATATGCCGGCGTTCACAGAAGCCTATGTATTCGGTACAAGGCCGATTGATGTGGAAGCGATCAATTTCGAGCTAACATTTGTAACACAACGAATCAGGAAAGCTAATCCTGATCTCGGTGCCATCATTTTAATGAGCCCGTATATGTCCGCCTTCCGTAAGGCGATACAGGAAGCAGCCGACGTCCCTATTTACGATATTGTCTCTTTAGTTAAATTTGTCCACGACTCCTATTCCTAAAATGGACAAGGGGCAGTCCGAGTAACCCGGCTGCCCCTTGTCTTTATTATAAGAACCCGATGACTTTCCACCAAGTCGCTGCAACGATCAACATGATCACCATCGAAAGCAGTGTAGCGAAAAAACCCGGTTTTAGTAAATCTCTTTGTGTAATTAAACCCGTGCCATGAGCGAGTAGATTCGGCATCGTTTCCACAATGAGCATGAATCCATGTAGACTTGCAAGTCCTGCAGTAAAACCAATGACGACTGGATCAGCACCAGCATTCACAGCGACGCTCACCATAATCGGAATGAACGTCACGACAGCTGTTGAGACATTGGATATGACCTTGTGAAAAATTTGAGCTAATAAGATAACAACGGCTATAGCCAATAAAGGCTCTCGCATGATCGCTAAGAACCATTCAGCACTTAAGTATCGACTAATGGTTGTGGCAGCTCCGGATTCTGTTAACGCATAACCCATAGACAACGTCACACCTAATAGGAGTACCGTTCCAAAGTTAATCTTAATAACATCCTCCCAATGCGCCACGCCAATACCTGGAAGTGTCATCAACACAGCTCCCGCCAATGCAGGAATGCTCGGATGAAACCCATGTAGCGGCTCCGTTACCCATAATCCAACGATAAATAAAAGAATTACTAAACAACGGATCTCCTCCCGATTCAGAGGGCCAAGTTCTTCTAATTTCTTCCTCATTTCCTCTTGAACACTTGGAAACACCCGTTGATCTGTCGGAAGAGGATACAATTTCAATAACAAGAACCAGATGGAGGGTACAAGTAATAGCCAGATCGGAAACGTGTAGAGGAACCACTGAAAATACGTAATATTGACACCGGTAAACTGTTTTACGAGCTCAACCGTTAAAATATTCCCGATCGCAGCAGTTAGGATGGCCGTCCCGCTAATGTTTCCACCGAATGTAGCCCCTAATGCGATGAGTTTCCGTAAATTGCTATCCCTTTTAGCCCCGATTGTGTCAATCATCATGGAAGCTACGGGCAAAATGAGTGTAGACCGTACAGCCGTGGTCGGAATGAATATTGCCTGGATTTGCTGAATGATGATCAAGCTTCCGACAAGCCCCCTCGACGTGGTGCCCCAGCGATGTAAAATATGATAAGTAACGCGCTTGACTAATGTCGTCCTATTGACTGCACCCGCAATCATCATGCCTCCAATAATAAGAAATACCGCAGGTGAAGCAAACCCGCTATAAACTAACTCCGGTCCGCCCACATCAAATAAGAGCATGAGTAATAGGACAATGATGGCGGTCAGCCCGATTGGCACTGATTCGAATATCCAGAGAATGACACCGAAGCTGACGATGGCGGTCATTCGTTTTGCTTCCTCACTAAACGTATCAGGCAACCCGAATAACATCAGTACAAATACAGCAACAGCTAAAACGACACCAAACAAGGATTTTCCGTTCATTCCGAGTGTCATATAATCTTTTGATTTCCCCATGTTGTTCAATCCAATCTGCAATCTATTAAATTGAGTATAACAAAATCATAGAAAAACAGCGGAAAGCACACTCTCCGCTGTCGTAGAATTATGTCGTTTGTGGTGCAATCGGTCCTGTTTCACGTTTCTTCAAAATGATTTGAATTGTAACGAAAGTGGCCAGAAGACCTAACCCAATAATATCGGTCATCATGGTCGGAATGATTAATGTTACCGCACAAGCTGCAGCTAAAATTCGGAAGAGCATGTGCACTTTTGTAATGAAATACCCTTCCAATGCCGCTCCCAAAGCGAGAACTCCTACCGTCGTCGTGAAGGTAATCCAAATAATCTCGAAGGCTGTGGCATTTTGCATGAGAAGTTCGGGTCCATATACAAATACATATGGAACCAATATTCCGGCTCCTGCAAGCTTCAAGGAAATGAACCCGGTTCGATTCGGATTTCCTCCTGCGATCCCCGCTCCCGCAAAAGCTGCAAGCGCTACTGGCGGCGTCAAGTTTGCAAAAATACCGAAATAGAATACGAACATATGGGAAACGAATGGCTCAATTCCGAAATGCGTGAGAGCCGGCGCAGCCATCGAAGAAGTAATGATATAAGTCGGAATCGACGGGAGACCCATCCCTAAGATGATCGAAGCAATCATCGTGAAGAATAACGTTAAAATCAACGTGTCATTCCCTAATATTAATATCGCATTCGTCATCTTCAAACCAAAGCCTGTAAGAGAAGCCACACCCACAATAATCCCAACCATCGCACACGCCATCGCTACCCCTAACGCACTTCGGGTTCCTTCTTCAAGTGCCAGAACAATCGACTTAAAGTTCATGCGGGTCGTTTTGCGGAACATGGAAATCACCACAGTTGAAATGATTGCCCAAGCGGCCGCATAAATCGGAGTAAATCCACCGAATAACATATAAATGAGAATCACGAGCGGAATGAGCAAATGCCCCCGCTCCTTTAGAACATCCATCATATTCGGCAAGTTTTCACGGGATAAGCCCGATAGCCCTAATTTCTTCGCCCGTAGATGAACCACGGTCAATACGCCTAAATAATATAGAGCACCTGGTATAATCGCGGCCAATGCAATATCCGAGTACTTCATTCCGAGCGTTTCCGCCATGATGAATGCTGTTGCACCCATGACAGGAGGTAAAATTTGGCCTCCTACCGAAGCGGATGCTTCAACTGCTCCGGAGAAGTCTTTAGAATAACCGGTACGCTTCATAAGTGGAATCGTGAAAGCACCCGTCGTCACCACGTTCGCAACAGCGGAACCATTGATTGACCCTAAGAAGCCACTCGAAATGACCGCCACTTTCGCCGGTCCTCCCGATGTATGCCCCGCAAGTGCAAGAGCCGTGTCATTGAATAATTGCCCCATTCCTGTCTTATTCAAAAATGCGCCGAACAAGACAAACAGGAAAATATACGTTGCCGAAACACCAATCGCTGTTCCAAAAATCCCTTCAGTCGTCAAAAACATATACGTCACAATATCATCCAGCTCATAACCGCGGTGGGCAATCACCCTTGGCAATTCCGGACCTAAGAAAGCATAGAGCAAGAAGAGTCCACACAAAATCGTAAGACCATTCCCGACAACACGCCTGCCGCCTTCAAGTACAAGCATGACCATCAGCAAACTGAAAAGAATATCCGTGTTGTTCGGCAATCCTGCTCGTTGGATAATACCGGTATAGTCCACAAAAATATAAGAAATCGTCGCCACAGATAAAATAGCCAGGAAGAAGTCGATGACCGACGGACGATCCTGAGGCGCTTTCTTCCACGAAGGATATAACAAAAATACTAAGACCAACACGACTCCCGTATGTACTGCCCTGTGCTGTAAGGTTACAAGTGGCCCTGTAAATGAAGTAATCAAGTGGAATAAAGCCAGTCCGACCGCAATCAGTGTAACAAGCCGTAAAATCCAAGGTACATTTATCTTTCGGAAACGTGATTCCGAATCGTATTTTTCCATTATCTCCTGATGTTCTTCGGGTAACTCCACAGTTTCGTCAGCTTTCATCGCCATACACATCCCGCCTTTCTACTAAAAATGTGGCATCCCCATCAGCACCCACTCGTATAACCGGACCTTTTCAAATGAGATACGGACTTCCTCATAGTCAGGAACGAAATCTTCCAACGGATAGCTTTTCCCGTCCACTTCGATAGAGTACTGAGAAATAGGGACATAAAGTAATGAATAATAAGGAACGATCCGTTCAATCTCCGTTACATGAATCATTCCATTTGGTAGTAGTTCTGCTTTGCCTTCCCGGTCAGGGGTGCCTGCCCCATACATTTTGTACTCGGTAAAGGCGAGGGACAACTGTCCATCCTCGCCTACCCGATACGTTTCCTTCCAAGGCGTCTTTTCAACCGAATGCCGCCATCCTACTGTCACTTGATCCTCACCGGGAATAAATTTCAAAAGCTTTCCCTCACCATCAGACACCTTAAAACCGGTGTCTATTGGTAGGAATGAAAGGACCGTAACAGCCAGTACGAAAAGCACAATCAAATAGTTTTTCATCGATTACTTCGGAACGGAAATCCCTTGTTCCTCAAAGTACTTTTTCGCACCTGGATGCAATGGCGCTGGCAGGCCTTCCACCGCTTTCTTAATATCAATTTCAGCGGCTGCATTATGTGTATTTTTCAGTTCTTCCAAGTTTTCGAAAATTCCTTTTGTCATAGCATACGCTACGTCATCGGAGACATCTTTATGTGTTAACAGAACGTTATACACACCAATCGTTGTGACGTCCCCTTCCATCCCTTTATACGTATCTTTTGGAACGACAGTCGGGAAGAACGCCGGATAATCCTTTTGCATTTCCTTGATCTTCGCTTCATCAATTTCTACAACAACAATGTCCTTGCTTGTCTCAAGTTCCATAACGCCGGCATTTGGCAGTCCGGAAGAAATTACAACTGCATCAATCGTGTTGTTCTTCATTCCTTCGACCCCTTCAGCAAATGACAGATAGTCAGCCGAGATGTCATCATAAGTCATACCAAAAGCCTTCAAAATCCGCTGTGCACTGATTTCCGTCCCGGAGGCAGGAGCACCAACTGCTACTTTCTTTCCTTTCAAATCTTCAATTGTTTTAATGCCAGATTCTTTTGTTGCGACAATTTGCAAGTAGTTCGTGTAAAGAGCAGCAATCGTGCGAAGATTTTCCTGCGCCCCTTGCTCTTCAAAACTATCGACTCCTTGGTAAGCATCTGCTGCAGTATCCCCCATAGAGAACCCGATTTCCGCTTTCCCTTGGTTGATCGTTGTGGCATTCGCCGCAGAAGCTGCAGTCGATTGGCTATTCGCCGTAGCCCCCATCTCTTGATAGATTTTCGCCATCGTACCGCCTAACGGGAAGTACACCCCTGAAGACCCTCCAGTCAGCACGGTAATGAATTCCCCATCAAGCAGTTTGCCGTCTGCTTCCGCTTCAGGCGTGTCGCCGCCGGATTCCCCGCAAGCCGCTAAAACCATACTAAATACCAATAATGCCACCATGAATAAAAACGATTTTCTCTTCATCCCTTTTCTCCCTCCTGATCTTATGAAAATTTTTGAAGGAGAGCCTATTAAATTAATAGACTCTCTCTTGATGAATGAATTAGTTGTACTGATAGAGATCTTCCCAAGCCGGCAGCATTTTGTTCAGCTTTTTATCCTCACGATAGCCGAGCACATACTCCGCTTGCATAATCGTGTGAATTTCACGAGTTCCTTCGTAAATGACCGTTGCTTTCGAATTACGCAAGTAACGTTCTACCGGATACTCATCGGAATAGCCATATGCACCATGAATTTGAACGGCATCATCCGCGGCTTTATTGGCAAAGTCACATGCTTGCCATTTCGCAAGCGACGTTTCACGTGTATTGCGTTTACCTTCATTCTTCAACTGGCCTGCACGGTAAACGAGCAGACGGCTCATCTGATAACCAGCTTCCATTTTTGCGATCATTTGTTGCACTAATTGATGTTGGCCGATTTCTTTGCCAAACGTCTTCCGGTCATGACAATACTTCACACTCGCCTCGATACACGCTGCAATTTGTCCAACTGCGCCTGCAGCAACTGTAAACCGGCCATTATCAAGTGCAGCCATCGCAATCTTGAAACCTTCGCCCTCTTCACCTAACAGATTTTCCTTCGGTACTCGAATATCTTCAAAGAAAATCTCTCCGGTGTTCCCCGCTCGGATACCCAACTTCCCTTTGATCGCCTTCGAGGAGAACCCTTCCCAGTCACGCTCAACAATAAAGGCTGAAATTGCACGGTGTTTTTCAGCTTTGTCGCCTGTATACGCAAAGACGATGAAATGGTCCGCGACATCACATAGCGAAATCCATGTCTTTTGGCCATTCAAAATATAGTAGTCTCCGTCCTTCACAGCGGTTGTCTGAAGTGCGGCCACGTCAGATCCTGCACCCGGCTCCGTCAAACCGAAGGCACCGATCTTCTCGCCTTTCGCTTGCGGAACTAAGTACTTCTTCTTTTGCTCCTCTGAGCCCCATTGCAGCAACGTCATGCTGTTTAGGCCCACGTGAACGGACACCGCAGTACGGAATGTCGTGTCGCCCCGCTCCAATTCCTCACAAACAATCGCAAGCGAATTATAATCCATACCACTTCCGCCGTATTGTTCAGGAATGCATACACCCATTAGCCCTAAATCAGCAATTTTACTAATGATGGATGACTCAAAATGCCCCTTCCGGTCCCACTCTGCAATATTCGGCATAATTTCCTTATCTACAAAATCCCTCACTGTTTGACGCAACATATTCTGCTCTTCTGAAAATGAAAAATTCATCCTACAATCTCTCCTTTTCGTTCTCCTAATATTTCCTCATTATGTTCACCTGGATCTGGTGGATGGAGCCTGATTTTGACTGGTGTACGCGATAACTTCAACGGGCTGCCGATCATGCGTATTCTACCGGCAGACGGATGCTCCGCTTCAACGATCATGTCGCGGGCGATCAGTTGCGGATCTTTAACGACTTGTTCCAAGTTTTGGATCGGTCCACATGGAATATTGTTTTTCCGGCATTCCTCTCGCCAGTAAGAGGTCGGTTTGGTTACTAAAACTTCCTGAAGCATCGGAATCAGCAGTTGTCGATGTTGGACACGGTCCGGGTTTGTCCGGAACCGCTCATCCTCGGCAAGCTCAGGTTGATCCAGCACGCCGCAAAATGCCCGGAACTGATGGTCATTCCCGATTGCCACAACCATTTCCCCGTCCCCCGTTTTAAACGTCTGATACGGAACAATATTCGCGTGTGTATTTCCAAGCCGCGATGGCATTTTCCCGGCCATCAAATAATTGCTTCCGATATTGACGAGGGCACTCACCGCACTGTCATACAATGACAGATCAAGCTTTTGTCCTTTCCCGGAAGTGGACCGTTCCAATAACGCCGCTTGGATTCCAATGACAGCATAGAGCCCTGTCAACACATCCGTAATGGCTACGCCGACTTTTTGAGGTCCGGACTCTTCATTCCCCGTAATACTCATAAGTCCGCTCATCGCCTGGATGATGAAATCGTATCCAGGCAAATCCTTCTCTGGACCCGTTTGCCCGAAACCGGTGATGGACGCATACACAATTCCCGGATTCAATGAAGCAAGCGTCTCGTAGTCAAGCCCGTACCGTTCCATCGTTCCGGTCTTGAAATTATTAAGAATCACGTCGCTTTCCTTCACCAACTCTTTAATCGTTTCGATTCCTTCCGCAGTTTTCAGATCAACCGTAATTGCCTTTTTGTTCCGGTTCGCGCTTAAATAGTAAGCGCTTACACTGTTCTGGAAAGGCGGCCCCCATTTTCTCGTTTCGTCGCTTCCACCAGGCGCTTCAACCTTAATGACTTCCGCACCCAAATCTCCCAAAATCATCGTGCAATACGGGCCAGCCAGCACCCTCGACAAATCGAGGATCTTGATGTTTTGCAATGCACCCGACACTTCTGCATCCTCCTTGAGCAATATAAAAAGCCAACCCAAATAGAGATACAGAAATCCTGTACTCTTATTGGACTGGCTTACACCTGCGTAAACAGATCCGGCTAAGGAACGTTGGCAGATTAGGCAGCGTATGTGGCTTTTACATATAGTACTTCACCATGCGGGTTGGTCGCTTGTGGCGACTCGGCATAGTTCTTGTTTACGAGTATAATAGATTGGATTTTTATTTGCAATATTTTATTAATTCAAATAACAGAAGTAAAGTGATGTTCGTACTGTTTATGTACATCCCGTAAAGCGGAAGCGAGCGCATTTCCCGCCTTGCCCAAGTAATGCTGCTTCAACTGTTCAATCGGCTCCTCTACCCCATCCCGTAAACTATGCCCTCTTAATAAATGATGGATAAAGTCACGGCCATGCTCAGTCGCCAGCGTACAGCTCGCCGATACAATCACTCCGTACTTCTTATCGACCTCGGCTGTAATAGTCAATGTCCCATATATACTTTGTGCCGCCATTCCATTTGGTAAGCGAGCATGCCCTGCAATAAAGACAGTATTCATATTGTTTCCCTCCTTAATTGAAAGGGGGTGCCCCCGATAGAGGCATCCCCTTTATTTTCATGAAAATCTCAATCGCGATAACCTGTGTTCGCACGGACAGACACTTCCGCAAAGCGCTTTGCATCCACTTCCTTCGATAATAGCGTACCGATAAATCCGCCTAAGAAACCAAGCGGAACCGAAATAATAGCCGGATTTGCATACGGGAAGAGAGGCTCTCCAACAAAGATTGCGGTCCCTTCAGGCGAGATCACACTTGGACTCACTGCAACTAAAATCAGCGCAGAAAGCAGCCCTGTAATCATAGCCGTCATGGCTCCAGCCGTATTGAATCGTTTCCAGAAAACCGTATACAGGATCACTGGCAAGTTTGCACTTGCCGCTACACAGAACGCAAGGGAAACTAAGAACGCAACATTCAGTGACTGTGCGAATAAAGCAAGCAAGATGGATAACACGGATACACCAAGAGAGGCATAGCGTGCGGCTTTCATCTGCTGGGTATCTGACACTTGTCCTTTTTTAATGATTTGCCCGTAAATGTCATGGGCGAACGCCGATGCACCAGATAAAACAAGACCCGCTACAACAGCCAAAATGGTCGCGAAGGCTACTGCAGAAACGAAGGACATCAGCAAATCTCCACCAAGAGCCTGAGCCAGCAACGGAGCCGCCATGTTCCCGGCAGCATTGGCTTCACGGATAGCAGTCGAACCGACGAAAGCCGCAGCACCGAATCCTAAGAATACTGTAAGTACGTAGAAAATCCCGACGATCCAAGTTGCATAGACGACAGAACTTCTGGCAGTCTTCGCATCTTTAACTGTGAAGAAACGCATCAGGATATGAGGCAGTCCTGCCGTACCTAAAACGAGTGCCAACATGAGGGAAATCGTTCCAATCGGATCTTTATACCGAAGACCCGGCTGTAAATAAGCTTCCCCATGCTCTGTTACAGTTTTCACTTCAGAGAACATTTGGAGAATGTTGAAATCGAAGCGCTGTAACACTAAAAATGAAATGATCACAGTACCGATCATCAGAAGAACAGCTTTGATAATTTGCACCCAACTTGTTGCTGTCATCCCACCGAATAATACATAGATAGTCATCATCACTCCGACGATCAGAACGGCAACCCAATAAGGAATTCCGAATAAAAGCTGAATAAGTGCACCTGCACCAACTAACTGTGCAATCATATAGAAAATAACAATCGTAATCGTGCTTAACGCTGCAACCGCACGCACTTTCTTCGCATCAAAACGCGCATTGATCATATCTGCAAGCGTGTACTTCCCTAAATTCCGCAATGGCTCCGCCACAAGGAATAGTACAACCAAGTAAGCAATTAAGAAACCAATACTATAGAAGAATCCATCGTATCCGAATAGCGCGATAGAACCCGCAATACCGAGGAAAGAAGCAGCCGACAAATAGTCACCGGCAATCGCAAGCCCATTCTGCCAGCCAGTCAAACCCCCACCAGCAGTGTAGAAATGCGAAGTCGATTTCGTCCGTTTCGCAGCGTAATATGTAACAACAAGCGTCAAAATAACAATAGCCAAAAACAACGTAACGACCGTACCATTCATCGCTTACCGCCTCCTTTCACAATTTCCTCCTCAATGATCACATCTGCGTCATCATCAAAGGAAGCAGACTTCTTCGCATACATCGTACAAAGCACCCACGTCATGATGAACTGAGCAAGCGCAAACAACCATGCCCAGGAAATATCACCGATCACAGGCGTATTCAGAAAGTCCGAATAAGACGTCATCACAGGCAAAGTAAAATAGAAAATGAGGAAAAACACAGTTAAAGGAACAATGAATTTCTTCTTCTTTGCCATGAACTCACGGAATCGGCTGCTCTCCGCAATCCGCTCAAAATCCACCCCTGATTTGTGAACAGAGTGACTCTTCGGAGGACCTTCCTCATTCGGGTCCATAGCATCTTCTGCGTAAACACCTTTCATTCTATCAACCCCTTTGGAAAAATAGTGTAATACACTATAATCTTATAGTTTTAATACGAAACATTCAAACTATTTCAAGTAGTATGATTTTACTATTTTTCTAAAAGACTCTATGACAATTGACGTGTACATTGACAGAATGGGAATGAAAGGCGAATAGTATTTGTTTATGGCGAGCAGTCGATTGCCTTATTTTGCTCATAAAAAAACTCCCGGCGAACCGGGAGCTTTCATTCAATAGGCATTACAATACTGCTGAAGATCCACCGTCGATGTTGACGGAAGTTCCTGTTAAATAAGAGGCTGCGTCAGAAACTAAGAATGTAATGACGTTAGCTGCTTCCACTGTGTCACCGATGCGTCCAAGAGGAATGCCGTGTTCCGGTTTACGGGAGAACTCGTCCCATGACATTTCCGGGTTCACATTCTTCCACTTCTTCTCGATCTGATCGCTGCGAATCAACCCGATACATACTGTGTTCACACGAATATTATCAGCACCGAGATCCTTGCTCATCGCTTTTGTGAGCGCCATACCAGCTGCTCGGCTCACCGATGTCGGCAACGAAGAAGCTGTCGGTGTTTTCCCTTTTACCGCTGTTAAATTAACGATTGCACCGCCGCCAGCTTTTCTCATATGCGGAATGGCCGCCTTCGAGCAATTGATCGCTCCAAACAACTTCAAATCCAAATCGTCGCGCCACAAATCAGTATCGACGCTATCGAATGGCTTTGCCTGTGATGTCCCTGCATTGTTGACTAATATATCAAACTGTCCGTATTTCTCTGCTGCTTCATTGACAGCTTTTTGACAATCAGCTTCATTTCGGACATCCGCTACAATTGTAAGAACTTCTTCACCTGTCTCGGCTTTGATCCGTTCAGCGGCCGCGTTCAAATTCTCTTCATTGCGAGCACAAATGGCGACCTTTACGCCTTCCTTAGCCAGATTGATGGCCGTCTGAAGTCCAATCCCTTTACTGCCGCCTGTAATCAGCGCCACTTTTCCTGTTAACCCTAAATCCATCTTTCATTCCCCCTCAATTTAAAAAGTCAACCTACTCTCATTGTAGGCTGACTTCTCTTTTCGAATCAATCATTCTATTATTTGAAGATGAAGATTGAAATGATGGCAAACGAAATAATCAACGTGATCACAATCAGGAACCCCGTAACAATTGCGACGGCTCCAAAACCTCGAAGTGAAGAAAAACCGTGCGCCAACCCAAGTCCCATGCTTTGAATCACAATCGCGTAAACCCCAATTCCAAGCGTAATGAGGTTATAGATCAAGTAAACGGCAATGGGAAGAACCGTAAATTCGTAAATTTGAGGCGCTTCATATAAATCCTTTCCGTAAATGAGCAGGATCAACACATTGATCGGTGCCATCCAAATTCCCGGAAGTGCGGATGATGCAACAATTTTACTCACCTGAGGCATCGTTCCACTGCCGCCCAACATCTTCCCGACCAATGTATATAAGAGCGTCATAAACCCCCAGCCCATTAAACCCAATACGATAGCTGCTCCAAACGAAATCGCCAATATCGCAACTAACGGGAAATCACCAAAAAATCCTGTATCTGAAAAAGCCATAATACTGCTCACCAACGAACCAAGCAAAGTAAGCATAACCGCATATCCGACCGTCTTCTCATCTAATATGTACTGAAGTGTCTCTTTCGGTCGGCTCCATATCGTTATGAATGGATTCATCCCGCATCTCCCCCTTCTCTTCTTACTACGGATAGTACGCAGAAAAGTTACAGAAAAGAATATTAAGGAAGGAATTTGTTTGAAGTGCTTGGCATTGGAAGAATGGTTGTAGACTTTGGTGATTTGGTTGTAGATTTATCCTGCTTAGTTGTAAACTTCACTAAAATGGTTGTAGACTTTCACCGTTTAGTTGTAAACCTTGGACAAATTGTTGTAAACCAGCATTTTCATCATTCATTAAATCAGTAGATCGTACTGGATTGATTTGGTTGTAAACTTCCCTTGCATAGTTGTAGACTTCCCCCGCTTTGTTGTAAACTTCACCAAAATGGTTGTAGACTTTCACCGTTTAGTTGTAAACCTTGGACAAATAGTTGTAAACCAGCATTTCCCCCCAGTCAAGTCCATAATCTTGTGTAAAATTACTGGGCAATCATTAGTTGCTGAAATTCATTATTTATAGTTTTCTATTCAGTGGATTTTTCCACTTATATTG
>NZ_JBHSEC010000004.1:0-47954 GCF_042651785.1 Chungangia koreensis
AGCGTTCGTCCTGAGCCAGGATCAAACTCTCCATAAAGAGTATGAGTTAAGCTCATAAGTTTTGCTGGCATCATAATGATGTCCAAATTTGTTGTCTGTTCTGTCCGACGGAGGTCGGATCAAAACAAGTGTTTGTTAGACGTTTTGCTGTTCAGTTTTCAAGGTTCATGTTTGAGTCGCCATCGCAACAGCAACTCTTATATATTATCACTTTCCCAAAACGTTGTCAACAACTTTTTTCAATCCATGTTGTTGAAGTGATTCAGTAAGCAGCCCTCTTTAAGAGAGCTTTCTAAATATATCAGCCTAAGAAAGATAAGTCAACAGTTCTCAATAAAGTTTTTGTGACCACAATTATAATAGTTTCTTCAGAAAATTCAAGTTAAAACGCGGTTACAATTATATCAATTCTATATCAAGAAAGGACTCTTCCTTATATATAGTAGGAAGAGTCCTTCGAAGTATTATGCGATAAAAATGAAATATAGGATAAAGATGATAAATAGACCCCACATGATTGGGTGGATTTGTCTTACTTTCCCTGTCAAAGTCATTGTAATTGGATAGAAGATGAATCCAATTGCAATACCAGTCGCGATACTATACGACAATGGCATAGTGATGATTGTCAAGAAAGCTGGAACTGCAATTTCAAAACGCTCCCAAGGTATCCGCCCTAAAGATGAAACCATTAATGCACCTACAATAATTAATGCTGGCGCCGTTACAGCAGGAGTGATCACGTCAAGAACCGGGAAAAACACCAATGCCAGAAGGAATAATACTCCTGTTACTACAGATGCAAATCCTGTTCGTGCACCAGCTGCAACGCCTGCAGTTGATTCTACATAAGAAGTAGTTGTAGAAGTACCAAAAATCGCTCCTGTCACCGTTGCAAGTGAATCAGCTAACAAAGCTTTGCCTGCTCGAGGTAATTTATTGTCCTTTACTAAACCTGCTTGGTTGGCGACACCCATTAAGGTACCCGCTGTATCAAAGAAGTCTACAAATAAGAAAGTAAGAACAACTACAAGAAATTGAACTGTCATCATATGACCCGGATCAGAGAAAGCTTCAAAAGCTGCTCCAAAGGTAGGTGATACGTCTGGAATCGCTCCAACGATTTTGTCTGGTACATTTACTAATTTGAAAATCATACCGACAATGGCAGTGACCAACATCGCGTAGAAGATACCGCCTTTAATACCACGCACCATAAAGATAACCGTTAATACTAAACCGAATATAGCTAACAATGTATTAGGTTGACTTAAGTCTCCTAATCCTACTAATGTTGCATCATTATTTACAATAATACCTGCATTGATTAAACCGATGAATGTAATAAACAAACCGATACCCGCTCCGACCGCATATTTTAATTCGGAAGGGATTGCATTTATCACTGTTTCTCTTAAACCTGTCAATGAAAGCACGATAAAAATAAGTCCTGAGAATAAAACACCTGTTAAGGCTGTCTGCCAAGGAATACCCATTCCTAATACGACGGAGAAAGCAAAGAATGCATTTAAGCCCATACCTGGAGCAAGTGCCACCGGATACTTCGCTATGAGTCCCATAAACAATGAACCTACCGCTGCGGCTAATGCCGTTGCAACGAATACTGCATCTTTGTCCATCGCTAATCCTTCAGGAAGACCTTCCACTCCGTCCAGAGATAATGTTAACGGATTGACAACCAGGATATACGCCATTGACAAGAATGTCGTTAACCCACCGATGATCTCTCTACGGTAATTCGTATTGAGCTCGTCAAACTGAAAATACTTTTTCACGTGTTTACTCCTCCGTTTTTTGTCGCCGGTCATATAAAAAAGACGTGCAACAATACTGTCGCACGTCTCCCGATTCCTCATGTTCAAGGTGGAAAAGCCGAAAAAGCTTTTCCAATAATCGTAGTCGAGTCATTTACGGTAACTCGGTAGAGACTTTCGGGCCATATCCCCGACATTATACGACGACTTTTTATTTGAATTACATGAGTAATATATCATTTGTCCTATAGTGAATCAATAGTTTTTCCGAACATTTTTTAGATTATATACTTTAAAGTTCGGAAAACATTTCAATCTTCAATAGGTATGTGTGAATAACTTATTTCAGATATTGATTTTTTGATAATTCTATTACAACTAATGAACTCTGGATTAAAAATCATTAAGTTATAACCGCTTGTGCTAAGGGTACTATCAAAGACAATCCCTCTAATAGGTTCCACTAAAGTTTCGTTTCTACTTTTAATAAAATCAACAATAAACTGTGTTGGTAAATAATCTAATTTACTATCCCCACTCCTCACAGGTTTAGAGATCTCATTGCTCATTTTATTAAAATTATCGATATTTATTGCAAACATAGCAGGATCCTCAAAATCAAAAACACTAATCTTCTTAAGTATTCTAAAATCGACTACTTTAGTGTTTTCAGGAACTGGAAATCTTCCGATAAAAATACAATCACTTGAACTTGGTCTAATCTCTTTAATAACAGTTTCAATATCGCTTGCTAAATACAAGTGACTAATACCTTCTGAGTTAGCTCTTCCAGCTTTGGCAAATCTTGCAGGGGGTGCTCCCATTTTAGCAAAATCCAATTCTTCTTCATTAGAAATTCTTGCTCTATAAAACAAATCGTCTTCTAAAGTTGTACTTAATCTTTCTATGTATATTGATAAAACATCCAAATTAATATGTTTTAAATGAAACCTATTTATATGTTTTAAGTAATTAACAAAGTCTTCCCAAGTATGGTTTTTCAATAATGAGTTATTATTTAAATACTCCTCATTAATAAACTCCAAAATTCCCACAGTGGAATTTAATAATGAAATCTTCTCAGAATAGTTAACTTCCAGAAGTGACTTCAGTAAAGTATATATTTTTTCAGAAGATAGCCCGTTAAAAATATTCCAATTATTTGCAAATTCATCTTTTAGCATTACTAATTTGTGTGGTGGGTAATCATTGGGCAGATCATTACTTAATTTAAATATGCTTATAACGTCATTAAACCGCGAATCTAAGCCTTGATCTCTCTGTAAATCATAGATATACACTTCTCTATTTCCACAGAAATCACAATCACCAATCTTATCAAGACTTCTAATCATACTTTTAATTTCTAAAGGCAGAAAACATTTCTCGCAACAATTCATTTTCCCACTCCTACTCTAAGAGTTTACCCATTAATTCCAAATGATGCATTATTGATAACTTTTTTAATGTCGGTAAACCTGGGTAGGTCCCTTCTTTATAGTGTTCAGAAAAAACCCTCATTGCTAAGGTATCCATTCTATCGTCGTATATGCCTTCATACCATTCAATCAACTTCCGCAATGCTTCTGAAAATTTTCCAGCTGGATCACTTATATCATCATTAGAATCTGAAACAAAATGCATAATTTCCAGTGCATCATCAGCATTAGGATAGACAATGTGTATAGCTACGGCATATGGTGCAAACCCACTCTCACTATACTCTTCCCCCACAACAGAATAGTCAGAAAATCCAATATAACCTTCTTCTGAGTAAAATAAATGTTCTTCCGAAAAGAATTCACTGACTTGTTCTAAATAATCTGCATTTCTAAGTAGCTTATTAAATTTGTCATCTAACCCTATTATATTCTGTCCACGTAATAATCTTCTAAAAGAATTTTCCGATGGTATAATATTATAGGAAGGAATGAAATCATTAAAAAACTCTTTATATTTGGAGACTAAACTACGATCACTATGTATTAAAGCAAAATCCGATAATTCGATTTCCAATTCTCTTTGTATTCTTTCAATGTGAGTAAAAGATTCTCGATTTAAATGAACTGCCGGATATATATACTCGTAGGATAAAATTTCTTTAAACTGTTGCTTAATACTTTCAAATTCAAGTTCACCCGTAAAAGAACCTACCTTAGGATTGGTGATAATAATTAAATTCCTTTGTGCTTCATTAAAAATTTTTACTGTCGTAGATAGTGTAGAACTCATTTTAATCGGCTCAATTATAGGTACAATCTTATTACTTAATAACTCCTTTGACTGAAGCTCTCTTAAAGCTAATAAATCATATTGTCGTCCACGAATAAATGGATAGTACAAATTCAGCCCCCCTTTATTTAATTCTACTAGTTATTTTTACTAATTCATTGTTTCTGTAAATTCCATTATAAACCAACCATCTTATTTCAAAAGGAAGAGATTTTATTAAATCTACTTCCAAATGCGGTTGTCTTTTTCTAAGTTGATTAAAGACCAGTATTTGAGCCTCCTTTATATCAATCTTCTTAAACCATTCAAGAGATGTCTTGTAATAACAAACAGGCTTTACTTTAGGTAATTGTCTGAACTTCAATTGAAGTATTTCTTCATATTCAGGTTTTCTTAATAATTTAAATAAAAATTCATATTTCAATTTACTATCGTCTAATATTGCATGTTTCCTAATACTTAGGGTACCTCTATTGGTTAATACAATTATTCCAGCGGTTGAGTTAGCTTCTTTTAGTAATTTGTAGACAGGATAATAATTTTTTTCTGAAGTAACAACATAGATTTCACTAAATACAAAAGAATAGTCAACTATTTGATAAATTAACCTATCTAAGTTATCAAGATCCGTTTTTATCTCATAAACAATGTTTCTATTTTTACTTAGAAATACAAAATCTGCTTTGGACTTACCTATTGCAATTTCACTAAAAGCCTTTGTTGTTTTTAAACCATATCTACCTAATACAATTTTATTAAATATAGAGTTCTTATAATAATATTCATTTCTATAAGCACTACCTAAATATTTATACACTCTTTTAACTTCACCTATTATTTCATCAAATCTGACATCACTATTTTCTTCAAGTAATTGATTAATTAGTCCCTTACTAAAGAATCTGTTTAAATTTAATCTATTTTGCAATTTTTATTCACTTCCTGAAAAGCTATCAAGTATATTTAAGATGGAAACACTAATCGTAAATATCAGTTGGGTTTTATTTTACATTCTACATTATTAATCAATATCCTTCTTTCTAAAAGATTTCAAAATAGGAAAGCTCCTTCTGTAGTGCCAATAGCAGCTAAGAAGGAGCTTTTTCTTTTTGTTAAAACTTATTCCCACTCAATTGTGGAAGGCGGCTTGCTCGTTACATCATACAGCACGCGGTTGATATGAGGTACTTCATTGACTAAACGCACACTGATTTTTTCCAGCAAATCGTATGGGATGCGTGCCCAGTCGGATGTCATGCCGTCAATAGAGGTAACTGCACGAATTCCGATTGCATAATCGTACGTACGAGTATCTCCCATTACACCTACACTGCGGATGTCAGGAAGAACAGTGAAGTATTGCCAAATGTCGCGCTCTAAGCCTGCTTTCGCTACTTCTTCTCGAAGGATTGCGTCAGATTCGCGCACAATTTCCAATTTCTCTTCTGTCACTTCACCTAATACGCGGATTGCAAGTCCTGGTCCAGGGAACGGCTGACGCCATACGATTTCATCAGGAAGTCCAAGCTCTGTTCCAAGTGCACGAACCTCATCCTTAAATAATGTATTCAATGGCTCGATCAGCTTGAATTGCATGTCCTCTGGTAAACCACCAACATTATGATGGGATTTAATCGTTTGTGCCGTTGCCGTACCACTTTCGATAATATCCGTGTAAAGCGTACCTTGAGCAAGGAACTCTATGCCTTTCAACTTTGTTGCTTCATCATCGAATACATAGATGAATTCATTGCCGATAATTTTACGTTTCTTTTCAGGATCGGAAACACCTGCGAGCTTGTTCATGAAACGTTCACGAGCATCGACTTTGATCACGTTCATATGGAAGCCTTCGGAGAAGGTTTTCATGACACCTTCAGCTTCGTCTTTGCGAAGTAAGCCGTGGTCGACAAAGATACACGTCAATTGATCACCGATTGCTTTGTGGATTAAAACGGCAACTACAGAAGAGTCAACACCACCACTCAGCGCGCAAAGAACTTTTTTGTCCCCTACTTGTGCACGGATTTTTTCCATTTCCATATCAATGAAGCTTTCCATTGACCAGTCAGCAGTTGCTCCACAAATATCGATGACGAACTGCTGGAGCAATTCATTGCCATAAATGGAGTGACGAACTTCCGGGTGGAATTGGACCGCGTAGAATTTACGTTCGTCATTGGCAATTGCGGAGATTGGGCAAGATGGGCTCGTTGCAATAACGTCAAATCCTGCTGGAGCTTCGACTACCAAGTCACCGTGACTCATCCAAACGACTTGTTTTTCCGGTAAGTCACGGAACAATTCGTTTTTCATTTCGATGTTGATTTCTGCTTTACCATATTCACGGTTTTTCGCCTTTTCAACTCGGCCGCCCAATTTTTTGGACATAAGCTGCATTCCGTAGCAAATTCCTAAAACCGGAATTCCTAAGTCGAAAATCGCTGGATCAATGTCAAAGGAGTTCTGATCATATACCGAATTAGGCCCACCAGAGAAAATGATACCGACCGCATTCATCTTTTTGATATCCTCTGCAGTCAACGTATGGGGATGCAATTCACTATAGACTCCGAATTCACGAATCCGACGGGTGATCAATTGGTTATATTGACTGCCGAAGTCGAGAACGACGATTTTTTCTTGCTCTTTTAATAAAGGCGCTGCTGACAATAGTTCCACCTCTTCCTATTTGATGAAAAGCTGACCCTAATAAAAAAACGCGTCCGAAAGCATCTTTCTAACGCGTTCTGAAGCCTCTACATGAAAAAGACGAATGCAGCAAAAAAGACATGCTGCATCCGCCTTCATAGTCAAGTCGTTTAGGGTGACTTGGTAGAGACATCCGAACCGTATTATCGGACATATATGAGGGCAACCTGTTTACTATAATTTTTTCTCAATTTTACAGGTTGTCATACGTAAAATCAACTGCCGGTCCGATTGATTAAATTTTCCCAACTTTCCCTCAGCTGCTTCCACTGTTGTTCCTCTATTTTACCGCCGTAAAAGCCCTTTTCATACGCTTCAGTCAAAATCTTCATGTCTCTTGTACCAAAGTAATCATCAATATGTTTAGCATATAAGGAGAGAGTCTGGCCTTGTTCCCGTTTCAAGCCATATAGTTCTAATTGTTTTAGTAGACGCATATAGCTCGATTCGAATGTCCGCCAATTCCCTTTCCTCATTCTACTTGCAGGTATGAGCACTTTCGGAAGCCACTTTGAACGGATTCGATACATGACAACTACAAAAACTGCACCGAGGACGGACCAGAAGAGGATTCTCCCCTTATTGTCCTCAATATTCCCCATCGTATCCCCAAACCAGTCTTTGAAGCTAAACCCTGCTACTGCCTGATTTTTTTCTTTCATTTCCTCAGGCTGAGGCTTTTCTTTCTGTTCCTGTGGTGTCGGCTCTGTTGAACCTTCTTGGTCGATGTCTAAGTCAAAGTTAATATTGGAGGCGCCACTAAAACCGATTGTCGGTTCGAATGGCATCCAACCGATTCCAGGGAAATAAGCTTCGACCCATGAATGCGCATTATTATTCGTCACTTCAAAGATTCGCTGCCCATTCTTTGTTCCGATTTCTTCACCTTCTGCAAAACCTTTAACCCAGCGTGCAGGAATTCTGATCGACCGCAGCATAACAACCATCGAAGTGGAGAAGTTGTCACAATAACCGCGTTGTGTCTCAAATAGGAACTGATCAACGTAATCCTGGCCTTCTTGAGGGACAGGAATATTCCTCTGATCATAAGTGAATCGGTTCATGGAGAAGTATCGTTCAATTTCCCTTGCCTTTTCGTAAAGTGAAGATTTATTCGCAGTTACTTCAACTGCCAAGTCTTTAACACGTTGAGGGAGTTCCTCAGGTAATTGTAGAAAACGGTCCATATCACTTGGTAACTCGGTTAAATCTTCTTCAGTAGTCGCTCGTAAAGCCTTCAAACTGAAAGAAGGTTCACTGTATACTACGGCATAGTCCTTTAAGTCAACCTCTTGCCCTTGCTCGTACGTTTTCAGTTTTTGTGTCGCCTGTTCATAATTCAATGTGACGGCACCATCACCTTCCACCTGAATCATGCCATATGGCTGCATGACAAACGGATACGTTAGTTCCATGTCAATCTTAGCAACATCCGCTTTTTCATCCGGCCCCGGAGCAAGCCCAGTTCGGATCTGATCCCCAAATCCGTGGATATCGACTTCTTCTATAGCAGAGGATTGTTCCCAGCCTCTTGAAGTATACGTGTCTTTCGTTTCAATCTTCCAGTACTGCCCACTGTTCGCTGCAGCCGTGAACACGACGGAATCATCGCCGACGAAAGAGCCCCCAAGACGCGAATCATCCTCATCATAACCAATTTTCCCTACACCGCCTCCTATTCCACCTGAACCTGCTCCTTCAGCAAAGGAACGGATATGCGGAATCGGATCTGGCCAAACGGGATCAGCCTTTGGAAGAAAGTATGCAAAAACACCTGAGAACCCAACAAAAAATGCTAATGGTACGAACACCCAAGTCATTTTTGGTTTCGGCATATCCAACTGATGTTGTTGAACCAATTTGGTCACTTTCAAGAAACCGGTCAATAACAATCCAATTAGCATGACACGTAAAATAGCGCTATTGCCCTCATATGGACTGAAAGTATCTAACACCGCAATGAAAATGACAGTTAAGAAGTAGAATAAAAAGATGGAATGCCTTACGACGATCCAGTGGTTGATCAAGTACACCGTCATCCACAGTAAGACAAAAAACAGAACGGTTCTGAACGGATCCGTAATGGCCCCAAAATTTCCGGTGAAAATGGCAGCCGTATTCGTTATTGCTTGGTCAAGCAAAAATGAAATACCGTCTTGCCGATCGCTTTTATACACGTATGTGAGTGTCCAACCAATATAGATCAGTTTAACTGGCCCAGTAATCCACCATTTAAGCGGAAACAGTCCGAGTACGAGACAAAGCGCTATGAAGAATAAGAATAGCTTCAAATAATTAGTATCCGTCAGTTCCATAACAGGCAATAGCCACTCACGAAGCAGAAAGAATACTAAGACAAAAAGCGTAAAAAGCAATAATCGATTTTCTGTCCAATACTTCATGAGCGGTTCACCTCTGAAAAAGCATTCTTGAATTGTTCCGGTGTCAAAACTCGTACGGCCATTCCTCTTGCACGGGCTGCCTGGTGGAGCGCCTGGTCTTGCCTTGTCATTTTGGACCCGCGTTTATTGACAACAAAAATCACACAGCCCTTTAGATTCTTCGCATTTCGTGAAAGTGTATCGATCCAGTTCATCGTCAATTTTCCGGTCACGAATAGGATGGAAGCTGCACCGGCCAACGCCTGATCACCCGCAAAAACCGCCTCAACCGGCTGCTGTAAGTCGTCCTCTACTTTTGCCAAGTGGTAATGAGCACGTTGTAAATGCTCTTCACTTTGAATGGCAGGGAAATACTCACGTTTTGCTCCGATAGACAAAAAGCCGAGGGTAGCTTGTTTCCGTAAAGCAGCCTTCAAAATGGATGCCGTCAACGTGACAACCTCCTCAAAAAGGTCAGAGGGGGTACGGTCAATCACGACGAATAAATCTTGGGATTGCCGATCCTCAAATTCCTTCGTCCGAAGAGATTGAGTGCGGGCAAACGATTTCCAATGAATCCATGAAACTCGGTCACCCGGCTGATAGTCTCGAGTTCCAGTAACCATTGTTGTATCCTTCACAATAGTAAATGGGGAAGCCGCTGCCCCTTGGTCATAGCGCGTTTCAATCGGTACATAAACCATGTCCGTAATATTCGGGTAAACGATGACACGTTGAGGAAGTGGAACGAACGTCTTTTTCTTAACCCATCCAAACAAGTCACTGCATTCTATTTCAATTCCTGAAAGCAGATGCTCTCCCCGCCGCATTTCATGGATTTCATAAGACCACTCAAACTTTTTCTTAAAACCGAGTAGTTCAAAGCTTTTCATCTGGTCCTTCTTCTCCTTCAGGACAGGACTATCCGTGTTGTCGGACATTACCAGATAAAATAGCGGAAAAGAGGAGTTCCGTTCCAAGCTGACGGTGGCAGAAAGTTTCCCGCCGTTGCCAATTCGCACATTTTTGATGGATCGCTGCACCTCCATCTTCGATAGCGGATAAAAGTAGAAAAACATCGAGTAAAGGGTGAACGGCAAGATTGAATAAAAGATGAACCAGCTCACAAAACCACCTTGGAAGAGTGCAAATACCAAGGAAAATATCAAAAGGAAGAGAACAAATAATAACTTCTTCCCCTCATTCCAGATTGCTAATACTCGTTTCATTGTTTCACTAACCTTTTAATCGGCACATTTGTTTTAGCCAAGATCCGTTCAACGATCTCTTCAGCTGTAATACCTTCGTACTTCGCTTCAGATCGTAAAATCATACGGTGGCTGAACACGAATGGCGCCAAGTATTGGACGTCATCAGGTGTTACATAATCTCTTCCTTTCAGGAATGCATGCGCTTGGGAGGCTCTCATTAGAGCAATCGAACCACGTGGGCTTGCCCCTAAATAGACATAAGGATCTTTTCTCGTTCTCGACGCTAAGTCTACGATATAGCTCTTGATCGTTTCATCGACCGTGACCTCTTTTACGGATTGTTGAAGCTGAATCAGTTCTTCCAATGTTATAACGGCACTCAATGTTTCAATTGGTGCTGACTTTTCAGCACGCCGCAACACTTCGATTTCTTCAACATGTGAAGGGTAACCCATTTTTATTTTCATCAAGAAACGGTCTAATTGTGCTTCCGGCAGTGGATAAGTACCTTCATATTCAATCGGGTTTTGAGTAGCCATGACGAAGAATGGTTTCTGGATGTTCAACGTCTTCCCATCAATCGTGACAGAAGATTCTTCCATCCCTTCAAGTAGAGCAGATTGAGTCTTAGGTGAAGTTCGGTTAATCTCATCTGCCAAGACGATGTTTGCCATGATCGGTCCTGGACGGTATTCAAATTCGAGTTCACGAGGATTGTAAATGGAAACCCCAATTACATCGGATGGCAGTAGGTCAGGCGTGAATTGGATCCGTTTGAATTGGGCTCCTACAGATTTGGCAAGAGCACGGACCATCATCGTTTTCCCCACTCCTGGGACGTCTTCCAAAAGCACATGCCCCTGTGCCAATAAGGAGATGACACTCAATTCGGCGATATTGCGCTTGCCGATCATTACCTTTTCAATATTGTCTACAATCGCTTTTACTTTTTCCTGTTGCAGCATCCTAAAATTCCCCCAATATATAAATAGAGTTCCAAACTATTAGAAAATTAGAAAAAGACTACCATAAGTGTAGCAGATAAGAATAGGTCCTCACAACTAGACGAAACTGCAGAAAAGTTAAAGTTGTCAGCTCTTCTTTACTAAGAATCATACAAATAAAAAAACAGAAACATCCTCATTCAAAAAGGATGCTTCTGTTTAGACGGATAATATCCATTGAAAGTTTCAAATTCATTTCCAAAAATCATCGAAAATGGTAATTGGCATATGACGCTTATGCTGTGATCTTAAATAGTAGCCTTCCAATTTCTCACGGGCATCGGACGGAATCTCTTTCCCTTCCAAATATTCATCGATATGATCATAAGTCAAACCAAGAGCGACCTCGTCAGGAATGGCTGGACGGTCTTCTTCCAAATCCGCTGTCGGCACTTTCGTGTAAAGATGTTCAGGACAACCTAACTCTTTCAATAGTTGTTTCCCCTGACGCTTATTCAAACGGAAAATCGGCATTAAATCCGCTCCGCCATCTCCGTATTTCGTATAGAATCCTGTGATCGCCTCGGCTCCATGATCGGTTCCAAGAACGACACTGTTGTGCATACTCGCTATAGAGTATTGGACTTTCATACGTTCCCTTGCTTTTTCGTTCCCTTTTGCAAAGTCCGTCAACTTCACGCCTGCTTCTTCAAGCGCACGGGCACTTGCGTCGACCGCTTCTTTTATGTTCACGCGGTATGTGATCGAAGGATGAATGAACTCTAACGCGTCCTGGGTGTCGTCCTCGTCGAACTGAATGCCGTAAGGAAGTCGGACTGCGATGAATTTATAGCGGTCAGAACCCGTTTCGTCATTCAATTCATCCACCGCCAACTGGGCAAGCTTTCCGACTAAGGTCGAGTCTTGTCCACCTGATATCCCCAATACAAATCCTTCAAGAAAGGAATGTTTCTGGGCATATTCCTTCAGAAAATCGATTGACTTCCGAATTTCTTCCCTTGGATCGATGGTCGGCTTGACTTTCAATTCCTCAATAATTTGCTGTTGTAACGATTGCACTTCGGATCCCTACCTTTGCAAAAAATTTTCTACCATCTCACGGACTTCCTGGATTTTCCTCATCTTGTTGTCCCAACACTTCTGACTTAAGTCAACAGGATATTCCTCCGGATTCAATGAACGTTTATATTCATCCCATAGGAGATTTAAGTTGTTATTTGCATATTCTTGAATCTCCATGACGCTTGGGGATGTATAAGTAATTTCCCCTTTAGCGACAACCTGTGTCAATAATGGCACTGCATCGAAATTCGTTACGAATTTAGAGATGAATGTATGGACAGGGTGGAACATCTTAATACGTTCTTCCATCTGTGGATCTTCATCACTCATTGTAATGTAGTCCCCTTGAGACTTACCCGTAGCCCGGTCGATAATCCGGTATACATCCTTTTTGCCGGGAGTCGTCACCTTTTCCGCATTTCCGGAAATCTTGATGGTATCCTCCATTTCTCCGTTTTCATTTTCAAATGAAACCAGTTTATATACGGCTCCTAATGCGGGTTGGTCATAGGCCGTGATCAGTTTCGTGCCAATGCCCCACACATCAACCTTTGCGCCTTGTGCTTTTAAGTTGAGGATTGTATATTCATCCAAGTCATTCGAAACAAAAACTTTGGCATCATAGAACCCGGCTTCGTCGAGCATTTTCCGTGTTTCCTTGGATAGAAATGTGATATCCCCGCTGTCAATCCGGACACCAATGAAGTTAATGGAGTCACCTAATTCCTTTGCCACCTTAATAGCGGTAGGAACACCTATCTTCAATGTATTGTACGTGTCCACAAGGAATACACAGTTTTTATGTTGTCTTGCATACGCATGGAATGCTTCATATTCCGTGTCAAACGCCTCAACCATCGAGTGTGCATGTGTACCCGAAACTGGGATATCGAATAACTTTCCGGCACGTACATTACTCGTCGATTGCAGTCCGCCGATAATTGCAGAACGAGCACCCCAAATAGCCGCGTCCATCTCATGCGCCCGCCGGCTCCCGAACTCAGCAACGTTATCATCTTTCACGACCTGTTTTATACGACTGGATTTCGTTGCAATCAGCGTTTGGTAGTTCACGATATTCAGCAAAGCTGTTTCAACGAGCTGTGCTTCGACGATTGGTGCTTCAACACGAACAAGAGGCTCATTGCCAAATACTAATTCCCCTTCCCGCATCGAATAGACATCTCCAGTAAAACGGAGATTTCGGAGAAACTCGATATAATCTTCATTATAATTAAGCTCATTTTGTAAATAGCTTAAGTCCGATTCACTCAATTTAAAGTCCTTCAAGTATTGAAGCATCCGCTCCAAACCGGCAAATATTGCATAGCCATTCCCGAACGGAAGTTTTCGGAAATACAATTCAAAGATTGCTTTCCTCTCATGGAGACCTTCTGCCCAGTATGTCTGTGCCATATTAATTTGATAAAGATCGGTGTGTAATGCCAAACTATCGTCCTCATAGATGCGAGTCATCAAAGAAACCTCTTTTCACATAGCAATATTAGTTAGAGTATACACCAATTCGACAAAAGCCGAGAACTTCTACCTATCGTTACTATTCCTGTTAGAGAAGGAACCAAACCATCTTCCTATAAGAAAAAGAAATCCACTTCCCGTGAATTTCTTTTTCTTGAACCTATCCTTACTCGTATTCCTTCTCGAAATCTGTAGTGCTTCTAACTGTATCAATTGGACGCACCATGCCTTCGATTTCCTCACGCTTCGATTCCAAGAACGGTGGTAAAGATAATTTCTCACCAAGTGTTTCGTACGGTTCGTCTCCCATGAAACCTGGTCCGTCTGTCGCAAATTCGAATAAGATACCAGGTGCAACTCGTGCATAAAGGGAGCCGAAGAAGAAACGATCAACAAAACCTGATGTCTGGAATCCGAATTGTGCCATACGGTTAATCCAATAATCGAGAGCAGCCCGATCCTCAACACGGAAAGCGGCATGGTGAACTGTGCCGAATCCTTGGCGGCCGGCAGGAAGCACTACATTTTTCTCAACAATTACACGTGCACCGTTTCCACCTTCGCCTACCTCAAATAAATGAAGGGATCCTTCGCTGGCAATCTCTTTATACTCCATCACTTTTTCCAATACTTCTTTAAAGTAATCAAACTGGGCAATCCGGACATGAATCGGCCCAAGTCCTGTAATGGCATATTCCAATGGAATCGGTCCTTTTTGCCAAGGGATTCCCGGAGCTACGCCATCCAAATTTTCATCAGAGAATAACTGATACTGCTGATCGTCAAAGTCAACAAACGATAGCGTCTTGACACCAAACTGTTCCTGAATGCCCGTGTGTTTCACTTCAAGGCGATCAAACCGTTTCACCCAATAGTTTAATGCCTCGTCACTTGGTACACGGAAACCGGTTTTGAAGATTTCATTTGTACCATGACTTCCTTTCGGGATTCCTCGGAAATCGAAAAAGGTCATGTCTGTGCCTGCATTGCCTTGATCGTCCGCAAAAAATAAGTGATACGTTTGGATATCATCCTGATTGACCGTCTTTTTGACAAGACGCATCCCTAATACATATGTGAAAAATTTATAATTCTCTTCAGCACTACTCGTAATCGCTGTTACATGGTGCATTCCTTTTAATCCGTTCATGTGAACGACCTCCTGTCTCTTCCTTCAATTATTCCCATTTCCCGTCTGATAATATATTATCTCGAATTCAAGATAATTGTATCACGTGTATTTTTAAAATGCAAATAGGCAATAGGCAAATACAGAAAAACAGTGCCGGATTATATAATCGCAGCACTGCTTTCAGTTAAATATTCTTCTATTGTTGTATAAACTTGCCCAAGATCCATTTCCAATGAAATCGCCATTTCAGTAAACAGTATACTTTCGATTTGGGTCAACATCTTTCGATCGTACTCACTCTGCTTCTTATTAATGGCTTGAAGTTCTAATTTCTTTCGTATTAAAGTGTTGCCGACTTTCGCAATTTCTTTGCGGTCGCCACTATTAATGATTTGAATATAAGCATGTTGCCTCGCGGTCACTTTCTCAATCCATTCAGCACCAGGCCCTGCAAATGATTCCAAGATCACCTGAGCTTCTTTCTTGCTCATCATCTCGTACATCTTTAGTTTTTCGGAGCCGACCGGGGCATTAATCGTAAGTGTCGGGTTCTGCATAGGGTGTAGGACATAGTAATTCTTTGTTTCACCATTAAAGTCCTTTTCACAAATATCTTCAATTTTACAAATGCCAAGTGACGAGTAAATAGTTAGATCTCCAATATTGAACATTTACACTATCTCCCATCTGTATTTTGTCAACTTAGTTTACAATTTAATCATACACCCATTCTTGCTAATTGTCAACTTAGTTGACATCATTCCCGTTTCTATAGTATATTTCTCTCAAAAATATACGGGGTGACTAAAAATGATGTCTGACTTATTCCACTTGGACGTCATTGACCTGATTAGTGAGCGGCATTTAATGCTCCGGGGGAAAATCGAAGAATACTGGAACGACAATAGCGAGCTACGTGTTTCAAATTCGGAATGGTTCATATTAGCAAAGGTCTATAAAAAAAGCCCTACCATTGCATCGATCTCCAAGAGTGTAGACATTACGCGTCAAGCGACTCATAAATTGGTCAAAGGCTTAGAATCAAAAGGGTTAGTTGAAGTACAACAGGCTGAGGGAAACAAAAAGGAGAAAACTTTAAGCCTCACCGAACTCGGTATCGAGAACTATGAGCGCTATCTTTCCATTAAAGAAAATCTTATGAACCAAATTATAGCGACCATCGGAGAAGAAAAGTTTACAATTCTTAAAGACATATTGGCTTCGGATTGGAAAATTGAATAAGTAAAAAGGCATTGAGAATTGCTGTTCTCAATGCCTTTTGCTTTCAAATAAGAACGCAGCTGTCCAACCAGCATCCACTACAACAAGATCCCGTTTACAAAACTGGACTTAAACAAACGCTATGTTTAAAGGAAATGGTTGATTACGTAAACCCTTTTACACTACTGGATATCTATCTATTTCATTATTCACAGAAAATTCATTTAATTTTGAGGAGAAAATGGATATTCTTGGTATAATATTGTAAAGGGGAGTTGGAACAAATGAAATGTTGTTTAAATTTAGTTTTAGGAACAGGACTATTATTATTGTTAGCAGGTTGTTCTTCTAATATTGGAGATGCTGCGGAAAAGAAAGTTATTACTGACAAATACACGAAAGAAACTATTGAGTACGTTGAAGCGGGCGACAACACTTTTGTCATAGAGTATCATATCGATAATATGGATAGGGGTTACCATAATTTTGTCTCATATGACGGAAAATCAAAAACAGTATTGGAAAAGACCAATGAAGTTCAACGGGGGGATATCGTCTATTTTAAATACCCTGAAGATGATGGGCTGTCCAACTACAACCCTGATTATTACCTGGCAAGAGTTGTTGGATTACCAGGTGAAACAGTTGAACTAAGAGATGGACATATTTATATTGATGAACAAAAACTTGATACGTTTTATGGTTATACCCAAGCCTTAGGTAGGAATATGGATGAATGGTTTGAGCTCGACAAAAATAGTGATGCATTTGAATCTTTCGCAACGGAAAAGGATTTTAAAATTAACACTGAGCCAATTACTGTTCCAAAAACCTCTGTATTTGTTGTAAGTGATTACTGGATGAGAGGAACAAGCAGCATTGACTTCGGACCCATAGAGGTTTCTAAAATCGAAGGGAAGGTTTTGGGTTATTTGAAGGAGAATTAATACTAACAAAGCGTTAGCAGAAACTTATGTTAATTAAAAGGGATGAGTACTTGTTGAAGTGGAAGAAGAGATGGGCTGCGATTGGTTTGATTGGGGTACTTCTCATAGTATTAATTGCTAACATAGATACCTCAAAAGAGACAGTTATTTACCACGTTCCTGAAGGATTTAAAGGTTGTATGACAATCTATTTTAGTCAAAAAGGATATGAACCCTTAGACATGAAGGATAATGAAATAATAATAGATATACCTAAAGATGGGAAGGTAATAACTTCTACCTCTCAGGAAGATTTCAATAAAATTGGATGGCATAAAACAGAGGCGTATTACTTGAATAATTCAGGGGAAAGAATAATGGAAATTCCTAAATCAATGTATCAAAACGGATTGGATTCAATAACGAATAGCGACCCTAAGTCAGCAAGATTCACTATATCGTTTGATGGTAGGTCGGATTATTGTTATTAAGTCTTAGAAAAGCCTACTAAAATTCGCTACCTTCTTCAAGAATAGAGGCATTAGTAAAAAAACGAATAATAAAATACATGAGCTTGGAGGTAATTCTCCAGCTCATTTTTTATGTGCATTAGTACATAAAACAACATGGGTATTCTTCACATTTAGAATGCCAAGTTCCTCAACCTTAACTTATCTGCTGTTTCCCAAGTTCCATGATCACTCGCCAGAATAAGCATCTGCTTTTTCTTGCTCAACTCACTTTCCATTTTCCTTTTGTCGAGAAATTGAAACCATCCTAAATAAAGTTGTAAATACTTCGTAGAAACACCATTAACATATGCCATCATCGGACTCATTGTGGAATGGATGAAACGGACTTCGAATATACAGTTGACTATATGAATGAGCAGCTCGTTCAAATTTTAAATTTGAAGCATGATTGAGCTTTTGTTAGATGTCGGAAAATAACGGGAAAGCACAGTAATAGGAAAAGAGGTGTATTATGGATAAACTATTTTTCGCTTTATTCACCATTGTGTATATAGGGTTACTCGTGTGGGGATTAAAAGGGATCAGTACCAAAGCCTTCAAAAAGTGGACGAGTGTCCTCTTTGTGGTTGTTGGAGCGCTGATCTATGATAACTTCATATTGGCAATCGGTGATTGGATTGGTGAAGGAGAATTACTTAAGAACTTGAATGCAGCCAGGTTTTGGTTTCATGCTTTTATTACCCCTCTATTAGTAATCTTTTCAATAGGAACACTTCGGGAAAGCGGTGTTGCTTGGGTGAAGAAGTGTTGGGTAACGATCATTGCTTTGCTCTATATGATTGCCGCAATTGTCATGGAAGTCATTTCCGTTACTGCAGATCTTCAGCTTAAAGTGGACAAAGCTTATGGTGTGGTCAGTTATTCATCTGCAGAAGGACCGAACGGACCACCCATCATGATTCTCATGATTACACTTGCAATGCTCGTTGTGAGTGCCATCCTATGGAAGAAAACAGGCTGGTACGTATTTTTCATCGGTGTCGTGATTATGACGATTGGCAGTGCCGTGCCATTAGAGATTGAAAGTAATGCTATTACCAATCTTTTCGAACTCATCTTGTTGACATCATTAATGTGGACAAAACGGAAACTCTTAAAGGACGAGTTAACAGTTAACTAAAATGTTGGACTGATTTGAAGTAGCCTTTTAATGAAGGAACTAAATATGTTATAATGATTGATGTCCTATTTAGGTCATCTCCTCTTAGCTCAGCAGGATAGAGCAACAGTTTCCTAAACTGTAGGTCACAGGTTCAAATCCTGTAGAGGAGGTAATGAAAAAGGCTTTCCGATGGTGTATCGGAAAGCCTTTTTATTATTCCGCTCCGGCTTCTTCAAAGGCAGCGGATACTTTATCGAATTCAGCATCGGTTTCAATGAAGGTCAAATCTCCTTCTTCCTCAATCCGGAAGAAATAAATATCAATATCCTCTTCGGAATCCATTTCCAGTTCTTCAACAAAGGCTGCTGCTACATAATCATTTCCCTCTACAGGCAGCAAACCTAATACTTCCATCTGTTGATCTTGATCGTCTTCATCTACTATTGTGAATAAGTTTCCGACTTCGATTTTACCTAAATTCTCTTCCATGTGGATTCCTCCAATCGTAATTTCCTCACGATTAAGTTACCCTATTTTTCAGATCACACTCATAACTTGAGGAATTTAATATGACGAACTTCCTTGAAAACATAGTGAAAGTTATCATTGTTACTGTGTTTCATTTTTTCAAAATGAACTAAGTTTTATAGGATTTTTTATTACTCAAATTCAATTTAAATTTATATGGGAGCGAAAAAGATCCATCAAAGAAGTGGTTATGTTCAATTCACTATAGAATTATGCCCCGCCTGCGGCGGCACCACTAGCTGCGGGAGCTGCTCCAGCCGCCTGTCTCTGACCTAATTCCTGGTCAATCAGCAAAATAGCAGAAGGATTATTCTGAGCTAACGTAAGTCTTGAAACAATTGTTTGAGATTGAGCCTCTTCGTTAATCTGTTCTCTTAAGAAGTCTTGAATAATGACCGCAGCTTGAGGATCTGCTTGATTTGCATAGTTGAACGCTTGTCGATAAGCGTTTGTTACATATTTTTCATGTTCGAGAACCTTTTGGAACAATTCAAGTGGTGAACCAAAATCAGTTGGAAATGCGGGTACGCTAGTTAGATTGACGGTTGCGTCTTTATCAACCATATAGTTGATCAGTGTCAACATATGCGTCCGCTCTTCCTCTGATTGTAATCTTAGCCATTTCGCCATTCCCGTATAATTTAATCTTCCCATTTGAGCGGACATTGCCAAATATAAGGCAGATGAGTAATTTTCAATTTGTATCAGATTATTGATTAATCTCTGTAATTCTTCGTTCAATTTTTCCTCTCCTTCAAATTCACATACTGTAAGTTATGACATTTACCTATAGATGGTTACTGGTTACTTGTCACGATTGATCATCATAACAAAGAAAAAATAAGGAACGGTATAAAGACTAACCGCTCCTACATGTGATGTTACATCTTTTTACTTTCTTGAAGAATCTTTGATACTCCCGTACGCTCCCAATCCTCAACAGTTTGATAAGCTTTTTCTGGTGAATACCCCTTACCTACAAGCAGTCCCATTAAGATGAATTCCTGAAGAATATGCGTGGCATTAATCCCTCTTTCCACGTCTTCCAATCCTTCCTTCACTAAAAACTCTGTGTATTGAATCCATTCATCTGGTGTCTTCCCATCAACACGTACCGCTTGGTCATGTCCACTCATCTCTTCTCTTGCCATGGCAGCGGCTCTTGTCACATCAATGGTTCCTGGCGGATGATTAGGCGGTGCATAGATTGAGTAAAGCTTTAACGGAATTGGCCCGGTGTTGATGACATTATGCCAAGTGCCTGCCGGAATCATAATCGCAGAATCGTCCATGACATTTCGTTGATATGTCAAGTTCTCCTTGGTCTTGCCCATTTGAACAACGCCTTGCCCTTGTTCAATACGCAAAAATTGGTCCACTTCCGGATGTATTTCTAAACCGATGTCCTCACCCACATTAATACTCATTAAAGTAACTTGCAGGTGTTTGCCCGTCCATAGTGCCGTTCGATAGTTAGTGTTGCGCTTTGACGCTTCATTAATATTAATGGTAAAAGGATTTGGACCATACTCCTTTAATGGAATCCCTTGGTTTCTACCCATCTGTGGCATTGGATCAGTTACAGCCAATCCAGAATAAGGCTGTCCTCCTACCGGGTAGACGGCCATATTGACGTAACCGGGAGGGTGATAATGGAAATAGGGAACATAATACATTTTTTCTCATCCCTTCGCAATGATAAAAATATGTTATGCAAGATGATCGGCGAAGGTACTTAGTAATTCCTTTTACAATGAAGTTATCTCTGACTTATAAGATTATTTTCCACACATCCTACTCAATATTTTCTTCTTCTACATATGATAGAAAATAACTATATTCATGAGGAGAAGAAAACTTTGACTACTAATGAGAATCGACCTCCCAAGAGACATCCAAATATACTGATCATGCTTGTCGATGAAGAACGATATCCAAGTGCCTACGAGAATAAAGAACTGTTGGAATGGCGAAAACGCCACTTAAAAACTCATGAGTTGCTGCAGCAAACTGGAATGACTTTTTTGAATCACTATATCGGAAGTACAGCTTGTTCACCGAGCAGGACTACACTATACACCGGTCAATATCCTTCACTTCATGGGGTAACACAAACAACGGGGGCTGCAAAAGGGGCATTTGATCCAGATGTATTTTGGCTGGACCCAAATACAGTTCCAACCATCGGTGATTATTTCCGAACTGCCGGATATCAAACATTTTGGAAAGGCAAATGGCATGCGAGCGATGAAGATCTATTAATCCCGGGTACCCACAATGCATTACTTAGCTATCACCCGCAAACCGGAGCACCTAATCATGATCGGGAAGAACTATACTTGAATGCCGATCGGCTTGATCCTTATGGTTTTAGCGGATGGATAGGACCGGAACCACATGGCTCAAGTCCTCGGAACTCTGCATCTTCTGCGGCCAAAGGTGTGAGCGGACGTGATGTCGTCTACGCCCATGATGTCGTAAAACTGATCGAGGAGCTTGAAGAACAAAGTTGTGAAAATGACCAACCTTGGCTGATTGTCTCCTCATTCGTCAACCCTCATGACATTACCTTATTCGGAGAGTTCACCCGTTTCCTTCCGAACTTCAATTTCGAACTGGATCATACTGTTCCGTTCATCCCAGCCTCACCAACTGCTGATGAAGATTTACTGACTAAACCTTCCGCACAAGCGAGTTACCGTGACGTCTACCAAAAGGCACTCCAACCGACATTGGATTCGCCGTTTTACCGCCAATTGTATTATTCACTTCACAAACAGGTAGACGAAGAGATGTTCAAGGTATACCAAGCATTAAGAAATTCAATCTTTTTTGAAGACACCATCGTTGTGTTCACTGCTGATCACGGAAGTTTGGTCGGATCACATGGCGGATTATTTCAGAAATGGCACAACGCCTACGAAGAAGCCCTACATGTTCCATTAATTATTTCCAACCCTACTCTTTTCACGTCACCTACTAAAACGAATATGCTCACAAGCCATGTAGACATCGTTCCTACTCTTCTACACATCGCAAATATCGATGTTTTGGAAGCTCAAGAACACTTGAAGCAGAATCATACGGAAGTACATCCATTGGTCGGCCGGGATTTGAGTCCGCTACTCCACGGCAAGGCAAACTTCCCCCGAGCCAATGAACCGCTCTATTTCATGACAGATGACGAATTCTCTAAAGGACTTAATCAGTTCACACTTACTGGAAATCCTTATGAGTCCGTCATTCAGCCAAACCACCTCGAATCAGTTATTGTAAAACTTCCGACCGGAAACAACCATGTAATGGAGACTTGGAAATACACCAGATACTTTGATAATCCTCAATTTTGGAGTAATCCAGGTGTTGAAGATATAACTACAGTCCAAAACGGAACCACCCCAGTAACTAATAACAAAACGGCATCCCTTTGTATAACTACAATAAAAACAGTGCCTGTTCCCGATGAATATGAACTCTATAACTTAACGAGAGACCCTTTTGAAGCTATCAATTTGGCCCATCCAGACCATCAGTCGCGTGAATTGAAAATCACGCAGAAGCTGCTCAATCAAATTTTAAATGAACAGCGAGACAAGAAACGCATTACTCCTTCAAACGGCAATAGTTTGGGAATTAAAGATGGAAAGTAAAAAATAACCACTTCTCAAAAATTGAGAAGTGGTATTTGTTCATTCCAATACTAATATTGTCCCTTACTCTTTAAATCTTCCCATTAAAATCGTGCTATAGAACTTACCATCGGAGAGCTTCTTATCTTTCTTTACTATTCCTTCCACTTCAAAGTTGTAGCTTTCATAGAGTTTAATCGCTTTTTCATTCGTTTCTAATACGCTGAGAACCATTTTCCGAATGTCATGGGAATCTGCCCAATTAATCGAGACTTCTAACAAGTTCTTACCGATCGCCAATCCCCAATAATCCTTTAGGACACAGACCCCAAACTCTACCTTATGAGACAATCTCTTTAAATTCGTTCCTTCGCATCTGGAAAATCCGACAATTCTCCCGTCGATTTCAGCAACTAAAAAGAGGTTTTTCGGGTGCTCCGTGTCAGTCTGAATACGTTGTTTAAACCCTTCCTCATCGATGAAACCCTCTCCTCTTTCCCGATCTAAATTCTCGGTCTCTCCATCGATTTGGAGACGGACAGCAGCAAGCTCTTTCGCGTCCTTCTCTTCAGCAGATCGGATGATGTATTGTATACCTTTAACGTTAAAAACTTCTTTTTGACTAAACATAAAAACGCCCCAATCCAAGAGAAATTACATCCTTTTGTCATTGAATCTTACTTTATTCAATAACCCTACTCGGTACCTCTTAAAGATCCAATATACAGCAATATAAATCACAATTGAAGAAACCAATATATTCACTGCCGCTCCCATTAAGAACATGTAACCGCCGTTACGAAAATTCTCAAATCCATCTACCGTATGATTGAGGGCTTCTATATAATCCACTTCTTTAATTTCATCAATCTTTGGCCTTTGACTTAAAAGAAGACTTCCGACTTTATAATTCAAAAGAAAGAGGAATGGCCAAATAAGGGTTCCGATCAGACCTCCAAAGACGGCCGCAAACAGATTCGCCTTGATCAACCTTGCTAAGGCAACTGATAGGACAGGGCCTAATCCGAACGTCGGAAACCAATTAGGCAGAAAACCTATGGTCATACCAGCCGCTATTTGATGTGGACTTCCCTTCAATCGAAATAGACGAAGAAGGGAATATTTAAGTTTGCGTTTGATTTTCATCCAATTGATCCTTTCCAAATCTACTCGTGATCTACTTATAATATTCAAATCTTCCGAGACTTATCTTCCATACTACAGAACTGGGTTGAGAAGTTGAATGCTCACTAACGATTTTTCAGATGAATTTTTCATTAAGATTTCATATATATTGAACCTGATTCCCTTTACCGTGTTACATTGTTTTTAAAAAGTTATGGTGGGTTTATTACAATGATGAATAGGATTCAATGACAATGCCAACGTTAATAGACAGTTGTTAGTAAATTGTTCAATACACGGATGAACGCTCTCCACAACCACTTAAGAGGAGGACAAGCCAATGAGCACACGGGAAAACAATGTACAAAAACGAAAATTGGTCCCCCAAAAAGAACGGATCTGGATAATCGTTGCGCTAATGGTGTCTGATTTCATGTTGTTTTGGGAAATTAATGGACTATTACAACATTCATTAGCCTATCTGCATAGCGAGCAGTTTGAAGATACAATGAAGGATTTTGGTTCAATTGCAAGGATTGCATTATTTTTTGTCCTTACATATTATGTACTTCTTCGACTGATGAAGTTACGTTTTTTAAAAGGGCAGATCAATCTAAAAAAATGGTTGTCCACTCTACTGCGATTTTCCAGACGATGGCATACGCCAATAGCGATACTCGCCATCGCTTTAATTATCTTGCATACTGTAGCAGTCTTCTTGCACGGCTTCGAATTTGATTTTGACAATATAAATGGATTGCTTGCATTGTTCGTCCTGCTGCCTGTTCCGATATCCGGACTATTTCGCTATCAAAGAATGGACAAGAAATGGCATTTACGATCAGGAATTGCCTTTGCCATTCTATTTTTAATTCATTCATTTTTATAAACAACCTGTGTAAATAGAACATCCATATAAATAGCCACCTCTCCAACTTAGGAGAAGTGGCTATTTCATAGTAAATTATTTCAAATTGAATATAGTATCTTTATTTATCTCTTCCCTTTATCATAAATCTCACCTAATGCTTTCGGTGCTCGGTTCGATTTGGAGAAGAAGATCAACAACAATAATGTTAATACATACGGTAAGATCATGAATAAATCAGTGAAACTGCTTGGCAATGCCATTGCCTGAGCTATGAACGTCCCTCCTGATTTGGCAAAACCGAATAACAGACATGCCGCTAAAGTCGGGAGAATCCTCCAGTTGCCGAAGATTAACGCTGCAATCGCCAAGAATCCATACCCCATGTAAATGTTGGAAGAAAATTGAGCGGAAATGGAATAGGCAAAACACATACCAGCGAGACCGGATAAAAGACCTGATATTAGTACGGCAGAAAAACGAATCTTCGCTACATCTACACCTGCTGCATCAACAGATTGTGGATTTTCCCCACTCGCCCTTAAACGCAAACCGAATCTGGTCTTATATAAGACATACCAAGCAAAAATGGCAATCACAACAATGATCACTTGGAACGGATACACATCTGTAAAAATTGCACCAATCACTGGTATATTAGCTAAACCGTCAATCGTAAACCGCTCCGATACACCTAAACGGAACTTGTCCGAAGCCGCTCCGAATACTACCGCATTGATCTGTGTTGTTAAGAAAGTCGTGAGAGCTAACGCCAAAATATTGATGACAACACCGCTGATTACTTGATTGGCCTTAAATTTAATACTTAATACCGCATGAATTACGGAAAATCCCATTCCGCCAATCATCGAAAATAATAACGCTACGTAGAACATATCTTCAATAGCTGCTCCTGAAGCGTTTGCGATTAGCACAGCTGACAGGCCACCGATGAATGCGCCGAATCCTTGAAAGCCTTCAAGTGCTAAGTTGGTAATCCCACTTTTCTCGCTATATATACCGCCTATCGCCATGATAAAAAGAGGCAGAGCAAAGGATAATCCATCAATAATAATCGTATCCATTTATGATTCACTGTCCTTTCGATCCACTTCTTTTTCCTTCAAGCGGCTGACTTTATGCTTCACGTACGCACCACACGCACTAAACAATAAGATGAGCCCGATAATCACAGAAGCGATTTCTTGTCTGATTCCTGCCTGCGAACTCATATACGTGCTTCCTTGGTCAATAATTGATATTAACAAGGACGAGAAAATAATCCCGATTGGATGGGAGTTTCCTAATAGTGCAACCGCAATCGAGTCAAAACCGATACTTGATAAAACTTTTGGTTGGATGGAAGAGAAATAACCTAAATAATACGTCACACCGGCAAGACCAGCTAAACCACCAGAAATGATCATGGCTAACACTGTATTTGTTCCGACCTTGATGCCTGTATATTTTGCAGCATCCCGGTTGGATCCTACTGCTTTAATTTCAAAACCAACCACTGTCTTGTCCATAAGGAACTTAATGAAGATCGCGACTATAATGGCTAAAATGAAGCCCAATGGAATGTCCATTTTCAAGTTTGCCATCTCTACATTCACTAATGTCAGTCGTGCTGCTTCTGAAATATATTTGGATTGTCTTGAAATCGGATCGATATAATACATTTGAATAAAGAAGCTAATCACATATTGGGCAATGTAATTTAACATGATCGTAGATACTACTTCATGAATGTTAAATCTATGTTTTAACCACCCTACTAATCCGCCCATCAAACCGCCGGCAACAAGTCCAATCAGCAATACAAGAGGCTTTGCCATGACAGCATCCAATCCACTGTAACCAACAATGATGGTCGCCAAGAAACCGGAGACCAGCATTTGACCTGAAACCCCAATATTAAATAAGCCCGCTCTAAGAGCAACAGCGACTGCCAAACTGGCAAACACAAGCGGTGTCATAGAATCCAGCAAACTCAAAAAGTCAGTGAGCATGCTCTTATAGCCAGCATAAGAAGCCTTCGGCAAGATTCCTGCCCCTTGGAATAAGTTATAAAACGCTTGAATCGGATTTTTGCCGAGAAGTAGTATGACAATTGCTGCAGCGATGAAACTGATTATTATAGAGGCGACCGGAATTGTGATCGGTTGCCATTTCTCATTCCGTATTGGCCATAACAGACGATAACTTAAGCTACTTTTCTTTTGATCTTTACTCATGCTTAGCCCCCATCATATATTCGCCGATTTCATTGGTCGTTAATGATTCACTTTTTGCGATCTTTTGAAGTTGGCCGTTATAGATCACGCCGATCGTATCCGCTACATTCATAATTTCGTCCAACTCCAACGAAACGAGTAAGATCGCTTTGCCTTGATCGCGCTGTTCGATCATCATTCTATGAATATTTTCTATTGCACCAATATCTACTCCTCGTGTTGGTTGAACGAAAATCATAAGCGGGGATTGCAATTCGATTTCACGGGCAATAATGGCTTTTTGCTGGTTACCGCCACTCATCGAACGGACTTGCGTCTTGTTGCCTTGCCCACTTCGAATATCGTATTGTTCAATCAACTGGCTGCCGAATTGCTCAAATTCGTGTTCTTTCAAGATTCCTTTCGTCGAAAAGGGTTCTTTGTAGTACTGCTTTGAAGCTAAATTCGTGGATAAATCAAAGTCCAAAAACAATCCGAATCTTTGACGGTCTTCTGGTATATAAGAGATACCAGATTCAGTTCTGCTTCTTATGCTGTCATGGGTAATGTCCTTGCCATTAAGCACTATCTTTCCTGCGCTAGCCTTCGTCAATCCGGCAATAGCATCCGCTATTTCGACTTGCCCATTATCCGCGACACCCGCTATCGCAAAGATTTCACCACTGTGTATCGTAAAGGAAACGTCTTTGACTACTTCAAATCCGGCCTCATTTTTCACGGTTAAATGTTCTACTCTCAATACTTCCTCTATAAATTGAGCAGGTACTTTTTCAGATTCAAAATTTACCTCTCGTCCCACCATTAACTGAGCCATAAGCTTGACTGATGTGGTCTTTACATCCAATACGTCTACTAACTTCCCTTTGTTCAATACGGCACATCGATCGGCCACTTTCTTAATTTCTTCTAACTTATGTGTGATTAATATGATTGTTTTTCCGCTATTCCGCAGACCTTCAATAATACCGAGCAAGAAGTCGATTTCTTGTGGCGTTAAGACTGCTGTTGGTTCATCAAAAATGAGGATTTCGGCTTCACGATAAAGCACCTTTAAAATTTCAACACGTTGCTGCATGGAAACCGTCAGATCAGCAACTTTTTTAGTAGGTTCCACTTCTAATCCGAAGTTCTTGGACAATTCTTCAATTTTACGATTGGCATTACGAATATCTACGTATGGAAAAAGACCAGCGAATTTTTTGATCGGCTCGACTCCTAAAGTGATATTCTCTGTAACCGTATAATCCTCAACCAACTTAAAATGTTGATGGACCATTCCGATGTTCAGGTTTGCTGCATGGTTCGGCGAACTGATCTGAACTTTCTCTCCCCGAATATAGATTTCTCCTTCATCGGGTTCGTACATTCCACTTAACATACTCATCAATGTTGATTTACCTGCACCGTTTTCTCCAAGTAAAGCAAAGATTTCTCCTTTTTTAATGCCGATGGAGACGTCATCATTCGCTACGATTCCAGGAAAACGTTTCGTGATGTGTTTCATTTCTACGATATAATCAGACATCCTGTTCTCCTTCCTCACAACCGGAAAAATAATAGAAGTTCATCATTCCCATAGGGAACTGACAAACTTCTATTGTGATTGTGTCTCTAATTTATCTTATAGTCCTGGGAACTCTTCTGGAGTGTGCTCGTTAAAGTTAGATGCAGGTACGATCGTGCCATCTTTCACTAACTCGTACGCTTCATTCAATTTGTTTAGCGTATCGTCAGAAAGTTGGTGACGACCTTCTTCTTTAATGAAACCAGTTGAATCTGTATCCGCATGAAGAACGACATTTCCGCCTTCAAATGTTCCATCAACAACAGAATTCAATGACTTTTCAATGTTCATCGCCATGAATTTCACAGCAGATGTTAACACAATATTTTCAGAACCGTTTGCACCGTCATCATATTGGTCAACGTCCACACCAATTACTTTCACATCGTCCTTCGCTTCTTTGACAGCTGTGAATACACCGTTACCAGTGCCGCCTGCTGCAGGGAAGATGATATCTACACCTTGTTTAATTAGCGCATTTGCAATCACTTTACCAGTTGCCTCATCTGAGAAAGAACCTGCGTAGTTACCACCAACATCAGCACCCGTTACATCAGTTCCTGCATAACCAGACAACTCAACAATTTCAACATCTTTGCCATAAACCTTGTTCGCGTAGTTCACGCCTGATTCGAAACCAAATTGATAGTTAACGTTAGAAGGATAAGCGATCCCATTTACAACCGCTACTTTGTTTGTCTTTGTTTCAAGTGCTGCAGCCATTCCTGCAAAGAAGCCACTTTCTTGTTCAGCGAAATTCATCGCATAGATATTATCGAATTCCGTTTGGCCATCTACAGGAGCTGGCTCAGAGTCATTAATAATAAAGAACTTATCTGGATTTTCTACAGCAAGAGTAGAAACTCCAGCAAATTGGAACCCAGGAGTTACAATAACATCATAATCTGCCACAATATCAGCAACAGCTTGTACACTCGCAGCAGGGTCACCAGATTCTTCTCTAACAGCCTTCACTGTTGCTGTTGGATGGTTTTCAATGAAGCTTAAAATACCATTGTAGTTATCTTCATTGAAGCTGCCATCATCAACGCCGGAAGGGCTTGTGATGATCGCAATTTTCAGTCCTTCTTCATCTGATCCGGACGCAGCATCTGCTTCTTGATCTTTTGCTGAGTCACTTCCGCACGCTGCTAAAAATGCTGTTATGAAAGCAATGATTAACACCATTACATATTTCTTTGAATGATTTTTCAATGTTGTTTCCTCCTGTTGATTTGCTTTTTTGCAAAAATTAAAAGCACCGAGTTTTCACCGGTGCTTGACTGTAGGAAGGTAGACAATGGGGAATTAAAGAAAAATAAAAAAGAATAATCGCCCATGAATATACACAACCTCGTAGTCAAGCCATTTACGGCAGCTTGGTAGAAACTTCTGGGCCATATCCCCAATATTATACGAGAATAATATTTAATTTTTACAAACTCAATTTAACATCAATAATAAGGGCTGTCAACAAAATCCGAATATTTTGTTTGAAATTTAAACAATTGTTCGTGAGTTGTGTGATTAGTGTGTCAATTAGGAATAAAGAATCATATGAAAGACACCAGAGGAACTAATAGAATAAAAAAACCCCTATAAGTTTCTCCACTTATAGGGGACTTGTTGAAACTTTACTATATTAACAAAAATTCCGCATTTCACTCCGCTTATCTTGATACTTATGTGTCAAGGTTTTCTTTTAGTGTTGTCTGTAATCTTACTTCCTAAATATTTTGAAATAAATAACACTCTTCCAATAAAATCTTTCGAATAGATTTTTCTCTTTTGTTATTTTATAACTCATATGAAGCACGCTCTCTTTCACGGAAAGCTTGCCTTTTATAATTCTGAGATATTTTAAGTAATTCGGTTGATACTTTAGGGTACCTAATTCGAACTTTTCTTGCATAATTGTCATATTGAGCTGATAGTGCTGCTTCTTCTCTACCATTAGTTCCCCAATAAACACCTCTGCTATTAAAGATCCCCATTTCAAAACCTATTCCAACATCTTCTGTGTAATACTTTTCAAATACCTTGCACACCGCAATTTGTGGAAATATATCTTCATTTTTAGGAGAATAAGCAAAGCATTCACCCAGAATTTGTCTTCCTATTTTCTCATGTCCAGTTCTATCAATTTCATCTAAAAATATTTTAACCCATGTTTCTAATTTCTCTTCTGATATTTCGTTATTTTCGTCTACGCACGGGCAAAACTTTAGTTTAAATAAGATTTCCCATGCCTGTTTCCCTAACCTTTTTTTCACTTCATCAATATCTTTTTCTTCTTCTTTAGAAGATTTATAAGCAGCTTGGATTAATGAAGCTAACAATTTGGAATCAGTTTTAAGTTCTTCCATTAAATATTTTGGAGGTAGTTGATCAATTATTAAACTAAAGTATGCCCATTCTAAATAACAAATTCTTAAATAGAGATTTCTATCAATATTTGAATTAGTTTCCCTGTAAATGTGTTCAAACACTTCAAGAATTAAATAGCTATTTTGACTGTTTATAGTGAATGTTTCTTGATTTGACAATATTTCTTCTAATAATATTAAATTTTTCTCTATGTCTTTTTCAAAGTATATATCTATCATTCTTAATAGAGCATTTATATTTTTGTACTCTATAAGTTTTGACCATACCTTCTCCTTTACTGAATTATCAACTATATCCCAATGTATTACAAAATCCGTCCAATATTTATCCTGTAATTCTTCTGAATACGTATTTATTATGTCCAACACTTTTTCATCAACGCGTAGAATTTTTAATATAGGAAGCACCAGTTCAGCCTTTCCTTCTAAGTAATCTAATATAGATTTAATTATCTTTTCTCCTTCCTTAATATAAACCTTTTCAACATAAGAAATAAAAAAGAGTTCGGCTGAGTTTGCTAAAGCCTCATCAAAAAAGTTAAAATTCAAATCATAGTTATAAATATCACTAGCTAAAATACTTCCAATAACTTGTTGTGAACGACTTGTTGTATCATGAATTCTTAAAAGCTCAAGCATATTCCAAAAATCCTGTGGTTTTTCAATAATCAACTTTAGTACCTTTATGCGTTCTTCTTTCAATTTTTCTTTTTGCTTTTCCCAGTTAGTTCTTTCGTTTCTATCATATGGAGTCGGATTCAACTCGACTAGCTTTTCATTCGTAAATAAATGCAAATAATTATAAATATCACATTTAAAAGTAATTAGATTAAATAGTTCTTCAATCTTTTTTACATTTTCTTCACTTAAAGCCCAGTCGGAATCCTTAAAAAATCTATGCCTATATATAATATCTCTTACCTTTTCTTTAAATGTATATCTAACTTCATCTATTTCATTATTAGAGAGAGCTTGAACAAATTTCTCTCTTACTAAATCATATAGTCCTAACTCTATAAAGAAACATTTATCGAATAATACACTCCATTTTTCTAAATCGTTATTAGCATTATTAATTGCAATTGAAGTATAAGCCTTATAAGTTTTAAATAATTGATCACTAAATTTTAATTTATATTTAAACTCATATGGTCTATAATCCAAACGAGTCATACTTAAAAACGAGCCGTGGTTACTTCTATCAGGTAGAATTTGCTCCAAAATTCCCCATCCAATTGAGCTAGTTTCAACAATATATTCAACTAAATCAATCTTTTCATCTAAACTGACATTAATCACATGTAACCAACCAGATAAAGCTTGAGATAGTGTGGATAATGGACTATTAGAAAGTTTATAACTCAGGTTCCTTTCTGCAAGTTTAACTAGTATTTGTATGGATTTAGGTGCTATACTTTCTAAGCAAAGTAACTTTTCAAGAGACCACAGAACATGTGTATAATAATTCCTTGCGAAAAAACCATCGGATGTACTTTCAAATAAGTCCCACAGTTTTGATTCTGGATTATTAACTTCCTTTTCTAAAAAATCAACAAAAATTAGCGGAGAGGCTTCTGCCATTAGAGGTAAAAACTCTGCTATTGCAAACCACTGTTTTGAATTCTGCGTTTGTACTAATAGGCCTTGTATAATATTATCTACAAATCTTTGATTATTATTTGTATTAGTATCATTTTCTATTAACGCCAGAGCTACCAGAGATCTAATAATTCCTCTTTTTAGAATGCTAGAGTACTCTATTTTCTCATCAGTTAGTAATCCAGACCGATAATGTTCCTCGACAGGCAAATCAAATATAGCTGGTATTTCACTAAAGACTTCCAATACTAAGCCTTCAAATATCTGTAGCTTTTCTTTTGTAATTTTTGAAAATAAAATCTCCCAACTTTCTTCAATATTTGCTAATTTAAATACATCTTCATAACCAGTGTTGTAGTGTAAAATAAATGGATCTTCGCCATTCGTAATATCTTTAATAGAGTCTATATACTCGTAATAATCCATATTAGTTAATCGTTCTATAAATAATTTATCTTTGGAATTATTTTTCCATGAACCCGCTAATAATGCCGGTAATAAATTTAAATCTGTGTGTTCTTCCCATTTAGGTTTACCATTTTTTCCTTCAAATACTTTTCTTTTGAAAATAGAATATAAACCATTACATTGGCGAACTAACTGGTGCGCCATTGTTGCCTCACCAATTTCATCAGTTAACTTATCACGCATATTATCTAGAGTTCGTTTATTAAGTTTCAAAGGATTTTTATTACCAACAAAATCTTCTTCGCCATACAAAATAATATTTATGTTTCCTTGTATAGGAGTGATTTCATTAGCATTAAAATTTGGTATAATAATTTTACCTTCAGAGCTTTCCCTTAATTGATTCCATTCTTGTAATCCTTCTACTATTAACACCTTAGGGATTAAATGTCTAGTTTTTGTTTTAATAATATAGAAAACATATCCCATAACTTCTTCTTTTGTTTTACCCTGCAAATATATTGTACTTTGAGTATTTAGCATACTTAAAAAATTCTCTTCAAAATCTTTTTCTTCGTAATTGAAAAAATCCAAAGAAATTTTTGGGTTAGTGCATCCCATTAAAAATTCTTCAAAACTATAAATATCCGAAGCTTTCTCAAATAAGGTAAAGCCAATTTCTTCGAAATAATCTTCATATTTCACCAAACTCACCGCTCCAATACGGCTTGCTTCACCATTTTCGGCAACTTGCTCTAACATTACTCCTACTACAAAATTTTTATAAATTATTGGACCACCTGAACATCCTTGGAAATCCTTAATAGAATCTGAATTTACCTTTAAATCAAAGTAACCGTTATCTCCGATTAATTTAAGTTCAATTAGAGTACCTTCATTTTCTCTAACAGCTGGATAACCATAGGTAAAAACATCTGCTTGATCTTCAAAATCATACTTTATACATTCTAACGATTTTGTCTCCCCCATAGGTTCATTAAGCTGCAAAGCAATAATTTCACCTATTTCTTCATTAATAGGTAAAAGAGGTGTTCCGTATCTAATTTCTTTCTTTCCATTGGTATCTTTGAAAATAATCTCAATTAAAATACTATTATCAAATAAATATTCTTTTATTGAGTGAACGGTTGTGATAACTTTATCTTCTGAAATTAGAAATCCTGATGAAACATCTCCATTACATTTTATTTTCGGTATAGATAAATTATCTTTAAATTTCATACTTATCCTCCCTAAAGTTCAATTACTATAGGCATTTCGCCATTACCAGTAATAATTTTATAATTATATTTATTTTGTAACTCAGTACTTTCAAATATGTTTGAAGTTTCAGTCTTATAATTAAAATATAATTGTTTTTCACACATCGGGTTAGCAGCTAACAATTTTATTATAGTCTGAGGATCTGGATGTAGATGTTTAAATCCATTAGTTGAAAATAAATATTTGGTAGATTGTAAATTTGAAGCCAATTCGTAATTTGTGTTTTTTAAACTCCCATGATGTGATACTTTTACTAAATCAAAATTTTCTTCGCCTATTTCTCTTAATTTATCAATAATAATATTTGGATGGGCATCAGCCAAAAACAAGAGTTTTGTTTCATTACTTTTTATTAAAATTGCAATTGAAGAACCATTGTTAACGCTTTCATCAATGGGGAATTCTATTTCAATTGATTCTTCTAATATCTTTGTTCCTTCCTGACTTTGTCTGGAAATGTCACTAACAGTTATATTAGAATCATCCTCATACATCATTTGCATATATTCGTATGCGTCGTCAAATAATTCATTTTTATTAATAGTGAAATTCCATTTCTTCTTTTTTAATTCTTTAACCCACTTTGCCTCTAATTTATTTAATTTGTCCTCATCCGGTGACAATAAATTAATTTTAATTTCATCTATGTATATGGGCTTATTATCTTTGGATACTACAGGACCTCCATTAAATTTACCATTCCAATTATAGTTCCCTTGTAACAACAAGGCTCCTAAAGTAGATCCTTGTTTTGCACTAATTTCGTCTTTAGTTATCTCATCTCGATTATATCTATTTAAATGTGATTTCCCTAAAGCTATCTCCCTTTCTAATAAATCCTTCTCAATTTCTTGTAGTTCGTCTTCATCTTTTTTAAAACTTTGTAAGTGACGATACGCATTAAACCAAACTTCGTCAATTTCAATGAATTTGTTTTTATTATTATCTTCAATAAATTTTATAGCACCTGAGATATGATCAGAATCTATATGAGTAACGATCATTAAATTTATCTTTTCATTACATTCAGCTATTTTCACTAAATCTCTTTTTAAAAAATTTTCGTAAGTGTCTATATATCCGCAATCTATTAATATGTGTTTTTTTTCTATTTCTCCTAAAGAGATTAAGAAACAATCTCCATTCTTTGCCGGGTACATTTTAATTTGGACCATTTATACCTCCACAATTTTATTATAAATTCCTTTGAGTTTTACTATATCTTACCATAATAATCCAATGTTATTTAGCCAATATCTAACCCTCTGTTCGAATAAAAATTAGGACAATAAAATTATTCCAAACTTTCTCTCCAATAAATTAAGCATATTACAAATAACAAAAAGACTACTCCCTTTTTATCAGGAAGTAGTCTTGTCTTTACTAACTATTTAGAATTAAACAACCTTCAACATCCTTCCAACCATTTACATACCACTGAAACAGCTTTAATAACTGGTGGACACCCTAACAAATTAAAGGTGTATAATTTGTGCTTTATATAGAAAGAAATATTTTATAAAAAAGAAGTAAGCAAACTCATCACCGTATCCTTCGTTGTCTATCATTCATTTCTATCAGGAATCTCTTTTTTCCATTCGGATAGAATATTATATATTTCGGGACTTTTGATTTCATACATATCTCTAACAAATCCTGAACCACACATATCTAATATGCAAATTGATTCGTACTCTCTCTCTTTATTATTATTTAATGAAGGAATTCCGGAAGCGCCCCAAGATAAATCCATAAAAGGATTATTCTTCACTCCTGCTATATTAATGAGTTCCTCGTCATTTCTGGAAAAATGAATCATTAATATCCTTTCTAATAAAAAAACAATGTCCGTGACTAAGTTCTCATCATTAATCCACTCAATTGGACAAGTTAAATTCTCACCCTCATTTGAGTAATCAAGCCAAAGTTGAGCAAAATGAACTTTTTTTAATTTGGAATCATATTTCGGATCATTCAATTTTTGCGTTGCAAGATGACCCTTTTTAAACCTGTTGCCCCTTAATGTTTGACCAATATAAACAATTTTTTGTTTCTCATCTTCTCCTACTGTTATAAAATATATTGGTAACAATCTTTTTTTTTGCAAAGACTGTATCATATAGCTTATTTCCTGAAATTGCAGCTTCCACAACTGACTTGAAAACAGAATTAACTAAAGAATAACTTTCTACTTTGAAACAGTGTGCCTCATGAACTTCTATACTTCCCCATATTTCAATAATTATAGATTCTAAATTAAAGTTTTTGGTTACTGACTCTTTCGGATAAAATTCATTTTCAATATGGTCTCTTAAGTAATGTCTCGGGTCACTATGTAAATTTGTATACTTATTTTTATAATCTTTTAGGTTATTAAAATATTCATTCATAAATTTGTTGTCCTCCTTATTCCAAGCGCTTCTATTCCGTAAGTACTCCTAAAGTTTAAGCTATGATCGCCAAATTACTCCCCCTATAGTGAAGGTATTATCAAATAAATGCCCCTATGTGCTATTTCTCGTAATCTATTACCAAGATTTAATCCAGTTATCAATAATTCAATAGTCTACCATCTATTATATATCCTTAAATTTGATGCAAAAAAAGGATTATGAAACAAAATTTGTACACAATCCTTTACTCACTGGCTATGAAGTTTACTGAAAGCAAAAAGCACCTATTAAGGTGCTTTACAATTGAGATATTAAAGTGATAACAATTGTAAGTAATCCTACCAAAAGATAGCAGTATGATGCGAAATTCTTCGCAGCTATAATACTCTGTCATTCAAGATTCTTTATTAGCGTAATGTCTGATTTTTTTACTACGTTAATTGCAAATTCTTTACTTTTCGGTTCCATTCCTTTAATCCCTAACCAATGAGAAATATAATTCTTTCGGCACAACCAATTAATTATACTCTCGGAATTGTCATTTTTCTTTCTAACTACAGATACAGTTGCTTTGAACCCCCTGTTTTTAGCGATTTGTTCTAATTCTCCTAAAATGTAAGTCCCCAAACCTAATTCTTGATGGTTCTTATGAATTGCTACTGAAATCTCAAAATCATTATTTTCCATAGTGATCCAACCATAACCCAAAACATTTTGATCCATATCAATTAGCTTCCACCATTCTTCTTCAAGAGGACTCCCAATTTCAGGATTCTTCAAATTAAAGGGCCCTTCTTCAACTATAGTTTTTTTATTATCATCCCACATGGGGTTCTCATCTTTTATTAATTTCATAGTTTCATCTCCGTTTTTAAGAATGCAATAAATTTCAGATTTCATCTTGATGTAATTAGGAACTAAATCAAGATTTATTTCTTTTTGCTCGAATTAATATACTTTTCGATATACCTGTCATAATTTCTACTTCTTTGTAAGAAAGATAATTCAATAAACTAAATGCATGTGTTATTTAACGGTGTATTTCTTTGGGAAGATAATGATCATTAATAATGATATTACACCACATTCCTTAAGACAAATCCAAAACTCAATACCCATGGAAGCTGGAGCTGGTATGAAAGAGCTTCAGGAGCGTTTAGGACACTCAGATATTAATACCACAATGAATATCTACGCTAACATGACTAATGAACATAGAAAAAAAGACCTCCCAAAAGTTTAGTAAACTCAAGGAAGGCCTTTCATAATTTAAAGTCTTATATTGAATGTGAGCATTTCGCTACTCTCATTCCTGAAACCCCTTATTGAACTGGTTTTTTCTATTAATTACATCATCCCGCCCATATCCGGCATTGCTGGAGCTGGGTTGTTTTCAGGAATGTCTGCTACTACTGCTTCAGTAGTCAAGAACAATGCTGCAACGGATGCTGCGTTTTGAAGTGCGGAGCGTGTCACCTTAGTAGGGTCAACGATACCTGCATCGATCATGTTTACCCATGTGCCGTCAGCTGCGTTGAAGCCGACACCGATTTCTTCGCGTTTTAGGCGGTCTACAACGATGGATCCTTCAAGGCCAGCGTTATTCGCGATTTGGCGAAGTGGCTCTTCAAGGGCACGTAGAACGATGCGTACACCTGTAGCTTCGTCGCCTTCAACTGTTTCAGCAACTGCTTCAACTTTGTTGTAGACGTTGACAAGTGCAGTACCACCACCGGATACGATACCTTCTTCAACTGCCGCACGAGTAGCGTTCAATGCGTCTTCGATGCGAAGTTTACGTTCTTTCAATTCTGTTTCAGTTGCAGCACCAACTTTGATGACTGCTACGCCGCCAGCCAATTTCGCAAGGCGTTCTTGTAGTTTTTCTTTGTCGAACTCGGAAGTTGTTTCTTCCAGTTGCGCACGGATTTGGTTCACGCGGCCAGCGATCTTGTCGGAGTCGCCATTGCCTTCAACGATTGTTGTGTTGTCTTTCGAAACAACGACTTTCGCTGCGCGGCCCAATTGTGTGATGTTCGCAGATTTAAGGTCAAGACCAAGGTCTTCAGTAATGACTTCACCACCAGTTAGGATAGCGATGTCTTCAAGCATTGCTTTACGGCGATCACCGAAGCCAGGAGCTTTAACAGCTACTGCGTTGAATGTACCACGTAGTTTGTTGACGACAAGTGTAGCCAACGCTTCACCTTCAACATCTTCAGCCACAAGCAATAATGGTTTTCCTTGTTGTACTACTTGCTCAAGAACAGGAAGGATTTCTTGGATGCTTGCAATCTTCTTGTCAGTGATCAAGATGAATGGGTTATCCAAAACAGCCTCCATCTTATCAGAGTCCGTTACCATGTATGGAGAAGCATATCCGCGGTCGAATTGCATTCCTTCTACAACGTCAAGTTCAGTCGTGAAGCCTTTGGATTCTTCAATTGTGATAACGCCGTCGTTGCCAACGCGTTCCATTGCTTCAGCGATCAAAGATCCAACTTCATCGTCACCGGAAGAAATAGATGCTACTTGAGCGATTTCTTCTTTGCCTTTGATTTCATTGGAGATTTCACGTAAGCCTTCAACTGCAGATGCAACTGCTTTTTCGATTCCTTTACGGATACCGACAGGGTTAGCCCCAGCTGTTACGTTTTTCAAACCTTCACGGATGATTGCTTGCGCAAGAACCGTTGCAGTAGTTGTACCGTCACCTGCGATATCATTTGTTTTGGAAGCAACTTCTGCTACCAATTTTGCACCCATGTTTTCGAATGCGTCTTCTAATTCAATTTCTTTCGCAATTGTTACACCGTCATTTGTAATAAGTGGTGAACCGAATTTTTTCTCAAGAACGACGTTACGTCCTTTTGGTCCAAGCGTTACTTTAACAGTGTCCGCTAATTTATCTACTCCACGAAGCATTAAGCCACGTGCGTCTTGGTTAAATTTAATTTCTTTTGCCATTCGTAATCCTCCTCCTAATTTCCTTATTGAGTATTAGCCTACAATGGCCAAGATGTCGCTTTCGCGAAGAATTAAATATTCATTTCCTTCATACTTCACTTCTGTACCGGCATATTTCGAGAAGATAATCTTATCGCCTTCTTTGACTTCCAATTCAACACGTTGGCCATTTTCCAAAGTGCGGCCAGTTCCCACAGCAACTACTTTACCTTCCTGTGGTTTTTCTTTTGCGGAATCTGGAAGTACAATGCCGCTCGAAGTTTTTTCTTCAGCTTCGATTAATTCGATAACGATTCGATCGCCTAGTGGTTTCAACAAGTGAAACACCCTCCTCTGAAAAAAGTTGTTTTTCAATTTATTAGCACTCTCCAACAAAGAGTGCTAACACACTTATAATAATAATTAAAGTGGTTTTCTTTTGCAAGTTTGAACTACTAAAATTGCCCAAGTTTTCGTTTCCTTTGCGATGCAGGTCTAAACCCTCTAAAATCGTAAGTATACTTCTTTGGGGGTCTGATTGTGAAAAGTAAAAGAACAGCGCTTTACATCCTCATTACATATATCGTAATGCAGTTATCAGGATTGCTTTTTGCTCCACTTCTCTTTGCCTTTTTTACATCTTCCGGTATGGATCAGTCTAAAGCTGAGTTACTCGCATCTGGTTGGTGGATCTTTGTTAGCATGTTAGCTGCAGTCATCATTGTGGCAATTTTTGGATGGAAGGATAAAAAATTCTTTGATGTATTCAAAGGAGTTAAATCGCCGACTTGGCTTGTGATCGTGTGGGGGATTGTAGGATTTTTCTTGGTGTTGTTCGGACAGATGCTCGCCGGTATGATCGAGCAGCAAATGTTCGGAATTGACCCTGGCTCACAGAATACCATGAATCTGATAGAAATTGCCAAAGTTGCGCCTGTTGCCATATTCGCAATCGCGTTCTTTGCGCCTATCTTAGAGGAACTCATATTCAGACGTGTCATTTTCGCTTCCCTCATGAAAAAGACAAACTTTTTCGTTTCGGCTGCTGTAAGTGCTATTGTCTTTGCCATTATCCACATAGATTTCTCTCACATATTACTGTATGCTGTCTCCGGGTTTATATTCGCCTTTCTTTACCATCGTACAAAAAGGCTGCTTACCTCCATTATTGCCCATATGCTATTGAACGGATTCGTTGTCTTGATTAATCTTAACCAAGATAAGATCCAACAATTCATTGAATACATGGAGCAACTCCAAAAAACGGGCATGTAAAAAAACAAGAATCTGTAAAATCCAGATTCTTGTTTTTTCATTCTTCTATTTTCCCATCATTCTTAATGAAATAAATGAGGGTTTGCAATTCTACTGACAGGTCTATTGTATGTACGCGTACGTCATCACGAACTGAAATTCGGACAGGCGTAAAATTCATGATTCCTTTAATACCCAGCTCCGCAAGACGATCAGCCATCTCTTGTGCAGACCGAGATGGGACGGTTAGAATAGCAATTTCCACATCGTAATTAGGGAGTAATTCTTCCATTCGGTCCGGATGGAAAACTGGGATGCCGCTAATGATTTCACCATCTATCGGGGCATGGTTGTCGAACGCTACGACAATCTTCGTATTGTGGTTTTTATGGAAATTGTACTTTAAAAAGGCACTTCCTAAGTTTCCCGCTCCGACGAGGGCCACATTTGTTTCAACATCCTGATCCAACGTTTCACGGAAAAAACGGAGCAAGTATGGAACGTCATATCCGTATCCCTTACGTCCAAGTGCGCCAAAGTATGAAAAATCCCTTCTAATAGTGGCGGAATCGATTTTCATCGCTTCACTCAGTTCCTTCGATGATACCCGCTCTTTTCCGGCATTAGCAAAGTGTTGAAGAAAGCGGTAATAGAGAGACAATCTCTTAGTCGTAGCCTGCGGAATTTTCATGTGTTCATCTTTCACGTTAAGCCCTCCGCTCCGTTAAATCGTTTCCATCTTACATCTTTCGCCCTATTCTGTAAAGGGCAGGCCGTTGCCAGTAATAGCCGTATCCAGTAAACTGAAAGGGTAGAATTGAGGTGTTTTTCATGATTGTCCTTCAAGTCAATCAATTATATAAATCATTTGCCGCGGAAGAGATTTTAAGCAATATCAAGCTGGAAGTACAGCACCGCGATCGTGTGGGATTGGTCGGTCGCAACGGGGCAGGCAAATCGACATTACTGAAAATCATTGCGGGCGTGATGTCCTATGATAGCGGAGAGCTGATCATCCCTAAAGGAATCAGAATCGGGTACATGGCACAGCAAACAACCATTGAATCCGACCTGACAATTTGGGCGGAGATGATGGATATCTTTGCACCTCTCCGTCAATTGGAGAACAATTTACGAGGTTTAGAGGCACAGATGGCTGATCCCGCTATATACAATGACCAGGAAGCTTATGAAAAAGTGATGCACGAATATGATCAGCTGCAACATGATTTCAAAGATCGCGGAGGCTATCAATACGAGTCAGATACCCGCTCCGTCCTTCACGGCATGAAATTCTTTCCAGAAGATTATGAGAAACCGATTAGGCTATTATCCGGCGGACAGAAAACTCGCCTTGCTTTGGCAAAGCTATTATTGATGAAGCCGGAACTCCTCATACTCGATGAACCGACAAACCATTTGGATATTGAAACACTCAGCTGGCTCGAGAAGTATTTACAAGGTTATGAAGGGGCATTGCTCATCGTTTCCCATGACCGATACTTCCTCGACCAAGTCGTCAATATTGTCTATGAAGTTTCGCGTCATAAAGTAAAACGATTTAAAGGAAACTATAGTTCCTATTTAGATGAAAAGGCCATAACGTATGAACGTGATTTAAAACTCTTCGAAAAGCAACAAGGTGAAAAGGCGAAATTAGAGGATTTTGTCCAGCGTAATATTGCGCGGGCTTCCACTACGAAAATGGCGCAAAGCAGACGTAAAGTGTTGGAGCGGACGGAATGGATGGAGGCTCCGGATGGAAGCGAAAAATCCGCGAATTTTTCTTTCGCAATTGAACGTCAAAGCGGGAAAGACGTCCTGTCTGTGAATGACGTGGCCGTTGGCTATAAAGACAAGAAAGTATCGGATCACATCGACTTCCGTGTTTACAGGGAAGACCGTATTGCGATCGTTGGGCCAAATGGAATTGGCAAATCGACGCTATTAAAAACAATGATCGGCGACCTTTCACCGTTGGAAGGAACCATTGCAAAAGGGACCAATGTCCAGTTCGGGTACTACGACCAGGAACAGGCGAAGTTGTCCTCAAACCGCACAGTGCTCCAAGAGCTTTGGGATGAGTGGCCTCAAATGAATGAAAAAGATATCCGGAACGTTCTCGGACGTTTCCTCTTCTCCGGTGAGGATGTGCTAAAACCGATTACGTCGTTATCGGGTGGTGAAAAGGCACGGGTCGCATTAGCCAAGCTCATGCTCCTGAAAGCCAATACACTCATTTTGGATGAGCCGACGAACCATTTGGATCTCGACAGTAAAGAAGTATTGGAAAACTCACTGATTGATTATCCCGGAACCATCATATTTGTTTCTCATGACCGGTACTTCATTAATCGGATTGCGACTAAAGTGATTGAGCTCTCTTCGGATGGATCATTCGAATATTTGGGTGACTATGACTATTACTTGGAGAAAAAAGAGGAATTGGAGGAGCTATCGCAAGAATTGAATGCCGCTCAGACGGTTCAAGCTGTCCCTTCGAAAGAAACAACTTCCCAAATCGATAAGGAAGCGAAGAAAAAGGAACGACAAATTAGAAGGAATTTGGAGTCATTGGAAGCGAAATTAACTGATCTTGATGAAAGCATTCAAAGAGTAGAAGAACAACTGAGTGATCCCGCAATATTCAAGGATCATGAGAAACTTTTAGAAATTCAAAGCTCCTTGGATCAATTGAAGTCGGAACAGGAAGCTTCAATGAATGAATGGTTGGAGCTCCAAGAAGAATTAGAACAGCTAATATAATGAATACACCCGGCTAATTGCCGGGTTTTTTCTTGTCTATTTCGGGTATAAGTGTACAAAACCCTTTAATTTCCAAGAGGTACTTTCACATTGTTCTAAAGAGATAGCGAGATGACCATATATATTGGTCAACCCCTTTTTTTCGACAACTTCATTTCCACAAATTTATTCACATTATTATTGTACATTTATCAACCTATCAACAGACTTATCCACATTATCCACAGATTTTATCTTTATTGTCCACAATCCGCTCGTGGATAATTTCGTACAATATATTGTTTTATCCCAAGTTATAAACAAGTTATCCACCGAATGTGCATAAGTACAAACGTTCTCTATTGACGAATAAAAAAAACCGGTACTCATACCGGTCTCTTTACTTAACTTTTATTCTCCTAAATCTACATTATGATAGACTTGCTGAACGTCTTCTAAGTCCTCAATTGCATCAACCATTTTTTCAAATAAAGCTTGATCAGCTTCTGAAAGTTGTACTTCTGTTTGAGGAAGCATGGTCAATTCTGCAACAGTGAATTCTTCAATTCCAGCATTACGGAATGCTTCTTGGATATTATGGAATTGATCTGGTTCAGCATAAACAATTACTGCTCCATCCTCTTCTTCCACATCACGAATGTCTACATCCGCTTCCAATAGAATTTCAAGTGCTTCATCTGCAGATTTTCCTTCAAAGCCGATGACTGCTGTCGCATCAAACATATATGAAACAGAACCACTGACACCCATATTCCCGCCATTCTTGCCGAATGCTGCACGAACATCAGATGCTGTTCGGTTTACGTTATTCGTCAATGCATCAACAATCACCATGGAGCCGCTCGGCCCGAAGCCTTCGTAACGAAGCTCAGAATAGTTCTCATCTAAGCCGCCTTTTGCTTTTTCAATCGCCTTTTCAATAATATGCTTTGGTACGCTATACGTTTTTGCACGTTCTAACACAACTTTGAGGGCACGGTTCGATTCCGGATCAGGTTCGCCCTGTTTAGCTGCTACATAAATCTCACGTCCGAATTTCGCATAGATCCGGCTCGTGTTTGCATCTTTGGAGGCTTTCTTTTCTTTAATGTTATTCCATTTACGACCCATATGATTCCACTCTCTTTCAAACTATTTAACCATTTAAAGGATAAATACATTTTTTTACTTTAAAATTATACTACAAGTCCTACTCGGTTGCTATGCCTTTCGACCATGAAGTGAGCGGCATGCCAGGACGGCCGTTCATAGCTAAATTCCCTCTTACCCCGGCAGTAAACATAGAGTCGCCCACTGCCGCAATCATAGCTGCATTGTCGGTACATAAAGACAATGGCGGAACATAAAATGGAATCCCTTCATCGGCAAATGCTTGTTCCAAAGATGCACGAAGTCCTTTATTGGCTGCAACACCACCCGCTGCAATTACTTGTTTCACGTTATATTCCCGTGCTGCACGTAGTGCTTTTGTTGTCAGCACTTCGACTACACTATTCTGGAAACCTGCTGCTACATGGGCTGGGTTTACCGTTTCCCCACGTTGTTCAGCGTTGTGCATATAATTGATCACTGCGGACTTCAAACCACTGAAGCTGAAATCATAAGAATCGTCTTCAAGCCATGCCCGAGGAAATACGATTTCTCCATCGCTTTCATGTGCAAGACGATCGATATGGGGCCCTCCTGGATATGGCAAGTTAAGTACACGTGCTACCTTGTCATACGCTTCACCTGCAGCATCATCCCTTGTCTCCCCGATGAGCTCGAATTCCCCATGCTCTTTCATCAAGACAATTTCCGTATGCCCACCTGAAACGATCACCGCAAGAAGCGGAAACTCCATCGGCTGGATTAATTGGTTTGCATACACATGTCCAGCAATATGATGCACGCCGATCATCGGGAGACCGTTAGCAAACGCAAAGGCTTTAGCGGCATTCACCCCGATTAATAGAGCCCCAACTAAACCAGGTCCTTCGGTAACGGCTACTGCGTCTAATTGGGATGGCTCCATATTCGCTTGTTTTAAAGCCTCTTCTATCACGATAGTGATTTGCTCCACGTGATGTCTTGAGGCAATTTCAGGCACTACTCCTCCGAACCGCTTATGGCTTTCAATTTGAGATGCCACTACATTAGATACGATGGTGTTCCCGTTTTTCACAATCGAAGCAGCAGTTTCATCACAGCTTGTTTCAATTCCTAATATAAACCGATCTTCATTCATTTAAATTCACCCACATTACTAAAGCATCCTCGAAGTTATCCGTATAATAGCTCTTACGAATTCCACCTTCTGCGAAGCCTAATTTTCTGTACAAATTTTGTGCAATTGTATTGGAAACACGGACCTCAAGAGTCATATGTACCACTCCGATCTCCTTGGAAAGTCGGATCGCCTCTCTCATTAAGCCTTCCCCGATTCCAAAGCCGCGCATACGGTTAGTAACAGCAACATTTGTGATGTGGCATTCATCTATAATTACCCACATTCCACAGTAGCCGACAATCCCCTTTTCATCATGTTCAGCTATGACATACAGAGCGTTTTGATTTTCAGCCATTTCATAAGCAAACGATTCCTTGGTCCATGGTAGTGTGAATGACTCCACTTCGATTGCATGCACTGCCTCAACGTCATCCGAGGTCATTTTTCTATAGGTGATGCCGTTATGCATTCGAATTGCCCGCTTTCTGCTGATCCTTTAGCCAATTTGCTTCCGCTTCAGCAATCCTTCGGTATTGAGGAACAAAGTGATGGATATTTTCGCCTTCTCCATTGTATTCCTGCGCAGCCAAATAAATTAAAGAAGTTGCACGTGGCAAGTCTTCTGTTAGAGTACCTCTAACCGCAAGTGTCCCTAATCGTTGCTCAATCTTTTCCCAATGAATCGCAACATCAGTGCCAAGAAATAATACCGGGTCATTAGCTTCCAGCAACCGAGTTAATAAATCATCCAATGCATAGTGTCCATCTTTGACTTCTTCCTGAAGAGACCCTTCTACAGCTCGGTAAGCACCGGAGTAAACATTGCCTCGTCTTGCATCCATAATCGGGCAGATGACTCCATTAAAACGCAGTGCGTTGGCCGCGATGGATTGGATACTTGAAACACCGACCAATGGTTTTTGGAGCGTCCAAGCCAATGTTTTGGCTATTGTTACACCAATGCGAATCCCAGTGTAAGAGCCTGGTCCTTCCGCTACAGCAATCGCGTCAATTTCTTTAGGCTTCAATCCCGCCTTCCTGAAGACCTCTTCCACAGTGGGCATAGTAGCGATTGAGTGGTTTAACTTTAAATTAGTTGTTTCCTCCACTAATATACGGTTGTCTTGTACAATCGCGACAGATAGTGGATAGTTGGATGTATCAATTCCTAACCAAATCATACGTATATCTCCTTACAAAGCTTTTCATATCGTTCTCCGAATGGACGAAACACAAACTTTCTTTCCGTATCCGATAACCGTTCTATCCGGATGTCCAATCGTTCTTCCGGTAAGTCATCCTCTATAAGATGCGCCCATTCAATAATGGTAACGGATTCTCCATAAAACAGTTCGTCCCAACCTAAATCCTCTTCCTGATCAGCTAATCGGTAAACGTCCATATGGTTAAGAGGAATTCGACCGTCCTCATATTGTTTAAGAATCGTGAATGTCGGACTATTGACTGTCCGCTGAATGCCAAGACCCTTGGCCAACCCTTTTGTAAAGGTTGTCTTCCCTGCGCCTAAATCGCCTTCTAAGGTAAGCACGTCCCCCGGCTGAAGTAGGTCGGCAATCGTTTGGGCCAATCTTTCAGTTTCCTCTAAAGAGGATATTAGTAGTTCCTTCATAAAGTGTTAGGTTCCTTTCACGTTCAAGTTCTTATATATAGTGTACTTTACCGGATTCAAAATTCAAATGGTGAAGGCTTTACACTGAGCCACGTCTTCGCTACATGTCCCCCTAATTTCTGGATAAATAAAAATAAACACAGCCAAGTCGCTGTGTTTCAGAAATTTTAAATTAAAATGGCGGTCCCGACCGGGATCGAACCGGCGATCTCCTGCGTGACAGGCAGGCATGTTAACCGCTACACCACGGGACCGTATAGTTTCTATTAAGAGATTAATAGAAATAAAGATGGTTCGCCCAGCGACGTCCTACTCTCGCAGGGGGAATCCCCCAACTACCATCGGCGCTGAAGAGCTTAACTTCCGTGTTCGGTATGGGAACGGGTGTGACCTCTT
>NZ_JBHSEC010000005.1:0-269998 GCF_042651785.1 Chungangia koreensis
TGTGCGCCCGGCATGGGCGTAGTCTATAGGGTGCAAGTCCCGAACTGTGAAGGCAGAAGTAACAGTTAGCTTAACGCAAGGGTGTCCACGGTGACGTGGAATCTGAAGGAAGCGGGCGGCAAACCTCTGGTCTGAGGAACACGAACCTCATACAAGGCTATATACGATTGGGTGAGTCTGCATTACAAGACAAAGCCCTTTCTGCCGAAGGTCGTATGGAGTAAATGAGGCAGATAGATGGAGGGAAAGACTACGTCCTTACCCGGGGAGGTCTGATTGGCAAGCCAAGTACCCTTGGTAACCCGTCCCATGAGGGACGGCTGAACAGTCAGAAGTCAGCAGAGGCCATAGTACCATCCGAACTCGAGAAGGATGGGAAGGGCTGAACAGTTAAGAGAGAACAACATCTTGGCATTCAGTTTCTTGAACACAGAAAACCTGATAAGGCCTACCCGATGGAGGAGGCGGTGAATCCCGCGGGGGACATTGGGAGAGTGCATGGGAAACTGGCATAAGAAGAAGCGTTGTTCACGGAAAGGAAATGACGGAATGTTGATGGAACGAATCCTATCACGGGAAAATATGCTTTCAGCCCTCAAACGGGTGGAGAAGAATAAAGGAAGCCATGGTGTGGATGGAATGCCCGTACAAAAGCTACGGAAGCACATCGTTGAGCACTGGGAAGAAGTTAAGGCAGAGCTTCTGATGGGCACCTATCAGCCTCTCCCAGTCCGAAGGGTCGAAATCCCGAAACCTGACGGCGGAGTACGGTTATTAGGAATCCCAACCGTGATGGATCGATTCATTCAACAAGCTATCGCCCAAGTGCTGAATCCGATATATGACCCAACCTTTTCCGAGCATAGCTACGGATTTCGACCCGATAGGAGCGCCCATGGCGCTGTCCGGAAAGCAAAGGGATACATAGAGGAAGGTCATCGCTGGGTAGTGGATATGGACTTGGAGAAATTCTTTGACCGGGTCAACCATGACAGACTTATGGGAACACTCGCGAAACGAATTCAAGATAAACGAGTACTCAAGCTAATCCGGGCGTATCTTAAATCTGGCATCATGATACATGGAGTCGTCACGAGGAATGAAGAGGGAACTCCACAAGGAGGACCACTAAGCCCTTTACTCTCCAATATCGTCCTTGATGAGTTGGACAAGGAACTCGAGAAACGTGGACACCGGTTCGTCCGCTATGCGGATGACTGTAACATCTATGTGAAGACGAGAAGAGCCGGACTACGTGTTCTCCAATCAGTTACCACGTTCATCGAACGGAAACTGAAACTGAGAGTGAACCAGGAGAAATCCGCAGTCGACCGTCCATGGAAAAGGAAGTTCCTTGGCTTTAGCTTTACCAACGGTAAAGTCCTAAAGGTCAGAATCCATAAGAAGAGTATTGAACGGATGAAGAAGAGAATCCGGGAAATCACTTCACGGAAGAAGCCCTACACTATGGAATACCGGATTGGGAAATTAAATCAATACTTAAAAGGATGGTGCGGATACTTCGCTCTGGCTGATACGCCGAGTATATTGAAGCACTTGGATTCGTGGATTCGTAGAAGACTTCGGATGTGCATGTGGAAGGATTGGAAGAACCCAAGAACACGGGTGAGGAAACTCATTGGCATAGGCGTTCCACAATGGAAAGCTTATGAATGGGGAAACTCGCGGAAAGGATATTGGCGAGTCTCAAATAGCCCCATCATGCACAGAACCCTCGGGAACTCCTTTTGGAGTTCCCAAGGGCTCGAAAGTCTATATTTCCGTTATGAAAGTTTGCGTCAATCATCTTAATTGAACCGCCGTATACCGAACGGTACGTACGGTGGTGTGAGAGGTCGGGGGTTAGTCACCCCCTCCTACTCGATTAAGCTAATGGGCCACCTTTAAGAGGGATTGTAGGATCTACATGGCTGAACTTTTTGAAGTTTTCACGGAATTGGCTCGCCAATTCTTTTGCTTTGACGTCATACGCCGCTTTATCTTCCCACGCATTGCGTGGATTTAGAACTTCAGAAGGAACACCTGGAATTTCTTTCGGCATTTCAAGGCCGAAAATTTCATTTACTTCCGTTTGTATATTGTTCAATTCTCCGTTTAGGGCAGCTCTTACCATAGCACGTGTATAACTTAGCTTCATACGGCTACCTACACCGTATTCGCCGCCAGTCCAGCCAGTATTCACCAAGAATACTTGTGAACCATGCTGGTCGATTTTGTCTCCGAGCATTTCAGCATATACAGCAGCAGGAAGTGGCAGGAACGGTGAACCGAAGCAAGTTGAGAACGTTGCTTGCGGAGTAGTGATACCACGTTCTGTTCCAGCAAGTTTAGAAGTGAAACCACTTAGGAAGTGGTACATGGCTTGTTCTTTCGTCAATTTACTGATTGGAGGCAGTACGCCGAATGCATCAGCAGTCAAGAAGATGATTGCTTTCGGATGTCCCGCTACGGACGGCTCAACGATATTGTCGATCGCCTGGATGGGATAAGCTGCACGAGTATTTTCAGTAAGGGAACCATTATCGTAATCCGGTTTGCGTGTTTGCTCATCCAATACCACGTTTTCAAGGACAGCGCCGAATTGGATCGCATTAAAAATTTGTGGCTCCTTCTCTTCGGATAGATTGATACACTTCGCGTAGCAACCACCTTCGATGTTGAAAACTCCATTGTCAGACCAACCATGCTCATCGTCACCAATCAGTTTACGGTCGGCATCTGCAGATAGTGTCGTTTTTCCTGTTCCGGAAAGACCGAAGAACAAAGCAACATCACCGTCTTCACCTACGTTAGCCGAGCAGTGCATTGGTAGAATACCTTGTTCAGGGAGCAAGTAGTTCATAATGGAGAAGATGGATTTTTTCATTTCTCCAGCATATTCAGTACCGCCAATTAGAACAATGCGTTTTTCCATTGAAACGATGATGAATGTTTCAGAATTTGTACCATCTACTGCAGGATCCGCTTTGAATGTTGGTGCAGAAACAATCGTGAATTGAGATTCATGTGTTTTTAATTCATCTTCTGTTGGACGGATGAATAATTGATGAACAAAAAGATTATGCCAAGCGAATTCATTCACGACTTGAATGGCAAGGCGTGATTCTGGATCTGCCCCTGCAAATCCTTTGAAAACGAAAAGCTCATCTCTTGTCTTTAAGTGGTTCAGTACTTTATTATATAAAGCATCGAATTTGTCTGCAGCAATCGGCTGATTAACAGAGCCCCAATCTATTTTTTCAAAGGAGGAAGGCTCTTCGACAATAAATTTGTCTTTAGGCGAACGGCCAGTGTATTTGCCGGTTTCGGCAGTCAATGCACCAGTTGAAGATAATACTGCTTCCCCGCGGGATGTTGCTTTTTCTACCAATTGGGGTACAGATAACTGGATATGCACATGTTCACTTGCCATTAATTCTTTAAGCCCATTATCAATTTTCGCTGAAATCATGGATATGTACCTTCCTTCGCTGATATTCCTAACTTAATAGGTCATTTCGTGTGAATTAGTATAACACATTTAGATAATAAACTATACTAATTGTATGCACAAGTCTTTTAATTGTTCATCAATAAATTGTAACAATTGAAATCAATTGACACGAACAGACTGTTTTCGTATGATGTAAAATTGAACGGATACTCTTATTCCGAGCAGGTGGAGGGGTCAGGCCCTATGAAACCCGGCAACCTGTTGTTATGAACAAAGTAGTAATGGCAAAGGTGCTCAACCTGAGGCAAGGAATTGACCTTGGACGATAAGAGTGAAAGGTGTTTTAAGAAGAGAATCCTTTCCTCATTTAGTGAAGGACTTCAGCGGAAGATGATCGATATGGGTCATGGCATGGAGTTCGTCTGTTGGGGAAAGTTTTTTTTTGGACGAATCGACCTGAACCTCGTGTGCAGAAGCCCGGAACGGCTATAGAAGTTCAAACCTTCGGGAAGACTTGACATGGGAAATGAGTACCGTATCAAACTTGAGAGCAATCTCGCACGATTTGAAGGAGGAATACAATTGACAAATCGCCGTCTATTTACGTCGGAATCCGTAACGGAAGGACATCCGGATAAAATTTGTGATCAGATCTCTGATGCGATTTTGGATGCCATTTTGACAGAAGACCCTAATGCACGTGTGGCATGTGAAACGACTGTTACAACAGGACTTGTTTTAGTAGCAGGGGAAATCACGACATCGACTTATGTCGATATTCCGAAAGTTGTTCGTGAAACTGTTCGTGAAATCGGCTACACACGCGCTAAATATGGTTTTGACTCAGAGACTTCGGCTGTATTGACTGCCATTGATGAGCAATCCGCTGATATCGCAATGGGCGTTGATCAGGCTTTGGAAGCACGTGAAGGGTCAATGAGTGATGCAGAACTTGAAGCAATCGGAGCAGGAGACCAAGGTCTGATGTTCGGTTTTGCTTGTAATGAAACACCAGAGCTTATGCCGCTTCCAATCAGTTTGGCGCACAAATTGGCACGCCGTTTAGCTGAAGTAAGAAAAGAGGACATTCTTCCTTACTTGCGTCCGGATGGAAAAACGCAAGTCACGGTTGAATATGATGAAAACAATAATCCGGTGCGCATCGATACGATAGTCATTTCAACTCAGCATCATCCGGAAGTGACACTTGAACAAATTCAGCGCAATCTTAAAGAGTATGTAATTCAGCCGGTAGTTCCTGCTGAATTGATCGACGAAAACACAAAGTACTTCATTAATCCGACAGGCCGTTTCGTGATCGGCGGACCTCAAGGGGATGCAGGTCTTACTGGCCGTAAAATCATCGTAGACACATATGGAGGTTATGCACGCCATGGAGGCGGTGCATTTTCCGGTAAGGATCCGACAAAGGTGGACCGATCTGCGGCATATGCTGCGCGTTATGTAGCAAAGAACATCGTTGCAGCAGGTCTTGCTGATCGTTGTGAAGTCCAATTGGCATATGCAATCGGTGTGGCCAAACCGGTATCCATTGCAATTGATACATTTGGAACTGGTAAGGCAGAAGAAAAAGATCTTGTCGAGTGGGTACGCGAGTTATTCGACCTTCGTCCTGCAGGTATTATTAAGATGCTTGATCTACGCCGTGCGATTTACAAGCAAACAGCTGCGTATGGTCACTTCGGCCGTACGGATATCGATGTTCCTTGGGAGAAAACTGATAAGGCTGCTGCATTGAAAGAAAAAGCAGGATTATAAATAAGAAGGAATCTGCAAACCTGTAAGGGTAAGCAGATTCCTTTTCATTTGTCATTTTTGATGTTGTTTATAAATTTGTGCCTTTTCAGCGTACTCGTTGTAAATGCGATTCATTTCCATTTTGTCTTCATCATTTAGTTCACGGACAACTTTTACTGGACTGCCGAAAGCCAACATACCTGGAGGAATTTTCTTTCCAGGCGGTACCAGTGTACCTGCTCCGATGAAGGCGCCTTCTCCAATTTCAGCACCGTCTAAAATGATGGACCCCATTCCGACTAATGCCCCTTTTCGCACAATACAACTATGTAGCGTCACTTGATGGCCAATCGTTACATTGTCCTCTAAAATAAGTGGGTTTCCAGGACTTTGATGAAGACAGCATAAATCTTGGATGTTCACTTTTTTGCCAATAATCGTTGGTGCAACATCACCCCGGATGACGGAATTGAACCATACCGATGATTCAGGCCCAATCGTTACATCGCCCGAAATAGTCGTATAATCCGCAATATAAACGGATGGGTCAATTTGTGGGGTTTTTTCCTTATAAGGATAAATCATCTTTGTCACCTCTTTCCTTTATTATTGTATAATAATAGTAGCAAATTAGGCACCAACAGAGAAACGTTTCAATAGAAAAGAGTCAGGGAACGTACTAGTACAATAGGAGGGAATAGCATGTGGAAATGGGAAGCTGAAGGGCAGCCGAAAGCTGTGGTTGCTATCGTACATAGTGCTTATGAACATCATCGGCGCTATGCCTGGCTGATTGAGCGGTTTCGTACTGCTGGGTTCCATGTGGTGATGGGAGATCTCCCTGGACACGGGGATGCAAGTCTTTCACATGCTGCCCATGATTCAAGTTTTGAAGAATATGAAAAGTTTGTTCATGAATTGGTGAAGGTTGGCCTTTCTCATAATTTACCTCTTTTTGTCATCGGACACGGAATGGGCGCAACTTTAATGATGAATAAATTGCATAGTAAGGAACTCAGTATCGCTGGAGTGGTATTAAGCTCTCCTTGGCTTCACTTAGTCCAGACTCCCCCAAAGACATTAACGGGAATCGGTAAGATTGCGACGAATATGAAAATCAAACATGATCTGCCTATAAAGCAAATGACCCGTAATTTTGATGTATACAAACTTGAAAAGGATGATCCCCTTTATAATCCTGTGATTACGTCGAGTTGGTATAGTGAACTTCAAGGATTAATGAGAACCACTTTCCAGACAAAAGGACAAGAGATTAGTATGCCGGTACTTATGCATACAGCTGAACGGGACAAGATTACAGATCCGAGATATGCATTACGGTGGATGCAAAGCCAGCAGATGAGAGAGTTCCAATATAGAGAGTGGAAAAATTGCTACCATGATCTTTTTCAAGAGCCGGAGCGGGAATATATCTTCCTTTATACGGAAGCATTTATGAATAATACATTACGATCATTAGGTTATATCGTCTAAAAAGGATTCCGCATAGGAATCCTTTTTGCTTTCCTCTACTTTCTGAAAAAATATACGATATACTAATAGTAAAAAATGAGTTGGGGAAAGAAAATGAAAAGATACTTAGGAGAAATCGGGCTGATTGTTACAGCCGTTATTTGGGGGAGTGGTTTTGTTGCCAGTGCAGTGTCACTTGGATATTATTCTCCCTATCAGATCTTAGCTGGCAGATTCATGATCGGTGCCATTTTGTTGATGCTGGTCTTTCATAAAAGCTTGCTAAAGCTTAATAAAAATACCATATGGAGAGGCGCTGTTTTGGGGGTATTCCTTTACATGGCTTTTGCTCTTCAAACTGTCGGACTTCAATATACGACTCCTTCCAAAAATGCTTTTTTGACTGCTATTAATGTTGTGATTGTACCATTTATAGCATTCTTTCTATATAAAAGGAAAATTAACTTGTTTGATATGACAGGAGCTGTGTTGGCAATAATCGGTGTCGCCGCTATGTCCCTCCAATGGTCTGCGGAAATCAACATAGGAGACTTGCTGACACTATGTTGTGCGATCGGTTTCGCTTTCCATATTTTTTATACTGCAAAGTTTGTTGGTGAAGCGGATGCCATTCTTTTGACAATCATCCAAATGGTCACCGCAGGATTCATCGGCGCGACAGTTGTCCTGTTTAGGGGAGAAATGGCCTTCTCTACAGCTGGTGAAGGAGTATTTAACCTTCTCTACCTTGCAGTGTTTTCAACAACTATTGCCTATTTACTACAAACAGTGGGGCAGAAATACGTTTCTGAAACAAAGGCGGCTATTATCCTCTCAACGGAATCGTTATGGGGAATGGCGTTCTCAATAATCTTTATACATGAAGTATTAACTATTAGAATGGCGATAGGGGCATGTATAATCTTGGCAGCAATTCTAATTTCCGAAACAAAATTGAATTTTCTTCGAAAACCGATATCGAAAGAAGTGGCTTGAGAGTCCCTTCAATGGGAGGAATAAGAGAAGTTCTGGTAAACTAATAATAGAAAAAATTAAAATGATGCTATAGAAAATGAGTTTTTTCATGTTAGCAAATGTTTTCAACTATTCATTAGTTTTACTTTGGAAGGATTGTTGGGATGCAACTTATTGGTTTTTTGCTATTTTTAATATCCGTCATGCTCATTACGGGTGTATTGGCGACGAGGTTCTCCTCTAAATTAGGTCTGCCTGCATTAGTCTTGTTCATGATTGCAGGAATGCTTTTGAACAATCTAATCTACTTTGATGATGTCCGTTTAACGCAATTTTTCGGCACATTAGCTTTAATTATTATACTTTTTGACGGTGGAATCCAAACAAAATGGGAAAAAGTCCGTCCGATTATAGGTCCTGCAACGTCCTTAGCAACGATTGGCGTTTTTATCACTACTATCGTAACAGGCTTTGCAGCGACATTAATTTTTGATTTATCGTTGCTCGAAGGTTTACTTTTAGGTGCTATTGTCGGTTCAACTGATGCGGCTGCAGTGTTCTCCGTTTTAGGCAATAAGAACTTTAATAAGCGTTTAACGGCTACATTGGAAGCAGAATCCGGTTCAAATGATCCAATGGCTGTCTTCTTAACTGTTATGTTTATTGAAATGATTCAAATCCCTGGCACCTCTATCTGGACAGCAATCGGAAGCCTATTCCTTCAAATGGGGCTTGGCTTATTGTTTGGCTTCCTATTTGGAAAAGCTGTTGTTTGGGTCATTAATAGTATTAAATTGGATATTTCTGGTTTATATCCGATTTTAGCTTTGGGTGCTGCCATTTTCACATATGCTATCACTGATTACTTAGGGGGAAGCGGATTATTAGCGGTATACGTAATGGCGGTATTCATTGGTAATAGTGATCTCACATATCGCTTTACTATTCTCCGTTTTAGTGAAGGTTTTGCCTGGATGATGCAAATTGTGATGTTTACTCTCTTAGGTCTTTTAGTGTTTCCGGGAGACCTACTCTCAGTTGCGTGGAAAGGTATATTAGTCGCCATTGTACTAATGTTTATCGCTCGTCCGATTGCCGTTTTCATTAGCACAATGCTTATGAAATTCTCTGTTAATGATAAGATTTTCATCTCATGGGCAGGTTTAAAGGGTGCCGTTCCAATTGTTTTGGCCACCTATCCCATGGCTGCAGGAATAGAAAATGGAGATTTAATCTTCAATACGGTATTCTTTATTGTTCTTATTTCTGCATTGATCCAAGGAAGTACATTAACATGGCTTGCTGAAAAACTGAACCTGACCGGTGATGATGATAATGAGTACGCAAGTATTGAACTTATCCACTTAGGTTCTGCGGATCCGGAAATCATGAAGGTCACAATGCCAAAGAGCTCTCCAGTAATCGGATTGACACTCAATGACATTGAGTTACCCGTTGATACATTGATAATCGGGATTACACGGGATAAATCTTTGATCACTCCAACTGGATCCACGATGATTGAAAGGAAGGACACCCTATACGTTCTCTGTGACAAGGAAAAAAGAAGAGAGGTTAAGGCCATTTTACTTGGAAATGAAAAAAGTAAAAAGCCGGCTCCGGAATCATAAACCTACCAGAAGAAAAAAGGGACGTTTAGTTTATAAAGATTAATGAAAGTGTGACGGAGAAATTTTGTATTTAACGAAGGCTTAGTCCAAAACTCATTGGAAAAGTGAAATACATTACTAATAACATTGGCCAAACCTGTTCAAATCGAAGGATTTGAACAGGTTTTGGCTTTTTTATTATGGACGAATTCATCCCTTGCTCAGTGGCTTATACAGGCAACGGCCAGGTTGGCAGATTTTCGTTTTTTCATCATATTATTCGATACAATCTGTTAGGGGTATAATAGAGTAAAGGAGAGATTAAAATGGATAATCACTATTACAGTATAGTAGTAGCAGTGGACGGTTCGATAGAATCAGAGTATGCATTCCGTAAAGCGTTAGATATTGTCAAACGGAATAAGGATTCATGGCTATCGATTGTTCATATTATTGATACTCGAGCTGCTGCCGTTTACGACCGCATGGTCTTAGAGAATGCACAAAAGGATACGGAAGAATTATTGAATAAATATAAAAATGAAGCAGTCAGTGCAGGTGTTGAGCAAGTTAAAACAGTGGTTGAATTTGGTTCACCACGGTCCATGATCACTAAAGATCTAAATTTAAATGCTGATTTAATCGTTTGCGGGGCACACGGCAGGAATGCAGTAGAGCGTTACTTCATCGGTTCTGTTTCAGAATCCATAGTCCGTTCGGCAAAATGTGATGTCTTGGTTGTTCGTACACCTGAATCTCTTAAGTAGATTATCAATCTCATGCATCTTATTATAAAAACCTTTGCTCATAATTTGAACCGAATGCAGGAAGTGTAATTGCGACGTTCTAAAACTTGATGCATGACTGGATGTAATTCGGTGGAATTTATACCCCGTCGGCAATCTATCACATACAATTCCAGTAAATCAACAGGCAGTCGACAGTCCGGGCTATGCAGCAGATTCATCCTATATCTACACCGATAAGAACGGCAGTTAGTAAATGGATTTGGATCATCTTATTGAACAGTAATAGCTTTTACGATCTTTACACGAAAGGCTCAGTTCACATATTGAAACTGGGCCTTTTTCATGGTCAAAAAGTCGTACTTATCCTAAAATTTCACAGGTTATTTCATTTTTCATAAACGACCCTCAAATTATAGATCAATGATTTCCTCTATATCTTAACGGTTATTAGAAAAGTAGTAATCCAAAATAAAACGGCTTAATTATTTGGACAGTTCCCTTTTTAGTTGAAATAAAGGAACTGGAGGTAGAATATAGAAATAATATAATATGTTAAGTTCAGAATAAGAGGTGAAAGGATTGAAGTTTGTTATTGCTGGAGGATCAGGATTCATCGGCAGAAAGTTGACGGACGTCCTGCTCTCTGAAAATCATGAAGTAGTCATCTTGACCAGACAGGAAAAACAGACAACTGAAGGAATCACTTATATCCAATGGTTGGATGAGGGGTCTGCTCCAGAGATGGAAATCGGCGAAGCTGATGTGTTTATCAACTTAGCAGGCGTTTCGATCAATGACGGGCGATGGTCACCTTCTCACCAGAAGGAAATTTACGAAAGCCGTATGATAGCAACTGACGAGTTGATTCGCATAATTCATGCACTTAAACATAAACCTTCAGTATTGATCAATGCGAGTGCCATTGGAATATATCCTGCTTCTACTATGACACGATACACGGAAGAATCCACAGAAGTGGCACAGGACTTTCTTGGGAAAACGGTTCATAATTGGGAACAAAGGGCTCAGAGTCTCGAACAACTTGGAATAAGAGTCGCACTCATGCGATTTGGCGTGGTTTTAGGAAATGAAGGGGCACTTCCGCTAATGGTAATGCCTTATAAGTTTTTTGTCGGTGGGACAGTCGGTTCCGGGAACCAGTGGGTGTCTTGGGTGCATGTAGACGATGTGGTCGGGTCGATCCTTTTTGCAGCAATGAACAATATAGTCTATGGTCCGGTTAATGTCACTTCTCCCAATCCTGTACAAATGAAGGCGTTCGGACAAACCATCGGAAAAGTATTAAAACGACCGCATTGGCTCCCAGTCCCTGGATTTGCCATGAAGGCAGTACTTGGGAAAAAGAGTGCGCTTGTATTGGAAGGTCAAAGTGTGTTGCCAGAAAAATTACTCCAAAATGGATATCAGTTTTCCTATCCGCAATTGGAAAGCGCATTAGCGAATATTTTGAAGGGGTGAAGGAATGGATAGAACACCAAAGCATATTGTTGCTGTTTCTGCATTAGTAACGAACGAGAATGGGGAAGTCTTGCTCGTTAAAACTCATTGGCGTTCCGATACGTGGGAATCTCCTGGAGGTCAAGTGGAAGAGGGAGAGGGGTTAGACCAAGCTGTAATTCGAGAAGTATTGGAAGAGACCGGAATCACCATCCGACCCATTGGAGTCACTGGAGTCTATTATAATGCCACACGTCATATCTTGTCCGTTGTATTTAAGGCAAAGGTTGTAAGTGGGGAGTTATCGATCCAACCGGAAGAAATAATGGAAGCAGGATTCTTTCCGGTATCTGAGGCGGACATCGGTCTTTATATAACAAGACCGAATATGTTGTCACGTACTTTGGATGCGATGAGGGCGGAAGTTTTTGTCCCCTATGAAACTGTTACAGTAAGACCGGATCAGGTGCTCTCCAGACTGGATGAGACTATTAAGCTATAACCTTTCTTCAGGAGGGAATCATAATGAAAAAAATCAGTACAGCTAATCATTTAGGAGAGAAGAACAAGCATGTAGAGAAGGTATTGTCCTTAGCTAATGCTGACGTAGTGAACATCCAGTTAAAGGCTGGGGAAGAGATTCCGGAGCATGATTCGAAGCGCGATGTAGTAATTGTCATTCGACAAGGTGAAGTGAAATTCACCGTAGAGGGGAATGAGGTGCACTTACGGGAAGGTGATTTTCTTCAACTGAATCCGGTAGAAAAACATTCGTTAACTGCAATCTCTGAAATAGATATAGTAGTCTTTCAAATTGTAGCTGGTGAGTAGGGGGAAATGGCATGGATCATTTGTTTGTCATAAATGTTGAAGGAGCTGTATATAAAGAAGATAAATGGCTCTTTATTAGAAGAAGTATGAAGGAAGAACATGCAGGGGGGCACATATCTTTAGTAGGCGGTACTGTCGATCATGAAGGATTTTCCTCCGAGATTTTAGAACGTACGTTGAGGCGTGAACTATTTGAAGAAGTTGGAATAGAAGTGAAAGAAGAGATCCAGTATGTTCGGAATACATCTTTCGTAACGGACTCTGGAACACAAGTAGTGGACATCGTTTTTCTTTGTGAAATAGAAAAGGGAGAACCTTATCCGAAAAGCTTGGATGAAGTGGATGAAGTTCTATGGTTGACTACTGAGGAAATACTCTCTCGCGAAGAGACTCCGGACTTCTTGAAAGAAAATATGAAAGCGGCTGAACGTTTAAAGAGAAAGGAAATCGTTGTATGAAAACGAAAACCTTCTTTCATGTGCAAATGGAAATCTTTGAAGCTTTTAAGGAGGGTCATATTGAACATGGACTTTCTTTAGTAAAAGAAGCGGAACAATTTTTTCCTGAACGAGAGGAAAAACTATCCTTTTGGAAGTCTTGTGCCTATTCTCGAATTGGGAAGACTGAAGAAGCGATAGAAGTCTTGCAGGATGCCCGAAACAAGGGAATATGGTGGGGGCCTTTCCAACTACAACATGATCCTGATTTGAAGTATCTTCAAGGCATAGAAGAATTTGAGTCGATCGTGGCTGAGTGCAAAACGCTTTTTGAGAGAAATGAGTTAGGTGCGCCCGAGTTTAGAACATTCGGGAATGAACAGTCATCTACTGGTATATTGTCTATCCACTGGAGAGGGTCGAATATAGAGGATTTCGCTCCTTATTGGACTGGAGCGGATGAGTTCTTTTTCGGGTTCCCACAATCATCCCAAATCTATAGTACAAACATGTTTTGCTGGGATGATGCGGTGCGAGCCGAGGAAGAAGTGGAATTGGCTAACCAACAGTTCTTGGAAGGTCGCACTTTCAAACATGTACTTGTTTCGGGTGCATCACAAGGAGGAAAATTGGCTATCAAGCGTGCCCTCTCTGATACGTGCGGGAATATCGATGGGTTCATAGCTGTTGTTCCTGCAATTCGTGATCCTCTGGAAGTTGAAGAATGGCTGAAGAAGGCAACAGGTAAGGCACGAGGAGTAATTATAACTGGGGACCAGGATGTTTATCATCCTAATATTATGTCGTTGCAACCATTGTTCGAGCAATATGGAGTTGCCTGTAAGTTCTTTACGAATGAAGGAGTTGGACATGATTTCCCGCAAAATTTCACTCATCAATTGAGGGAATCAGTCAAGTTCATACTTCAGGACAATAAAGGATGAAGATGAAGATGAAGAAGGCGGCACTGTTTTCGATTTTAGGATTTTTCCTTTTTATCGCTATTTTCTTAGCGGCTTTTTATCTATTAAGATTCCCAGAGAAGATTATTTACGATCGGATTATACATAGTAAAGGATATAGTCTTCACCGTGAAGAAGAGCCGGTTAGCGTCAAATTTTTCATTAAACCTGAGTGGATTGACCAAAATACGAAGGAATATAAAGAAATGAATATCGAACTGTTGCGTAAGCATGATACTAAGCTGAATTTGCACTATATCATGGACCGGCAAATCGATATGTACTTTGGGTTTCAACCAGAATTTGAGTGGGATGAATCAGGCGGCGAATTTCTTTATAATTCAATTCTTCACGGGAATGGATCAGTTACGACAGGTATGGGGGCCCATGAGATTACCCTTTATGATGTTGACCACCATGAAATTCCAATCGGTCAAAGGGGCTCAGGTCCAGAAGCAGATTTCAGTTTTGGTATTGAACCTGAAAATTGGGATTCCATAAAAGATGGTTTCTATGTCGAGTATTCCGGATTCTATCTCTATAAATATGTCAGAAATTAGAGAGTGCAATTTGCACTCTTTTTTTCATGGCTGCAAACATTTTCTTTCAAGTTAAATTCCGCTATAATAGGTAAGTATGTCTTTGACTATGTAGTGAAGCTGTATGATGACAGCTTATATAGATATGGAAGAAATCGAAAGGAGGGTCTATCCATGACTGTAACAAAAGGAGAAACGCTGGTAGCGGAAATCCACCGTTTGGATGACCGTGGAAACGGACAGGCTGCCGTTTGGCGTGAGCAGGAGAATGGCTTTAACCCTAAAAAGCTAAAGTTGACGATTCCGCAGACGTTACCTGGTGAGCAAGTAAGAGTCGTTGTGGATCAACCGGATAAAAGAAGAAGAAAAGCACTGCCTGAGGAAATTTTGGTTGCCAACCCGGAACGGACAGAAGCGCCGTGCCCACATTTTGAATTGTGCGGAGGCTGTGTATGGCAGCATTGGAGTTACGAAGGCCAATTGAAGCATAAGACGGAACAGGTGAAGGAAGCATTGAAACGCCAAGGTCTTGACCCGGAACTTGTGCAAGATACGATGGGAATGGACAATAACCCTTGGCACTATCGTAACAAGATGGAATTCACTTTCTCGCCTGAGGGAGATTTAGGCCTTCATGAGCAGGGGAACTTCCGAAAGATCATTCCACTTGAAACTTGCCTGATTGCCGGCCGAAATATGGTGGATCCAACGATGGAAATCAGCGGTTGGGTGAAAGAGTTCGGATTGTCTGGTTACAACAAGGACAAGCATGAAGGTTTGCTTCGTCATTTGATGGTACGTGAATCATTTGCAACCGGAGAAATCATGCTTGCATTGTTTGCGACAGAAGAACCGGCTGGGGCGTTATCTACTGCCGTTGAAAACTTGATTGACCGGATTACGAAGAAATTCCCGAATGTGAAAAGTTTGCTTTGGCTCGTAAACACAGACTGGGCAGACCGAACGCAATCAGAAGAAACCTTTGTTTTAGCTGGCCGCGATTTCATCTACGATGAGATGGCGGGCTATCGTTACCGTCTATGGTTCGATACATTCTTCCAAACGAATCCTGTTCAAGCTCAGAAGCTGGTGGGTCTGGCTCTTGAAATGGGCAAGCCGAAGGAAGACGAGAAAATGATCGACATGTTCTGTGGAGTCGGTACATTTTCACTTCCGTTCGCAGCGCGCGTGAAAGAATTAGCGGGTATTGAAATTGTGGAGACATCAATCGAATCGGCGAAACGTAATGCAAAAGATAATAATTTGCCTAACACGACATTCTTGGCACGTGATGCACGCCGTGGTATCGACGAAATCCATGAAAGCTGGGGCTTTGCTGATCTATTATTGATCGACCCGCCTCGTTCTGGTGCAGGTGGTAAAGTAATGCGCCGGATCGGACGTGCGAAACCGAAGCGACTTGTGTACGTATCTTGCAACCCTGAGACATTTGCTGAGGATGTAGCGGAATTGCTTCCGTTCGGCTATACACTTCATGAAGTGCAGCCGGTGGATCTTTTCCCGCATACTGTTCACGTTGAGTGTGTGGCATTATTGACATTGAATGAAGAATAATAGAATCCCCATCTCTTTTTATAAGGGATGGGGTTTTTTACTTGGATGAAACCTTCGTACAATGTAGAACGTAAACCTTAAAAAGTAGGTGAAAGTATGTTCTTACGGAGAATATCGATGTTAAGTGAACGGATAGAAACAGAGAAGAAATACCCTTTTACCATTCCAACTATCCGCAATCTACATGAAGTGGTGATAGAGAATCGTGTGACCTTTTTTGTAGGGGAGAACGGTTCAGGAAAGTCCACCTTATTGGAGGCGATTGCTGATCAAGCAGGCTTTAATACAGCAGGAGGAAGCCGAGATCATACATATGATGTACATGCGTCAGAATCTCACTTAGGGAACTATATCCGCTTGTCGTGGGCACCTAAAACCGCCAATGGTTTTTTCATGCGTGCAGAATCGTTTTATCACTTTGCCAGCCATATTGACCAACTTGAAAGAGAAGAACCGACAGGCTATAGCCGATACGGTGGCCGATCCCTCCATGAGCAATCACATGGCGAGTCGTTTCTTTCTTTGTTCTTGAATGGATTTAATAGCAACGCTCTTTACTTATTAGATGAACCGGAGGCAGCTCTTTCTCCGCAGCGCCAGCTCACGTTTTTACGGATTATTCATGAGTTAGTGGAGAAGGAGGACTGCCAGTTCATCATTGCGACACACTCACCGATTTTACTCGGTTATCCTTCTGCGGATATTTACAGTTTTGACGATGAAGAAATACACAAAATAGACTATGAAATGACCGAGCATTATCAAATTACGAAGTATTTCCTGGATCATCGCGAACGGTTTTTGAAGGAGATTTTGGAAGAGTAATGGTCTTCTTGCAGTCGAATGAGAGTTAACTTTTAGCAGGAAGGTCGAATAAGATTAAAGAGTCGTTATGTATTGTCATAGTCTATATAAGAACATCAGTGTCTTATCGAATTTAAATTGAATAAATCAACGAAAGGAGTTAGAGATGAAATATGGAAAAGTTTGTTTTTGGATAATCTTGCTCAGTATCGTTCTATCTGCTTGTGGACAAAAAAATCTTATCTTCTCCGGAGAAAATGAGAATTGGAGTGTCCATTATGAATTTATACAAGTGGGTGAGTCTGTTGAATCCACTGGTTACATTAAATATATTGGACCTGAACCTACTCCGGATCGTATTGATTACCAGCTCGATATCGATACGATGTCTGGAAATGGTCCATTAGCCGGAAACGGGATTATGTATCTGTTGAAAAGCAGCTGTCTAAGAAATTGTTCTCTTCCGAGTGGAGATTCTGAGTTTGAAGCAATAGTAAAATGGGACGAAGAAACAGAAAGGATCACCTTGAAATTAGAATGATTTCCTTGCTCATTTCTCTATTCAATAAAATGATTCAATTGAATAGCAAAAGGGACTCATAAAACTGAACATCAGTTATGTGAGTCCCTCTATTTTTAACGGGAGTGGTCTGTTTTAAAAGAAGTGAGCTCCCGGCTGCTTATTTAATAATTGCCAAACATCACTCTAAGTGTTTACTCGCAAAGAATGACGTGCCTCGAAAAGCTTCCTTTTTTGGCCTCGCAACGATCTATGATTTTCCATCCGGCAACTTGAATTGCTTCATCAATTGTTTCGATTGAAACAACCACCATTCTTTTTGAAAAGCGGCGTGCTGCTTTTAGCATGTCCAGTTGATCCTCTGGCGTTATGTAAGTCACCAAATTATATGGCATGTCAATAATAGTCGCATCATAGTGCTCAGTCACTTCGGATATTGGTCCGATTTTCACACTACCGTTCAATTCGAAATGTTCCAAGTTTTCTCGAGCTCCAACAACCGCAAGCGGATTGATGTCACGGCCATCCATGTCAATGCCCATTGACAAAGCTTCGATAAGTACCGTTCCGATTCCACAGCAAGGATCTATGGCCCGAATTCCTTCCGGATGGGGAACGGCAATATTTGATACTGCTCTTGCAACACGAGTGCTAAGGGCGGTTGAATAGCTTCTTGGCCTTTGCTTATGCTGGCGCCAAACGGATTCACTTTTCGTGTAGAGACCGAAATACCATCTCCCGTCCAAATGTACCAAACCGAATAATACATCCGGGTGATCGAGTTCCGGTTCTGCATCGATACAGAGGCCAACTTCTCGTTCTACTTTGCGTCTCTCACTGTGAGGAATCTTATCGTTTTCCCCTAAAGCAATATCGTTAAGACAAATGACTTTAAAAGTGTTTTCCAGCACTTGGAATGTCCTTGCAAATTCCTTAATTTCTTCGATACTTCCTTCGAAAAGAACCTCAAGGCGGTCACGCATGAACGGACTCCGGCTAGGATCAATTCCTACATTACTTATTAGTACATTCGTATTTGAATCCTCTTCGAAGAAGGCACGCATTTCCATTTTACATAAGTCATACTCGTCCCCATGGTACACAAAGGTAAATATATATTTCTTCTCGCTTGAACCCAATTTTTCACTTCCCTGAAATTCTCTATTATCCTATGCTGTTTACTAGATTTATTAAGAAACGATGCATTAATTCAGCAGCATCTTCCATGGACATTTCCTCATTGAACCCTTCAATTGAATCGAGCGGGATATTCATCTCCCACAAACCGTCTTCATTTGAAAACATGACGCTGGAACGCACTTCTTCACCAATGAGATTTTCTTTCAAAAAACTTTTTATAGAATCTCCGAATTTTTTCTGTGCCCGGAATCCGAATAATCCCATGTATAATCTAAAAACTTCGTCCAACTCAATGGACAATGAATCGATCCGTGCTTCTTCAAAAGCAGGAGATTCAGTGTAAACAAACTCATTTATATGTTTTTTAAAATAACTGACGGGTTCTTTGAGAAATGAAGCACCTTCCTGCGCCAAGACTTCTTCCGTCTCTTTATCGCAACGTTCTATAACAGTGAATTCCATCGCGCATAACCTCCTTAATTAACTACAGTATAGCCTAAAGTGGAAGGTGGCATAAAAGATTGAAGCTAATACTTCTGAAATTTTCTATCATTGCATTTGATCCAGTATAGAGAAAGTTAGAGATCACATGCTTGTCTTCTTGAAAATGTCGCAGTTATTTTAACAATGAAATCGGAAGTTACATTCCATTCAACATTAATTCATGTTAAATTTACTATATTCGTAAAATTCGATTTGTGGCAGGTGATCACTTGAATGTATCAGCGATGATTAAAATGACTCTGTCGATGGCCATCTTCGGTTCCATCGGTTTCTTTACAATCCAAACTGGAATACCTGCAGTTGAACTTGTATTTGTCCGATGTATATGTGCGACACTTTTTTTAGGTGGACTTTGGCTATTGCTCAAACAGCATAAAACGGAAATTTGGCAACGTAGGGAAGTCGTCCGGACGATGATATGCGGAATTTTCCTTGTGTTGAACTGGGTATTTCTTTTCAAAGCATTCGAAGTAATGTCGATTACAGTTTCCATTACCCTATACAATTTGGCTCCGATTTTTGTACTCATCCTTGGAACACTTTTTTTAAAGGAGCGCATGAGTTTCACTTCATTAGCGGCAATTATCGTTTGTTTCTTAGGAAGCATGCTGATCATCGGAACCCAGAATGTTCAAAGTTGGGCGGACTTCACTGGATCAGGTTTTGGATGGGCACTGCTTTCAGCATTTTGCTACGCGATGACAATGCTACTTGGAAAAGGGATTACTCATTTGTCAGCCTACTCGACAACTTTTATTCAGACAACAATCGGAATAATCATGTTACTGCCGTTCATTGACTTCAGCGTTTTCAACGGCTTAACGATGTCTAACTGGGGATACATTTTAGGGACTGGCCTCATACACACAGGCTTTGTATATTATTTATTCTTTGATAGTTTAAGAAAGCTGCCGACTTCAGTTATTTCAGCTCTCGTGTTCGTCGATCCGGTCGTGGCCATCCTCCTGGACACTGTCATTTTGGATTTTAGGCCAACGTTTTTGCAGGCTGCGGGAATTGTACTCATATTCGGTGGAATCATTTATACGATATGGAAACCGGAACGAAAGACAGCGGAGTTAACACAAGAAAAAATAGTATAATGGAATACATAAGAAAAGGAAGTGAGTAAATGACAACAATCGGTTTTGTACGTCATGGAATTACAGCTTGGAATAAAGAGAAAAGGGCTCAGGGAAGTGCAGATATTCCACTGCACGAAGAAGGAATTGAGACAGCTAAAAAAGCGGCGGAGCGGTTATCCAATGAAAATTGGGATGTAATCTATTCGAGCCCACAGCTACGAGCAAGACAAACGGCTGAAATCATCTTGGAAAAGCTTCCCCATGCCGAATTGAAATTCGATGATCGACTTCGTGAAAAGTCCGGTGGTGAGATTGAGGGAACGACAGAGGAAGAACGATTAGAAAGATGGGGCAAAAAGTGGCGTGATCTGGACTTGGGGATGGAAACGAACGAGAAAGTGGTGGAACGAGGTCTTTCGTTCATTGAAGATATTCGTTGTTCTGGGGAAGAGCATATTCTGATTGTCAGTCATGGTGGGTTCATTGAGAATATGCTGCGTGCGCTGACACCTGATCGTGAATATACGGAATCCCTTAACAATACGTCATTAACTATTTTGGAATTAGCAGATGAACGTAACAATTGTGTACTTTTCAACTGTACGAAACATCTACTATAAGGAGGATCAGACGTGTCAACAGCAGAGTTTTACATCGACCGTTTGGGGCTTACCCAACATCCGGAAGGCGGATATTTTAAGAGTACATATGCATCTGAATTGGAAACGGACGCAGATGGGAAATCGCGAAAGATGTACACAAGCATTTACTTCCTGTTGAAGTCAGGGGAGGTATCCCATTTGCATCGCTTGAAATCGGATGAACTTTGGTATTACCACGGTGGTAGTTCATTAACCGTCCATGTTATTCACGAAAATGGTTCATATGAAGAAGTTAAATTAGGAATGGATCTTGAGTCAGGAGAAGTTCCTCAATATCTTGTACCGAAGAATTCCATTTTCGGATCTTCGGTTATGCAAGAAGACACATTCTCCCTCGTAGGATGTATGGTATCCCCTGGATTCGATTTTGAGGATTTTGAACTATTTACCAAAGAGTCATTGCTAAAAGAGTATCCACACCATAAAGAAGTAATTGAAAAAATGGCATACGATCAGTTGCCGTAAATTGACCGAATAGGAGGCTCGTCCAGTGTAAGAATCTCTCCAAACTCAATGAACTGAATAATGAGTAAAGGGGAGATTTCTCATGAAAGACTTCCGTTCTTTCATGCTGCTCTGGTCGAGTCAGACGATTTCGAATGCCGGTGATGTCTTTTACATTGTCGGTTTAATTAGTATTGTCTATCAACTGACGGATTCCGTTATGATGGTTTCACTTATTCCATTAACGAATACGCTGTCCAGAATGGTTGGTGGCTTAATCACACCAATCCTAATCCATCAGTTGCCGTTAAGACGGATTTTAACTATGTCCATGTTTCTTAAAATAATGGCGTTAGCGATTTTATATTTAGTACATGGTGCGCAGCTTATTTGGATTTTAGTCCTTGTCGGAATCAATTCTTTTCTTGATGGATGGGCCAGTCCTACACGGAATGCGATGATTCCGGAGTTTGCCGGAAAAGAAGCGCTCCTAAAGGCAAACAGCATGACAGCCATTTCCGATAATAGTGTGTTTTTGATCAGCTGGCCAGTTGGTTCGCTGTTTGTCGCCGCTTTTGGAAGTGAAAAACTGTTAGGCTTGACCGTGATCATCTATGCTGTTGCTTGGGTGCTAATGCTGTTTGTCAGGCAGATTGCACATGAACCTGACATCAAATTGAACATCATTCAACAACTGCTGGATGGCTGGACGTATATATTAAAGGTTCCTTCTTTAAAGGCTGTTTTTACGATTGACATGATCATCACGTTTTCCAGTGTCGTATGGGCTTCTGCTTTTTTGCTTGTCTATGTAGATGAGGTGTTAGGGAAGGGTGAAACATGGTGGGGATATATCAACGCCGTTTTCTTCTCCGGTTTCATCATTGCGGGATTTCTATATTCCAAACTGGCTAAATTTCAGTTGAATAAGATCATTCTGATCTGTAGTTTATTCACGACGATTTTGACTTTCTTTTTTGCCTTTCCTAATGGAGCGGTCGGTGCTTTGTTAATCATATTCGCTTTAGGGGTATGTGGCCAATTTCAAGGGTTAGCGCAATTGACGATTATTCAAACAAACACTTTGCCGAATCAACTAGCGAAAGTATTCTCAGCACAAGATGTATTAATAACGGGGAGCTACGCCGTATCAATGCTCCTTTTCGGATGGATCGGGGAGATGGTGAATATCAGGTTTGTCTTCATCCTTTCCGGGGTTTTGATGACGATCGTAACAATTTATATATTACGAAGACGGTCTGTATTGGTTGCAGGAGAATAATAGTCAAGCCGCTCTCTTTTGGGAGCGGCTTCACTTATAGGGGGGAAGAGCGATGCGGAATTTACAAGAAGCCATTCGTTTAAGGGAACAAGGAAAGTTAGAAGAATCCCGAAAGTTGCTCTTAGACTTAGTGGAACAATTACCGGCTTCTGGTGAGGTCCACTATCAGTGTGCATGGATACACGATAATTTAGGACTGGAAAGGGATGCAGCGGTTTATTATGAAAAGGCGCTGGTTCTTAATTTGAGTTCTGAGGATGCAAAAGGGGCTTTTATTGGACTCGGGAGTACATATCGGACAATCGGGGAGTATAGTAAGTCGAAAGAGACTCTATTGAAGGGTATCGAAAAATTCCCTGAAAATAATATAATGAAAGTCTTTTTATCGATGACATTGTACAACTTGGGTGAACATGCAGAAGCGATGGAACATTTACTTACATCTTTGGTTGCTACGTCACATGATGAGGAGGTCCTGAAGTATAAGAAAGCCATTGGTTTTTATGCACCACGATTAGATGAAACGTGGTAGATGATTCGAAGGAATGATATAGATGGAAACAGAGTTGCTTAGGATTTTTGATGATCATCACAGACCAATTGGAACGGCAACAAGAAAGGAAGTTCATAGGAAAGGTTATTGGCACGAAACCTTCCATTGCTGGGTCTTGGAAGGTGATATGATTTATTTTCAAATCCGGAGTGAAGATAAAAAGGATTACCCAGGTCTCCTTGATATAACGGCAGCAGGTCATTTATCGGCAAATGAAAGGGTTGAAGATGGAGTTAGAGAAATAAGCGAGGAAATTGGATTAGAACTAACTTTCTCTGAACTGATTCCTTTAGGGGTGATTAAGAACGAAATAAAATTGGATACCATCACCGATTTGGAATTTAGCCATGTATTTGTTTATCAAGGACAAAATGTATCGGGCAGCTGTTCGCTAAAACCGGATGAAGTTTCAGGACTTGTTAAGGCCACATTTGAATCATTTTATGAATTGGTTCATGAGGGAGTGGATGTAATTCATGTCGAAGGGACTGTCACGGATCACTTAGGTGTGGAACGTTTTATACAACAACAAATTGGACTACAAGATCTTGTTCCTCATGATTCAAATTACTTATTGGAAGTGACGGAACATATAAATGAAATACTTCGTATAATTTGAATGCTAAATTTATAAGCTAATAGTATCTTATTTATATCAACCATGCCATCCAGCGGTTTTGAGATTAATTAAAATGGTGATTGATGCTGGACATGCTAACGGCAAATGGGTTGGTATGTGCGGTGAAATGGCAGGAGATGAAGTAGCCGTTCCACTATTAGTGGGAATGGGGTTAAATGAGTTTTCGATGAGCAGCACCTCCATTTTAAAGGCAAGGAAGCAAATTGCTTCATTAGCAAAAGATAAATTGGCAGCTCACGTCGAGACAGTCCTCTCACTAAAAACATCAGAGGAAGTAGAGGACTATATAAAAAAGAATTTACAACTGTAAACATTGAATGTCTCTCCCTTAAAAAATTCTTTCTACTGAAAGGATAAATCAATCAGTCGTTGAATATTTAGTAAGGGGGAGGAGTTATGTTTGCCGAAAAATATAATTATTTGGGATTTAATATGTTACATCGCATTTCCATTAGCTATTTGGAATTTTGGACGTGACATTGTCGGGGATTACTATGCCATGCTAATATCTTCCTTGCCTGGCATTATCTATACAATTGTCCGTTTTTACTTAACAAAAGCAATCAACTTTTTCGGTGTCTTCATGATTTCCACTTTAATCGTTGGGACACTGATTGATGTGTTAGCTGGATCGGCCATTCAATTGCTGTGGAATAATGTTTACTATGCATACGCCTTAGGGTTGCTGACTCTTTTTTCAATCGTCATAAAAAAACCGATCTTTCTGTACTTCTTTTTGGATTTTGCCGTAATGCAAGGATATGACCGACAGGAATCGAAAAAGCTATTTTATCGTCCTAAAATTTATTTCGTGTTTTGCATGATTACGATTGCCTTCGCTTTTCGTGATCTCTTATTGGCCACTATTCGAGTTTGGTTCATCAAAGAGTATGGTGTAGAGGCATTTGATCAAGGTATACTTGTCCGTCAAGCGTTGGGATGGACAATCTCAGGTATTTGCGTGTTCGGTTATTTAAAGATTATTAAACTGATTAAAGAATATACAAAACCTTCAACTTTAGCGGAACAATGACCGGGTATAAATTTACCTGGTCATTTCTGTTTTAGAGACGAGAGAATAACAATAATAATAGCCAGTTGAACACGTGCAGGAAGAGGAATACAATCAGACTAAGAACTTTTTAAATACAGCAGATAGAGTTTTGGTAAAGGGGTGTAAGCATTGAGTTTTCCACAATTAGAAACTGCACGGCTTCTATTGACTGAAGTTAATGAGGAAAATGCATCGTCCATGTTTGAAATCTTTTCGAATCCGGACGTCGTTAAATATTATGGAATGGATGCATTTGAAACAGTTGAACAGGCGCAGGGGATGGTCAAACACTTCCGTCAAGGGTTTGAAGCAAAACGGTCCATGAGATGGGGCATGATCATGAAAGAGACGAATCAGTTCATCGGGACAATTGGACTTAACCTTTTAAATTTAACCAGCAAAAAGGCTGAAATCGGATTTGAGATTCATCCTGATTATTGGCGGAATGGCTATACATATGAAGCAGCAATAGCTGTACTGGAATATTCTTTTAAAGAGTTGCAATTGCAACGGTTGGGAGCAGTTACATTTGTCGATAACACTGCTTCCCAAGGGCTTCTAAAGAAAATCGGGTTCCAGTATGAGGGGACTCTTCGAAACTATTTGTTCCAAAACAATCAGGTGTACGATGGACTTCTATTTTCTATTCTTCCATCTGAATGGGAGAATAGACGATGAAACATGTTCTAATTATTGGCGGTACTGGAATGCTTGCTGGACTTTCAGCTGAGTTGGCCGATCATGGCGTAAAAGTTTCAGTAATCGGTCGAAATGAAGAAAGGCATGAGTCCGTTAAAAGAATGTCGCAAAAACCTGAGAATATTATTAGTTTAGTCATCGATCATTCCTATCATCATACGTTGAAAGAGCAGCTGATGAAAACGATGGAAGAAAATGGTCCGATCGATACGGTCATTGCATGGGTTGAGTCGATTGTTACGTTAGAATACATCGTCAATTACGTTTCAATCAGCGCAGAAAGTTTCCGCTTGTTCCATGTCAGAGGCAGTCGCAGATATTTTGAGGATCAAAAGTTGACTGTTCCTTTCAACTGCCTTGTACGAAAAGTGTATTTAGGATTCATTCTATCCGGGAATAGTTCAAGGTGGCTGACAAATGAAGAGATTTCTAATGGCGTCTTACATGCTGTTCAACATGATTTGGTCTCATCAGTTGTAGGTACAATCGAGCCTTATGAAAAAAGACCGCAATAGGATGGTGAAATGATGAAGCGTACAGTAAATCAAAAGGTTTGGACTGGCAGGATCGATGAGCCTACAACACTGGATAACTTACGTTATCACCAAGTGGTGGTCCATAATGAGAACGAAAGTGAAGGCAAAACATGCGCCCTCCTCGGATTTGAATGTGAGGAAGGGGTCAGGAGGAACGCCGGGCGATTAGGAGCGGAGAAAGCTCCAGACGCAATACGGACTGAACTAGCAAAGCTTCCATGGAATTTTCCTGAGGGACATGCCCTGTATGATGGAGGAAATGTCGTTTGCGAAGGAGAAATGCTGGAAAAGGCCCAAGCTGAATTGGGTGAAGAAGTCAATCAACTATTGTCAAAACGTATGAACCCCATCATTTTAGGAGGAGGCCATGAGACATTTTTTGGCCATTACCTTGGTGTACGTAAATGGATTGGACCCGAAGCGAAGTTAGGAATCATTAATATCGATGCCCATTTCGATTTACGATCTTACGATCAGCAGCCTTCTTCCGGAACGATGTTCAAGCAAGTATTGGATTCGGACGAACTGAGCAGCTATTTCGTAATCGGAATTCAACGGTTTGGAAACACAAATGAGTTATTCCAACGTGCGAAAGAAATGGATGTATCATATATTTTGGAGGAAGAACTGGAACTTTCCTTGACCTTCAATAAAATCGAGGAATTCATGGAGCGGAATGACTATGTCCTCTTCACTCTCTGCATGGACGTATTGAATGCTGCTTTTGCCCCGGGTGTTTCCGCTACCTCACCATTCGGCCTGCACCCCGCAACAGTTAGAAACATCATTAGAAAGATTGCAACATCTCCAAAAACTTTATCATTTGATATTTGTGAGGTTAATCCTTCAGTTGATGAAAACGGTCGTACAGTAAAATTAGGTGCATACTTTGTTAATGAGGCAATCGCTTCATTCTTCGAAAGATAGAAAAAAGGTTGCGGGTTGGTAATTAATGGGATAAAATAAATTGGCTTAAACTACAACAAGGGAATGACAACTATGAAAAGATCGTTTATACAGTTATTAATCTTTCTTAGTCTATTCGTGTCTGCTTGTGCTCCGGTGCAAGAAGAATCCACCACACCAGACAAAGAGACTGAAAATGTACTACAAGTAGAGCCGGAAGAAAAGTCAGCTGAAACAAAAGAAGAAACAATCGAAAAAGAGGATGAGCAAAAACCGGTCGTCCAACAGCAGGCACCGCCAAAAGAACAGTTTTCCGGATATAAACTTATCGAAGTTGATGGTGGCGATTTATCTGGATATCGTGAAGCTAATGTCGTCGTTGACATTGGTTACGGGGACCGTGAATATTGGGCATTTACCAACGAATACGGGCAATTAGTTCGTGTCATTGCTGATAAAATCATTCTGCAAGATGACCGTATCGAACCAGTATTATCATCTGGCAGATACTACGCTGATGAGGCAAAGGTTCCTGGCGTCGAGAGTGAGGTTTTAGATGAAGGGCATGTTATTGCTGATTCTCTCGGAGGGGTATCGAACGCTTATAATATAACCCCACAAAATAGTACGCTTAACCGACATGGTGATCAAGCATATATGGAAGAGGTAATCCGCAGCGCAGGTGGAGCCACTGATTTTGAAGCAATTATCACATATCCGAATACGGAAACACAGATTCCTTCAAGTTATCAATATACCTATACTTTAAAAGGCAACAAGATCGTTGATACATTTGACAATGTGAATCCTGATGAAGTAAACTCATCACTCGGTTTAACAGGTAGTAAGCCTTCTGAGCCTTCTGATTCAAGTAGTTCAAACACAAACGGTGATGTTTCTAGTGTTGATACGAACGGTAATGGACAGGTGACGATTAAAGAAGCAAAAGCAGCAGGTTTTAGTATGCCTATAACAAGTGATCATTGGTTATATCAATATATGGATGATCGAGATCATGATGGTATGGTAGGGGAATAAGCCCTTAAGTCAGCCAAAACTCCAGAACCACAAGTAAAAAAATGAACAGAATACGGACCGCTTATCCAGTAGGAGTTCCTATAGGTCACACGGCAGATCAGCAAAAATTGGACCGGGATCGGGATGGCTACGCATGTGGAAGATAAGAAAAAGCAGATGGATCAAGATGATGATCCATCTGCTTATTTTATTTCGTAAAGACCTGATTATAATTCGTTGCTTCCCTTAAAGCGCGCTCCTCAGCTGGGATTCTGATAGAAAGAATTACGATGTTCAGTAAGGTGAACACAATTGCCGTAAAATACGCCTGGAAAATCAAAGGCAATACTAATAATTCGGTACAAACAATTACATAGTTTGGATGCCGGATCAGTTTATAAGGTCCTTTTTGGACAACTTCAGCTCCTGGAAGGATCATGATTTTCGTGTTCCAAAACTTTCCGAGCGATGTCAGACACCACACTCTTGCCACTTGCGCCAATAAGAAAACGATTAGAAGCGGAACCCGAAACGGGGAAAGTGACCGTTCAAAAAAGAAGACTTCCATAATCAGGCTAACGAAGAAAGCTGTGTGCAGCATAATCATAAAAGGATAATGACTTGCTCCCGCTTCGTATGCACCTTGAGCTTTCATCCACTTTTCGTTTCTCTTGGCAACCACTAGTTCGACAAGTCTCTGTAGGATTACGATGCCGATTAAAACCGTAAAAAGCATGGCGAACCTCCTAATCCCATCTTAGTAACAGCAACTCTCCGCTAAAACCGGGCCCTAAAGCTGCCATAAGTCCATGTTCACCTGCATTTGGCTCTCTCTTCATGAATTCCTTAAGTACGAAAAGTACAGTGGGAGAAGACATATTTCCATACTCCTTTAGCACTTTTCGTGAGAGGTCGGTCATGGAAGCGGCAAAATCGAGTGAAGTTTCATATGCTTCCAATACCTTTTTACCTCCAGGATGCGCAACGAAGTGAAGGATATCTTCTTTCGTTTTTCCATTTCGTTCGAGAAATTGATGTACGAAAGGTCCAAGCCAATTTTCGATGATGGAAGGGATACTTCTTGAAAAAACGACATGTAGGCCGCTATTTTTAACATCCCAACCCATCACATCTTCTGAATCCGGCATCCACTTCGATGCTGTCGATAGTATGGTTGGCATTCGTGTACTCGTTTCAATTTCCACTTCATCCCCACAAACTAATGCACATGCAACGCCATCAGAAAATAAGGATGCTCCGACGAGATTACTCTTTGTGTAATCCTCTTTTTGGAAGGTTAAGCTGCAAAGTTCAACGCAAAGGACTAACACTTTCGCTTTCGGATGAGCAAGGCAATAATCGTACGCTCGGCTCATGCCAGATGCTCCACCGGCACAACCCAATCCCCAAATCGGGATTCTTCTTGTTTCATCTGAAAAAGGGAGATGGTTCATGATCCGTGCATCAATACTGGGTGTGGAAATTCCAGAACTTGATATGAAGAAGATTGCGTCAATGTCTGAAGGAGGGACCGAGTTTTTTAAGAACTCGTTTTGATGAAGACAGTCATTGATAGCGGCAATTCCATACATCGTCGCAAGTTCTATGTATAAGCGGTTCCTTTCTTCGAAGTCATGGTCCATGCTGAACCATTCCATAGGTACACTAAAATGTCTTTTCTCAATTTCTCCGTTTTGAAATACTTTTAATAATCGCTCGATATCTTGGAATTTCTCTTTGAATAACTCCCTCGTCAAATCTGTCGCCGATTCCTGAGACAAAATATTAGGAGGAGCGAAAGTACTAACGGATGCAATTTTCGGCATATAAAAACCTCCAGTTTAAACCCTATCCTGATAGTATTCTTTCCTTTTTGGATAGGCGCTAAACTAAAGGCTTATGAACACGACTTTTAAAAATGGCTCCATTTCATCAATTGTTTATTTATTTCATTTTGCAGTACAGGTGACTGATCTTTAAACTTCAGTGAAAAGTACAAAGCTTTCAAGAAATTCTTTATAGTGTATTGAACACGATAGGATTCGATAGCACCCCGTTGTTCCTGCAAATGGCGCTCTGTCCGATCTATAAGACGGGATAGCCAACTACTGATTTCAACTTCCGCCTGTTTGTACATGAGGAGCGAAAGTACTGGAATTGCAAGACGTTCCTCTTCATCATCTGTAAAGGCGTGCCTGCTAAAAAGCGGAACCTCAATTGCGGTAAGTAAACGCTCGATATTGGTAAACATAGGATGCTTAGCCATCGCATCCAGGACATCCGCACAATGGGCGACAGCATGAGCCCAACCTTTGTCATCTACATAACCGCGGTAATCCTGTTCGTTCATCATGTAATGTATTGCCTGATCAGCAGCATTTTCGATTTCTCCCTGTTCAAACACGTGATGGATAAAATCATATTCAATTAATAGCGCTATAACTAAAGCAGAGAAAGAACGTCGAAAGACTGAGTCAGTATTCTGTTCCCCAAGTCTATGATGAAAAAAATCTTCTTCTAACATAGTTTTCATCAATTGATGAAGTTCTTGTTCTTTCAAATGGCCATCGAAAATTAGATGATAATACGAGCGATAGATTAATTGATCCCGTAGATAAGGATCGGTTGAACCGATATTTTCAGCCATGCCTGTAAGTAAGTCAGACAAATTGTGAATCGGTTCTTTTTGCAAGAAGCCTTCTAATTCCTTCATTAAATTCATTTCTCTTATCCCCTTTTATTTAATTTATAGATAGTTTAGCATATAACGTATTTTCTGTTTCTTTTGTTCTATATGAGTGGAATGGATATAGGTCTAAATGAATAATCGCCACAAGACATTTGAACGATTTTGAAATGAATTATCAAAAAAGTCTTGAAACTGTAAATGAGATTTTCATATAGTCAAAGCAGTAACATTGTTTTCCGAAAATTTCACAAGAGGGGGAAGGATATTCATGAAGAAATGGTCAAAAGTAATTTCTACCTTAGTTATTGTAAGCGCTTTAATTTTCTCTGGATTAAATCCTGCCATTGCAGAAGAAACACCTGATCCATCTATCCGGATTGGGGTTGTTCCGGCTGTTGAATCACTGACAGTGGGAGGGACAGGGGAATTTGAAGTGGCGGATAAAGCGACAGGTGAAGTTTTATTCGAGGGGAATAATGAAGAATTAACGGTTGAATTGGGTGAGTCTGCCACCAGTCAAACGAACTACCGATTGCAAGTCGCTTATTCAACGAGTAATGCATATATTGCAGATTGGCTAGCTCGTGCTGAATCATTTGGCTATCCAACTTATTTAGAAGAATATAATAATGGCTGGAGATTGTTAATCGGTGAGTTTCCTTCAGATGCATCGTTCTCGGTAAGGAATAATTTTAAAAACGAAATTATAGCTAAAGGGTTAGGTCCATCAGATGCATATTGGCGCATAATTACCATTGTTGAAGGCGAAACACAACTTGCAGTTACTAAAGGCGAAGAAGTAAAGATCTCTGGGAACCCGATTCAAGTCATCCCAGCAGAAGGTTCGTTTGTTAAAATCAACGGCAAGCGGTACCGTGGATTGGCTGAAGTAGGCTTTAACAGTGCAGGATCTCTTGCAGGAATTAATGAATTATCCATGGAAGAATATTTATACGGAGTGGTTCCTCGCGAATTACCGCCAAATCCATACGGGGAATTAGAAGCTCAGAAGTCACAAGCAGTAGCGGCTCGTACTTACGCTTTGGCTGGAATGGGCAAGCGAAGCAAGGACGGATACGATTTACTTCCGACTACTTCAGACCAAGTATATGGCGGTTATGAGGCTGAGCATCCGGTTTCGAATGCGGCAGTCGACGGCACAAAAGGTGTTGTGGCCACATATGAAGGAAAATTGATTACGGCAGTATTTAACTCTACAAGCGGTGGATTCTCCGCAAACAATGAGGATGTTTGGAGTTCTGCGGCAATTCCTTACTTACGTGGTGTTCCGGATGCGGAACGAGGAAAAGCGTTCGAGAACGTTCCGACCTTGGAAGTGTTCAAGAACAGTTCTAATTCAAAATCTCTTCGAGCAGCTAAAAATGGTGATTACGAAGCGGACTGGTCCAAATACCATCGCTGGAATTTCGAATGGACAGCAGAAGAGATGCAGGATGTAGTCAGCACATATTTCAATAAAGAGACAGGAAAAGTGCTTGAGGTAAACGTTACTGATCGTTCGGACTCAGGGCGTGCGATGGAAATTGAGTTTGTCACAGAGAACGGTACGTTCTACGAATACAAAGATAAAATCAGGACAGCATTGAAATATATTAACGCGAGTGGAAACCAAGCTTCTTTACTAAGCACATTGTTCTTCATTGAACCTGTGAAAGACAACAAAACAAAAGAGGTAATTGGTTACAAAGCATACGGCGGAGGCTGGGGCCATGGCGTCGGACTGTCTCAAACTGGTGCTATGGGTATGGCTGTTAAAGGATATAACTATGACACGATTCTAAAACATTACTACACAGGAATCGAATTAGAAACACGCTATTAATAAGAAGAGCCGCTTCAGGAGTAATATGTACCTGAAGCAGCTCTTTTTTGATTGAAAAAAAATAACGAATTTCGGAAGTGGCATTGAAAAAATATTTCAACAATTTATAATTAAGGCATAACAAACAAAAGGCGGGTCAGTTATGTATGTGTTAGGAATTGATGGTGGCGGAACAAAAACAGCAGCAGTTATTGCGGATGAAAATGGAACCGTTTACATGAAGGCTGAAGCTGGCAGAAGTAATCCGAATACACTTAACAAAAAAGAATTTGAAGCTGTTTTGACGGGGTTGTTGCACCAGCTTCGCGAGCAGGACGAGGAAATTTATAATCGATTAAGCGTTTGCTTTGCAGGAATGGCGGGGGTCGGCGAAAGCAATCGGCAGTTAGAAGTTAAACGCCTGTTATCTCAACAATTACCTCCTGAAACTTTAGTATATATCGAAAATGACGCTGTGAATGCATTATATTCGGGTACTTTGGGTCAATCGGGAATCGTACAAATATCGGGCACTGGTGCAATCACAATTGGTAAAAATGAAACAGGAGAGATCGCTCGGGTCGGGGGATGGGGTTACCTTTTTGACGATTTTGGAAGTGGTTACGATTTGGGGAATCAAGCACTTCAAGCAGTTTTTCAGGCGTATGACGGTAGAGAATATCAAACAGCTTTAACAGAAAAAGTCCTAAACTATTTCCGGGTTGAAAGAGTCCCAGACACCATAGAAAGAATCTATTCCGAAGAACATCCGAGAACGATCATAGCTCCTCTTAGCAGAATAGTGGTAGAAGCAGCATCCGAAGGAGATTCGATCGCTTTAAGAATTATAGAGAAAGCTTCAAGACAAATGGCAGAATCCATCATTACATGTCATAACAAATTGTTTGCTAAAGAAGAGACGGTAAAGGTAGTCCTTTCAGGAGGGGTATTCACGAATTTTGTGTTATTTAGAAAAATGATTGAGAATCACACATGCTCAAAACTGCCGAATTTAGAGTATATTCCATCAGTGATTCCACCTGTTGGCGGTGCTGTGGCCGCGGGATTTTCTGTAATGGGTGTTAACTTGGGCGAGAAGTTCATTGAGGTGTTTAAAGAAGGTGTTTCCAGATGATCATGAAAAACATAGTAGACATTGACCCTGAAAAAATTACGAATTTCTGGAACGCTACAATTGGCGAACGTTTCCCTTTACGAGAGCAACTGTGGAACCAAAACACCGTAACTGATCCGAACATACTTCCCCAGGCTTCTTTCGCTGTTTTAGACGAGGATAAGTTAATAGGAATACTGGTCAGTAAGAAATATCAGGAACAACATCAAAACCTATACATGCCAACAGAAACCGGTTGGATTCAGTGTTTACTCGTGGACAGAGAAAGAAGAGGAGAAGGAATTGGAACTAGACTGCTTTCATTGGCTGAGAAAACTTTTCAGGAATTGAAACTGAAAGATATCAAGATTGGAAGAGACCCACAGCATTACTTTCCTGGAATTCCATTTGAAGATAAAGAATCGATACGATTCTTTGAAAATAAAGGATATGAAAAGGATTCCATCGAAATAGATTTATACAAAAGGGTGAAAGACCAAAGTCTTTACGAACTAAATCATCATGAATCATACTTCCGTTTACTTAGTTCTCATGATCACGATTCTTTGCTGCAATTCTTACAGGTTTCGTTTCCTGGCCGTTGGCACTATGAAGCGGCTCGATACTTTGCCCAGGGTGGAAGCGGGAGAGAAATATTAGGTCTATTTGTAAACGGGGAAATGAAAGGATTCTGCAGACTTCATGATCTTGATTCGCCATTCATTGCCGCAAATCTATACTGGTCGCCGCTCCTTGAAGGGAAATCCGGCGGAATAGGTCCTTTAGGCGTGGATCGGAGTGTGAGAGGACAGAATTTGGGTTTAGATATTGTAAAAGCTGCTGCAAATGAACTGATCAAAAGGGGAATGGACCACATCATCATTGATTGGACTCAATTAGAACAGTTTTACGGGAAAATGGGATTTCGGCCATGGAAAAGATATCAATCCATGTCCAAACGTTTGCACTTTTAAATAGAGAGAGAAGGAATTGTAGTTGAAAAGTAAATTGACCTGGATCAGTATTCTGCTGCTCCTCATATTATTAGGGTTTCAATACGGGGTAACGTTGAATGAACATTTGAAAACACCTTCCTCACAATGGAGTAGTGCCCAGTCTTTGTATGAGGGGAAAAGTAATTACTCTTCCATAGAAAGTGTGAAGGAAGAAACGGGCTACACCGTAACATTAAAAGATTTGCAAAAACAAGATATCCTCATCTGTGACAATGATTTAAATTCTTGTTCATATGATCGGACAATCAGCGACGGAGCAACTCATAAGTATACATATAATGACAAGAAAACTTCCTATTATATTGAAGATGACCAACTCGTATTATCAACTGATGAAGGGCGAAAGGTGATTGCTGATGCCTCCAACTTTACAGTAGGAGGAGAACAAATCGCCTACTGGAATGATGATCTTCAAGTCGTTTTGGTAGATATAAATACGCTGGAAGAAGTGCAAGATTTCCAAATGGCACAGCCGGTTAAAACCGGCAGCTTCATAGATGGTCAACTTTTCATACTTACAGAAGATGCAAAAAGCCGCGTTTTGACAGGTTATATTGAGAAAAATATGTCACAACCCTTATTCTCATTTCCTATTAAAGCTTCCGAAAATCTTCAATCTATACAACTTTTTTCACCGGAGGAAGGGAAATTTGGGATTCTCTTGGATGTAGAAATACTGGCAGGAGGGGGCCGTACAAAATACATTTCTTATGCCGAATTCGGTGATGAAATCGGACAGCAACTTCAACTGACAAAACTATCATTTAAAGATGCAGAGTCAGGAAGTAGGCTGGAGGATGTTAGAAACCCTTATGTGTGGGATGGGGAAAATGAAAATACTATTTCATTTTCTGCAGGGGGATATGACACTTCCGGCCAGTATGCCACAAGGATCTATGTAGGAGACTTTTCTGGAGACGAAATGACAGCGTATGCTGCTACAAAATCAGATGAATTATTCAGCAGACCGCATTTAGTCGACCAGAAAAATGTCTTAATTTTTGCACTTGACGGCAAAGAGAAATCATTATCCTATTCATCAGCGGATCCTGTAAAGGTTGCTAATAGTAGTCATGTTGGAGAAGGAGATGTAAAGACGGCAATTTTAAAACTATTGACCCTTCTTACGCACGGTATGATCTTGCTATTGGTGTCATTTCTTTGGTTCCTTCCTGCTCTTGGGATCACCTATGGAATTCAAGCCGTTTTCCGCAAAATGTATAAGACTATTTCAGAACAGACCCTTTTCTACATTCATTCAGTCGTCTTATTTTTAATTCAACTGATCATTTTTACAAAAGTATTTTATGTAGAACAGTTTGTCGTTACTATCCCGTTTCTCAATCATGTAGGGCAGTTAATTTTGCTACTTGCCGTTTGCATCATTATTTCTATGCTACCGATATTATTCATTCGGAAACGACTAACCGAGGAAAATTTCAATTCATCGATTATGTACGTCACCTTTACGAACTTAGTGATTCTTCTAATTGTAATAGGACCTTACTTCTTATAAGGAGGGGAAAAAGTGAAAGAAAAGATTATCCAGTTTCTAACTGAAGAGATTGATAAACAAACGATGCCGGGGGCAGTTATTCGTGTAAAACACAATGGGGATTGGTTCCTGCAAGAAGCGGTCGGACATACAAGCACCGGGGTGGATCGAGTCGAAATGTCAATGGACCATTTATTTGACGTTGCTTCGCTCACCAAGGTGGTGGCAACTTTACCTTCCATCCTAAAACTACTTGAAACAGGAAACATGTATTTGAATGACCGAGTTGCCTATTTTCTTCCGGAATTCGGTAAGAATGGGAAGGCGGATGTAACAATCCGTCAGCTTTTAACTCACTCATCAGGCTTGATTGCCCACCGGCCTTATTTTGAGAGAAGGCTCAGCTATGAAGATGTATTGAAAGAAATCTTTGACGATCAGTTGGTTTACAAACCAGATACAGAAGTGATTTATAGCGATTTAGGTTTCATCGTCTTAGGGGAAATCGTGAAGGCAGTGACAGGTGTCAGACTCGATGATTTTGCACGCCAAGCTATATTCGAACCGTTAGGCATGAAAAATACAGGGTTTATGCCAAAAGTAAACCGGTCACTAATTGCACCCACTGAATATGTTGAACATATCGGTGGACATAAATACGGAATCGTTCATGATGATAATACGGAATTCATGGGCGGAATCAGTGGTCATGCCGGCTTGTTCTCCACTGCAAGTGATTTGTCAGTTTTTTGCGACATGCTCGAGAATGATGGGTATTATGAAGGGAAAGAAATTCTAAATCCTGCTTGGCTTAGAAAGTCCAGAGAAAACTTCACACCATTTTCCGAAGAAGTTAGAGGAATTGGCTGGCAGCTGAAAGGAAATGGACCAAGTCCTGCTGGAGATTTAATGTCGGAATTTGCATATGGGCACACAGGTTTTACCGGAACAAGCTTCTATTTGGATCCTCTCCATGAGGTAACTGTCATCCTATTGACAAACCGAGTGTACTTTGGCAGGCATGACCGTATGAACCGAATGAGGCCAAGACTGCACAATCTGATTTTGTCTCAATTATTAAAATAGAGAGGTGAGGAAAATGCATTTAATGATCGTTGGTGCACATTGTGGAGACGGAGAAATTCAAGCGGGCGCAATCGCACATAAGTATGCACAAGCTGGTTACAAAGTAACTTTTCTCCACCTGACTGCGGGTGAGAAGGGTGCACCCCCACATCTGTCTGCAGAGGACTATCGGCAGTTGAAAATTCGTGAAGCTGAAAAGGCTGCTTCGATTTTAGGCGGAACGAGTATCATGCTGGATCACAGGGATGCAGAGCTGACTTTTAACGAGGAGTTGGTCAAAGAAGTTGCAACCATTTTCCGTAGGGAAAAGCCAGACTTCGTTATTACCCATTGGGTGAACAGTATGCATCCGGATCATCGTATCTGTCAGCTTGTCGTTCAAGATGCATGGCTGAAAGCTGCACTTCCGGGGTTCGATTTAGACGGCTTACCGCCACACGGTCTAAAAAGAGTGTTCCACTCTGAAAATTGGGAGGACATGGATGGGTATGAACCGGATATTTACGTCGATGTAACAGATTCTTTCGATGCATATTTGGAAGCCCTTTCAAGCTATTGGTTCATCATGAATTCTACGAGTTTCAGATATTACGACTATTATAAAGCGTTAGGCACCATGAGAGGGTGTTTGGCAAGAACAACCTATGCACAGACGTTACAAAATTCAAAAGGGCTGCATGTTCGTAAAGAAGGGTATATACCTGGATTTCCATTAGCTTAAGGAGGGTCAAACATGGAATTGAAGAAACAAGTAGGCAGGTTGATGATTGCAGGTTTTAAAGGAACAACTATGACGGAGGAGATCAAACGTCTCATCCACGACTATCATATTGGCGGAGTTATTTTATTTGGAAGAAATATCGGAACACCTGAAGAGATTCTTAAGCTTACTCGGAGTTTGCAGTCAGAAGCAAAAGCTGCAGGCTATTCAACACCTCTTCTGATTTGTATCGATCAGGAAAATGGGGTTGTCCGTCGTTTAGGTGAAGGAACTACTATAATCCCGGGCGCGATGCTTTTAGGGGCAACAGGTGAAGTGGAAAATGCGCGGAAGGCAGGATTTTTAACAGGGAAAGAATTAAAAGCTCTCGGCATCAATTGGAACTTGGCACCTGTTGTAGATGTAAACAACAATCCGTTAAATCCTGTAATCAGTGTCCGATCATTCGGAGAAGATGCCGAAAAAGTGTCTGCATTTGCAATGGAATCGATGAAAGGGATGCAGGAATCGGGCATAGCAACAACTTTAAAACACTTCCCTGGCCACGGGGACACAAGTGTAGATTCACATTTGGATTTACCTGTCATTGCGCATGGTGTGGATCGTCTTCATGAAGTAGAGCTACTTCCATTTAAAAAATGTATTGCTTCCGGAGCAGATGCCATCATGACCGCTCATGTGTACTTCCCTGCATTTGAATCGGAAGAAAACACACCTGCAACTCTATCAAAATCAGTGATTACCGGTTTGCTTCGAAAAGAGTTGGGGTTTGAAGGTGTCATTACAACTGATTGCATGGAAATGGATGCGATTGCAAAGGGAATCGGAACGGTAAATGGAGCTGTAAAAGCGGTGGAAGCCGGAGTGGACCTCGTGATGGTATCTCATATACACCACTTACAGGAGCAGTCCATATTAAAAATAGTTGAGGCTGTTGAAAATGGTGAAATGACAGCGGAGCGGATTACCGAATCCGTGAGACGGATCGAAGCGATGATCAACGAATACATCACGTGGGAGGAAATTGAAAATAGTTCTGATGTTCCTTCCTTTGTCGGTTCACCAGAACATGTCGAGCAAATGCTTGAGGTTTATAAAAAAGGTATTACGCTTGCTCATGGCAAGGGCGAATCTATACGACAAGATGACAAGGTTCTGCTCATTTATCCGACAAATGAATACGCGACTCTTGTGGAGGATAAGCGATATGCAACAATCGGCATGGCCGAGGAATTAAAAAAAGTTCATCCGAATGTTGAAGTACTTGAGATTATTCCGGCTGATTATGCAGCCTCGATTGAGGGGGCAGTAGAGAAAGCAGAGGAATATGACAGAATTGTAGTACTTACACTTAATGCTGTGAAGGATCCTGATCAGGAACGACTTGTCCATCGATTAATCGATTCGGGGAAACCGATTGATGTCATTGCAATCAGGTCACCTTACGATGCGGAATTATTCCCAAAAGCAAACCGAATGATTTGCACATACGAATTTACTCAAACCGCTTTTAAGGTTGTCAGTCAATATTTAGTAGGGAAGTCCGAAATAAGAGGGAAGCTACCTGTCACTATGCCATTGGATGAAATATTATTTTAGATAATTAAAAAAGTATTGATATTTTATTTCGTAACTACTAAAATATGAGTAAGCGTTTTCATGCAGGATACCAAGGGGGGATTCTTTGAAACCGATGCGTGTTTGTGGTCTTATGTCGGGTACATCACTTGACGGCTTAGATATTGCAGTTGCTGACTTTTTTGAAGAAAAAGGAAGCATCCGACATGAGTTGAAATTCTTTACGACTATGCCGTATCCCGATGAGTTGAGGGAAAGGCTAACTAGTCTGATGGATCCGAAAGCGCCAATGCAAACTATTTCATCTATGAATATGTACTTGGGAGAATTGTTCGCTTCTTATGTAAAAACTGCTTTGGCTGATTCACCTGTACCATTCGCATCAATCGATCTGATTAGTTCCCATGGACAGACGGTTTGGCATGAACCGGTGTCTGATGGAACTCCATTTTCCAGACCGAATACCATGCAGATCGGAGACATTTCAGCTTTAGCGGAGCACACACGTAAGACGGTAATCGGCGATTTCCGACCTCGGGATATTGCAGCAGGAGGACAGGGAGCACCTTTAGTTCCTTTTGCGGATCAATATTTGTTCCAGATTGAAGAAAACGGACGGGTTTTAGTTAATATCGGAGGGATCTCCAATATTACCGTACTTCCGCCAACTGGTTCAAATGAGGATGTCATTGCTTTAGACACAGGTCCAGGCAATATGATCATCGACGCTTTTGTAGCTATTCATACAAATGGCAATGAGTTGTTAGATCAGGATGGCCGATACGCCAGTTTAGGAAAGGTACATAACGACTGGCTAAATGACTTGCTTCAGCATGATTATTATCGCAAATCTGCACCGAAGAGCACCGGACGCGAGAATTTCGGATTTGATTATTCAAAGAGCATATGGAATGATGCCGATCGTTACGGGTTAACACCTGTCGATAAGATTGCCACGGTAACGATGTTAACGGCCAAAACATTATCAACCGAGATTCAGAAGTTTTCGGATTCCCACGATGTGACGGAAGTCTTTATCAGTGGGGGAGGCGTGCACAATCCCGTTCTATTAAATTACTTACGAGATTTGCTGCCAGGTCTTGCAATCAGAAACACAGAAGTTTTGGGGATTAATAGCGATGCAAAAGAGGCGTTCGTCTTTGCGCTAATAGGCTATTTGGGCTTCCATAATGAGCCGAATAACGCTCCTGCTGCCACTGGAGCCAATCGGCGGACAGTCCTTGGGAAAATTGCATGGTAAAAACAAATCTAGGGGGATTTCAATGAAGAACATGTGGAAAAAATCAGCTTTACTCGTCGCTTCACTCGGTTTGACAGCATCCATGCTGGCTGCTTGTTCAGGCGGCAGCGGTGAGAAAGCAGGAAATGCAGAGGATTTCAAAGGAACAATCACAATTTGGGATGGACCAAGATGGCCGGATAAAGATGACAACAAGTATCACTGGCTGGAAGAAAAGATTGCTGAATATCAAGCAGAGCACGAAGGCGTTAAAGTTGAATTAGTTCAAGTTCCTTGGGCAGAAATGGGTGACAAGCTTGGTGTAGCAATCGGCGGTAAGAAATGGCCGGATATTGCACCTGTAGACATTAGCGGAAGTTCCGTTAGTATCGAGCACATTAAGCAGGGTGTAGTTGAACCGCTGGATTCATTCCTTTCGAAAGATGACAAAAAAGACTTTTATGATAACGCATTGGATGCATACACGTATGATGGAAAGTTATACGGAATTCCGAACTCTATCACTCTACACACAATGCTTTTAAATCTTGACCTGTTCGAAGAGAGAGGCGTAACTCCTCCTGAAAACGGAAAGTGGTCTTATGATGAGTTCTTAGATGCTGCTGAAAAATTGACATTTGACCGTGATGGCGATGGAAAAACAGACGTTTACGGATTCTCCACTTATGTCTTAGCTGGTTATTATGAGTCTTGGCCATTCTTCTTCAAAAATGGCGGTTCTCCATTGAATGAAGATATGACTGAATTCACAATGGATGATCCAAAGGTCGTTCAAGCTATCCAAGATCTTGCTGATTTGAAATTGGAACACCAAGTGGCTCCTGAAACTTTAGGAGGAGCTGATGTAGGTGGTACATTCCAAGCGTGGGCAAACGAAGAGCAGCGTACAGTTGCAATGGAGCCATGGGCAACATGGGCGATTGGTGCAGCACAAGGTAAATTCCCAACAAACTTTGCAGTAGCTGAATATCCAAGTGGTGACGATAATGCAAAAACAATCGGCGGTGTCGGCGGCTGGATCATGTTCCACCAAGAGGATGCAAACAAAAAAGCAGCTGTCGCTGACTTCATGAAGTTTATTTCATCGACAGACGAACAGTTCGTCATGGCACAAAATTATGGTATTTTCCCTGCACGCATTAGTGCTTCCGAGAAGGATCCATTCAAGGATAATCCGGAAATGACCCGTGCAATGGAAATGTCCGATCAAGTAGTCATGCTTCCTCGCCATCCTGAATGGAAGAAGATTGACGAAGCAATCCAAGCTCAGCTTCAGTTAGTATTCAATGGCGAGAAAACAGCAAAAGATGCTATGGCTGACGCCAAGAAACAAGTTGATGAACTTTTAAAATAACCATGTTGAAGCAGGCTCTGCACACCGCAAGCCTGCTTCAGTTTTAGGAGGTGCAACCACCATGACACAAATTCCGGTAAATCCGGCTCCTCCTGCTGAATTAGAACCAGAGGTGGAGCTGAATAAAACCTCGGCAGGGGAATTTGAAAAGAAACCAAAAAGAAAGCGGACGCTCTGGGGTGAAATGAAGAAGAATTATAGCGCATACCTATTCCTTCTTCCAAAACTCATCTTATTCTCTTTGTTCATCGCATTTCCAGTTGTATGGGCGTTCGTGTTATCGTTCCAGGAGTATTACGTATTAGCAGGCAGTGAATTTGTAGGATTAGCTAATTATATGAAGGTCTTTAAAAGTGAAGCGTTCTGGGTCGCTATGAAGAATACCGCCCTCTTTACTGTCGTAACTGTTCCTTTTTCAGTGATCAGTGCATTAGTTATTGCTTCGATGATTTTCGGCTTAGGAAAGCTTTCACAAAGCTTTTTCCGTTCGGCGTTTTACTTGCCGACAGTAACCTCAATGGTCATTATCGCAATGGTTTGGCGCTGGATGTACAACTATGACTTCGGCCTATTCAACTACATTTTAGGCTGGTTCGGTTTCGAACAAGTCAACTGGTTAGGCCAATCTTCAACTGCATTATGGGCATTGATCATCATGCAATGTCTAATTCCATTCGGTGCAGGAATTATTATGTATCTCGCTTCTATGGGTTCCATCTCCCAATCTCTTTACGAGGCTGCGAAAATTGATGGAGCGAACGGCTTTAAGCAGTGGATCCATATTACGATTCCATTATTGAAACCGACAACTTTGTATTTAGCTCTCCTAAGTACAATCGGTTCGTTCCAAGTGTTCACCCAAATCATCATGATGACAGGCGGGGGACCTGGATATGCTACAGAAACATTAGTGCATCTCATCTATAAGACCGGATTCAGGGATTTTGAATATGGATTGGCAGCAGCCCAATCGGTAGTTCTATTTGCCATCATCCTATTCTTCTCGATTGTCCAGTACCGAGTGCTTCGGCATGATGATTGAACGGAGGGGTTTCAGATGAAAAACATGAACAGATTAAATAAAACAATCACCTATGGTTTGCTAATCATATTTGCCATCGTATCGCTCCTTCCGCTCTATTGGGTATTTTCAACTTCCCTTCAATTGAGCAGCTATCAATCACAGGATATGGAGAAGCCGGTATCGTACGTAAATGCGAATCCTCCAAAATTGTATCCGATGGGGATTCCGCTCTATTTTGAACATTGGTCTGAAGCAAGAGAAGCGGCGAAAGCAGGAGATACCGAGCAGGAACAATATCATCGGGGCATGATGGATACCATTGTGGATGATTCATTTGCCAGTTTTAAAGCCCTATTTACAAAACATGATATCGGTAACTGGTTCTTCAATAGTTTCTATATTGCTGTTGTCGTAACGATCGGTATATTGCTCTTTGACTCGATGGCCGGATATGTTCTGGCGAAAAAGAAATTCCCGGGAAGAGATATTATATTCTGGATTATCATTTCAACGATGATGATTCCGGGGCAGGTAACATTAGTTCCGATGTTCATCATGGTGGGGAACCTTGACTTGATGGATACACACTGGGCACTGATTCTTCCCGACTTGGCGATGGTTTTCGGTGTTTTCTTAATGAGACAATTCATGTACTCAATTCCAGACGAATTGCTTGAGGCAGCCAAAATGGATGGTGCCAGTGAATGGAAAACGTTCTGGACCGTTGTTTTGCCACTTGCAAAACCAGGATTGGCTGCACTTGGAATCTTTACATTCATGAACGTGTGGAACTCGTTCCTATGGCCGATCATCGTCTTGAACGATGCAAGCCTTTACACATTGCCAGTAGGTTTGAAGACGTTGCAGGATGCAAACTTGGCAAGCTTTAAACTACTTATGAGTGGTGCAGCAATTACGGCTATTCCTATGATTATCGTTTTCATCCTGTTCCAACGTTACTTCATCAAAGGACTGACGCTCGGCGGAGTGAAGGAGTAATGCCAAAAGTAAGACTTGGCATTGATGTATTCATGGAGGATCCATCATTTGTGGCCGGAAAAAGGGTAGGATTGCTTACGAACCAAACGGGTGCAGATTCAAAGCTAACTTCAACGATTCGCCTTTTCCATCGGGAACCGGGTATTAACCTTTGTGCCTTATTTGCACCAGAACATGGCATTAAAACAGTTGCCAGGGAAGGTGAGAAATTTTCGGATACCGTTCATGCAGAAACGAATATACCGGTTTTTAGCCTATACGGAAATACAAAGAAGCCAACAAAGGAAATGCTCGAAACGGTAGATATTGTGATTTTCGATCTACAAGATATCGGGGCAAGGTATTACACATACATCTACTCCATGCTTTATATGATGGAAGCCTGTGCTGAATATCAAAAAGAAATGGTTGTGTTAGATCGGCCAAATCCCATAGGGGGCACTGAGGTAGAAGGTAATTTAGTTGAACAGGATTATACGTCATTTGTTGGGCTCTACCCGTTGCCCTCCCGGCATGGGATGACGGTTGGAGAATTGGCTCTCTTATTTAATGACCAGATTGGTTGTCAACTAAAGGTCGTGAAAATGGAAGGCTGGAATAGGAACATGCTTCTTCCTCATACGGGTCTGCCATGGATTCCTCCATCACCGAATACTACAAGCTTGGATATGATGCTCTTATATCCCGGAACTTGTCTATTGGAGGGAACAAATCTATCAGAAGGGCGTGGAACTGTTCAGCCGTTTGAAATCTTCGGAGCACCGTTCATTGACGGCAGCATTCTGCAGGATGCAGTGAATTCCTTGAAATTACCTGGTCTCCATGCACGAGAAACATCCTTTAAGCCTACTTATTCCAAATTTAAGGATGAAGTATGTGAAGGAATCCAGTTGCATGTTACTGATCGGATGGCAGTTAAGCCGGTAGAAGCTTTTGTGCATATTCTTCGAACTGTATTTCGGCTATATGGGGATCGGATCACTTTTTTGGAATACGAGAAGCTAAGGCATCCAATGTTCGACTTATTGGCTGGTAACGAAGTGCTGAGGCACTCATTGACCGGTTGTACCGATAGGGATTATTTGGAAGACTGCAGAAAGGGGAGCGTCCAGTTCCTTAATGGTCGTACCTCATATTTACTTTATAGATAGGAAGGCGGAAAGATGGAGAACTTATCACTTTTGACAACTGAGGAAAGCAACCGCAAAACTGTTAGGCTGGATGAAATGTCCATTGCTGAAATATTAAATGTCATGAATGAAGAAGATCAAACTGTTGCTCTTGCTGTCCGGGAAGTAATTCCTCAAATCGGTGAGGTAGTGGAAAAAGTAGTGAAAGCCTTTCAAAGTGGTGGAAGACTAATCTATATTGGTGCGGGGACGAGCGGACGGATTGGCGTATTAGATGCCGTAGAATGTCCTCCGACTTTCAGCACACCTCCTGAACAAGTTCAAGCTTTGCTTGCTGGGGGCGAAGGTGCAATGTTCCATGCGGTAGAGGGAGCTGAAGACGACCCGGAATTGGGTGCAAACGATCTTCAGAAATTGGGAGTTTCCTCTCATGATGTTGTGATTGGAATTGCTGCCAGCGGCCGAACTCCTTACGTAATTGGTGCACTGCAATATGCAGGTGGCTGTGGGGCAGTTACAGTAAGCCTCTCCAGCAATGCAGATTCAGAAATCGGCGAAGTAGCTGACATTAAAATTGAAGTTGTTACTGGTCCTGAGATTCTCACAGGCTCGACAAGGCTTCGTGCAGCGACCGCACATAAAATGATTTTAAACATGATTTCGACCGCATCAATGGTGAAAAACGGAAAAGTGTATAGCAATTTTATGATCGATTTGAATGCAAGTAATTTTAAGCTGCGTGAGCGTGCGAAGAAGATTGTTTGTGCTGTGACGGATGTTTCTTATGAAGAGGCGGAAGACGTTTTAATAAAAACCGACTTCAATGTGAAACTTGCGATCGTGATGATTTTAACGAAATCAGATCGGATGGAAGCTGAGCAACTCATCGATCAATCCAATGGATTTGTAAATGCTGCAGTGAAAATGGCTTCTGCGAAGAAAGGGTGAGCCTGATGTACCGCACATTTAAATCCGGAGATGAAAAGAAGATCGTAGAATGTTGGAACGAAGTACTTACACATGATCCGATCACTTCAGAACGCTTTTGCAGACAAGTAATGCTGGACGCGAATTTCGATCCTCAAGGTTTAATCGTTGCAGAGGAAAATGGGGAAGTTATTGGTGCGATTCTTTCAATCACTCGGAAACTACCCATGTACAAAACGGAACTTGAAGAGGATACAGCATGGATTTCATTTTTCTTTGTCAAACCTAATTTTCAACGATCAGGTGTGGGAAAAGGATTAATGGAAAGAGCTTGCCACTATGCAAAAAGCAAAGGGGCAGAGAAGGTTTTCTTTTCTTCTTATGCTCCCAATTATTTTGTTCCTGGAATTGACGAGGACCGGTATCCATCGGGATTTGAGTTCTTGAAAGCATCAGGTTTCCGAAAATTGTACTCTCCTGTCGCCATGCACCGGGCACTTACTGATTACGTTTATCCTGTTGAAGTAAACGAGCTTAAACGTATTCGAGAAACAGAAGGCTATACATTTGGCCAAGTGAAGGACGGAGATTTCTACGAGTTAATTCATTTCGCCAATGAAGTTTTCAATCCGGACTGGGGGAGAGCGATTCGGGAAGGCGTGCTTCAGGGGTTGAACCCTTCACAAATTCTTGTAGCGAAACGAAATGAAACGGTTGTTGGATTTGCACTTTACGGTGGTTACGAAGGAATTCGTGAGCGCTTCGGCCCTTTTGGAGTCGATCCAACTGAACAAGGAAAAGGTTTAGGGAAAATCCTTCTTCATGAAACGCTGCAAAGTATGAGAGCGAAGACACTACATGGAGCCTGGTTTCTTTGGACGAGTGAAAAGAGTTCTGCGGGACATTTGTACTTGAAGAATGGATTCAAGACTTTCAGGACATTCCATGTTATGTTGAAGGAATTATAAATTGTAAGTAAAGGGTTGATTGTATGGCAATATCGAGCGGAGGCCTTATTTTGCTGAACGAGATGCGTGGTCAGCTGCCGCCATCAGAACAGAAAATTGCAGAATATATTTTAGCGAACCCAGAAAAGGTGGTTACCATGACCGTTTCTGAGTTGGGTGACCAAAGTCAGACAAGCGGAGCAGCCGTTACGAGGCTCTGTAAATCTTTAAAGCTTAAAGGCTTTCAAGAACTGAAGCTGAGAATTATCGGAGATCTCGGCAGGAAAGTGGAGCTGACTAACCGCGACATTAAGCCGAATGAGCCCGTATCGATGACCATTCAAAAAGTGACGGATTTAGCGGTGAAATCTTTAATGGAAACAGCTGAACTTCTGGATTCCGAACAATTGGAAGCTGCAGTGGATGCCATTGTAAAGGCGAAGAATGTCCATTTCTTCGGTGTGGGAGCTTCGGGTATCTCAGCGATCGATGCCCAACAAAAACTGCTCCGTATAAACAAACATGCAACGGCAAGTACTGATCTTCATATGGGTGCGACAATCGTTGCAAATGCGGGCAAGGATGATGTCGTCTTCGGTATTTCCTTCTCGGGTGCGACATTCGAGGTAGAGAAAATTATCGAAATGGCTAATGAAAAAGGTGCGGTTACGATTAGTTTAACGAAATATGGGCAAACCCCAATATCAGAACTTGCACAAATTCACCTTCATACATCACCAGCTCGTGAAGCGAATTTCCGAAGCGGTGCGACCTCGTCGCGTCTCGCGCAACTGCATGTAATGGACATTCTGTTCATGTCCGCTGCCTCGAGACAGTATGATACAACCGTTCAATACTTGGATGCGACACGTGAAGCCATTGAAGAAATTCAAAGCCAAACGTTCCGCAAGAAGAGGAAGTGAACTCAATGGAACATTTCATCATTGAAAATGTTTCGGTCTGTCTGGAAGACGGCCGAATGATTCAAGGAGAAATACTCATCTCTAATGGCAGAATTATAGAAGTCATCGAAGGGAAAAGTGGTATCGAGTGTGAACGCTTTAATGGTAATGGCAACACCTTATTGCCAGGATTCATTGACATTCATATTCACGGTGCGGATGGTGCCGATTTCATGGACGGTTCGGTAGAAGCAGCTGCTAAGATTGCAAAGTATCTGCCTTCGGAAGGAACAACTTCCTTTCTTGCGACCACCATCACACAGTCTCCAGAGGCAATTCATCAGGCTATTTATGTGAACAGGGAATACATCAAAGGTCCAATGGAAGGCAGTGCAGAAATGCTCGGTTTCCATTTGGAAGGGCCCTTCATTCATCCGGAGCAGGCAGGGGCACAACCGAAGGAGTTCATAGTCGAACCGTCTTTAGAATTGTTAATGAACTGGTTCGGTGAATCCCTAACAGACTTAAAAATAGTGACACTTGCACCTGAACGGGATAGTGGGCTTAGTGTTACAAGTAAATTACATGAGTCGGGCGTAATCTTATCTGCCGGACATACAAAGGCTACATTCTCCCAGATGTTAGAATCAGGGGACAAAGGCATCACACATTTGACACACTTTACCAATGCCATGACCGGAATCCATCACCGGGAGATTGGTGTAGTCGGTGCAGGTTTCATGGATGAACGCTTTACGTGTGAAGTGATAGCGGATGGTATTCATATTTCTGTTGAAATGCTGAAGATGATGTCAAAGTTTATCGGAATGGATCGCTTAATCCTAATTACGGATTCGATGCGTGCGAAAGGGCTACCAGATGGGGTGTACTCGCTTGGTGGACAGCCGGTAACCGTTGCAGACGGGAAGGCGGTCTTAGCAGACGGTACACTTGCTGGCAGTGTATTGAAAATGAATGATGGTGTGAAATTGATGAAGGAAGTTGCGGGTCTTACTTGGCATCAACTACAGCTCATCAGCTCACAAAATGCAGCAAAACGTCTTGGGCTATACAGCAGAAAAGGAAGTATTTCTCGAGGCAAAGATGCAGATTTAGTGTTAGTGACAGAAGATCTTGAGGTCTTATGCACATTTTGTAAAGGTGCTATCGGTTATATAAATGAAAAGCTTACATATGGACAGGAGGGGAATCCGAATGGCTGAATTAAAATTAGTCAACTTAACGAAGGAATACGATAAAGGTGTTATAGCAGTAAGAGATTTTAATCTTCATATCCAAGATAAAGAGTTCATCGTATTTGTAGGGCCTTCCGGATGTGGAAAAACAACTACTTTACGTATGATTGCAGGTCTTGAGGAAATCTCAGACGGCGTTCTTGAAATCGATGGTAATAAAATGAATGATATCGCACCGAAAAACCGGGATATTGCCATGGTCTTCCAAAACTATGCTTTGTATCCTCATAAAACAGTCTATGAAAATATGGCTTTTAGCCTCCAAATGAGGAAAGTTCCTAAAAGCGAAATTAAAGAGCGGGTTATTAGTGCTGCGAAGATTTTAGGACTTGAAGAGTACTTGAAACGGAAACCAAAAGCGTTATCAGGCGGTCAGCGTCAACGTGTCGCCTTAGGACGGGCGATTGTGCGAGATGCGAAAGTATTCCTAATGGATGAGCCTTTATCGAATTTGGACGCAAAACTTCGTGTGCAAATGCGTGCGGAAATTCAAAAGCTTCATCGCCGTTTACAAACGACTACAGTTTACGTAACACATGACCAGACAGAAGCAATGACGATGGCAACTCGCCTTGTAGTCATGAAAGATGGTCTCATTCAGCAGGTCGGTACTCCAAAGGACGTATACGATTACCCGAATAATGTGTTTGTGGGGGGCTTCATTGGTTCGCCAGCGATGAACTTCTTCCGCGGAAAGCTGACAGAAGAAGGATTTGTTACGGGAACGACTGTTATTGCGGTGCCAACAAACCAGAAAGAACAGCTCCGTGAAAATGGATATATGGGCAAGGAAATTATTTTAGGCGTTCGTCCTGAAAGTATTTATACGAACCCGGAAGATATCTCCTCTAATGAGGGGGCTACGTTCGAAGCTTCCATCGAAGTTGTGGAATTAATGGGGGCTGAAACATATTTGTATTCCAGCTTAGAAGGGTATGATTTCATTGCAAGAATTGATGCTGAGACAAGAATCCAGCCTTCGGATCAAGTGAAATTAGCAGTCGATATGGAAAAGGTACATTTCTTTGATGCAGTGACAGAAGACCGGATCAAACTGTAATAAAAAAACATCAACCAACCTACAATATAAATAGTTTAAAAGGGAATCCATTGCGGGTTCCCTTTACTTTTGCCGAAAAATTTTCTTTGAATTAATTGTTCTTCAATACCATATGTTTAGAAGGTCAAGTGAAAAGGGAGTTTACTGTAATTAATGATGTGCATTCGTATAGAATTTTCTATAAAAGCAGTAATAAATACACATTAATCCAACTGTAAAATAACAGTTGCTAACGAAGTTGCGAAATTGGTTTGGCATGAAGAGCTTCACTAAGCCCATATAAAAATCGCGTTGTTAGAGTAAATATAAAAAAGCAGCTGATCTCCTATCGAGCAGCCGCTTTTTACATTGCAAAAAACTTTATTAACAATGATTTATGGTATTCAATCCTTTATGATTTCGGTTCGTTTAATAGGTAATGTGCAGCAACGGAATGAGCCGCCGGATTTTATAATTTCGGATAAGTCCACTTCGATAACTGTATAGCCCCGTTCTCTCAAGTTCTGGTTCACTTCTTTATTGACCGGTAAGCTAAATACTTTTTTATGTCCGATTGAAAGGACGTTTGTTCCCATAGTAAATTGTTCTTCGGCATTTACTTCAATCGTCTTATACATACCTTTCAACATGTGAACCGTTTCTTTTTGGAGAGCTTCTGGGAAAATTAGAGCATCTTCAGGAGAAAGAATATTAAACACGCAGTCCAGATGAAGGTATTTTTGATCAAACTCAATGGGGATGACTTCATAGTTAGGCAACAATTTTTTTAAACTTTTAACTGTATCTTCATTTGTCCGGCTGCTTAAACCGACAAATACTCGTTTGCCATCGATTATTACGTCTCCACCTTCAATTTCCTTACTAAATAGTCTTTTATGCGGCATGCTATTTTTCGATAACCACTTTGTTAACACTTCTTCTTCCCCTTGACGGATATCGCTTGCCATTTCCGAAATGTAAAGCGTGTGTCCAATTGTGAAGCCGATATCACGCGTGAAAACCTGCTCCGGTTTCGTCTTTGCAGGTGGCAGCATATAAACTGTGACTCCATTTTCTGCCAAAGCATCTGTAAATGCCTTATGCTGCTCCATCGCTTTTAGCCGGTTAATATTTTCTTCTGCATATTCTTCCTGAACTTCATTAATCACTTCTGTAATTTCCATGTATTTCGGCTGGCATACGATTACTTTCTCCAGCGCCTCATATTCTGTATGACAAACGATCTGTTGTTTCACTTCTTTAATTGCCCTCATCCTATAGCCTCCGATTAATGTTCTCTCATTTACTATTCCCTTTTGAACAGCTCTGAAAACAGTTTGTGAAAAATGATCGGAGGGTAATTTTATATACATATACATATACATATAAAGGAGGCGGAGTATTTGTTTGCAAAAGAACAGAAAGTAAATCATGGACTATTGACAAAGGAAGAAATGGAAACGAGGAAGGATTTGCCGCTGTGGCTGAAGCGGGAATATGAGACGTTTGTCCGTACGGTGACCGATAAAACGTTTCCCTGCTATTTTGGAATGGGCGGGCAGTTGAAAGGAGAACTTCGGTACGCTTACGTTACTCAGGATGATTGGTCCAATTTACCGAAGGCATTAATCAGTTTTCTCGAATTGTTTAAGGACCCAAAACATAAACGGCATGGGTTATTCGTCTTTGTTGAGCCTTTTGAACAAGAAGGACAGCTTGAACAATACCGAGAACAGTTTTGGAATATATTGCAGTATTTACATGAGGAGGATCCCATTGAATGGCCAGAAGATTGTCCGAAAGATCCGGAACATTATTTATGGGATTTCCGTTTTTACGGTGAACCGATCTTTGCTTTTGGTAACGCACCTGCCTATAAAAAGAGAAAGACCCGCGATTTAGGAAATGCCATGGTGATTGGATTCCAACCAAGGAAGATCTTTAAAGGACTAGAAGGCACCGAAAAGGGAGGAATCATGTCTCGGGAAAAGGTTCGTGAACGCGTAGCAGTTTGGGATCAATTGCCGAAACATCCCGATATCGGCCATTACGGCGATCCAGACCATTTAGAATGGAAACAGTTCTTCATCGGGGATGATTGCATACCGATTACCGGAAAATGTCCATTCTCGCATAAATCCGTTTGAGAATGATCACTCGTTAGTTGAACAGTTGGATACCCTCGAGTAGAATTTGAATAGCAACAGGAGGGGAAATTAAATGGAAGCCTATATCGTGACTGGAGCCTCTAAGGGCATCGGTAAAGAATTAGTAGAACAATTAACGGCAGAAAACCATTTCGTTATCGGCCTTTCCCGATCAGGGATTATGAAAGACGGTGTTCATTCGATCCAATGTGATTTAAGTGATCCATCCCAAATTAATGCAGCTGCAGAAGAAATCTTCAATCTGCTTCCTGATGCATCCAGTTATACATTGATCAATAATGCAGGGATGATTGAACCGATTGGACTGGCAGGAGAAGTGGAACACACTGAAATAACCAAAAGTGTCGCAGTAAATTTAACGGCCACAATGATTTTAAGCAATTATTTCATTCATCATCTAAAAGACGTGAATGCGAAAAAGCAAATCATTAATATTTCTTCTGGAGCAGGACGAAAACCGTATGAGGGCTGGAGCAGTTATTGTACGACGAAAGCCGGAGTGGATCATTTTTCAAGAGTAGTAGCTTTGGAACAGAAAACAGCTAAGTTTCCTGTCCAGATCGTCTCAATCGCACCAGGAATCATTGACACAGGGATGCAAGAAAAGATTCGTTCGTCAAAAGAAGAGGACTTCCCGCTGTTAGACCGATTCAAATCGTATAAAGAGAATGAACAACTTAGTTCTCCAAGTGAAACAGCAACGGAATTAATTTCCTTTATGAAGAAGATGCATCAATTCGATGAAACAATTTTAGATCTCCGCAATCTATAAAGAGCAGCCGTTCCTTAGTGATAAAGGAACGGCTGCTTTCTTCACATTTCTTTCTTTTTTTCAATGGCAATGATGAACGGGGGGCTGTTTTTCTGATTCAGGAATTCATACTTCATGACATCGACTTGTGATTGGGGAAGTGTCGATACATAATCCATGATGTCATCACGTTCCTCTTTTCCGCCTTCATGACCATGATAGACGACAAGCACGATTAACCCTCCAATCTTCAATCGGTCCAAGATCCCCTGTATGGCCGTGATGGTCGTTTCGCCCTTTGTCACGACAGAATGATCGCTGCCTGGCAAATAGCCTAAGTTGAAAATCGCTGCACTAATCTCACGACTTACATACTTTAACACGTGTTCATGTCCATCATGTATTAAGGTTGCACGGTCACGGTTATTCCCTAAACGTTCAGCTGTTTTAGTTAAAGCATCTTCTTGTACATCGAATGCGAAGACATGTCCAGTTTCACCAACAAGTTGAACCAAGAAAAAAGTATCATGGCCGTTTCCGGCAGTGGCATCAATCGCAGTATCCCCCTCTTGAACAACTTCTTTTAGAAGGTCTTTTGCAAATGGGAGAACTCGTTTTAAAGTCATAACGGGTTCACCTCTACAGGGGAGGAATACTTACCTTGCCAGCTATTCCTTCGTACTAATTCCGCATCGATTCCATTTAAAACGTCCCACTTATTCGAACTCCACATCGGACCAATCATGAGATTAATCGGTCCATCCCCAGTTATCCGGTGGATGATCATTTGGGGAGGCAAGATTTCGAGCTGATCCACGACGAGCTGTATATATTCGTCCCGATTTAAAAATTGCAGCAGACCTTTTTCATATTGCTTGACCATAGGGGTGCCTTTTAGTAAGTGCAGAAGATGGATCTTAATTCCTTGGACATCAAGTTTTGCAACTTCACGCGCTGTCTCCATCATCATCTCTCTATCCTCTAAAGGGAGGCCGTTAATGATATGTGAACAAACACGTATACCATGTCGACGTAGTTTCTCTACACCTTCAATATACGTCTGATAGTCATGAGCACGGTTAATGAGCTTCGCTGTTTTTTCATGGACTGTCTGCAAACCTAACTCCACCCACAAATATGTCCGTTCATTCAGTTCTGCCAAATACTCCACAACATCATCCGGAAGGCAGTCGGGGCGCGTTGCAATGGAAAGACCCACAACCCCTTCTTGCTGAAGGGCTGTTTCGAATTTCTCTTTTAAAACCGGAAGAGGGGCATGCGTATTCGTATAGGCTTGGAAGTAGGCCAAATACTTTCCATCTTTCCATTTTCGATGCATTTTCTGTTTGATGTCCTCGAATTGAACGTCAATCGGATCTATTTTTTTCCCCGCAAAATCACCTGACCCGGCCACGCTGCAAAACGTACAGCCCCCGTAGGCAACTGTTCCGTCCCGATTCGGACAATCGAATCCAGCATCCAAAGATACCTTGAACACCTTAGAGCCGAAATGGTCCCGCAAATGCCGGTTCCATGTATAGTAACGTTTTCCGTCAGAAGGGAATGGATATATGTATTCTGTCATTGTTTTCACTCCTATTAAAACAGATTGTAGCATGTTTTTGTGAGTTCACTACAGTTAACTGAAAGTTCCAACATCAAGTTGTATTCTTGTTCTTCATAAGAAAAAGAAATACACTTATTCGAGGATTACGTATCGGAGGAACAGAACATGCCGAAAAGTGTATGGCTTTTAATTATTGGTATGCTTATTAACACGGTCGGGAACTCATTCCTTTGGCCGTTAAACACGATCTACATGCATGATGAATTAGGAAAATCGCTGGCAGTAGCTGGACTAGTGTTGATGGCCAATTCAGGTGCAGGAGTTATTGGAAATATGCTGGGCGGAGTATTATTCGATAAAATCGGTGGTTATAAATCTATCCTTACCGGTATTATCATCTCCCTGTTGGCTCTTACAGGCCTCGTTTTCTTCCATGGCTGGCCACATTACATATGGTTTTTGACTCTTTTAGGATTCAGTGGAGGAATTGTCTTCCCGAGTATGTATGCGATGGTCGGAACTGCATGGCCAGAAGGAGGTCGTAAAGCTTTTAACGCCATCTATCTTTCGCAGAATGTCGGAGTTGCCATTGGACCAGCTTTAGCTGGTGTTGTAGCGGATATAAGTTTCGATTATATCTTTTTAGCCAATTTAATCATGTACATCTTTTTCTTTCTTCTGGCCTTGTTCGGTTATAAGAATTTGATGATTGCTCCTGAGCAGCACACCACAGTTATTAATGAAGGAAAACGGATTAAGAATAAAGCTCCGTTTTATGCATTGCTAATTGTTAGCATTGGATACATCTTGTTATGGTTGGTCTATTCTCAATGGACGACAACAATTTCAGCTTATACGCTGGATCTTGGAATTACGTTGACACAGTATAGCTCCTTGTGGACGCTTAACGGGATCCTAATAGTCGCGGGACAGCCATTGATCAGACCAATTGTCAAACGAATGGAACACCACTTAAAAGGCCAAATTTTACTTGGCACTGTAATATTAATCATCTCCTTTGTAGTTGTTGCGTACGCTGAACAATTCTCGATGTTCGTAGTAGCTATGGTCATCTTGACGATCGGAGAAATGTTTGTTTGGCCCGCAGTACCTGCTCTTGCAAGTCAGCTGGCACCAAAAGGCCGTGAAGGCTTCTATCAAGGGATTGTCAACAGTGCAGCAACCATTGGCAGAATGATCGGCCCATTCATTGGTGGAGTACTCGTCGATGAGTACGGAATGAAAATGATGTTCCTAATCTTGACCATTTTAGCCTCATTCTCAATTATTACGAGTTTACTTTACGATAAACCGTTAAAAAATATAACTAATGAACAGCAGGCTAATACAAAATAAAATTATTTTACACTATCCAAAAGATGCGGGGACAATCAATGTCTCCGTGTTTTTTCGTATATCACAATTGTTTATTTCTATTGCACAGAATAATTTAATCTGAGAATATAAGGGTAGACTAGCAGATTTTCATTTTAGATATAAAGAGATATAATAAAAAATGATAGCGCTTTATTTCTAAGGTGAGATACTGAATAATAATAATACATAGGGGGTTACAACATGAAGCCTATTTATTCGTCTGCGGCTGAAGCGGTGGGAAATATTCATGATGGAGCAACATTGATGGTCGGTGGATTTGGGCTGGTAGGAATACCGGAACAATTGATTTTAGCACTTGTCGAAAAAGGAGTTAAAGATTTGACTGTTATCTCCAACAATTGTGGAGTTGATGAATGGGGCTTAGGGCTTCTTTTGAAAAAACGACAAATTAAAAAAATCATTGCTTCATATGTTGGAGAGAATAAGGAATTCGAACGTCAAGTACTTGCAGGTGAAATCGAAGTTGAATTGACGCCACAAGGTACACTTGCTGAGAAAATTCGTGCTGGCGGTGCTGGTATTCCGGCATTCTACACACCAGCTGGTGTTGGGACAAGCATTGCTGAAGGCAAAGAAATTCGTACGTTCCATGGCAAGGAATATGTGTTGGAAGAGGCATTGCATGCTGATTTCGCTTTGATCCGTGCTGCTAAGGCCGACAAGTTCGGAAACTTGATCTACAACAAGACTGCTCAAAACTTCAATCCGATGATGGCTGCAGCTGGTGCAGTTACTATTGCTGAAGTGGAAGAACTCGTAGAAGCTGGAGATCTTGATCCGAACACGATTCATACACCGAGTATTTATGTACAAGGGCTATTGGTTGCGAAACAAGAAAAACGGATTGAACGTCTAACGACGAGAACTTCTTAAGAAAGGGGTCTGAACGAAAATGGGAAACTTAAATATAAGAGAACGTATTGCAAAGCGTGCCGAGCAGGAGATTGAAGACGGAAACTACGTAAACCTCGGAATCGGTATGCCGACTTTGGTTGCAAACTTCATTTCAGAAAATAAAACAGTCGTTCTTCAATCTGAAAACGGATTGCTTGGAATTGGACCTTATCCAACCGAAGATCAGGTAGACCCGGATCTAATTAATGCTGGGAAGGAAACCGTTACAACCATTCCAGGTTCAGCCTTCTTTACCAGTGCTGAATCCTTCGCCATGATTCGTGGTGGTCATATTGATGTAGCCATCTTAGGTGGTATGGAAGTTTCAGAGAAGGGTGATCTTGCCAACTGGATGATTCCAGGGAAGATGATTAAAGGTATGGGCGGAGCAATGGACCTTGTACATGGTGCTAAGAAAACGATTGTCATTATGGATCATGTTGCTAAAGACGGCTCAGCGAAGATCAAGAAAGAGTGTAGTCTTCCACTTACCGGAAAAGGCGTAGTCAACAAAATCATCACTGAACGGGCCTTAATTGAAGTAACAGCTGATGGTCTTGAACTTAAAGAAGTGTTCGAAGGATTCACTGTACAGGACATCATTGATTCAACAGAGGCGGAACTGATTGTGAAAAACGTGAAAGAAAACGTTAATTTAGGTTAATTGCATTCACAAAGAGGTTGTCCTTGTTAAGCATGAGCGGGCTAATTGCAGGGTTAGCTCTGCTGATTTTCCTGATTATGCAAGGGGCCAATATCTTATTTGTCGGACAAATTTCGGCATAACTGATTTCGGTGACAAGCGGAATGCCATCTTCAGTCCGTATGTGGTGAAAGTCACAAGGAAGCATACTGGGCAGTTGCCGCTACAACAGTAGTGCCAGTCATAGGAGTAATCATTTCGATGCTCCTATTTAGTTTAGGATTAGGAGTTTAACAAAAAATGTCGCCGTCTCGTACGGCGATTTTTTAATTGGGCAATTGCCACTTGTCAATTCAGAATTGTTCCGCTAAAATGAGACACAATAGCATTGACGAAGAAGAGGAGTAGTAAATGTAGGGGCTTCTGTAGAGAGCTGGCGGTTGGTGAAAGCCAGTGGAGCAATTCATTGAACTCGCCTTGGAGTCTGCAGTGGTGAATGATTAGTAGCCGGTGCCGTTTTCCGCGTTAAGGAATGAATCGAGTTGGGCGGCTATGCCGTCAATTTGGGTGGTACCGCGGGAGATTACAACATCCTCTCGTCCCTATTTTTACAAATAGGGGCGGGAGTTTTTTTATTTTCACTCACTGCAACCAGGATTATTTTTGAGGAGGAAAAACAATGGCATTTCATCATCAACGAATCGAAAAGAAATGGCAGCAATACTGGAAGGAAAACAAAACATTTAAAACGGTAGATGAGCCATCGAAACCGAAATTTTATGCACTCGACATGTTCCCGTATCCATCCGGCGTCGGTCTTCACGTTGGACACCCGATCGGTTACATCGCAACTGACATCTTAAGCTCATTCAAACGCATGCAAGGTTATAATGTTCTTCACCCAATGGGCTGGGATGCATTTGGTCTTCCTGCTGAACAGTACGCTTTAGATACTGGAAATGACCCTGCAGAATTCACGGCGAAGAACATCGAAACGTTCAAGCGTCAAATGAATGATTTGGGCTTCTCTTATGACTGGGACCGCGAAATCAATACAACGGATCCTTCTTATTACAAGTGGACCCAATGGATTTTCATCCAACTGTATAAGCGCGGTTTGGCTTATGTAGATGAAGTGCCTGTTAACTGGTGCCCTGCACTTGGAACAGTCCTTGCAAATGAAGAAGTGATCGATGGGAAATCCGAACGTGGAGGACACCCGGTTGAACGCCGTCCGATGAGACAATGGGTACTTCGGATTACTGAATATGCAGATCGTCTTCTTGAAGATTTGGATGATTTGGATTGGCCGGATAGCTTGAAGGAAATGCAACGCAACTGGATCGGCCGTTCGGAAGGTGCACAAATCACATTTGACATTGAAGGTTCGAATCTTTCATTTGAAGCATTTACAACACGCCCTGATACATTATTCGGTGCAACGTATGCAGTGTTGGCACCAGAACATGACTTGGTTAATAAGATCACTACGTTTGAACAAAAAGAAGCGGTAGCAGCTTACTTGGACGAAGTGAAAATGAAAAGTGATCTTGAGCGTACAGATCTTGCAAAAGATAAAACAGGTGTATTCACAGGTGCTTATGCCATTAACCCGGTTAGCGGCGAAAAAATGCCGATCTGGATTGCGGATTACGTACTATCCACTTACGGCACAGGTGCCATCATGGCAGTTCCAGCACATGACGAGCGTGACTATGAATTTGCGAAAAAATTCGGTTTGCCAATCGTTGAAGTCGTTGCAGGTGGAGACATCGAAAAAGAAGCATTCACAGGCGACGGCGAACACGTAAACTCCGGTTTCTTGAATGGATTAGGAAAAGAAGAGGGAATCAAAAAAGCGATCGAATGGTTAGAGGAAAATGGAAAAGGCGAGAAGAAGATTACTTACCGTTTACGTGACTGGCTTTTCTCCAGACAGCGCTACTGGGGTGAGCCGATTCCAATCATCCATTGGGAAGACGGGACAATGACGGCTGTCGACGAATCAGAGCTTCCATTGATGCTTCCTAAAACAACAGACATCAAGCCGAGTGGTACAGGTGAATCTCCGCTTGCAAATATTGAAGAGTGGGTAAATGTCGTGGATCCGGTAACTGGTAAGAAAGGACGCCGCGAAACAAATACGATGCCACAATGGGCGGGGAGCTGCTGGTACTACTTGCGCTATATCGATCCAAACAATGATCAGCAATTAGTTGATCCTGAGTTGGCGAAACGCTGGTTGCCGGTTGATATCTACGTTGGTGGAGCGGAGCATGCGGTACTTCACTTGTTATATGCTCGTTTCTGGCACAAAGTTCTTTACGATTTGGGTGTTGTTCCAACGAAAGAACCATTCCAAAAATTGTTCAACCAAGGCATGATCTTAGGTGAAAACAATGAAAAGATGTCCAAATCAAAAGGGAATGTAGTAAACCCAGATGATATCGTGAAAACTCACGGTGCGGACGCTCTTCGACTATATGAAATGTTCATGGGACCACTTGATGCTTCAAAAGCTTGGTCTACAAATGGGCTGGACGGAGCTCGTCGCTTCCTTGACCGGATCTGGCGCCTATTCGTGAATGAAGATGGGTCATTAAGTAAGAAAATTGTAGACACGAACGATGGCAAATTGGATCGTGTATACAACCAAACAGTCAAGAAAGTATCCGAAGACTATGCAAACATGCATTACAATACGGCAATTTCACAAATGATGGTGTTCATCAACGATGCCTATAAAGTAGATGCAATTCCTAAGGAATATGCAGAAGGCTTCGTGAAGATGATGTCTCCAATTGTCCGCCACGTTGCTGAAGAACTTTGGGAGAAACTTGGCCATACGGAAACGATTACGTATGAGGCGTGGCCAACATTTGACGAAAGTAAACTGGTCGACAATGAAATCGAAATGGCAATTCAAGTGAACGGAAAAGTCCGCTCGAAGATTGTCGTGGCGAAGGATGTAACGAAAGAAGAACTGGAAAAAGCTGCACTTGCTGATGCCACCATTCAGGAATGGACTGATGGCAAAGAAATACGTAAAGTCATTGCGATTCCAGGTAAATTGGTAAATATCGTAGCGAATTAATTTATATATGAAGGAACACCGTGCTTGCAAAAGCTCGGTGTTTTTTCTTTTGAAGATTTAGTTGTAGATTTAATGCGTTTGGTTGTAGGCTTTTTGGATTTGGTTGTACACTTTTTGGATTTGGTTGTACACTTCAGTTGTTTGGTTGTAAACCAACATCTTATTTTGAATTAAATTCCAAAATAAGACAATATACCTATTTATTTTGCTAAATAATGGTTGTATTATAGCTATTAGAGATTTGGGAACGGAATATATTACCAATCTCGATAAATGGCAAACTTGGCGAAAGCCAAGGACGCAAAGCTATAGGGACTTCCGTGCGAAGCACGATGTCAGCCAGCTGCCGAAAGATTCAGGTAAAGTAATTGGTTGTTGACGGTCTTCGCTTATTTGTGGTGCCCTAAACTTGGCCTGCAATGAAGATAGAAACTTCCAATGAATGAACCTCGCTTTCGGCAAATGGCGGGGTTCATTTTTTTGTGGAGGTGAATGTATGAAGGTGTTGGACGAAGACACAGGGGTGACCATCGTTGAGAACTTAAAGCCGGCTTACTCATTCACGAAACGTCTGAAAGGCCTCATGTTCGATAAACGGATGCAGCCACAGTCAGGTGTCCATATAAAACCTTGCACATCGGTTCATACGTTTTTCATGAAATTTCCGATCGACATCATTTATGTAGATAAAGAGATGAAAGTCGTCGGACTGGAACAGTCACTCGAGCCAGGGAAAATCGGAAAACGATTCAAAAATGTGCACTCCGTCATTGAGTTGGAAGTAGGTCGGATTTTGGATTTGGGAATTACAGTAGGACAAACTATAAAAATACAACAATAAAGGGAGATTAACATATTATGAAAAAATTCTTTGCAGATTTCTTAAACGAACAAGAAGGACAAGGTATGGCTGAATACGCATTAGTACTTGGAGTAATCGCTGTTGGAGTTGTAGCATTGCTTGTAACATTCGGTGATACTATTAAAGGGAAATTCCAAACAGTAATTGATCAATTTACAAAAGAAGCTGCACAATAATAAATTAATTTAGCCTTTAAGGAGGACACCCAATGCAATCAATCGACTTGTTACTATTGATTCTTCTCGCCATCTGTTTTGTCACGGATATCCGGGAACGGAAGATTTATAACAAAGTCTTGCTGCCGGTGCTCCTCCTTTCTGTTATTTGGAATACCGTAATGGATGGATGGAGCGGACTTGGCAGTACCCTTTTAGGACTCGTAGCCGGGTTCCTGCTTCTCTTGATTCCATACTTGATGAAAGGCATGGGGGCAGGGGACGTAAAACTGCTGGCGGTTGTAGGCGCGATAAAAGGGCCGATGTTTGTCCTGACAACCGGAGTATATATGGCTGTGATTGGCGCAGCTTTAGCAGTCCTACTGATCGGTTGGAGACTTTTGAAGGCAGGACAACTGCTAACTCTTCTTCACCGCAGCAGCCTCATGAATTATGGAATGAAACTGAATCTCATTCGGTCATTCTCTTCCAAAGAAGCTTTACCATATGGAGTGGCAATAGCATTCGGTGCAGTTGTCAGTTTACTCACGAACGGAGTGATTAGCTTATGATTAAGGACCAACGAGGTCAGTCTTTAGTCGAATTTGCGCTTGTCATTCCGGTTTTTTTATTGTTGGTGTTATTCATCGTTGATTTAGGCAGAGTTGCCTACACATATACGAATTTACACTTTACAGTTCAGGAAACTGTAAGACAAGGCAGTTTCGGTCACTCGGATATCGACATGATTTCCTATGCAAAGGCTCATTTTACTGCAGGAAATCCGAATGAACTCTCGGTTTCTATTAGTCCATCGGAGTCAGTCAGAAGACCGGGGGATCAATTGACTGTGAAATTTTCATATCCATTGGAACCGGTCATGCCGCTTGCGGAACTTGCCGTCAGTGGGCCAATTGATTTAAAAGTGGATTCGACCATTCGGATCGAGTAGGAGGGAAAATGGTTGCTTAAAAGATTTATCAGAGATGAGGACGGCAATATTCTTCTCCTATCCGTCTTTTTATTTTTGGCCTTTACTGCATTCGCAGGGCTTGTCGTAGACGGCGGTCAATTATATATGAACAAAACCCACCTTCAAAAAGTCGCGAACGCCGCAGCCCTTTCTGCCGGTCAAGAACTTACCACAAAAGATCCGAAAGTCGTGGAAGACTTGGCAAAGGAGATTGTGGACAAGCATGGAGAACTGAGTTCCCTCCAGAATGTCGATATCATCCTTGAGCGAAAAGTGACTGTAAAGCTGAATAAGCCAGTCAAATTATTCTTCTCCAGCCTGTTTGGAGTCGATTCAATCGATGTACCTGCTAAAGCTACTGCCAAGATTGGTGTCATCGGCAGAGGTTATGGAGCGGCACCGATTGGAATTAACGAATCAATGGAGTTGGTCTACGGACAGGAATACACGTTGAAGGTAGATGAGACAGGCAGCTCAACAGGTTTCTTCGGGATATTGGCAATTGAAGGGCCAGGTGCAAAAACATACGAACAAAACCTTATGCATGGCTTCGATGGGGAATTGAAGGTTGGAGATATCGTGAATACCCAAACCGGTAATATTGCAGGACCTACTAAAACCGGCATCGATTATTTAGTCAACACATGTAGTGACATGAATGATCGGGATTGTCCGAGGATCCTGCTCGTTCCAGTTTATAAACCATATAACTACACGACAAATCAATTGAAGCAGGTTGAAATTACTGGATTTGCCCATTTTTATATTTCCGGGCCGATGAATTCTCAAGATAAAACGGTCAAGGGTGTTTTTATGAAGCGGGTAAGCCACGGTTTTGAAATGGATCAGGCAGTGGATAAAGGAGCTTATGCTCTGAAATTAGTGGAGTAGGTGAAGAAAAGAATGCGTTCGCGCACATTGTTTATATTAGCGATTTTAATGGGATTGATCACGACTCTAATGTTCGTTTTCTCTTTGCGTCCAAATGACGAACCACAGGAAGTCATCGAAATGAAAAACGTAATTGCTGCAATACAGCCGATTTCAGAAAATCAATTGATTACAGAGGACATGATCGAAGTTAAAGAGCTTCCGGCCAACATAGTTCATACCGCTTCTCTACAAACGAAAGAAGAGGTAGTCGGTAAGGTTGCTTCGACGAAAATCGAGACGGGTGAAGTAATCCTTAAACATCATATCCAGTCAGTTGAGGACGAGAAGAGTTCGGTTGCCAAGAAGATTAAGGACGGTTACCGTGGGGTTTCAATTGGTGTGAACATCGTTCAATCCGTTTCCAATTTGGTCGAGCCTGAAGATGAAGTGGATGTTATTTACACTTTACGCAAAGGGTCAAGCGGACAAGAAGTAGTCAACTCCGATATTTTATTCACAGGGGTAAAGGTATTGGCCATCGGTACACGGATGACTGTTCCGACTGAAAATGAAGAAGTTGTTGAATATGCGACAGTTACTTTGGAATTGAAGCCGGAAGATGCGGTCAAGTTAGTGAATGCCCTTGAAACTGGTTCTCTCCATTTGACCTTGCATTCACGGATTATTAGTGAGTAGGTGGTGTTGTAGATGGAGGAACAAAAAACAGGAAAAGTGATTGCAGTTGTCAGTGCAAAGGGCGGAGTTGGCCAGACGATGATTGCGACGAATTTAGCCATAGCACTGCAGAAAAAGTTTTTATCAATTGTATTGGTAGATGGAAAAATGCAGTTTGGGGATATCGCGGTGGCATTGGATCTCCGTTCTGCCATCACGATGAAAGAAGTTGCAGAGGAAATGGCTCGGATCGACAGTTCAACCATTTCAAATTATTTAAATGAACATGAATCCGGCATTTCAGTACTTCCCGCACCTGATCGTCCCGAATTTGCAGAGCTGATCACGAAAGAGATGTTCTTAAATACGGTCAAGCTGCTCCAGCAACATAATGATTTTGTTGTAGTCGATTGTGGATATGCCTTTGACGATTCGACAATCGAACTTTTGGATGTAGCGGATGAAATTTTAGTCATCACAACACTCGATATGATATCTCTTAAAAATACTAAGCAGTTATTGGATACATTCAATATGCTTGGTTATACAGGGAAAGTGCGCCTGGTTTTAAATCGGCACAATATGGAAAGTCTCATCAAGGCTGAGGATGTTCCTGCCATGATGGGTACTGAGGAAGTTTTTTATATCGCCAATAACTTTAAAGTAGTGAGCCAGTCCTTGAATATCGGTATTCCGATTGTGAGTAGAAGAGGCAGTTCAGATGTTGCGAAGGATTTATTTAAACTTGCAGAAACCATCATTTCAAAATCTCCTGAACATCAACCGCAACAGTCTATTAAAAGAAGATGGTTTCCATCATTAAAATGAGGTGTAGAGTATGGGCTTGATGGATCGTTTACATCAAAAGACTCCAGTTGAACCGCCTGAAAAACAGGTTGTAAATGTAATGCCTGAAGTAAAGCAGACCATTGAAGTCCGTGCTGAGGTTAAGGCTTTCGAAAAAGCGAAAAGTAAGCCACGCCAAAGTGATAAAGAATCGGATTTCAAGAAACTCGTCCATAAGGAAATCCTTGGTGAAATCGATTTAGATGAAGACCAAGAGAACTTGGATCAAAAAATCGGGAAGATTGTAGCCAGTCTATTGAATGAAGATGAATCCTTCCGAAAGACGATTGACCGAAAAAAAGTAACTGACGACTTGATCAATGAATTAACCGGTTTCGGGCCGATCAATCCATTGTTATTGGACGAGTCTGTTTCTGAGGTAATGGTGAATGGCCCTGATATGGTTTACTGTGAACGCAATGGCCGTCTTGAATTAACCGATGTAAAATTCCGTGATAATGAACACGTCCTGAATGTCATTGACCGGATCGTTTCCCCGCTTGGAAGACGGATTGATGAAACAAGCCCGATGGTGGATGCAAGGCTACCGGATGGTTCACGTGTAAATGCCATCATCCCTCCTCTTGCACTAAATGGACCGACAATCACGATCCGGAAATTTTCAAAGGATCCTTTGACGATTCATGATTTGATCCGGTTCGGGACAGTAACGGAAGAGATGGCGGTGTTCATAGAAGCATGCGTTAAGGCGCGCTTGAACATCTTTGTCAGCGGCGGTACAGGTTCAGGGAAAACGACAACATTGAATGTCCTTTCCAGCTTCATTCCACATGACGAACGGATTGTGACCATTGAAGACGCAGCTGAACTTCAGCTTGGCCAAGATCATGTCGTATCCCTCGAATCTCGCCCGGCCAATATGGAAGGGACGGGAGAAATCACGATTCGTAACCTTGTCAAAAACTCGCTCCGTATGCGCCCTGATCGCATTGTCATCGGGGAAGTCCGTGGTGCAGAAGCTCTTGATATGCTGCAAGCCATGAATACAGGTCATGACGGATCTCTTGCAACCGGCCACTCCAACAGCCCGAGGGATATGATTTCCAGGTTGGAGACGATGGTCCTTCTTGCAGGTGTGGAATTGCCGATCCGAGCGATCCGTGACCAAATCTCCGGTGCACTTGATGTGATTGTCCAACAAGCCCGTTTGAAAGATGGAACAAGACGGATTGTTAACATTACGGAAGTCCAAGGGTTGGAAGGCGATATTATCGTATTGCAGGATATTTTCGTTTTTCAGCAAACAGGTGTAGACGAAAACGGCAAGGTGATCGGCAGGATGGTACCGACTGGAGTTCGGCCGAAATTCTATGAACGACTTGAGTCATCAGGCATTTATATCCCACCTCATGTATTTGTTGACAAAGAGGCGGTCCATGCATGATGAATGGTCTGTTGTTTATATTTCTTCTATTAACGTTCTCTCTATTATTTGCAGCGATTTTGTCAAAGCTGTTCTATCAACGGCAAGTAGTAGAATCCAGGATGAGGGAGTACATTTATCAAGATAAGCCTTCAGAAGATAAGGACCAACAAGTCAAACTTTTGATCGACTTGTCCGGCGCGAAAGAACGGGTTCGTAAGCAATTAAAGAAAAAAGATAAAAACGAAGCAATTGAAATAAAACTGCAGCAGGCGGGTGTACCATTGAAACCGGAGGAATACGTCATGTTCCAATGGATTTCTCTCGCTTTCTTCACTGGATTATTTTACTTGTTCATGAGTTTTGCCGGATTGTTCATCGGAGCGGCTATCGGCTTTACGCTGCCAAGGACGATTTTGAATCTTCGTAAGAAAAAGCGGATCCGGCAATTCAATGATTATTTACCTGAGATGATTTCTATCACAGTAAATGCCTTAAGAGCAGGATTCAGCTTTTTCCAGGCATTAAAGAATGTGGCGGAAGAGGCACAATCACCGGTAAAAGAAGAGCTTGAAATCGTGCTGAAAGAAATGCAGTATGGTGCAACAGTAGAAGAATCACTGAATCGTTTGAAGGAACGGATGCCAAGTGAAGACTTGGATTTGATGATACAGGCGATTATAATCCAACGGCAAGTCGGAGGGAACTTAGCTGTCGTATTGGAGAAAATTGTTCATACGATTCGTGAACGTCTAAAGATACAAGGTCAAATTAAGACATTGACAGCACAAGGGAAACTTAGCGGAATGGTTGTTGCTTTCCTGCCGGTTGCCTTGGCAGGAATTCTATCAGTCATCAATCCATCGTACATGACAGTGTTGTTCACTACCCCGATCGGGCTCGGCATGATTGCTTTTAGTGGACTATCTATGCTGATCGGCTTTTTCTTCATTATGAAAATTACGTCCATAGAGGTGTAGCAGATGATTAACTTTTTAGTACTTATAACAATCGGACTCCTATTAGGCGGCGTCTATTTGACGATGAAGGAAAAAAAGCGAACTGTCCGTGAACGTATTGCTTTCATTCGTGGGGATGAACCGGTAGAAAAAGTAGAAAGTTCTTCAGTAAAAGGCTCTTTGTCTGAGAGGTTAGTAGAGCCGAAGATAAAGGCAATGAAAAAGAATTTCAACAAGACTAAAAACCGGAAAAAGTCGGAGAAGATTGAATTGAAGCTCTTACGTGCCGGTAAGCCTTTCGGGATGAGTCCATTCGAGTTCAAGATTATACAATGGGTTCTCATGATCGGAGTTCCGGTGTTCTTTTTAGTGCTGAGTTTAATCGGAAATCTTAGTACAGTTAGGACATTCTTTCTTATGATCATGGGGTTCTCATTTGCAGCATATTTGCCCCATGCTTACGTCAATTTGAAAATAAAATCCAGAGCGAAGCTTGCTATCAAAGAATTGTCTGATTTTGTGGATTTACTGGCGGTCAGTATGGAAGCGGGTCTTGGATTTGATCAGGCGCTTAGTAAAGTGGTGCTTAAAAAACAAGGGGTGCTATCGGAAGAGTTTCAACGTTGTCTCGAAGAATTACGTCTTGGAAAGACTCGACGAGAGGCTTTATCAGGAGTAAGAGAACGCCTTGATGTGGATGACATTAAAATGTTGGTCGGTAACATCATCCAGGCAGAACAGCTTGGTGTAGGAATGGTCCAAATCCTGCGAATACAGGCTGAGGAAGTGCGTGTAAGAAGGAAACAAAGAGCTGAAGAGCAGGCAATGAAAGCTCCAGTTAAGATGCTATTTCCGTTAGTACTCTTTATCTTCCCTTGTATTTTCATCATTCTGTTAGGTCCGGTAATGTTGCAATTAATGGATACTTTTAAATAAGTAAAAGGTCTACCCAAAACGGATAGACCTTTTTTCATTTCATTACTGAACGTATATTAGTAAGTGGAAGCATGACAAATTGTGCTTTGCCGATAATCGTCTGTTCTTCGATGAAGCCTAAACCATTGCGGCTATCCATGCTGACGAGACGGTTGTCACCCATGACGAAATAATTTCCATCCGGTACTTCAATCGGACCAAAGTCCTCTGTGAGATTCATGCTTTGTTGCTTTGCGTTTTCCATATTTTCTTGCAAGTAACCTTCATCTACGACTTCACCATTCACAAACAACTGGTCGTCCTCCATTGAAATTGTATCTCCAGGCAGCCCAATGATGCGCTTAACATAGCGATCGGTTTCTTCAGGTCGTTTAATGATGACGATATCGCCCCGATTGAATGAGTCAGTAAAAGCCATAAACTTATTTACGAATAATCGTTCCTCATTATGGAGAGTAGGCTCCATTGATGCACCTTGCACCGTATAAGGTGAGAAGATGAAGATTTTTATGAAGATGGCAATTGCTAATCCGATGAACAATGATTTGGCCCACCCCCAAATCTCTTCCTTCCATTTACTTTGTTCCATTCCCCTTCAACTCCGTTAAATTAATTCTTTTGAATAAAGCCCGGCATTTGAGCCCGCTAATTTTCCTGTGACAAGTGCCGATGTAATATTATAGCCTCCGGTGTATCCGTGTATGTCCAGAATTTCCCCACAGAAGTAAAGTCCCGGTTTCTTTTTTGAAGCCATTGTCTTTGGTTCAATTTCTTTAATGGATACTCCACCACCTGTGACGAATGCTTTCTCAATAGGTTGCGTTCCAATCACGGTCATCGAAAAAGATTTTACCAAATGTGCCATGTTCCGTATCTTTTCCTGGGAAATAACGGATAAATTAGAGGCGGGATCGATGTCTGCCTTTTCCAAAAGGAACAAGACCCAACGTTCAGGGGCAAATTTCCAGACGTTCTTTACAGCTTTTTTTGGCTCTTCTTTCAGTTGTTTGATTAAGAGCTGGAAGACACTTTCTTCATTCTCATCAGGCATGACATCAATCCGTATTTCAACGGGCTTTCCGCCATTCTTTTTCATTTCCTTTACGACGAACTGACTGCAACGTAAAATGGCTGGACCACTCAAACCAAAGTGGGTGAACAACATGTCCATCTGATGTGTAACGAGTGTTTTTCCTTTTTGATTCAGAACCGATACAGCCGTGTCTCGAAGAGCAAGCCCTTGGAGCTCTTTCGCCTTAATGAAATCCTCGTCGGATAGTAAAGGTACTTCGGTAGGGAAGATATCTGTAATCGTATGTCCGGCTCTTTCAGCCCATGGGTATCCATCTCCAGTGGAACCGGTTTGCGGGACTGCCTTACCGCCAACTGCAACGACGACTGCGTCCGATCGGATTTCTTCTCCATCCTCAAGACGTACACCCAGTATCCGTTCTTCGTCCATGAGCAGTTTGGCAACACGTGATTTGAAGCGTACTTCCACATGGAGCCGTTCCAACTCACGAATCAAGGCATTTACTACATCCATTGCCTTGTTCGATACAGGGAACATCCGGCCGTGGTCTTCTTCTTTCAATTTGACTCCTAAATTTTCAAAGAACTCAATGATATCGTAGTTATTAAAGACGGAAAAAGGGCTATATAGAAAGCGGCCGTTTCCTGGGATATGCTTGACAATTTCTTCTTGTGGCAGGCGATTTGTTACATTACAGCGTCCGCCTCCGGAAATCGCTAATTTTTTTCCTAATTTCGTGCCTTTCTCGATCAGAAGCACTTTTTGTCCGGTTTCTCCTGCGGCAATCGCGGCCATAAGCCCCGAGGGACCTCCGCCGATTACAATGACGTCATACATGGTGGAACCTCTTTCGTTTTTCTTCAATTATACACAAAAGTGGACAAACGATTGTGAAATAGCAGCCATAAATGTAAACTAACAAATAGATTCTATAGTTAGGAAGGGTAGTATGTCGTCTAAAAATAACAGTTTGGTCCAAGGTACGATGATTTTGACAATTGGTTTGTTCTTGTCAAAAGTCTTGGGCTTAATATATATAGCTCCTTTTTATTCCATCGTTGGTAGTGAAAATATCGGTCTTTATCAGTATGCTTATGTTCCTTACAATATCATGCTGACCATTGCCATTTCGGGTGCGCCGATTGCCGTTTCAAAATTCGTATCCAAATACAATGCGTTAGGCGACTATGATGCGAGCAGAAGACTATTAAAGTCTGGAACATTGATTATGTTGATCACTGGTTTTGTATCATTTCTCATTATGTTCCTAATGGCAGAGCCTTTTGCTAATTTAGTGATTGAAGATAAAGATCAAGAATTCACAGTTGAGGATGTCGCAACTGTCATTCGCTGGGTAAGCTTTGCACTGATCGTTGTCCCGGTAATGAGCTTGTTCCGCGGTTATTTCCAAGGCAATCAGTATATGATGCCGACCTCTGTTTCTCAACTTGTCGAACAAATTGCCCGGATTGTATTTCTGCTCGGGGGTGCTTATTTAGCAGTCGATATTTTAGGCCAGTCTGAAAAAACAGGAGTCAGTATAGCTGTTTTTGCAGCATTTATCGGGGCGATTGCAGGAATTCTCGTCCTCTACTATTACTGGAGGAAATATAAACCTGAATTTAATTCTTTATTGCAAGGTAGTACATCAACAAATTATTTATCTTATAAGGAAATCTATCGTGAAATACTGTTTTCGACAATGCCTTATATTTTTGTAGGAATGGCGAATTCACTTTATCAACTCGTCGACTTGACCACTTTTAACAAAGCAATGGCGGAAATCGGTCAAGCAGCCATTTCGGATAGGGAACTGGGTTATTTGAATTTATTGACCCATAAGCTTGTCATGATTCCTGTCATGCTGGCAACTGGATTCTCCATGGCGTTAATTCCTCATATAACGAAATATTATACAAAAGGGGAGCAGAATCCACTTAACCGCTCACTCGATCAGACATTCCAACTCCTTTTGTTCTTAACAGTACCGGCCATTATCGGGTTAACCGTTTTGTCTACAGAATTCTATACGCTATTTTATGAGAAGGATGCGAACGGAATCGAAGTATTGGCAGCCTATGCGCCGGTAGCGCTACTGTTCAGTTTATATCCAGTGACAGCGGCCATACTTCAAGGGATTGACCGTCAGAAATGGATCGTGCTCAGTACGTTATTTGGTCTATTATTGAAATTGGCTTTGAATATTCCTTTCGTCACAATGTTTGAGACAAATGGTGCAATTTTAGCTACAGCTATCGGATATATCGCAACGATTATCATCAATATCGGAGTGATTGTTGCAGCGATGGATTACCGCTCTAAAATGTTGACGCGTAGAATGATCCTCATAGGAATCATGAATGCAGTGATGGCAGTTGTTGTTCTAATCGTCCATCTTGTATTGATTTTCATCGACCCGATCGATGGGAAATTCGATTCCTTCCTATACATCCTCATTTGTGCAGGAGTCGGGGCCGCCGTTTATGGCTACATGGCACTTAGAACAGGTCTGGCACAGAAGTTGTTAGGTGATAGGATTACACGTATTGCATCAAAACTTGGATTTTAAGGAGGCGACAGCATGAGGTTGGATAAATTCCTATCCAATATGGGTTTCGGCTCAAGAAAAGAAGTGAAACAGTTGATGAAATCCGGAGCGGTTACGGTGAATGGGATTCCTGTAAAAGACTCCTCCTCCCATGTACAAGAAGGTACTGACCGAGTCTCTGTACTGGGGGAAGAAGTTGAATACATTAAATATATTTACTTAATGATGAATAAGCCTCAAGGCGTAATCTCTGCGACGGAAGACGTGCAGGATCAGACTGTGATCGATTTGTTGGATCCCCTTCATCGGCATTTTGAACCGTTTCCGGTCGGCAGACTTGATAAGGACACGGAGGGTTTGCTGTTATTGACGAATGACGGCAAGCTCTCACATAACCTCTTGTCACCGAAGAAGCATGTACCAAAGACGTATTTTGCTGTCATTGAAGGAATCGTTACTGAAGAGGATATCAATAAGTTTCGTGAAGGTGTCATTTTAGAAGATGGGTATGAAACAAAACCCGCTGTTTTGAACATCTTGGAAAGTGGCCCGCAGTCTGAAATTCAATTAACGATCACAGAAGGGAAGTTTCACCAAGTGAAGCGGATGTTTGAAGCGGTCGGGAAACGGGTGACTTATTTGAAGCGCCTTTCGATGGGGAATTTAAAGTTGGACCCGAAACTCGCTTTAGGAGAATACCGTGAATTGACAGATGAAGAAATAGAGGAATTAAAAAATAGGGACGGCATGTAAAAACATGCCGTCCCTTTTCTATGCGAAGATTTAATCTAAGAAGTCATTCTCACTTTTTTGTTCGTCGTTGTCCATCTGCCCCGACTGGGACTTTTGACCAGATCGTTAAATGCTAACACATTCAAATCTCTTTGAATGGTGCGAGGAGTGATGCCGAATTCATCGACTAAGTCCTGTGTAGTGACAGTTCCGTTGTTGCGGATGAACATGTACACATCTTTAATTCGAGTGAGCATCCGATCAGTAGTTGGTTTCATCATAAGTAACCACTCCTTCAACTTGATTCTCATGGCATTGACTAGCGGACGACATGGGTCTTCGGCTTAAATTAATCGCCTTGGACATCCCCTTTTCTTGTTTTGTTTATCAGAATTAGGTTATCTGATAATTCAATTATAGGACGATAATATAAAAAAATCTATCCTTTTACGTAAATTCAATTGTAAAGTTTTCAAAACAACGATGAAATTACGAATAATACTTTGTAAATGCAATGTAAATGTACGGAAAGAAATAAGTTAGCTTTCTGTTCTTTCATTTACCCACTGAAGGTGTAGAATAACCTTATAAAGTTGTATGGAGGGGATTGTTTGAAGAACTGGTTAGAAGAAGCTCTTGGCAGAAAAGATGAACTCATGGATGATTTGAAAAACCTCATTTCGATCCCAAGTGTACTAAATGAGGATGAAGCAACAGAGGAAGCCCCATTTGGACCAATGCCATTAAAAGCATTGAATTGGGTACTCAAAGAAGGCGAACAATACGGTTTTACAACAAAGAATATAGATAATTATGCTGGTCATATCGAAATGGGTGAAGGTGAAGAACTAATCGGTATATTAGGCCATGTGGACGTAGTACCGGCCGGATCTGGCTGGACATATGAGCCGTATGAAGGGACTGTCGTAGAGGACAAACTTTTCGGCCGGGGTGCAATTGACGATAAAGGACCGACAATGGCTGCATGGTTAGCCATGAAAATGGTCAAGGATGCAGGTATTGAATTGGATAAGCGGGTGCGCCTAATCATTGGTTCCGACGAAGAGAGCGGCTTCCGTTGCGTGAAGCGGTATTTTGAGAAGGAAGAAATGCCGACGATGGGCTTTGCACCAGATGCGGATTTTCCGATTATTAACGCCGAAAAGGGCATCGCCAATTTATTATTCTCAGTTGACCCTCAAGAAGGGGAGCAAGAAACTCTGTTGTCATTTAAATCAGGACATCGTTCAAATATGGTTCCGGATTATGCTGAAGCAAAAGTGAAGCTCTCGGCAGAAGACTTATTGGAAAATTTTAATGAATTTCGAGAAGAAAATGATGTAACAGGAACAATTGAAGCCGATGAAGAATATGTAACAGTAACATTAAATGGAAAGTCTGCTCACGCGATGGAACCGGATTTAGGAGTGAACGCTGGCGTTCTCTTAGCAAATTTTTTAGTGGATCAAGTCCAAGGAGGAGCTGGAGGGACATTCCTGAAATTTGTCGTTGACGCTTTCGAAGGAGATTCCCGAGGTCATGCATTGAAGTTGGAATTTTCTGATGAGATGTCAGGAGATACAACGTTGAATGCGGGAGTATTGTCATTCGACCATGAAAAAGGCGGAGCAGTAACTGTCAGCATGCGTTATTCCGTTTCTTATCAGTTTGACGAAAAAATTAACGAATGTCTTGAAGTGCTGAAAGATTCTCCTGTTGAGATGACAGTTAAGTCGAATTCAACACCTCACTTTGTGGATGAAAATGACGAATTGATTCAGACTCTAAAAAGAGTATATGAACGTCAAACAGGAGAGGAAGCAACGCTTCTTTCAATTGGCGGTGGAACATACGCCCGTGTAATGAAAAAAGGTGTAGCATTCGGAATGCTATTCCCAGGCAGGGAAGATGTCGCCCACCAAGCGGACGAATACGTTTGGGTGAATGATTTAATTAAAGCTGCGGCCATTTATGCAGATGCTATTAGTGAACTTGCAGGAAAAAAGAATTAGGAAGAGGTTATTAACAACATGATCCTATTATGGAATGACACATTTATTTCCGAAGATGAATTACGAATTTCTAAAGATGACAGAGGCTATCATTTTGGAGACGGAGTGTATGAAGTCATAAAAGTCTATGGTGCTTCCATGTTTACAGCGGAAGAACATATCGACCGCCTTTATGAAAGTGCAGACAAGATTAAACTGATTATTCCTTATACGAAAGATGTTCTTCAAAAGATGTTGTACGACCTTGTTGAAACAAATAATGTGATCGATGGCCATATTTACCTTCAAATAACTCGGGGAGTTGTTCCAAGACAGCATTATTTCCCGTCAGAAGGGATAGAGCCGATGCTTCTTGCTTATACAAAGGAAGCAGAGCGACCACTGAATCAGTTTGAAGCAGGAGTTAAAGCGAAGTTTGTAGAAGATGTCCGCTGGCTTCGTTGTGATATTAAGTCTTTGAATTTGTTGGGGAATGTCCTGGCTAAGCAAGAGGCTCATGAAGAAGGCTGTTATGAGGCAATTCTACATCGAGGAGAAAAAGTGACAGAAGGTTCATCTTCCAATATCTTCGGTATTAAAGGGGGCGTACTTTACACGCATCCTGCAGACAATTTTATCCTGAACGGAATCACTCGGAGAGTTATTCTCCAATGCTGTAAAGAAATCGGGATTCCTGTCATCGAAGAGGCATTTACAAGAGAACAGACATTAGCGATGGATGAATTATTCCTCTCATCGACAACATCGGAAATTACGCCGATTATCGAGGTGGAAGGAAACCGAATCGGTTCAGGCGCACGTGGGCAATGGACCGAAAAATTACAAGAGTCATTCGAGAAAAAGCTGCCTCAAGCGATCGGTATTTAATCACTATAAAAACCGCACTGTTAGATCGGAACTTTTTCCGGAACTCTAACAGTGCGGTTTTTTGCTATTCATGATGGCTGGAAATTAGTAAAACCGGTCCCTACCTTTTTTAGGGGAGGTCATGTAAAATAAGGACAAACTCCTTTTCGTTGGAAAGAAGGTTTTATCATGGCACAACTTGTGAAATTAGCTGACTACATATCACGTTATCAAGTGGATTTAAATAAATATCCAACTCAATATATCCGATTAAAAAAACTTCAATGGGAGCGTCTGAAAAGACGTTGGGAAGCGGGAGACACATTCCAAGTGGAGCCGACTCCCCCTGTAGAAGAGCCAACTGAAACACCTAACCGACTCCATCGCCTCTTTAAATGGATAAGAAGAGATGAAGGTGGAAATGATGAAGTTTATGAAGAAGAGAAGGAAGGGGTAGAAGAGGATTACGGTCTTTTCGAACCTCGGATCCACTATCGTCCAAACACAACAAAGGAACTTCGGTCGCTGTTTTTAGAACAGCTTTACCAATTTCAATTGAAATGGGCATCCTCAACCGCTATGGAGAAGTCACATGTTGAATCGAAATTTCAGCGTGATTCACTCCTTCGGTTATTGACCACACAACTTCCGGATACATATTTTTTGCTATATAATCCTGTCTTAAAAGTGAAAAATGCACCAGTCGAATTGGATATCATGGTGGTCACACCTACTGAAACGGTCTGCTTGACTGTTTTAGAATGGGAAGAACATGCAGCATATATCGGTGGACAAGATCGATTCTGGCTAAAGAAATTCGGAGATGCAGAAAGTAAGATTCTGAATCCACTCATCAGTTTGAATCGGATGGAAACCATTATCCAACAACTTTACCGGCAATCCGGGACGGATATGTCAATACGAAAGGTAGTCTTGTCCAGGAACGGGTATATCGATTATCCAGGTAGTCTGTTCGGAGTTGAGTTCATTGACCGACGTAACTATTCACAATGGTTCGAGCAACTTAAAAATTCCCATTTCCCTATGAAACATGTCCAGTTCAAGGCTGTCCAATCGTTATTAGACACTGCGCAGACAACTTCTTTTCATCGACTAAAATAATCGGAACATGAGGGCGTGCCATGCTTAAGACAAAAATTATCGTCAATTTAAAAGCGAGAAATGGAAAAGCGGAAAAGAAATGGGATCGGTTCAAATCGAAATTGAGCATTCCATTTGAAGAGCATATAACTCTCTATCCAGGCCATGCACGCGAACTCGCCGAGGAATTTGCTTTTGAAGCCCAGGAACGTGCGGAGGATGTGCTGATAGTGGCCTTTGGGGGGGATGGGACGGTCCATGAAGTAATTGATGGTATCGGAGAATCCGGTTATATACGTATCGGGGCGGTTCCTTCTGGATCAGGCAATGACTTCCATAGAGGATTTACGTTATTTAAAAACCCTTCTGATTTAGAGAAGTACGTATACAATCCAACCGGAGATGCTTGGATGGATCTCGGACGCTTCTTTTCAGAAACAGGTCAATACATGTTCGTCAATAGTGCAGGAATCGGCTTGGATGCTTATATTGCCCATAAAGTGAATCAGTCCAGCTTGAAAAAAGCTTTCAATTCGGTGTACTTAGGTCAATTGACATATTCCTATTTTCTGTTCCAATGTTTACTGAAGTTTCGACCGTTCAATTTGACAGTCCAGACGGAGTCGGATAAGATGACTTTCGCAAATGTCTGGCTTGCTACAGTTTCCAATCAGCCTTATTTCGGTGGAGGAATGAAAATATCCCCAAAATCGGAACCGGACGACGGACAAATTGAATTGACCGTCGTGCATCGCTTATCAGCCATGAAACTTTTGGTTATGTTTATCTCTGTGTTTTTTGGTATGCATACAAAAATGAAAGAGGTAACTCAGTTAACCGGCAAATCATTCTCGCTAACAGTCGACGAGGTGATTCATCGCCATGCTGACGGGGAATATGCCGGAATGACGATTCCTTATCAAGAAACACGATTTGAAGTAAAGCCAGCAAGATGGAAGCTGGCAAACTGTAAGAAAAAAGCGGGACTCCCTGATCAGCTTTTTAATGGGGAAGAACGGATGGAAAAAATGGAAAGAGGTAGCTAACGATATGAGATTACGAAATAAACCTTGGGCAGAGGACTTCATTAAAACACATTCTACGATTGCTCTGCCCGATCCTGAGTCATATAAAGGGAACTGGAAGTCGGTTTTCAACAATGACAACCCTCTTCATATCGAAGTGGGGACAGGAAAAGGACAATTTATAACGGGGATGGCAATGGCCAATCCTCATATTAATTACATAGGAATTGAACTTTACGGAAGTGTACTCGTTTCTGCGATTGAGAATGTTTTGGAAGCGGGGACTCCGGCTAATCTAAAACTGCTCAATGTAGATGGTTCAAAGTTGAAGGAGTTCTTTGAAAAAGGTGATGTGGATCGCGTCTATTTGAACTTTTCGGATCCATGGCCTAAAACGCGGCATGCTAAAAGAAGACTGACTCATGCAAACTTCCTGCGCTTATATGAAGACGTCTTAGTCGATCAAGGGGAAATCCATTTCAAAACCGATAATCGTGGATTGTTTGAGTTTTCACTCGTAAGTATGTCTCAATATGGAATGATGTTAAAAGATGTTTCATTGGACCTCCATGCAGAAATGCCGGAAGATAATATTATGACGGAGTATGAAGAAAAATTTTCTGCTAAGGGTCAGCCGATATATCGGTTAGAAGCACAGTATAAAGCTAAATAAGATAAAGGGGCTGGGGAGATGGAACAATTTACATTTCATCAGATGACATTGAATTGGCTGCAAGGGGGCATTACAAATCTGGATGGAGGAACTATGTTCGGAGTTGTACCGAAGCCCGTTTGGTCAAAAAAGTATGCAGTTAACGAATTGAACCAAATTGAATTGCCGACTGATCCGATTTTAATTCGATATGAAGGGAAACATTTCGTAATTGACTCTGGTATTGGAAAAGGTAAGTTGACAGATAAACAGAAACGAAATTATGGGGCAACGGAAGAGTCGTCGATTAAAGACAGCTTGGCAGCATTAAATCTTACGGTCGAAGACATCGATTACATGTTAATGACACATCTGCATTTTGACCATGCCGGTGGTCTGACAGAATGGGTGGACGGAGAATTGAAACCGGTGTTCCCGAATGCGAAAATTATAGTTTCAGAGATTGAATGGAACGAAATGCGGGAACCGAATATCCGCTCCAAAAATACATATTGGAAAGAAAACTGGGAACCTATTCAACATTTGGTTACTACGTTCAAAGATTCAATTGAGGTTCTCCCTGGAATTGAACTCATTCATACAGGCGGTCATAGCGAGGGTCATAGTATCGTTAAGCTTACACAAAATGGGGATACGATCATTCATATGGGTGATATTATGCCGACCCATGCACACCAAAATCCGCTTTGGGTGTTGGCGTTCGATGATTATCCGATGACTTCTGTGTACGCAAAGGAACGCCTGATGAAAGAAGGTCTTGCGAACGGTTACTGGTTCAGCTTTTATCATGATGCCTTTTACCGGCTAATTAAATGGGACGAAGAAGGAAGAAATGTAGTGGGTGAATTGAAACGTGAGAGAAAAGATTAAATACAGAGGCAGCACACTCCGGAGCGGGTGTGCTGTTTTTGACATTAGTATTATATTTTCGATAATTCCAAGATCGAGCCTGTCTTGGCATCTGCTGCAAATTCAAAACTTTCTGCTTCACCATTACGGATTCGGGAAATTCCACCCTTGTAAACTTCCGTTCTAATTAAGCCTAATTCATGAGGTTCGGTTTTCATAGAAATCCAAGAGCCATCAATGGGCCCTTCTTCCTTAAATGCGGCTTTTACAGAATTTAAAACACTTTCTGCAGAAACGTTCCGATCCATTCTACGAACAGCTTCACTTATCGTGATACCTGCAATGATACCAGTAAAAACACCAGCCAGAAAATCGCTTAATTTCAACAAAAGCACCTCCCAATATACGTTTAGTTTACCATATCACTGCATGTTCCTCATTTTATATGCCGTTCCATTTCTTCTATTCAAAAAAATTCGTTTTTCGAAATAGTAAGTATGGAAATATACCACCAAGTTGACTACAATAAAAAATGTAAAGTGATGAGGAGGCTAAGTTCATTGAATTCAGAAACTTTAGAGTTATTTAGAACATTAACGGAATTACCAGGTGCTCCAGGAAATGAGCATGCGGTTCGCGCCTTTATGAGAAAAGAATTAGAAAAAGTATCCGATGAGATTATCCAAGACCGCCTCGGCGGAATATTTGGAGTGCGTAAAGGTGACGAAAACGGTCCACGAGTATTGGTTGCTGGCCATATGGATGAAGTCGGGTTTATGGTAACTGGAATTACAGAAAACGGTATGATCCGCTTCCAGACATTGGGCGGATGGTGGAACCAAGTAATGTTAGCGCAGCAAGTTGAGGTTATTACAGAAAATGGGCCGGTACCTGGTGTTATCGGTTCAATCCCACCACATTTGTTAACGGAAGAAATCCGAAACAAACCAATGGATATTAAAAACATGCTCATTGATATCGGTGCGGATGATCAAGAAGATGCGAAACGAATTGGCATTAAACCAGGACAACAAATTGTGCCTGCCACTAAATTCACTCCATTAGCCAATGAAAAGAAAATTTTGGCGAAGGCTTGGGACAACCGGTATGGATGCGGATTGTCCATCGAATTGCTGAAAGAATTGAAAGATGAAAAATTGCCGAATATGTTATTTTCCGGTGCAAACGTAATGGAAGAAGTAGGGCTTCGAGGAGCACAAGCTTCTGCCAACATGATTAAACCAGATATCTTCTTTGCGTTAGATTGCAGTGCAGCGAATGATGCTTCAGGGGATAAAAATGAGTTCGGACAACTTGGCAAAGGAACATTGCTTCGAATTTTTGACCGTTCCATGGTGACGCATCGCGGCATACGTGAGTTTGTTTTGGATACTGCTGAAACTCATAAGATCCCGTATCAATACTTCCTTTCCAATGGGGGGACAGATGCCGGTCGGGTCCATACATCGAATGAAGGGGTTCCGAGTACGGTTATCGGAATTTGCTCAAGATATATCCATACTTCCGGCTCGATCATTCATACGGATGATTACGCTGCAGCGAAGGAACTGCTCGTCAAGCTTGTCAAAGCGGCTGACAAAACGACAGTCGATACGATTAAAGAAAATAGCTAAGCAGACGACCAGATCTTTGTTCTTGATATATGTAACTTTTAGCCGGTCTTCGTACCGGCTTTTCTTTATCGTGTGTAATCTTTGTATTTCTTTCTCTAAGATGGAGGTAGTAGGATGAGAATTGCAATTGGAAGTAAAAATAAAGCAAAGACAGAAGCTGTCATATCAGTTGTTCAACAATTCATCGATGCAGAATTCGAGTTACGAGCCGTTCCATCCGGAGTATCCGACCAGCCTCTCTCCGATAAGGAAACACGAACGGGTGCGATTAACCGTGCGTTAAATGCTATAAAGGAATCGGGTGCAGATGCTGCATTTGGTTTGGAGGGTGGCGTGAGTGAAATCGATGGCGAACTCTTTGTCTGCAACTGGGGAGCTATGGCGTTAGCGAATGGGGAAATTTACACGGCGGCAGGTGCCCAGATTCTACTTCCTGAGGAAGTGGCAGCTGAAGTACGGAACGGACGGGAACTTGGACCGGTCATGGATGACTATACGAACCGAAAGGATATCCGTTCGCACGATGGTGCCGTTGGCGTATTTACAAACGGACTCATCAATCGGAAAACGATGTTCGAACATGTCATACTTCTTGTTGTCGGACAATATCTATACTCCAAGAGGACGAACTAAGTCCCTTCGGTTGCAACTCACACGAAACATGATTAAAATAATTCATAGCGAAATAAAGACTGGGGGAACTATGAGATGATCCGCACATGGACAAAACTAGTCCTTGTCGCAGCCATTTTCCTATTTCTAAGTGCCTGCTCCACTTTGGAGGAAAGGGCAGCGGAAGGGATGGAAAAGGCGGAGGAGGTCTTTTTTAGCGAATCGGTGGAAGCGAACGAAAAAATAGAGAACGTTCAATTCTTCAAGCCTTCAAACTTCGCGCTTTCAGAAGAATCGGATGCACAAAATATTATTCTGACCAATCGGGGAGAAACGTTTGTTCTATTTGTTAATCCGAATGAAAAACAGGATAGTCGATTGTATTACGACATGTTGAAAGCTCAAAGTAACGAAGTCCTATATGAGAAAACATTTGAAGAAAACGACCGTTTCGGTTTTGTAGCTGTTGTTCAAAATGCAGAGAATGTTATGGAGATTATCAACAGCTCTGGTGGAATCAAAATGTCTACATTAGCTGAAGAAGATCATGTAGAAGACCATATAGAAACGATGATGAAAGTCGTAAACTCTGTACGTATAAGCAAACCATAAGAATGTTAAGAATGGTTCACCCTTTTAGAGTGGACCTTTTATTTTGCAGAAAGGGTGTGGCAGGGTGAAATCGGAACAACTTGTTGAACAACTGAAGGACCGTCTGCCTGCTGGACGTTTCACTTTTCGATTCGATAAAAAAAACGATAGTTTACGGTTAGAACATAAGGAATTGAGAAAAGGGATCGATATTTCTTTGCCGCCGATCATTGCCAAATATGAAACGGTTAAAGAAAAGGCAATAGATGAAGTGGTATATACCGTATCTGAAACCTTCAAGGCGATGGAGAAGGAAATGACGGAAGGTTTCGGCGGAAGTTCCATTATTTACCCGGTCATCCGATCCACCTCCTTTCCTTTGCAGTCAAAAGAAGGACATGACTTTGTAGTTACCGACCATACGGCTGAAACGAGAATATTTTACGCTTTAGATATGGGTTCAACGTACCGCCTGGTGGATCAGAGTATGTTAGAGGAATTGCATGTAACAGAAGCGTCCGTCCGAGAAATGGCACGTTTCTCCGTTCGGAATTTGCCTACAGAAGTGAAAAAAGACGAAGTCTCAGGTAACTATTTCTATTTCGTAAATTCTAATGATGGATATGATGCAAGCCGGATTTTGAATGATCAGTTCCTAAAAGACATGTATGGACAAATTGAAGGCGACATGACAGTGTCCGTGCCACATCAGGATGTTTTGATCATTGGGGATATCCGGAATGAGACAGGCTATGATGTTCTCGCTCAAATGACCATGCATTTCTTCACAGTAGGATTAGTGCCCGTTACTTCGTTATCATTTATATATGAAGACGGCAAACTTGAACCGATTTTCATATTAGCTAAAAACCGTGTGAAAAAGGAGAAAGATGAGCAATGAATATTTTTTACAACATTAGCGGTGTAGGAGATGTCCTGTTAGTTCAATTGACAGCTGAACGGTCTGACAAGGTTGTATCTGAAAGTAGTGGCGACGTCACCTTGATTCGTAACTCTGAAAATAATGATTTGGTGGCCATAAACTTATTCAATTGCAGTAAGTATTTTGCGGTCTCTGATCATGGACAAGTCAATTTGAACTCGGACATTGTCGAACAATTGAATAGCGCTTTAAAGGAAAATGGCGTGGACATCGTGCTCGATGTTGACCTATCACCTAAATTCGTTGTCGGTCATGTCCTTTCGAAGGAATCTCATCCAAATGCTGACAAACTCAGCGTATGTGTTGTGGATATAGGCGACAGCAAACTCCAGATTGTCTGTGGTGCACCGAATGTTGAAGCTGGCCAGAAAGTGGTGGTAGCCAAGGTTGGGGCAGTCATGCCTTCTGGGATGATCATCCGTGACGCTGAGCTTCGTGGAGTACCATCCAGTGGCATGATTTGCTCCGCAAAAGAGTTGAATCTCCCGGATGCTCCACAAGAAAAAGGGATTTTAGTATTGGACGATATTGCAGAAGCAGGATCTCCTTATTTGTTTTAAGACCTACAATAGAGAAGCATGCCTTTTCAGGTATGCTTTTTTTATTTCCTTCCAATAATATCCTTTTAACCTCAACGAAACTATTAAACTCGCTATAAATGGTACAGAAGTAGTTTGATTCACCTCTTTTAAACTGATAAAATGAATTGATTCATATGAAAAGAGTGATAGAAGTTGAAGATATTCAAAAAATGGCAGCGTTTCTTCAGTCAAGAGGACATAGAAGTCGAGCCGTTAGATGAATGGACAAATGATGCTGAAGAATCAGAGCCTTTACATACGAAACCAAAATTCCGTTTCCCTCTAATATCAGATGAGGAACGAACTCGCATTTTAAATGGAGAAGTTCCACAAACTACGAGTAATCGTGAAATAGAAGAAGATGTACAACCGCTTTACATGCATGAAAAATGGAGAAGAGATAGGGAAAACACAGTCGTCCACACAGCGACAGGAAATCGTCAAAGTAGACCGAAAGTCGATTCTCCCAAAGAAATAATAAGTGAGCCAATAAAGACCGAGCAAGAAGTGACTTCCACTAACCGAAGATATACTCCGTCGAAATTCGCATCACCGGTATACGGGTACACTCAGAAACAAAAGAAGGACGAATGGACGGAACCTTCTGTTGAAGAAATCACAAACGATCTTGAGCGTTTTGAAACTGAAGTAGTGACTTTCGCTGAAGAGGTCGCTGCTGCTGCAATACAGACTTCTGATGTATCCGTGGAAGAAACGATAGAAGATAGTCCGTTTTACCATCAACAGTTAACAAGCGAAACACAGATTGAATCAAAGAATATTGAAAATGAACGCGAATTAGAAGATGTACAAATAGAACAAGCAGAACAACCAGTCATAACAGAACAAGTAGAACAAGTAGAACAACCAGCACAACTTGAACCACCTTCAAGCGGTCAAGCGGTGGAAAGGGAAGAAAAAAAGAGCAGTCGGACGACACCTTTTAATGTTCTCATGCTAAAATCAGACCGCAAAAAAATGGAACGTGCTACGTTGCCAAGTGTAGAAAAACCGGCAGTAAAGAACGAAAAATCAGAACAAGCTATTCCAGCGTATAATACAAAATCGAATGAATCGTATATGTTTCCGTCTCTCGAATATTTACTACCACCTGAGAGGAAATTGGAAGACCGTGAGTGGATGGCATCCCAAGCAGCGAAATTGGAAGAGGCGCTATCTTACTTCCAGGTGAAGGGTAAAGTCATTCATATCATGCAGGGTCCATCTGTTACCCAGTTTGAACTAACGGTCGGACACGGAACGAAAGTCAGTAAAATACGGAATTTGACTGACGATTTAAAATTGGCTCTTGCCGCAAAAGATATAAGAATCCAAGCGCCGATTCCCGGAAAAAGCTCCATTGGGATTGAGATTCCAAACCGTGTAGCAAGGCCTGTCAGAATCTCGGAAATTATAGGAAGTCCTGAATTCAAAAATTCAGAATCTCCATTGGAGGCAGTACTTGGGTTAGACTTAACGGGTAAACCTGCGACAATCGATCTTCGCAAAATGCCCCATGGACTAATTGCAGGCGCTACTGGTTCCGGTAAGTCGGTCAGCATCAACTCCATATTGGTTAGTTTACTTTATAAGTCTGCACCTGAGGATTTACGTCTTTTATTGATCGACCCTAAGGTGGTCGAATTGGCGCCATACAACCACATACCACATTTAATCAGTCCCGTCATAACGGATGTCAAGGCAGCGAATGCCGCTTTGAAATGGGCTGTGGAAGAGATGGAAAGACGCTATCAGTTATTCGCTCATACTGGAGTGAGGGATATATCCCGCTACAATTCGATGGCGATTGACAAGGGACAATATGCTCTTAAATTACCATATATTTTAATCGTCATTGATGAATTAGCAGACCTCATGATGATGGCTCCTGCAGAAGTGGAGGAATCCATCAGCCGCATCGCGCAAAAAGCGAGAGCATGTGGAATACACTTAATCATTGCTACGCAAAGACCATCAGTCGATGTCATCACAGGACTGATTAAAGCAAATATTCCTACTCGAATCGCATTTTCTGTTTCTTCTCAAATTGATTCAAGAACGATTATTGATATTGTGGGAGCGGAAAGGCTATTAGGAAAAGGTGATATGCTTTACTTGGGTAATGGCATGTCGGCTCCTGCACGACTACAAGGTACTTACGTGTCCGATGACGAAATTGAACGTGTAGTCGCTCATGTGCGAGAACAAGCTGAGCCGGATTATTTCTTCCAACAGGAAGAATTGATTAAACGAAGTGACAGTATAGAAGAAAAAGATGAGCTATTTGAAGAAGCATGCCGTTTCATTGTTGAGAGCGGAAATGCCTCTACCTCGTTGTTACAGAGGAAATTTCATATAGGATATAACCGTGCCGCACGATTGATTGATCAATTAGAAGAGAACGGTTTTATTTCCGAGCAGAATGGCAGTAAGCCAAGGGAAGTATACTTGACTGAACCAGAGCTTAGCGGCATTTTGGATGGTTGAACTGAAATCATTTGATTGTCATAAGCCAAGGAATAGTTGCCCTCATATTAGGGTAAGGATAAGTCAAAGTTTAGAAAGGGAATGGATTTATTCCCGGGAGGTTCAAATTTTATGACAGTATTTCATTTTACAGGCATTAAAGGCTCAGGAATGAGCTCACTTGCACAAATCCTCCATGATTCTGGTGAGACAGTGCAAGGGTCCGATATCGATAAATATTTCTTTACTGAAAACCCATTAATCGAGAGGGGCATACCTATACTTCCTTTCGATCCGGAAAACATACAACCAGGTATGACTTTAATAGCTGGAAATGCATTTCCAGACTCTCATCCCGAAATTGTCAGAGCAAACGAAATCGGTGTGGAAGTTATTCGCTATCATGTATTTTTAGGCGAGTATATGAACCGTTTCACTTCAATTGCCATTACTGGTTCGCACGGTAAAACATCTACAACAGGTTTGATGTCCCATGTGCTAAGCGGTTATAAGCCGACATCCTATTTAATAGGGGATGGCACGGGCAGTGGTGAAAAGGAGTCGGAAATCTTTGTCTTTGAAGCTTGTGAATACCGGCGACATTTTCTTGCTTATCATCCCGATTATGCAATCATGACAAACATCGATTTCGATCATCCGGATTATTTTGCTGATGTAAATGACGTTTTTGAAGCGTTTCAATCGATGGCGCTACAGGTGAAAAAAGCGATTATCGCTTATGGTGATGATGAACGGTTGCCAAAGCTTCAAGCAAATGTACCAGTCGTATTTTACGGGTTCGGTCCTGAAAACGATTTTGCTGCGCGCAACATTGAAAAAACAACTTCGGGGACTTCCTTTGATGTGTTTGTGAGAAATGAGTTCTATCATTCCTTTAGTATTCCACTTTACGGAGATCATGCTGTATTGAATTCTTTAGCTGTCATTTCTCTATGTCATTATGAAGGGATTTCGGCTGAATTGATTGAGCAACAGTTGCAAACATTCACGGGAGTGAAACGTAGATTTACTGTTTCACAAATTGGTGGACGTACACTAATTGATGACTACGCTCATCACCCGACTGAGATTAAAGCGACCATCCAGTCAGCAAGGCAGAAATACCCTGATCGCGAAATTGTCGCGATTTTCCAGCCTCATACGTTTACGAGGACGAAAGCGTTTCTTCAGGAATTCGCTGATAGTTTAATGGGGGCCGATCAAGTATATCTATGCGAAATCTTTGGCTCTGCCAGAGAGCAATCAGGCATGTTATCGATTGAAGATCTCATCAGTAAAATTGAAGGCAGTAAGTTATTGACGACAGAAGGAATTGAGGAACTTTTAGTTCATGGCGATGCGGTTTACCTGTTTATGGGTGCTGGTGATGTTCAAAAATTCCAGCAATCGTTTGAACAAATCGTGACAAAAAACGAAACAGTTTGACCGAATGGTTGAACTGTTTCTTTCATTTGGCAGGATAAATTTGCGAATATGGAGAATACCTATTGATAGGCGTTTTATTTCACTCCCTAAAGGGTACAAATGAAATACGTTACTGTATAGAAGGAGGAATTCAACATGGAAGTACTACTGTACATAGCGGCCATTGTTGCTGCAATTGGCTTCTTAATTCTATGTATCAGTTTGGCAGTCACACTGACTTCACTGAAAACAACATTAAAAAGCGTTTCTGAAACAATGGATGGTTTAGAAGGCCAGTTGCAAGGTGTAACGAGGGAAACGACAGAACTGTTGATGAAAACAAATAATCTTGCAGCCGATTTACAGAACAAATCTGAAAAATTGAATTCTGTAGTCGACGCGGTCAAAGGGGTTGGAGAATCAGTCAACGGCTTGAACTCTTCAGTCCGGAGAATCACATCATCAGTTGTCGTGGAAGCTGAAAAAAACGAAGATAAAATTGCTCAAATCGTTCAATGGAGCAATGTAGCAATGGGAATCTTCGATAAATGGAAAGAAAGAAAGAGCCAAGGATATACTTCTGCAGGCTATCAGCCGGTGCCAGGGCAAAAAAAACTCCCTGAGCCGGATCACCAACCTTATCATTAAGAAAAGAATCGAGGAGGAAATAACATGAGCGAAAACAAATCCTATAACCAATACGGCCAAGAATTTGGCAATTATGAAAATGGCTATCCGAATTCACATGCTTATCCAGCTCCATATGAAAATCCTTATTCCCGAACTGATTCTTTTTACCGTGAGGAATCAGAGGGCAGTGGTGGATTCATCGCTGGAGCGATCGTAGGGGCTGTAATCGGTGCAGCTACTGCTATGCTGCTTACTCCGAAAACTGGAAAAGAAATGCGGGAAAATGTTACGTCCCAGGCGGCAACTTTAAAAGATAAGAGCGTAGAGTTCTCATCTACTGCCAAGGATAAAACGAAAGAACTTTCTAAAACACTTCAAGAACAATCTGGTCAATTAGTGGACAAAGTAAAATCGTATAAAACTAAAGCGACTCACCCTATGGATGATGGAACTGCATCCTACGAGGGAGAAGAGCCGATGGAGTTTATGGATACGGTTTCCCATACAGTTGATGAAGTGATTAAAGATGCTGGTGATGTAGCAACTTCAACTGCAGAGGCATTTAAAGAAGCAGTGGATGAAAAAAGTACAGATTCAAACGAAAAGAATACGAGTGAAAATGACGCCAGTGCTGATAGCTACGACAACAGCGAAAATTTTGGCGACAACAAAACAACAAACCAAAATTATATTTCAAAAGTGAATGATAGCGACAAAAAATCTCAATTGTAAAAAGATGCAGCCCATGGGGTTGCATCTTTTTTTCTTCCATTTATTCAAATACGATTTCTAACTGATCTCCACCGAAGATCGGGGATTGGAAACCGGTTTCCTCGCCGTTTCGTAAGAGCTTGAAAGATCCCGAAATAGTGGTTGGCAAGGTCCAATCCGTAAAACGGAAAATATCTTGAAATAGGAGAGGATCCGTTTCTGTAGGGGAGACGTTTAGAAGATCTCCACTCCGAACACGGTCATGTTCCTCTGATGGATGGCCATTTAAGAATACTTCACAAATCGTTCGTTTAAGCTTGAGTGGTTCACCTTGGAAAGTAACAGTAATCAGCTCAGACAATTTCATGTTCATCTTTTCACAAATATCTTTTACAGTTGGATCTGCAGGTTTTTCGTAGACCAAACAATCGCCGTCAATGACGACTGCTTTTCCATCCGTATTTTGATCATTCAGTAATAAGTTTGGGGCATATTCAGGTAATGTAATGGACTTCCCATTAAAGCTTATGGAAAAAGGCTTCATTGTTTCCCAAATGGCATCCTTTCCAGACGCAGCCAAAATATCGGCAACCGTATTTGCAGCCTGGTAATCGAGAGAGTCACGGTCTGATAGCTTGAAATCCATATTAGCTATCTCTCCATTGACCGACACAATAGGAGCGATCTCCACTTTTTCACCAAGTACATAGACAGACATAAAGGAAGATGCTTGAACAATATCCTTTACGTACACTTTAGCATCCTTACCGTCTTTTCCTTCAATTAACGTAAGGATATCTCCATCATGTATGATCGATTTCGTGCTGGCAGGCTCGCCGTTCAAAAAAATCTCTGCGGGTGTTCCATGTTCACCAGGAAACAGTTTAGGATTCCCATTAATAGTAATGCTCATGGCCAGCCCAGGTTTGCCGTATAATTGTTTCGCTTTGACATTCGCTGCAAGTAGAGCATCAGCAACCGTCAAGTCTTTTAACTCAAACAAACGAATGAGTTTGTCATTTACGGTTACACTCATGTAATGGATCGGAGCACGTTTAGCTGCTATAGCAATCCCGATTGGCGTCACAAGTTCCGGCGAGGATGGAATCTGATCCTCTTTCGTCAGATTTTGAATGGCATCCAACCCTCTGGTCGCAACTCTGTTTTCCGGGAGTCCTAATTGAATGCTCAATTCTTTAGATAACTCAGGTGTTAAGCTGCCGCCTCCGACAAGCATGACGGCCATAGGGGACTTCCCATTATTAAGTGCAAGAATTTCACTGGATATGGAAGTAGCCAAGTTTTGAACGGCAGGTCTAATGGCGCTAACTGCCTCCGACTGTGGAACTTCGCGTTCAAAACCTAAAATATCTGCAATATGTATGATTTCTTCCGAGTTGATCTTTCTTTTTACACTTTCCGCAATCGGAAAATCCAACAGGAAATGATCACTCAAGGCTTCTGTAATTTCATCACCAGCTGTTGGCACCATTCCGTAGGCAACGACTGTATTTTGATCGGTAATAGCTATGTCGGATGTTCCTGCCCCAATATCCACAAGGGCTACGTTCAGCCTTCTCATCGATGGAGGAATCAAGACATTTATCGCTGCAATCGGCTCTAAAGTTAAAGCTTCCATTTCCAAACCGGAGCGTTTTAAAGCGGAAAGAAGTGATTCCACGACCACACGTGGAAGGAATGTGGCAATAACTTCAGCAGAAGCCTCATTTCCTGATTGATCGACTAAACTTCCGATTATTTCGTTATCCAGTTTGTAATACAAAACGGAATAACCGACACAATAATAATAAGTATTGCGTTGCTCTAATTCTTTTTTGAGTAATTCTTGCTGGGCTTTTTGCACAGCGCCCAATTCAAGTCGATTGATATCCTCTTCCGTCAAAAGAGCTCTATTGCTAATATTGAATGTAACCATTGCTTTTGACGTTTTAAGGGCTCTCCCTGCTGCCGCTACGCTTACCCGGCGCAGAGTTCCATGCCGTGCTTCAAGCTCCTCTTTGATGGATGTAATCACTTCTGCAACGCTAAGAACATTATGTATTTGTCCATCGAGCATGGATCGATCTTTATGCTCCACTGATACTAAGTCTTCTACATGATAGGAATCACCACGATCATCGAGGATAATTCCGACGACCGACCGAGTTCCGATATCGAGTGCAAATAGTTTTGAAGACATGTTGTGTCCCTCTTTTCTATAGTAAACACTTTAGCGAGTTGAATCGCTAAAATATTTCGTGACTTTTCTTTCATTTTTGATTATAATAGGTTCAATATCTAAAAATGTATCATAACTTTCGGGAACCTGAAAGGATTGGTGCATAATAAAGAGAGGGGAAACGGCAATGACACAACATGATTTAGAAAGCTTGCGGACACAGGTTGACGAGTTGAACCTTAAAATCCTTCAGCTGATTAATGAACGTGCAGAAGTCATCCAAGAAATTGGGAAGATAAAGGAGAAACAAGGTGTTAACCGTTATGATCCTCTTCGTGAGCGTCATATGCTCGACCTATTAAGAGAAAATAATAACGGACCACTTTCACAATCTGTGGTTGATCACATATTCAAGGAAATCTTTAAAACTGCATTAAACTTGCAAGAAGACGATCACCGTAAAGCTTTACTCGTATCGCGTAAGAAGAAAGCGGAAGATACAATTGTTGAAGTAAAAGGCCAGAAGATCGGTAACGGAACTCCGACATTTGTATTTGGTCCATGTGCAGTAGAATCCTATGAACAAGTTGCTCAAGTGGCTCAAGCCATTCAGCAAAAAGGATTGAAACTCATCCGTGGTGGTGCATTTAAACCGCGTACTTCTCCTTATGACTTCCAAGGCCTTGGGGTTGAGGGGTTAAAAATCCTAAAGCGCATTGGTGATGAGTTCAATTTAGGGGTCGTGACTGAAATCGTAACACCAGGTCATATTGAAGAAGCACTTGACTATATCGATGTCATTCAAATTGGTGCTCGGAACATGCAAAACTTCGAATTGTTGAAAGCTGCTGGCTCAGTGAAAAAACCTGTATTATTAAAGCGGGGTCTGGCAGCCACGATTGATGAGCTAATCAATGCAGCAGAATATATCATTTCTCAAGGCAATGATCAAATCATCCTTTGCGAACGTGGAATTCGAACGTATGAAAAGGCAACACGTAATACGCTTGATATCTCGGCAGTGCCGATTTTGAAACAAGAGACTCATTTACCGGTTTTAGTCGATGTAACCCATTCTACTGGTCGACGTGACCTTCTATTGCCTACAGCTAAAGCTGCTTTAGCTGTGGGTGCAGATGGTGTGATGGCTGAAGTTCATCCGGATCCTGCAGTTGCACTTTCCGATGCTCAACAGCAGATGAACTTGGACCAATTCGATGAATTCTACTCTGCAATCTTGGAATTCATGAAAACCCATAAAGTGCATGCCTAATGGAAGACCGGCCGAAATGGCCGGTTTTTGCATGTTCCTTTTCTTTAAAGGGAAAAATATCGTATGATAAAGAATATAGTTAAGCAGACAGGGAGTGAGTGACGTGACGGTAACGATTTACGATGTTGCAAGGGAAGCCAATGTATCGATGGCTACCGTTTCACGCGTAGTTAACGGAAATCCAAATGTGAAGCCGGCCACCCGTAAAAAGGTAATGGCCGTAATTGAAAGACTTGAGTATCGTCCAAATGCTGTAGCAAGAGGGTTAGCCAGCAAGAAAACGACGACTGTTGGGGTAATCATACCTGATATATCAAATATTTTTTACGCGGAACTTGCGAGGGGAATTGAGGATATTGCCACAATGTATAACTATACAATTATCCTTTCAAATTCTGACCAACGTGAAGAGAAAGAATTGAAACTCATTGAAAATATGTACGGAAAACAGGTAGATGGGATTGTCATGATGAGTGACTCGTTGACGCCTGCAATTTCAACTGCATTACAACGCTCGTCGGTGCCTGTCGTACTCGCCGGGACAGTAGACGAAACGAAGAAAATTCCTTCTGTAAATATCGATTACTTACAGGCTGCATTTGAAGCCGTTCAAACGTTGCTCACAAACGGCCATAAACGGATTGCTTTCGTTTCAGGTCCTTTTTCTTCAACGATAAACCGACACTTCAAACTTGAAGGTTATAAAAAGGCTCTTACAGAAGCCGGTTTGCCGATTGATGACGAATTGATCATTGAGGCAGATGATTCCTATGAGAGCGGACTGGAGAATTCAAAACAACTTCTTTCGTTGACTGAACCGCCTACTGCGATCTTCGCCGGAAATGATGAATTGGGGATCGGACTAATCCATGGAGCGCTTGATGAAAACTTTTCGATTCCAAATGATATCGAGATTATCAGCTTTGAAAATTCGAAGCTCGCACGGATGGTTAGACCGCAGCTTTCATCAGTGGTAGTGCCGTTATATGACATAGGGGCCGTTTCCATGAGGTTATTAACAAAGTTCATGAATAAAGAAACAATTGATGAAACGACAGTTGTCCTTCCACACCGGATTGAAGAACGTCAGTCGACAAAATAAAAAGAGATGTTCTACAGGCGAATCGCCTTAGAACATCTCTTTTTCTTTACTCTTTTTTTCAGATCGTATCATGTAAAGGGCTTTTTCTAAAATGAGTGCGTTCTTTTCCATAATTTCAGCTTTTCTTGGAATGGGTTCATAGAGGGGGACCGGATCCTCCCATGTGGGTATAAGAGGAACTGGCGATTCAGGGCTCCACCGCTCAACCCACTTCTCGGACAAGTTGCCGCTCGGATAAGGTAAGTCTTTCATAGTAAACCAAATATTCGACCATGCTCTTGGTACAACACGCCAAATATCATACCCGCCGCCACCGACAGCTACCCATTTTCCGTTGCAATAGGAATGGGCTAGTTCATGTGCCAATTTAGGTATTTCCTTATAAATTTCCATTGTTCCGTACAAATGAGATAACGGATCGAAATAATGGGCATCAGCACCGTTTTGAGTCAAGATAATATCCGGTTTAAAAAACTCAGCTATTTCTGTCACACCTGTCTTATATAGTTCAGTGAATGATTCGTCCTCCGTAAATGCATCGAGAGGGAAGTTGAATGAATAACCGTATCCACGCCCATTTCCACGTTCCGTTACATTCCCGGTTCCAGGGAATAAATATCTGCCTGTTTCATGGAAAGAAACCGTACAGACATCCGGATCATCGTAAAAACTCCATTGTACACCATCACCATGATGGGCGTCTGTATCTATATAAAGTACGCGTGCCCCATATTTTTGCTGAAGATATTTAATGGCTACTGATGAATCGTTATAAATGCAGAAGCCAGAAGCCCGTCCACTGAAGCCATGATGCAACCCCCCACCTAAATGGAGAGCATGCTGTGCTTTTCCCTCCATGACAAGGTCGATTGCTGTCAGTGTTCCACCAACGATCATAGCCGCGGCTTCATGCATGTTTTGAAACATTGGTGTATCTTCCGTGGCCAGCCCGTAGTTTTCGGCTAATTGATTAGAAAGCTCCCCACGTCCTGCTTTTTTAACCATTTCAATATATTGCGCATCATGGGCTAATAACAGTTCTTCATCAGTCGCTATTCGTGGCTGAACAATATCAGAATCATCTAATACACCAGACTTTCGTAACAAATCCGACGTCAAAACGAGTCTTTTTTGGTTGAATGGATGAGATTCGGAAAACTTATAGCCAAGCTGTTCTTCCGAATAAACAAATAAAGCATTTTTCATTTCGCTCTCGGATCTGCTGGCCATAAGACATCAATCCCTTCTGCTTTCAAAGTATCGATGACTGGCAGCGGATTCATCGTATTAATACGGATCGCCAATATTTTGTTGTTAAGCTCATAATCGGGATAAACGAGGACGCTTAGCACATTCACTTTATGTTTAAATAATATTTTTGAGACTTCATATAAGCTTCCAGGAACATCGGGGACCCGAAGTTCCAACTGGGAGCTCGGTCGATTTGCACCGGTCAATTCAATGTATTTATAAAGTACATCGGTTTCAGTAATCATTCCACAGAGCTTTCCGTTTCTTACAATTGGAAGTGCCCCAATCTTTTGTTCATAGAATATGATGGCTGCATCCTCTACAAAATCGAGAGGGTGGCCTGTAATCGGATTAGGTGTCATTATTTCTTTTAAAGGGATGTTCATAAAATGATTCCCTTCATTGGTCTGAGGTGTAATTTCTTTGATGTCCCGATCGGATAAGATTCCTTTTAAGTCACGACTTTCACCGACAATCGGAATATGGCGGATCCGATAGTCTTTCATCATTTTCATGGCATCCTGTATCGTATGATCTGGTGACAGTGTATGTAAATCCTTATGCATGATATTATCAATGATCAAAGGAAAGACCCCCTACTTAATACATATATCGATTCATAAAACGGAGCTGGTCGAATTGTTGGACTGATTCCTGATGGATTCTTTTCCCTATTCGAGCCATTAAGCAGTTGGCGGGATGTGAACTAATTTCAGGATCATCTGTTGCGTAATATTCGAGTCCTCCTGCATTCATCATTTTCTCCATAACTTTCCGGTATTCCCATACGTTCAATTTGGTTCCTTTTAAGTCCCAGTGCCAGTAATATTCTGTTGTGATAATAATATAATCTTCCATTGCGTCATCCATCATGGAAACCCGAAGAAGGTTTTTCCCAACCCCCGCACCACGGTATTTCGGTATGACTTCAATTGCACCAAGTTCAAGTAGATTCTCCATTTTTCCTTGGGACCAACGCTCAAGGGGATCTGGATATAAAAAGGTAACATAACCGACAATCGTATCCAAATCTCTCGCAATAAGAATTCGTCCTTCTGGAAGATCAGCAATTTCGACTATAGCTCGATGCTGCTGATCGGGTTGCCGAAAAGACGTAAGATCCTTGTGGAAGTGTAAACCAGATAAATCCTCTGCTGATACGGGTCCTTCAATGACTAAATTGCCATGGACTGTGTTCAATACGAGGGCATTATACGTTTTCTTATATTCCAAAGCTTCCACCGCCCAGTAAATAATCTATAAAGATAGTATACATGAATACAATAAAAAGCGCTTACAAATCAAAATATTCTATTTTGAGCTATAATATTGACAAATTTGTTACAACTTATTGTAATATAAGATTATGAAAATATGGAAAGGGTGATGGGATTGGTTACAAACTTGAAAGCGCTTCCTGCAGATACGGAAAAACATAACCTACAAAATTATGGTGAGACTGTCTCTAACTTTGATTGGAAAGAAGCTGAGAAGAATTTCAGCTGGCATGAGACAGGGAAGTTCAATATGGCATATGAAGCCATTGACCGCCATGCTGAATCCGATCGTAAAAACAAAGTGGCACTATACTATAAAGATGCTACTCGTAAAGAAGCTTATACTTTCCATGAAATGAAAAAGCAGACGAATCGTGCTGCCAATGTGTTGAAAAACCATTCTACTTTAACGAAAGGCGACCGGGTGTTCATCTTCATGCCAAGGTCACCCGAATTATATTTTGCTCTGATCGGTGCATTAAAAAACGGACTCATTGTAGGTCCGTTGTTTGAAGCTTTCATGGAGGGGGCAGTGTATGATCGGCTGGATGATAGTGATGCAAAAGCAATCATCACGACGCCGGAATTATTGGAACGCGTCCCGGTAGATAAATTGCCAAAATTGGAGACCGTTTTTGTGGTTGGGGAAGGCGTAGAGGAGTCCGGCAAAATCGTCGACTTCATGAAGCATTTTAAATCGGCATCTCAATACTTTGATATCGAGTGGTTGGATAAAGAAGATGGAATGATCTTGCATTATACGTCGGGTTCAACAGGAAAACCAAAAGGGGTTCTTCATGTCCAGTATGCCATGGTCCAGCAATATATGACTGCTAAGTGGGTACTCGACCTGACAGAGGAAGATATTTACTGGTGCACGGCAGACCCAGGTTGGGTGACAGGAACTGCATATGGAATCTTCGGGCCTATGTTATCCGGTGTCACGACATTAGTATTAGGTGGCCGTTTCTCGACAGATGATTGGTATAAAGCGATTGAAGAATACAGTGTAACAGTCTGGTACAGTGCGCCTACTGCATTCAGAATGCTTATGGGAGCCGGGGATGCTGCTGTTAAGAAATTCGACCTTTCTTCCTTACGGCACATTTTATCAGTTGGGGAGCCATTAAATCCGGAAGTAGTAAAATGGGGATACGAAGTATTCGGATTGCGCATACACGATACATGGTGGATGACAGAAACAGGTGCTCAGATGATTTGTAACTATCCGTCCATGGCGATTAAACCAGGTTCTATGGGTAAGCCGATTCCTGGAGTCGAAGCAGCGATTGTAGATAACAATGGAAATGTATTACCACCGAATCAGATGGGGAACTTGGCCTTGAAAAAAGGCTGGCCTGCAATGATGAGGCAAATTTGGAACAATCCAGAAAAGTATCAATCCTACTTCATGAATGATGAATGGTATGTTTCGGGTGATTCTGCATACATGGATGAGGACGGCTATTTCTGGTTCCAAGGTCGTGTTGATGATGTCATCATGACTTCCGGTGAACGGGTAGGACCATTCGAAGTGGAAAGTAAGCTCTTGGAACACCCGGCGATTGTTGAAGCAGGGGTAATCGGAAAGCCGGATCCAGTTCGAGGGGAAATCATTAAAGCATTCGTTGCCCTGAAAGAAGGAGTGGAACCAAGTGACGAATTGGTTGAAGATATCCGTCAATTCGTGAAAAAAGGTCTTGCTGCTCACGCTGCTCCAAGAGAAATTGAATTTAAAGATAAACTTCCAAAAACACGAAGCGGGAAAATTATGCGCCGCGTTCTAAAGGCTTGGGAATTGAATTTGCCTACAGGCGATTTGTCTACTATGGAAGACTAATAGAGAAGAGGCTGTCTTTATTTAAATGAGACAGTCTCTTCTTTTTATATGGAATTTCACTTTAAATTGTAACTTGCGGACGTGCAGTGAAATGCATTCTATCCGATTGTCGGATTTAAAAGCCAGCCTCCCATGAATCGATATTAGGAAGTTCATTCTTCAACTTAAATGTGTACACCGGAGAGGAGTATGGAATCTGATATCATCGGAAATAGTTACATTTAAGCGGATAGTTGACTTAGCACCTAAAGGTGTCATAATATTAATGTGACACCTTTAGGTGTTATTATATTTTGGAGGAACAATTTATGAGCCAAATACCTGAGATTAAAAAGACAATTTTATTGAATGCTCCCATTGATAAAGTTTGGAATGCCATTTCAACTTCCAAAGGAATGGCTGAGTGGTGGATGCCTAATACATTTGAGCCGATCCTTGGGAAGGAATTTGTGTTACATGCAGGGCCTTACGGGGATTCGCCCTGTAAAGTGACTGAATTAGAGCCTCCTTATGTGGTCGGTTTTGACTGGGGGAAAGATTGGCATTTGAAAATGGAATTACGTGAAGTGGATGGCAAGACGGAATTTACATTGATTCATTCCGGATGGGATCCTGAAAAGCAAACTGAGTTCGGACAGCCGCATACGATCATACGGGATCATATGGATGCTGGTTGGGAGAACATTGTCATGAACAAGCTTCCATCAGTCATCGAGCAACAAAATGCCTGAAACTAAATTGAAACCGGATGTGTTTCAGGCAATTGCTGATCCGACTCGACGTGAGATCCTATTATTATTATCAGATCATGAAATGCCAATCGCTGCTATAACAAGACAATTTACCATTAGCCGGACAGCTGTGAATAAACACTTGAATGTCCTATCCGAAGCGGGTCTTGTCAGCAAGCAAAAAAGTGGCCGTGAAACACGGTATACATTAAGGCCTGATTCATTATTAGAGGTCAAGCAATGGCTGTCCTTCTTTGACCAGTATTGGAACGAGAAACTAGCCGCATTAAAGGATTTTGTAGAATCTGATTTATGATTTCAAAGATGGCGAAACTATCGGGAGCTTTAGTCAAACAAGAATCCTGAACATCGACTTAGTTCTTCTTTGAACTGAGTTTTAAAGTAAAAGTGGTGTTTAGCGATAGGAAACGAGACCCGTCATTTGCCAGTTGAACTTAAGATAATATAGTGCATTCAAAATCAAAGAGCAGCCATCCGACCGCTTCGGTGGATAGCTGCTCTTTTTCGATTTATTCTTCGTCATCTGGTGGGGGATCCGTACCGTCGCCAGGAGGAGGATTGGTTCCTCCATTTCCTGGCGGTGTTACTCCACCGCCATTACCGTTTCCATTACCGTTTCCATTGCCATTTCCATTACCGTTACCGCCTCCGCCATTTCCTGGAGGGGTATCTTCATCATCTGGTGGTGGAGGTGTATCATCACCGCCTGTTCCACCGCCATTACCGCCGCCAGGAGGTGGTGTAGTAGGTGGTGGTGTCGGTGGTGCTTCGGCTACATTTTCAACTACGTTTGAAGCAGGAGACTGCTTGCCTGTAATGTCAACCGCTACGACAAAGTACTCACCATTGCCTATTGTATAACTATAACTTGCAGACTCAAGTACAGTTGCAACTAAGTCGTTTCCTGCTCCGGTCCTTCGGAAAACTCGGTAACCTACAACATCATTTGATGCCGATTTTGTCCAAGTAAGCGTATTACCGGAGAGCATCGAAGAAACACTTGCAGGTGCTGCATTATCAGCTTCAAATGCGGCTTCAGAAACGACTCGATTCGAGAATACTGATTTGGTAGGGAACAACTTGCTTGGGTCTCCACCGTAAGGTCCGAGCATACGTTTAATAAATTCCTCATTTACTCCTACGCCGCCTTCTACAACGAATTCAGATGGTGTAGTATCTAAAGCGCGGTAACGGCTGCCATCGATCATCACATAGGAGGATGTAATGAGACTGTCGTCCGGTTTGTTCGGTACCATCACATTCGCATTGAACAAGTCGGAAGTGACAAGTCCTGCCGCTGAACAAGCTTCAGACGGTGATAAGCCTGAAATACCACAGAAGGCACGGGAGACAACCCCTTCAGGCTGTTTGAATGTCGCTCCGGCATTTACCACTTCGGGATTGGAAGCGTTCATAGCATTTGCCATTGCCGCCCAGTACATATTAATCCGTGTACTTGGGTGTCTATAACGGTTAGTCATACGGCTTAGCGTTTTGCTATGATCATCGTATCCGAACCATACACCAATAGTAATATTCGGATTATAACCGACTAACCATGAATCTCTTGTACCGTTAGATGTACCGGTTTTCGCTGCAAAATCTGCTCTGAAGTTTAGATTGCTATTTGCTGTTCTTGCAGTACCGATATCGAGAGTATCTCTTAACATATCGGTCACCATATAAGCAGTCTGCGGACTAAATACTTCAACCGGTTTCGCCTCATGTTGATAAATGACATTGCCATCAGCATCTTCAATCCGTTCAATCATATATGCGTCGATAAACTTCCCGCCGTTTGCAAGGGTAGCATAGGCATTAGTAGTTTCTTCAACACTTGCTTCAGATGTACCGATTGCAAATGAAGGATTGATATATTCAGATTCTCCAATACTCGTAAAGCCCATTTTGAAAAGGAATTCATCCGGACGTCGATCTCGGATTTCCCGGTAAAGTCGAAGTGTAGCCAAGTTTTGTGATTTTGCCAGTGCTTCCCGAGCTGGGATAATCCCAAGTTCTTCATTCACATTGACGTTTTTCGGCTCATACATCTTCCCGCCATCCGGAATACTGAACTGAACATCGACGACCGGGCTTCCAGCACCGATAAATCCAAATTCAATTGCCGGAGCATATACACCAATAGGTTTCATGGTTGAACCAATCGAACGGGTAGTGGACAAGTGATTGACTTCCATTTGGTCTTGCACAAATTCACGACCACCGACAAAACTTAGAATTTTTCCAGTGTTGTTTTCAATCACAGCTGTACCAACCTGAACGGGTTCGTCAACTATAATTGTTTCTTTCGTATCAGGATCGACCACTTCTTTTTTTAATGTCGGTCCATATAATTGAAACTCATCTTTTACTTTTTGTGCAGCATCATACAATTTTTGATCGATGGTAGAATGGATGCGGTATCCACCATTTTTTAAAGCACGTTGACCTAATATCATATATTTTTCACGAAGGTTTTCTTCCTTATCAAGACGTTCTGGGTCAATGCCATCTTGTAAGGCAAGTGTATCTGCAAGAATCTCGATTGCGCGCAGTTGAATTTCATTCGTTAAAAATGGGTATCGGTCTGTAGCACGTGTAGCAGGTTCACGGAAATCTTTCGTAATATCGTATTTGATGGATTCGTTATATTCTTCTTCTGAAATATATCCAGTTTCTTTCATACGGAAAAGAACAGTTTTCATCCGATCAATTCCAGGCTGTAGACCTTTCGCGTCTTTTAACCCCCGATTACCGGATTGGAAGGGAGTATAAGCAAATGGTGCCTGTGGCAATCCCGCGATATAGGCAGCTTGTGGCAAGTTCAAATCTTTTGCTTTTTTATTGAATATCCCTTCAGCTGCGGTTTCTATACCCGCGATATTTCTTCCACTTGCATTTCTTCCGTAAGGAATGATATTCAAGTAAGCTTCTAAAATCTCATCTTTAGACATGAAATGTTCCAAACGCATCGCTAAAAGGATTTCTTTTGCTTTCCGCTCATATGACACTTCATTCGTTAAAATCTGGTTTTTAATGAGCTGTTGTGTTAACGTCGAACCCCCTGTTTGAGTATCCGAATTGGAAACATCTTGCAAAAGGCCCCGGAAAATTGCTTTTGGCACGATTCCTTGGTGTTCATCGAAATACTCATCTTCCGTTGCGAGTACTGCATCGATGACGTAAGGAGAAACTTCTTTAAGTTTCGTTTCCTGACGTTCAAGGTCTGCATCCACTTTCCCTATGTAAATATTATTGGCAAAATAGAGCTCGGACGTTTCTTCATAGCTGAAGATTTCCTGCCGCATTTGTTCTTTCGAACGGAGGGGTTCATCCTTTACCAATGATGCGAAGTACCCGGCACCAACCGAACCGACGAAAACGATTCCAGTAACGAGGACAATAAAAAATATTAGAGCTAAATTCCAGATGACGCTTGAAGAAATTCGTACATTTCGTCCCCATTTGGACGACATCCATGTTTCGTATTTTTCTTGTATGGTCAGAAGACTATGTTTCAATTTCTCTTTCATATTCGACCTCCTAAAAATCTAACCTATTATAGCATTTTTTTCTAACGATTTCGATAGTTATTGACAACGTTTAAAAAAGAGGTTAAATTGACTATATATAGTAGAACAGACGTTGAAAAGTCCGGAGTAGCGGTTGTAAACTTGTGAAGAGAGTCAGCGGTTGGTGAAAGCTGATCTGGTTGCAATTGTCGAATTACAGGCTGGGAGTTTGTTGTATGCACTGCATTAAAGTGCTTCGAGTGGAGAATGTCAATTCTCAAGCTGGGTGGTACCGCGTTAATTCGTTACTAACGTCCCTGCATGGTCATAATGGCCGTGTGGGGACTTTTTTATGGTCTTGTGTTTTACCTTGTAATTTACAGGCCAACCAAATAGGAGGGATACAGATGACGAATGCATTGTTGGAAGACTTGAAATGGAGAGGTCTTACTTATCAAATGACCGACGAAGAAGGCATGGAGAAGTTGTTGGACGAGGGGAAAGTAGCATTATATTGTGGCGTGGATCCGACTGCAGATAGTATGCATATCGGTCATATCGTTCCTTTATTGACCTTGCGTCGTTTCCAACTCCATGGACACCAACCGATTCTTTTAATCGGCGGGGCGACTGGGATGATCGGAGATCCTTCCGGCCGCAGCGAGGAACGACAATTACAAACAGTAGAACAAATCGATCAAAACGTCCTTGGCCTTAAAGCTCAAATGGAAAGAATCTTTGACTTCACATCTGAAAACGGTGCGAAACTTGTGAACAATAAGGACTGGATCGGTGCAATGAGCGTCATCGAATTCCTTCGTGACTTTGGGAAAAACATCGGGATCAACTACATGTTGGCAAAAGATACAGTGGCTTCCCGCTTAGAAGGCGGTATTTCTTTTACTGAATTCTCTTACATGCTCATTCAAGCAATCGATTTTAATCACTTGTATAAGAATTTCGGCGTCCGTATCCAAGTCGGGGGATCTGACCAGTGGGGCAATATCACGACTGGGCTTGAGATGATCCGTAAGATGCAAAATGAGGAAGCGAAAGCCTACGGTATAACTATTCCGTTGGTGACTAAAGCGGATGGAACGAAGTTCGGTAAGTCTGCATCCGGTTCTGTTTGGCTTGATGCTAAAAAGACGTCTCCGTATGAGTTCTACCAATTCTGGATCAATACGGCAGATGCGGATGTCACTAAATACATGAAAATCTTCACGTTCTTAAGTCGTGAAGAAATCGAAGCATTCGAAATAACAGTCCAAGAAGAACCACATTTACGTAAGGCACAAAAGGCACTGGCCGAAGAAATGACTCGCATGATTCACGGTCAGGATGCCCTGGATCAGGCAATCCGAATTACAGAAGCGCTATTCAGTGGGAATTTGAAAGCTTTGTCAGCGGAAGAAATGAAAGATGCTTTCAAGGATGTTCCATCAGTTGAGATGGCAAAGGAAAATCAGAATATTGTCGACTTACTGGTAGAAGCGAACATCTCATCTTCTAAACGCCAAGCACGAGAAGATGTAACCAATGGTGCGATTTCAGTTAACGGTGAGAAAGTAACAGACCTTGAATTTGTAGTAGGTGCAGAAAGCAGACTTGATGATGCATTTTGCATTATTCGTAGAGGGAAGAAGAAATACCATATGGTTCGATTCAACTAATAGAAAATGGGCGGTCCCGATTTGGGGCAGCCCATTTTTTCTACTGTTTGTTGAAGATTTAACCGTTTAGTTTTATAACCGATAATCCAGTTTTATAACCGATTTTTGAAATTTATAACCGATTATAGAGAAATATAATTTGAACAGGAATCCACAAACTTTTCCTCAATAGCTCGCTAAGTTTGAACTGCCTATTAACTCCTGAATTTGTTCGATATGCCGTTTCTCATGTAGAACGACAAACTCAAGCAATTGTTTGGTCTGCATGGGACCAAGAAGCGGATGAAGCATTGTTTTTTCAATTAACTCCTTTTCCTCTACCGTTTTTAAATAATTTAGAAGCGGTTGTCTGACAGTCTGTAGCAAATTTATTAGATTACCTTTCTCTATGAAATCTTCCGATGGTTCCGGGTATGGAGACTTCAACTTTTGAGTGCGATCTCGAACGAAATCAATGTTCTTTTCTTCAACTACATTGCTTTCCCTTTGCATTGCTTTCAATAATGAGGGGTAAATCAATTCATCGATAAATACTAAATGTCTTACTACTTGCACGATGCTCCAAGTTCCGTCATTAATCTTTACATTCAATTGTTCATGGGATAAAGGTGTCAATAGGTCTACTAACTCCAGACGTACCGCAGTTAAGTCTTCAATCAGTTTCATAATTTCACTCCTTTTTAAATAGGAGTATTCGATTGTTGGTAGGAGAATTCCTATCTATTTTAAAATTCTCCATGCCGGAAGCTCTAAATCGTTATAGAGTTCTGGATGAATGAGTTTTCCAAGTTTTAAAGCTCCCTCTAATAATCTCGGAGAAGGTCTGCAATATAATTCTTCTTCCATCATATGTAAACGGCCGTTTTTTACTGAATTTAGCTCAGTCCACCCGGGGCGTTTAAGGACGAGTTCAGGTTTTACCTTATCCGGACGGACACCGACCCACGCTAAAAGGATATAGTCGGGTTTCCGTTGTAACACATCGTCCCAGTCAGTTTGAACACTGGCAAGTTCCACATCATCAAAGATATTCCTTCCTCCAGCGATTTGACTCACTTCTGTTAACCAGTTCACCACTCCCGGAGTGAATACCGGCTTTGGCCACCATTCCCAGTATAATGATGGCCTTGTATCTGCTTGGCTGGTACGTTTTTTCATGACATGAATGAATGCCAAATATTCAGCTGCTCTTAATTTAGCCTGAGCCTCTATTCCGCAAATCTTTCCTACAGTGATTAGATCATCGGCAATATCATGTAAGCTTTGTGGATTGAGAATAATATGTGGGATCTCACGCTTCTCCAGTTCAATTACATTCTTCTCCATACCAGGTACACTTAGTGAAGCTAAAACCAAGTCCGGTTTCAGTTTTTCGACTAAATCCATCTTAATTGATAAATCTGGACCGAGACGGGGAAGATGATTAATCTGCTGGGGCCAATCCGAAAAATCATCCACTCCGACTAAATGATCGATTAATCCTAAGTAGGTAAGCAATTCCGTATTACTTGGGCAAAGTGAAATAATCCTCAATTGATTCCCTCCGTTCATTTTTGAATAGTGTAGCAAAGATATGAACACTTTAGTGAGCTTTTAATCATATATTGTAAGTATGAAAGGGATTTTACAATTTAGATTTGTAGGGTATAATGGAATCTGAAACTGATTTCAATGAGTAAATGAATATATATAGAGGTGCGTATTTGTGAGTGCGGTAGGTTCTAAATAGGGAAAAATTAATGGGAATAGAGACAGTGCGTGGGGATAGATTTTTTATCCTTTATTTGTTATTGGCTTATTTCCGCCTATGAAGATGCCTACCAACTTTTATAAAGAGCGTAATTTCATGAAGAAACTTTAGTTTTTCATGCATTTTACTGTTGCCTTATAAACGTAAAAGCTGTGGGGTCTCCCGCAGCTTTTTTGTGTTCAACAACTCATTGAAATCAAAGTAGGTATCTTCATTGTAGACCATAATTCACAATGAGGAGAAATTAAAAAATGAATAGTTATATGTTAGAAAAATTACAATACAACGAGTTGAAAGATATGGTGAAGGCATTTTGTATAAGTGGATTAGGTAAACAACTGATTGACAAACTATTACCAAGTGGCAATCTGAAAGTTGTAAAACATCGATTATCCGAGACCTCTGAAGCACGTGCCATTTTAGACTCCGGTTCAGTTGTACCTTTCACAGGTATTTCCAATATTGAACATATCGTCTCTAAATTAGAGAAGGGAATCATTTTAGATCCTTCGGAACTGCTTAGTATTTCAGACTTTTTAAGAGGTTGCCGGAAAATAAAACAATTCATGATACAACAGGATTTTACAGCACCGGCACTGGCCTCGTATGCTAATTCCATGTCAGACTTTCATTCGGTAGAAGAGGAAATCAACTTTTCCATTAAAAATAACCAGGTGGATTCGGCTGCTTCTAATGACCTGAAACGAGTTCGGTATCACTTGAAAACGACTGAGGAAAAGATAAAAGAAAGATTAAATCAGTTTCTAAACAGCAGTGCGAACCGCAAGTTTATACAGGAATTCATCATAAGTCAAAAAGATGACCGTTACACTGTCCCAATCAAAGCCTCATTTAAGAATCAGATCCAGGGAACTGTCGTTGAGGTTTCCTCTAAAGGCTCTACTGTATTCATGGAACCGAGTGTGGTAGGGAAACTAAGTGCTGAATTAGCTACTTTGAAATCTGAAGAAGCGATATTGGAATATCAAATACTTGCTACATTGACTGGGTACGTATTAGAAAATATTCAACCTATTAAGGTGAATATCGAGTTGATCGCCCAATACGATATGATTTTCGCAAAAGCAAAATATAGCAGAGCGAATGGAGGCATTGAGCCCGCAATCAATGATCACGGATCAATTAGGTTATTGAATTGCAAGCATCCCTTATTGTCAGGAAATGTAGTTCCGCTACATTTTGAGATTGGGACTGATTACCGTAGTTTAATTATCACCGGACCTAATGCTGGTGGGAAAACCATCGTACTAAAAACCATCGGTCTTGTTACGTTATCTGCTATGTCCGGGTTCCATATACCAGCCGAGAGAGGAACTGAAATTGCAGTATTTGATCGGATATTTGTCGATATTGGTGACAATCAGAGCTTGGAAAATGCACTTAGTACATTCTCATCTCATATGAAGAATCTATCGGAAATCCTTCAATCAGCAAATAACAATACATTGTTATTGTTTGATGAGATTGGAAGTGGAACTGAACCAAACGAAGGAGCGGCAATTGCGATATCCCTATTGGAAGAATTCTATTTAAAAGGGGCCATTACAGTGGCAACAACGCATTACGGAGAAATCAAACGATTCTCTGAACTGCATGTTGACTTTATGAACGCGGCCATGCAATTTGACCATGAGACGTTAGAGCCGTTATATAAACTCTTAATAGGGGAATCTGGGGAAAGTAATGCCTTATGGATCTCCAGGAAAATGAAAGTGCCGGAACATGTTTTAAAAAGAGCGGAAGAATATATGACTAATAAGGAATATCGCTTAGAACGGGTAAATGAGAGTAAAATCAGAAAACCAAAAGAAGAAGTTCACAAAAAAGAACATAGAATTGATTATCAAAAAGGGGACCGTGTAAAACTGTTAGACCACAATGACTTTGGGATCGTATACAAAGAAATGGATCAATACTATAATGTCACGGTATTTTACAAAGAGCAGTTTATAGAAGTAAATGAAAAACGTCTTGCTTTAGAGTTTAAAGCAGAGGAGCTATATCCTAAGGATTATGATTTAGAGTCCTTGTTTGTAGATTATAAAATCCGCAAATTGAATCATGATATCGAGCGCGGTTCAAAAAAGGCGCTGCGAAAAATTCAGAAAGAAATACGTAAAAATAAATGAATCAATCTATATCTGAATGGTGGACCCTCAAATACGAGGGTCTTCTTTTAGTTTGGGTTGATAAGATGTTTACAATTTTTAAAAACTCAAGTTGTTTAAGCGGATTTGGGTACAAATAAAAGACGACCTGGAATTGGTCGTCCTTAAGGCCGCATCTATGCTTCTTTTTTCTTCTTGGCAGCCGCTTTCTTTTTCCTTGGTGCGGCAGCAGGTTTTTTCTTTGTCCGATCGAGTGATGCCTGAAGAGCAGCCATTAAATCGGTAACGTTTGTTGCTGCGGCAGCCGGTTGTTTTTCTGTAGCTGTTACAGTCAATTGACCAGTACGCTTGTCCTCAATGAGTTCCATTAAAGCAGTTCTGTAATCATCATTGTATTTCTCTGGTTCGAAGTCTGTTGTAAGCTGGTCCACTAAAAGGAGTGCGGTTTTCAATTCTTTTTCGACCACTTTTTCATCGCTTGGGATATTCGGGACATCCTCCACTTTACGGACTTCATCAGGGAAGTGAATGGTCTCCATCAATAATGCATCCTTGTAAACACGTACAACAGCCAGTTGCTCTTTCGACCTTATGATGATTTTTGCGACCCCGATCTTGCCTGAATCCTGCAATGCTTTCCTTAAAAGTGCATATGCTTTTCCTCCACCAGTGTCCGGAGCCATGAAATAACTCCGTTCAAAGTAAATCGGATCGATTTCCTCCAATTTCACGAAGTCAATGATCTCAACCGCCTTTTCCTCATTTTCTTTTCGGAGGCGTTCGAGTTCTTCGGCATCTAATACAACAAATTTATTCTTTGAATACTCATATGCCTTTACAATATCCTCATTTTGAATTTCCTTATCACAAACGGGGCAAACTTTCTGATAGCTGATGGGTGAATGGCACTCTTTGTGAAGCTGCCTCAGTTTTATGTCTTTATTTTCAGTCGCGGCATGAAGCTTAATAGGGATATTGACTAACCCGAAGCTGATGCTGCCTTTCCATACTGTATGCATTCGATCACCTGCTTTTTTTCTTATTATGTAGAGTTCAAGTAAAACCATGTATAACAAGTTCACCACATCAAAAGCTAAGTGGACGATCACGAAGGTGGTGAACGATATGAAACCAATGCTTCTAACAGCAGCAGATGAATTGCCAAGCGGCAAGGACTGGGTTTTCGAAACGAAATATGACGGATTTCGTTGTATTCTGAATTGGGATGAAGACGGAATTTCTTTGATCAGTCGCAATGGAAAATCATTAAATGAGATGTATCCTGAAATCCTCCTCTTTTGTGAAGAAATAAAATCTCAAATGCTACCCTTTCTGCCCCTATCATTAGACGGTGAGATTGTATATTTGGTCAACGATTATAAAAGCGAGTTTTCGAAAGTTCAAACGAGAGGCAGGATGCGTAATCGGGATGTCATTGACCAACACGTTCAGAAATTCCCATGCCATTATGTAGTATTCGATCTTCTGAAAATACAAGGCGAAGAACAGGCAACAGATTCATTGACGAAACGAAAAACCTCACTGAAAAAGTTATTTAAACAATTGGGTCTACCTTTAAAAGTAGATTATTTAAACCAAATAAAACTTCAACTTGTAGAAGTATTTACTGATTCAGAAAGATTATGGCCGTTTGTCGTAAATTATGGCGGTGAAGGAGTAGTAGCGAAAAGCAAGAGAAGTATATATGAAAACGGAAAGCGGACTGACCGTTGGTTAAAGGTGAAGAATTGGAGAATCATAACGGTAGCCTTGACGAAATATGATAAAGTAAACTCCTATTTTTTTGGTGCGGTCAATAAAGAAGGTCAGTGGATCGAAATCGTCAATTTCCTCCATGGAATGTCTGATGAGGAAGTCAAAACGTTGGCTACACTATTTCAACAGAACGGAAAGAAGACTTCTTCTTCAATTTGGGAACTTGAGCCATCAATCTGTGCTAACGTCGGATGTATCGATTTTGATGGAACACATATGAGGGAACCGAGATTCCAATCCTTTAACTTTGAAAAGGGACCATTAGATTGTACGTGGGAAACGTTACAGCGTCAGCTCTATCCAATTCCGGAACGTGTGGAAGTCACCCATCCCGATAAACCGATTTGGCCAGAGATTGGGTATACGAAAGATGATTACTTGCTCTATTTACAAAAGATTTCTTCTTATATGCTGCCTTTTTTGAAAGACAGGTTATTGACAGTCATTCGCTATCCCCATGGTGTGACGGGGGATGTTGAACGTTTTTTCCAGAAGCATGCACCAGACTACTCTCCGGAATTTATACAAACAAAGCTTGTCGAGGATATTAACTATATCCTTTGTAATGACATTGAATCATTACTTTGGCTCGGTAATCAGTTGGCATTGGAATTTCATATTCCATTCCAGACTATTCATACTGAAAGGCCTACTGAGATTGTGTTTGATTTGGATCCGCCATCTGTACAAGAGTTTACCTTAGCCATAGAGGCAGGGCTACGGCTAAAGGCGATACTTGATCAGTTCGGACTCCACTCTTTTGTGAAGACTTCCGGCGGGAAAGGCCTGCAAGTGTACATTCCCTTGACAATGGACAGTTTTACTTACGATGAAACCGGAATATTTACGAAGTTTGTATGTGACTTTCTCGTTGAGCAAGAGCCCCAATGGTTCACGACGGAGCGGTTAAAAAAGAACCGGGGAAACAAGTTATACTTGGACTACGTACAGCACAAAGAAGGAAAAACGATCATCGCACCATATTCCCCAAGGGGAAATGAAGGCGGATTGGTTGCTACACCTTTGAAATGGGAAGAGGTCAATTCTAACTTAAGGCCAGGACAGTTTCCGGTTCCAGCAGTGTTGGACCGTGTAAGAACTATGGGTAACCTGTTCAAGGATTTTGACTATGTCAAAGAAAAGCAGCCATTTGGTGATGTATTGGATCAATTGAAGGAAATCGTTAAACACGGATAAGAGGTGGAAGGATGGAAAAGGGGAAAATTATGGATTTGGAAGTGGAAAACCCGATGATTACTGGAGAAGGACTGCCGGAGGAGCCACAGGAAGAGGAAATCTTATTCTCATGTGATCTTTGTCATCAGGAAATTTATGAAGGGGATTCCTACATTTACTATGCAGGAGATATTTTCTGCAGTTCACATCACTTAGGTGAACACTTGTTGAATCACGGATTGGCAGAAACAAGAATTGCGAAAAGAAAAGTATTTCACTAATTGAAAAAACCCTGCAGCCAATATGGCAAGCAGGGTTTTGTTGAGGTAAGATTACCGGCTGTAGAACTCAACGATAAGTGCTTCGTTAATTTCTGCACTCAATTCGCTGCGTTCTGGTAGACGTACGAATGTACCAACTTTGTTATCAGCATCGAAAGAAAGGTACTCAGGTACGTAGTTGTTAACTTCGATAGATTCATCAACTACAGTCAAGTTTTGGGATTTCTCACGAAGAGAGATCGTTTGACCTGGTTTTACGCTGTAAGAAGGGATGTCAACGCGTTTGCCATCAACCATTACGTGACCATGGTTGACTAATTGACGAGCTGCACGACGAGTGCGAGCAAGACCAAGACGGTAAACTACGTTATCAAGGCGAGTTTCAAGAAGGATCATGAAGTTTTCACCTTGTTTACCAGCCATTTTAGCAGCTTTATCGAAAGTAGTTCTGAATTGGCGTTCGTTGATTCCGAACATATGACGAAGCTTTTGCTTCTCTTGCAATTGCAAACCGTATTCAGAAAGTTTTTTACGTTGGTTAGGACCGTGTTGTCCTGGTGCATAAGGGCGTTTTTCTAATTCTTTTCCTGTACCGCTTAGGGAAATACCAAGACGGCGGGAAATTTTCCAAGATGGACCTGTGTAGCGAGCCATGTATAAGCTCCTCCTCTATTTTGGTTTTATTTTGTTGTAAAATAAAAACCAGAAGTGTTCAAGTCGATTGCCATTTTATCATCCTGCAACTTCGCCCCTGCAGCCAAGGGGTTACGCGATGCACCATTGGAAATCGATCCAAGGTATAAAATGAACAGATTGACACACACAACTGCTGCGTTTATTTTACACAACGAACATCATACCGCTTTTCCCATCTACTGTCAAGAGCATGAGAATTTTACTATAAATAAATCTTTCAAAATAGTCTAAAAGGTTTGAATGAGCTATACTTATGTTAATTATAAGAGGGATAATTATACGAGATAGGTGAGTGCGTTGAAAGACCTACTAACAATTGACCGGTTAAAAGTGGAAGTACTTGAGCTTTTGCTGGAAAATATGACTTCGGTAAATACATATGAAGAATGGTTTACCTTATTTGGCCCTCATTTTAACAGGTTCTTTAATATTCAACAGGCAGAATTCCTGGTTTTTGATAAAGAACGATTCGTTCCGATGAGATGGAATTATTCCACCGAGAAAAAATTGAACTCGGTCTCTTTGAGAGACTTAAAGGAAAAGGAAACAGAAGGAGAAGCAGCCGTCCTTTCGCTATTCCATGAACGGGGATTCGTTTATGCAGATGAAGTCGTTGTAATTAAAGACGACATATCAGGACCAATAGGCGTATTATTGCTGAAATCCACTGAGCAATGGAGAACTTTCATTGCCTTGCCTGAATCGCGACGCCAATTCATCGCACTTTTTTCTATGATTGTAGGAACTGTTAAACAATCGGTATACCGTATTAAACAAGAACGTAAGTATAAAAATTTGTATGCCGTAACCGAGTTGTTCCATTCAACAATGGATGTAGAACCGATCCTGAATGGAATTATCCGATCCGTAAAAAATACATTCCCAGACTTTGAAACGGAATTGATCTTGTCCAATGATTACGGCGAAACACTTCAAGGGATAGTGAGAAACCTTCATTATACATCGGAAAGGGATTCTACTTTAGAGGCATATGTTTCAGGTAATATGACGACCGAACAAGCTCCTGAACTAAACGCACGTCTTTTGAACGTTCCGATCAGGGGAAGACAGGCGATTTATGGAATACTTCAATTGGCAGCTCCTTATGATTATTTATTCTCGAACAGTCAGATGAATTATATTGGAATGCTTGCCAAGACTGCTGGAAATGCACTTGAAAATGCAAAGCTTTACCAGCAATCGCACCAATTGATTTCAGAATTACAGCTTATAAATGAAACTTCACAAAAGATGAATTTAAATATCAGCTTGGATGAGAAGCTGCATTATTTGCTTGAGCAAATGGATATATCGTTCAAGCCTTCGCAATCGGGATTTATACTATACGATCATGAGCGGGAAGGATACAATATCATCGGATTAGAGGATGGATTCATCTCATTCAACGGTGGACGTTTCATCTTCTACGCTGAAGATCATTTCAAAGAGACAGATGAACCGTTATTTATAGCCGATATTAAAAAGCAAGGATATGTGGATGCGGAGTACCGTTCGATGATGGCTGTCCCATTATTGGAACACGGAAAAGTAATCGGATTCTACCTTGTACTGCATCGGGAACCTTATTATTTTTCATTTGAAAATTTCAAGCTCATGCAATCCATGATCCAGCATTCTACTTTGGCCATCACGAACTCAAAGCTTCGCGAGCGGCTTCAGGAAATGGTGGATAAAGATTATTTAACGAAACTTTACTCAAGAAAGTATTTTGACCGATACGTACAATCATCATTTGAAAAGGACGAATCTGGTGTCCTACTAATTATGGATGTAGACAATTTTAAAACGGTCAATGATCGATACGGTCATTTAAAGGGCGATGAAGTGCTGATTCAAATCTCTGAGCGTATTCATACAGCTTGCGAAGAATGGAACGGCATTGGAGTCAGGTGGGGTGGAGAAGAAATCGGAATTTATCTCCCAAGCTGTCGTATTGATGTAGGGACAACGTTCGCAAGACAATTACTAACGGATATTCCCCAGTTGACCAATCCATCTGTAACGGTTTCGATTGGACTAACAGAGTGGAACCAAAAGAACGTACTCCAAACATCTGAAATTTTCCACCAGGCTGACTTGGCACTCTACGAAGCGAAAAATTCTGGAAAGAACCAGATGAGAATTTACGGGACAACCAATTCCTTGCAATAAGGGTAGGTTGTCCCTTTCATTTTTTCCAGTAAACGAATAGAATAAGAGAAAGGGGATTATGTAAGCGTTTACAAAAAGGGGAGGTTTTTATATGTTGAAAGATGGTATGCATATGGAAACAATTGCAATCCATAAGGGGTATGATGCGTCGAAACATGAGGGGAGCTTGTCGGTTCCGCTATTTCAAACATCGACTTTTTCATTCCCCGATGCAGAGTCCGGAGAGCTCAGGTTTTCGGGACAGGAAGAGGGGAACATTTACTCCCGGTTAGGAAATCCGACTGTCCGAGTTTTGGAAGAACGGATGGCGGCACTTGAGCATGGGGCGGCTGCACTCGTGTTCGGTTCCGGAATGGCTGCAGTTAGTTCTGTGTTGATCTATGTGACAAAGGCAGGAGATCATATCCTTTGTTCTCGGGGAATCTATGGCTGTACGTTTGGTCTTTTAGAGATGATGGAAGATAAATACAGTATTACACATGACCTTATTAAAATGGATACAGAGGAAATGATCGAAGCCGCTTTAAAACCTGAAACCGTTTGTATTTATGTGGAAACGCCGATCAATCCGACGATGGAACTTGTTGATTTGGAAGCAGTCCATAACGTGGCTAAACGTCATGGCCTAAAAGTGATTGTGGATAATACGTTCTCTTCTCCATATTTGCAAAATCCAATTCTAATGGGTGCAGACTACGTCCTTCATAGTGCGACGAAGTATATCAATGGACACGGAGATGTCATAGCCGGAATCCTGGTAGGAGCAGACGAAGAGGATATGTCAAAATTGCGTTTAACTGTTCAAAAAGATGTGGGGGGAATTGTATCACCATTTGATGCATGGCTCATGATTCGAGGACTGAAGACGCTCCATGTCAGAATGGACCGTCATGTGTCGAACGCGGACCGGCTCATGCAATTCTTGAAAAAGGAAAAATTAGTGGAAGACTTATATTATCCATTTGATCCGAACAACCCGCAATATCCGATTGCTGTTAAACAGATGAAGTCAGGAGGCGGCATCATTTCATTCTCTGTCATGGGAGGAAAAGAAGGAGCGCGCCACTTCATGAACAGCTTGGGACTCATCAAAATAGCCGTCAGCCTCGGTGATGCTGAAACTTTGATTCAACATCCTGCAACGATGACTCATGCAGTAGTACCGGAAACTGAACGCCAAGCAATGGGAATCACTGATTCATTGTTAAGGCTGTCGGTAGGTTTAGAGCATCCGGATGATTTGATAGAAGATTTGAGGATGGCCTTCAAATGCTTGAACGAATATTTAAGCACCCAGGATTCTTCTGCGGCTGTAATATAGTGAAAAAATAACACATTTGCCACTCCTGATTGCGGGGGTGGCATTTTATATGGATAATGATGAATATATGTATATATTTGGATGGTGGAAGGGGAGGTACTATGCAGCTGACGATTAAAGGAGTTGGGGAACAAGTTCATGTTCTTTCACACTTACTGGCTAAAAACCCAGTAAATCTATATGAACGTGTACAAAAGGATCATCTTGTCCGGTTATTCTTTTCAAAATTTAGTGAAAATGAGGTAGAAGTTACGGTATTTGTAACACCTGACCCACTTGTATTAGTGAACGGAACGGACAAGGCCTATGATATTACTCATTATATTAACGATCGCGAATTCGTGGTAAGTAGTATCTTTACTTCTCTAATCCGTTCGGCTCTTGCCACTGGTCTTAACGGAAAACCGAAAGAGGAATATGCCGAATGGGTAAGTCATCCTTTCGATTTGACCTTTTCATTCGGACCTGTAGCAACAGATTTAGAAGAACTGACGATTCGTGAACTGTTTGAACCATTAGGATACACTGTTCTTTTCGAAACTGAAGAGCCTGATTATACATTTTCTCTAAAAGAGCGAAGTTCAGCCCTTTATATATCAGTACGTGGGAACGTCACACTACAAAATGGATTACAACAATTATTCATACTCATTCCGTTGTTGGATAACTACAAACATTACTATATCGATGAACGGGAAATTGAAAAACTTGAACGATATGGGGAAGGTTGGTTAGAGCATCATCCTCTGAGAGAAGTCATCATCCGGAAAACATTACGGTTCAAGGAACTATATAGTCATTTTGGATTAACAGATGTAAGAAGAGTAGAACATATACCTTTAAACGAACTGCGCTACGAGAGAATCGTGGAGAAAGTGAAGAGCTTATCTAAAAGAAGGAAAATAGTCGATTTCGGGTCTGGAGAAGGGAAACTTTCAGCGAAATTAGCCTTTGTAGATGGGGTGGAGGAAGTGTTGGCGGTGGAGCCCTCCACATCTGAAACTGTTAAGGCTGTTAAGCGCTTCGAACGACTGAAAGAAGAGAAAGAGGGGTTCATCGAGCCCATTCCGCTTTGGGGATCAGTCTTTTACTTTGACGAACGTCTTCAAGGAAAAGACGTCATGATCCTTTGTGAAGTGATTGAACATTTAGATGAGGAGCGGCTTCCAAAAGTGATGGAACTCATTCTGAATCAATATATGCCGGCTACTTTGATCATCACTACTCCTAATAATGAATTTAATGAAGTATATGGAATGGAAGAAGAGCGGCGGCATGAGGATCATCGGTTTGAGTGGACGAGGGAACAATTCAAGGATTGGTGCAATAAGGTCAAAACTGATGACTATTTCGTCGAGTTTGAGGGAATTGGCGACATTGATCGAGTAAAAGGAACACCGACTCAAATGTGCACATTTACCCGGAAGGAGGAAACCCTTTGAAGATTCAATTTCCGCACGCAGGTATCGTTATATTAGTTGGACCGTCTAATAGCGGAAAAACAACATACCTCCAACAATGGATTGATCAAGGGATTTTGCTTCGAACGGAGATAGTCAGTTCTGATGAGTTCCGGTTAGCAGTAGGGGACACGGATTTTATCTCATGGACAAATCGCCCTAAGGACGAGGCTGACGCTCTCTTTGAAGAATACCAAACCATTTCAGGAGAGGCTTTCCGAATGATGGAAGAAGTCATTAAGGCAAGGTGTAGATTGAATAAGCTGACAGTCGTAGATGCTACACACTTATTCGCTGAAGATCGTAAACGTTATGTTGCATTGTCTAAACAATTCCATGTGCCTATTACTGCCATCGTATTGGATATACGTGATGAGACTTTATTCCATCGAGATCAGATAAGGGATCAACCGAGAGGAATGAAAAGGGTAAGACAGCAAATACACCATTTTAAAAAGGGATTAAGATCGATAAATGGAGAAGGCTTCCACTCGGTGTATAGGATTGGCGAGAATGAAGAATTAGAAATTTCACGCCGTATAAATCCGCTTTACATTGATGTGGGAAATGGGATTGATTTCATAGGCGATATTCATGGCTGCTTTGATGAATTGATCAACTTACTGACAAAGTTAGGGTATGAAGAGAAAGCTGGATTTTATATTCATCCTGAAGGTAGAAGGTTCATGTCTGTTGGAGATGTTATGAGCAGAGGGCCAGAATCGTTGAAGACGATGTTGTTCTTTAAGAAGCATATCGAAAATGGCTTGGCTTTTATGACTGACAGCAATCATGGATGGAAAATTGCCCGTTGGTTAGAAGGACGGAATGTTACTTTAAACCATGGGGATGAATGTGTTGAAGCCGAAATAGGAGAATATGAAAGACAATATGGGCAAGAGGAAGCAAACCAACTGAAGGCTGAATTGAAGTCGTTTCTATGGGAAGCACCATCCCATTACGTCATAACAAAGAATGGTGTGCCGACTGTAGTTTGTACACATGCAGGTATCAAGGATGAATGGATTGGAAAAGAATCAGAACAAATTTCTGACTTTTGCCGATATGGAGATACAGATGGAGTGGATGAAACGAATAGACCTATTCGAAAAGACTGGACCGTACATCATAAAGGAAGTTTGCTGATAGTCTGGGGACACGATCCGAAACCACAACCCCAATTCATAAATCGAACATTGAATATCGACCAAGGGGTTGTATTTGGAGGAAGACTTACTGCTTTTCGATATCCCGACGGAGAAATTATGAGCGTCCAAGCAAAAATAAACTATTCCGGTTATGAAGATCACCCGTTAGCAGAGTGGAAGCGGAAAAGGTTTAATTTGCCTAATATTGCTCATTTCTTAAATGGATATACCGTTAATACGCAAGACTTAGGAGATGTGAAAATTCCTTCCAATCAAGTGAAATCGGCGATCGATTCCGTTTCGCGTAACACCCTTCCAATTGAAAAGCTTTTTTATATTCCGCCGACAATGAGTCCCACTCCTGAACCTTCGGCTTTAAATGACTACTTGGAACATCCTCAGGAGGCAATCAATTACTATCGAAATCATGGAGTGACAAAACTAATCGCAGAGAAAAAGCATATGGGCAGCAGAGCAATTATGATTATATTCAAAGACAGTCAAGCCGCTGTCAAGTCAATTGGCACAGCAACCAACGGAGTCATTTATACAAGAACAGGCAGACGTTTTTTCGATCAGGATACCGAAAATAATGTGGTTCAAATAATCGTAGACGAGCTGAGAGAAAAAGACTATTTTGAGCACTATGAGACAGATTATGTTTGTTTGGATACTGAAATCATGCCATGGAATTTAAAAGCTAAAGATCTAATCCGAAAACAATATGCCCATGTATCAGAGAATGCTTTGCTGGACCGTTCAAAACTAATCGAACGGTTACAGCAGTCTGAATTTACAGATGTTCGCGATTGGCTTTCAATCTACGATATGAAATTACAGAATGCTCATGTTTTCAAGGAAGTGTTCCAAAACTATTGTTGGAATGTGGAGGGGATAGAGAAGATTCAAATTGCCCCATTCCATGTGTTAGCCCATAGCAATCAGACTTTTTTCGATAAGCCTCATTTATGGCATATGGAGATGAATCGCAAACTTTCTGCTGGATCTACACTGTTTGTTGAAACAGACTATAAGATCATATCCAATCCATCTGATGATTTAGAAATTATAAAATGGTGGGAAGAGATGACAAAGGAAGGTCATGAAGGAATCGTCATTAAGCCGGAAATATATATTTCAACATATAAGGGAAGATTACTGCAGCCTGCCATCAAAGTTCGTGGACGTAAGTATTTGTCGATAATATACGGTATGGATTATTTAGAGCCGGCCAATCTAATCCGTTTGAAGAAGCGTAATACGAATAAAAAACAAAAGAATGCATTGAAGGAATTTGCTTTAGGAATTGAAGGAATCAAACGTTTTGTTGAAAGGGATTCTATTGAGAGGATACATGAATGTGTATTAGGAGTCTTAGCGTTAGAATCAGAACCCGTAGATCCCAGATTATAAGAAAAAAGAGCAGGCAACGAATGCCTGCTCATATCTTTGTAAATTAAATATAATTCACCAATACCTCGACAAACTTCTCAAGCCCTGCACGATCTTCTTCGGAAAAACGGTTTTTTTCAGGGCTATCGATATCTAATACTCCGATTACTTCTCCATCTTTAATAATAGGAACAACAATTTCAGATTGGGAAGCTGCATCGCATGCGATGTGGCCAGGGAAAGCGTGGACATCGGGTACGAGCATTGTTTCTCTATTAGCAACAGCTGTTCCGCAAACTCCTTTGCCGACTGCAATCCTTACACATGCAGGAAGTCCTTGGAAGGGTCCAAGCACCAACTCGCCATTCTCCATTAAATAGAATCCCACCCAGTTAATCCGGTCTAAAAATTGGCCCAGTAAGGCGGAAGCATTGCTCAAATTGGCAATTCGATTAGGTTCGTCTTCCAACAAAGCTTTCAGCTGTTTGGATAATGTATTGTATTGTTCGGAAAGTTTTCCGTCGTAAGCTGATTTCGTGAACATAGGAACACCTCATTAATCTTCATTTGTAATTAGTATAGACAGTTCTAAATCTGCTCGCAATTAAAAAATGCTGACTGATTTCGACAACTTTGAATACAATTCTTCAATTTTCTTCATTTTCCCCATACAAAAATTGATATTGAACAACTATAATGGAATAATAGATAAGTATATAGTCAAACTTGCATTGGATTTGGAACAGGGGGCTTATGATGGAATCGATCATCATTGGAATCATTATACTGATTGCGATATTAACTGTTTCATGGTTTATGAGACGTAAACATATAAGTATCATAGCAAAACTGGAGAACGATAAGCTACAAATTCAGAACCGGCCGATCTTGGAGGAGATGACGAAAGTCAAACAGCTCAACATGAACGGCCAAACTGAGGAAATGTTTGAACGGTGGAGAAATTCCTGGACTGAAATCATGGATATACATATGCCGAAAATAGATTCACTTCTCTTTGATGCAGAAGAAATGCTGGACCGTTTCCGTTTTAGAAGAGCCTCCCAAATTGAGCTGCAAATTGGCGAAGAGATAAACTTCTGTGATGAACAGATGAATACGATCTTACGTGAATTGCATGAACTGATTGGCAGCGAGGAAAAAAACCGAAATGAAATCGATCAACTCCATGAACAGTATCGAAGTGCCCGAAAAACCCTTCTTGCTCATCAGCATTCATTTGGTGTGGCGCTGGATGCATTAGAAAATAAACTGGAAGAATTCAAACCATTGTTAGAACAATATGATGAATTGACCGGACACGGAGATTATTTGAAGGCAAGAGAGATTGTACTACTCCTTTCGGAAAAAGGTGACCAAGTATTCCATCTGATTCAAGACATCCCGGTTATGCTATCTGATCTACAACAAAAAATCCCTGCCTCCATTGCAGACTTGCGAGGCGGACAGCGTGAAATGGAAGAGCAATCTTACTATTTGGAACATTTGCAGCTTGAACAGAAATTAGGCGAAATGGATGAGGAATTGAATTCCTTGAAATTGCAAATTGCAGACTTGGATGTTGAACCTGTAAAAGTACGGCTCAATGAAATGAAAGATGAAATCGAGTCCATTTATGATCTTTTGGAAAATGAAGTAATGGCAAAACAATATGTCGACCTTCACTATTTGTTAACAAAAGATAAATTGGAAGAAGTAACTACTATCACTCGATCAACGAATGATGAAGCACTTTTGGTACAACAAAGTTATAGATTATCTGAAAAAGAAGCGGAACTTCCGAAAGAAGCATTAAAGAATTTGGAAGAGTTCCATAAGCGGTATGAAATTATTGGTGAACGGATGGAAGAAGAACAGCTTGCTTATTCGGCCCTACAATCTGAGATTCAGGAAATATCAGATGAGCTCGACCGGATTGAAAGCGGCCAGAGAAACTTCGCGGAGCGGTTGAAGAGTTTACGTGAAGATGAAATTGTTGCCCGTAATAATCTTGAGGTGCTTCAGAAATTGCTTCAGGAAACGGATCGGAAGCTTCACAAAGCGAATATTCCTGGAATCCCTGAAGAAATGGATGCAAGACTTGAAGAAGCGGAAGAACATGTATACGTAGTAATGCAAAGCTTACAGGAAATTCCTTTGAACATGAACCTTGTCACTAACTACTTGGAGAAAGCTGATAAGTGTATACATGAAGTAAAAGCGAAGGCAGACGAAATGCTTGAAAATGTGATGCTAATCGAGCGGATTATTCAATACGGTAACCGTTACCGTGCACATAACCCGGAGATGAATGCTCGGCTTTTAGAAGCAGAGGAGGCATTCCGCCAGTTTAGATACGCAAAAGCGCTTGAAGATGCCGGAACGGCTGTAGAGGAATTTGAACCAGGCGCAATGAGAAAAATCGAACTACTTGTCAAACAGGAAGCATAATGGACATAATAGAAGAAATGGCCACCGCACAGTTTCGTGCTGGTGGCTTTCTTTTCGAAAGGGCTGGAACCGATGATCTATCTTGATAATAGTGCTACAACGAAGCCTCGAAAGGAAGTAATGGACACGTTTGTTAAAGCGAACGAGGCATTTTATGCGAATCCTGCTTCATTGCATGGAATGGGAGTAGAGGCGGAACGTCTGCTGACAGGTGCAAGACAACAAATCGGCAAACTGTTACTAACAGAAGCTGAGAACATCTACTTTACTTCCGGAGGAACGGAATCTAATAACATGGCTATTTTCGGAATTGCACGGGCAAATAAAAAAAGAGGACGGCATGTCATGACCTCAGTCATTGAACACCCATCTATATTGGAATCATTTAAACAATTGGAGCGGGAAGGGTTTGAGGTCGACTATCTGTCTGTAAACCGCAATGGTCAAGTATCTTTGCAAGAATTAGAAAGTAAATTACGTCAGGATACAATACTTGTCAGTATCATGCATGTCAACAATGAAATAGGAACCATTCAGCCTATCGCCGAAATCGCCGAAGTGATACATTCACATTCACGGGCGTATTTTCATTCGGACTGTGTTCAGAGCTTTGGGAAACTGCCTGTAAATTTTGAGGGAGTGGGTCCCGATGCCATAACAGTATCTGGTCATAAAATAAATGGTTTGAAGGGTACTGGGTTATTGGCCTTCCGTCATAAAATTCCGTTTGAACCCCTTCTTTTCGGTGGTGGACAAGAATCTGGCATGAGAAGCGGTACAGTTTCAGTTCCAAATGCTGCCTCTCTCGCAAAAGCTATGCGATTGTCAGTCGAGGAAAATCGTTCGTCTAATTTTCAAAAATGGAAAAAGGAATTGATTTCCTTCTTTTCACATTATGAATTCATCCGGATTATAACACCATATGAAAGTGCACCACATATTCTATCAATTTCCTTTAGAGGTATTAAAGGTGAAGTGCTTGTTAACGCACTCGAGCGCCAAAACATATATGTATCAACTTCAAGTGCTTGTTCTTCACGAAATACTAAGACGAGTCACGTTATTGGGGCAATTCATATGGAAGATGAATTCGTAAATGGAGTCATCCGCATCAGTTTCGGTTTATACACTACCGACGATGATATTGAGGATTTCAAGTCAGCATTCTTGCAGGCAATAAGCATAATTAAAGGAGAACATCTCTAATGAAATGGACCAAAATACTAATAAGATATGGTGAATTGACAACAAAAGGTAGAAACCGGAAGCAATTCATTGAATCGCTAAGAAGAAATATAAAACAAACTTTTTCCGATTTGGACACATTAAAAATAAATGCTGAGCGTGATCGGATGTTTTTATCCGCAAACAAAGAAGAAGAAATGGAGCAACTGATCAAACGACTTCCTTCGGTGTTCGGAATCCATTCTTTCAGCCCTGTTGCAATTTGTGAACCGGAATTGGGCAAGATAAAAGAAAAAGCGGTTGAAGTGATGGAGACGTTGGAGTATGAAGGGAAATCCTTCAAAGCAACTGTCAAAAGATCTGATAAGTCATTTCCGCTTGAAACAAACGAACTTCTCCAGGAAATTGGCGGATTTGTACTAAGTAAATTTCCCGAAATACATGTTCAGATGAAGAAACCGGATATTGAGCTAATCGTAGAAATTAGGAAAGAAGCTGCGTTTATAATGGCTGAAGTCATTCCTGGCCCTGGAGGAATGCCAGTCGGTTCGAACGGAAAATCGTTGCTTATGCTTTCTGGCGGTATCGATAGTCCGGTCGCAGGTTACTTTATGATGAAACGCGGAGTGAAAATTGATGCGATTCATTTTCACAGTCCACCTTTTACGAGCGAACGTTCCAAAGAAAAGGTAATGGACTTGGCTGAACGCTTAAGCAGATTTGGTTCCGAAGTTAGACTTCACGTAATACCTTTTACGAAAATACAGCAAGAAATTCACCGCCAAGTACCGGAAAATGTTTCCATGACATCAACGAGGCGATTAATGCTCCAAATTGCAGATGAAGTTCGTGACGATATTGGAGCGAAAGCCATTGTGACAGGTGAGAATTTAGGTCAAGTTGCTAGCCAAACGCTTGAAAGTTTAACTGCTATTAATGCGGTAACATCTACACCTGTTTTGCGTCCGCTTATTACGTTTGATAAGTTGGAAATCATTGATGTTGCAAAAAAAATCGACACATATGATATATCAATTCTACCGTATGAAGACTGCTGTACCATTTTTACACCGGCAAGTCCTAAAACAAAACCGAAACTTGAAAAAGTGGAGTTTTATGAAGGATTCACTGATTTCAGCGAAATGATCAGTGAAGCAATACAAAACCGGGAGATTATAACTTTCCCTCGTAAAGAAGAGCAATCATTTGAAGATTTACTCTAAACTATGCATGATTTACCACCTCCAAAATGAGAATGAAAAGTTCTAAGCTGTACATTCTATAGTCACAAGGAGGTGAGAAACATGCCGAATAGCAATTCTAATCAGCTTTTAGTACCGGGGGCACGTCAAGCTCTTGAACAAATGAAATACGAAATTGCACAAGAATTCGGAGTGCAACTTGGCGCAGACGCTACAGCGCGTGCTAACGGTTCCGTTGGCGGAGAAATCACAAAGCGTTTAGTGCGTCAAGCGCAAGAACAAATGGGCGGTTACCAAGGATAAAAAAATAACGGTCCGGCAGCTTACGAGCTGCCGGCCTTTTTGTTTGAAAAAAATTCTCTTAATATTATCTATTTTTGAAATAATAAAATCATAGGTATATACTTAAATTAGTGATTTTAAAGGAGGTTTCTGGATGAAACGTGAGGAACTGATAGCACCGGAATGGTATAACTTAGTAGAAGAAGTTGAGAGATATGCCACTGATGAATCTCAATTGGCGCTGATTTGGGAAGATGAAGCGGGTAACCGAAAAGAAATCAGCTATTATAACCTCTTAAAAGAGACTAACAGGGCTGCTAATGTTTTTTCTAATGAAGGCCTAAAAAAGGGCGATGTAGTATTAGTCATGATCCCCCGGCTCATTGATGCCTACATAGTGTACTTGGCTGCATTAAAGTCAGGGATAGTCGTCATCCCAAGTTCCGAAATGCTTCGCTCAAAAGAAATAAGTTATCGACTTCAGCATTCTGGAGCGAAGGCGGTTGTTGCGTATGAACCGTTCATCGATCAATTCAGTAGTGTTGACGAACTGGAACACATTAAACAGTTCGTAATCGGGAATGGGACAGGTGATTGGATTTCACTTACTGACGAAATGAAAAAAGTGAGCGATCAGTTTGAATCTCCAAAAACTAAAAATACCGACATGGCTTTCCTTTCTTACACGAGCGGCACTACTGGAAAACCAAAGGGTGTTGTCCATACACACGGCTGGGCATTCGCTCATCTGAAAACAGCGGCACCACATTGGTTAGGGATAAATAAAGGTGATCTTGTATGGGCAACTGCTGGCCCTGGTTGGCAAAAATGGATCTGGAGTCCGTTTCTATCTGTGTTAGGCAGTGGTGCGACAGGATTTGTGTATAATGGAAAATTTAAACCGGAAAAATACTTGCAGTGTATACAGGACAATAAAATCCAAGTCCTTTGCTGTACACCAACAGAATATCGATTGATGGCGAAATTGGAATCGCTCCGTACATTTGACCTTTCTTCATTACATAGCGCAGTTTCCGCAGGGGAACCGTTGAACCGTGAAGTGATTGAAACTTTCCAGGAACTTTTTGGATTAACTGTACGTGACGGATATGGACAAACAGAAAATACATTGCTTGTCGGAACAATGGAAGGAATGAATCCACGTCCAGGTTCAATGGGCAAGCCGACTCCAGGCAATCGTGTGGAAATTATCGATGAGGAAGGGAAACCTTGTGAAACCGGGGAAGTTGGGGATATCGCAGTTCATATCGAAACTCCTGCATTGTTCAAAGAATACTTCAAAGATCCGGAACGCACAAAAATGCAATTCCGTGGCGATTATTATGTGACTGGCGACCGGGCAAAGAAGGATGATGACGGTTATTTTTGGTTTGAGGGGCGTGGTGATGATATCATCATCAGTTCTGGTTATACCATCGGTCCTTTTGAAGTAGAGGATGCATTGACGAAGCATCCGGCTGTTAAAGAATGTGCAGTCGTAGCAAGTCCGGATGAAATTAGAGGAAATATCGTGAAGGCATTCATCGTCCTTCAAAATCCATCCCAAAAGGATTCTCCGACATTAGTCAAGGAATTGCAAGATCATGTAAAACAAACTACTGCCCCTTACAAATATCCAAGGGCGATCGAATTTATAGAAGAATTACCTAAAACAGCATCCGGCAAAATCCGCCGGGTAGAATTAAGAAATACAGAATCAGCTCAAAAAGTTAAAGGATAATTAGAAAATAAACAATGTTGACAGCCTTTGAAGGCTGTCTTTTTATATGCAGAGGTGTAAGATATAGATTGTTCAGCGTTTTTGAAATGAGGGTTCAAGATGAATGAAGAGAGAAAAGGGATTATTTGGGCGGCAAGTGCTTATCTATTATGGGGATTCTTCCCGCTTTATTGGAAAACCATCAGCCAAGTTTCAAGTGGAGAAATATTAGCGAGCAGAATCTTTTGGTCTTTCATTACCACACTCTTAGTGGTCATGATTCTCGGAAAACGAAAAGAATTATTATCGGATATCAAAGGATTAATGAAGGATCAAAGACAAATGCTCAGTCTGATTTTGGCTGCACTTCTCATATCCATTAACTGGTTTTTATACATATGGGCAGTAAATACTGACCGAATTATAGAAACGAGCTTAGGTTATTACATTAATCCACTTGTGTCAGTATTGATTGGTATTGTATTCCTAAAGGAAAGATTGGCTAAAGCCCAAATCGTCGCATTTTTTATCGCTTTGGCTGGTGTTTTGATCATGACCTTTGCGTATGGCCGATTTCCATGGGTGGCGTTTTCTTTAGCACTCAGTTTCGCTTTTTACGGACTTATAAAAAAGACAGTTAAACTCGAAGCACTTAGAGGCTTGACGATTGAGACTTTGTTTATCGTTCCGTTGGCGGTAACATACTATATTTTTTTATTCGCCAAAGGTGATGCTCAATTTCTTCACACGGACCGTTTAACTGACCTATTATTAATGTTGAGTGGTGCAGCTACAGCGATTCCTCTTCTCTTGTTTGCAAAAGGGGCTCAAAGAATTCCGCTCTACATGATCGGGTTTCTGCAATACATTGCCCCGACTCTTATGTTACTCTTAGCTGTTTTAGTATATGGAGAGAATTTCGGGAACGTTGATATCCTTTCATTTTCTTTGATTTGGCTATCGCTTCTCCTGTTTTCATATTCAACTTTCAAGGGTAATCGGAACAAAGTGAAAATAAATTAAGTTATTTTGAAACAATTCTACTGTTCATTCGTAAAGTTTAGTGGTGGAAAAGGAGGATACATATGAATTTAAAAAGATGGATTGCGCTTGGCGTAGCCGCTTTACTTTTAGTTATTTCAATTGGAGTCAATACGCTGAGTTCCATGCTAAGTAGCGATTTCACTTCAATTTTTGAAGAAATGATGGCTACATCGAACACTGCAAGTGAATATGTGGTTGAGGATGGCAGTGTATCTGATCGAATTGCCGTGCTTACAGTAGATGGTGTTATTCAAGACACCGGACAGGCAACGTCTTTGTTCGCTACTGCCGGTTATAATCATCAATTCTTCATGGACCAGCTTGAAATGATTAAAGAAGACAACTCTATAAAAGGGGTTGTATTGAAAGTCAATTCACCTGGGGGCGGAGTTGTAGAATCTGCTCAAATTTATGACAAAATCATGGAAATCAAAGAAGAACGGCAAATTCCGATTTACGTATCAATGGGGGCAATGGCTGCTTCCGGAGGTTACTATATTTCGGCTCCCGCTGATAAGATTTTCGTCAATAAAGAAACAATGACAGGTTCAATCGGAGTTATTTTCTCAGCCTTGAACTACGGTGAATTTGCCGACAAATACGGTTTTGACTTTATTACGATCAAAACGGGTCCATACAAGGACATGGGCAGTGCAACTCGTGAAATGACAGAGGAAGAACGGGCATTGTTCCAAGAAATGGCGAATGACTCCTATGAGACCTTTGTTGATGTCATCGAACAAGGACGTGGGATGTCAGAAGCGGAAGTTAAAAAGATTGCGGATGGTCGTATTATGAATGGACGTCAAGCGGTTGAATCCGGTCTTGCAGATGACTATGGTTATGCGGAGGATGTTGTGGCAGCCATTAAAACGGATCTTGGTATAGAAAACGCCCAAGTATTTGAGTACGGTATTAACCAGGACTTTACTTCATTGTTCGCCATGAAAGCTTCGTCTCTGTTTGGCGGCAGCTTGGAAACGGAACTGATGGGCCAATTGCTCGCAGATTACAGCGCACCACGAATGATGTATTTATATGGTGAAATGTGAGGTGACAGGAAATGAGTGAATTGAATGGGAATCACCCAGAACAATCACAGAAGGAAATGGGTGAATTGAGTAACCATCATTCAGATCGTACACAACCAGTGCCAATTCCGGAAAAACCTCAATACGATGTGAAAATAGTTGAACAATTCGTTTTGAAATATGCAGGTTTTTGGACACGGTTTTGGGCTTATTTAATAGACATGATCGTTTTATGGTCCATCGGCAGGCTGTTGGTCTATCCGATTTTCCGGTTGGCAGGTTGGGAAATAGCAACCGATGTTTGGTATGCACCAATCACTATTATTACAGCTGTGATTTTCTATTTATATTTTGTATTAATGACTAAGTTCTTTGGTCAAACGGTCGGGAAAATGATTTTGGGAATAAAAGTAGTGTCTTTGAATGGCAAATCGTTGTCCTGGTCGACGGTTCTTTTCCGTGAATGGGTAGGGCGTATTATTTCTTCAGCGTTTCTAATCCTTTATTTCTTGTATTTCCTTGTCGCATTTACCCCCAAAAAACAAGGAGTACATGATTTTATAGCGGATACAACGGTTGTCCATGAAAGTTCCTATATGAAACAAATGAAAAAAATATTTAAGAAACGTGAAAGTTTGTCCGAGTTGCAAGAGCCGAACGCCTTTTAGTAAGATGAAGGAAAGGAGGGCTTCAACATGGCTAACGTAACGTTTAAAGGTAATCCCGTAACTCTGCTTGGGAAAGAAATCAATGTAGGGGATCAAGCACCAGATTTTACAGTATTAGATAATAATATGAATCCAGTTACTTTACAAGATTCAAAAGGAAAAATCCGATTGATCAGTGTTGTTCCATCCATTGACACAGGCGTATGTGATGCTCAAACTCGTAAGTTTAATGAGAGTGCAGCTGAACTAGGTGAAGATGTTGTTGTACTAACAGTTTCGGTCGATCTTCCATTTGCACAGAAAAGATGGTGTGCAGCAGCTGGTATTGAGGCTGTCCAAGTATTATCCGATCATCGTGATCTTTCATTTGGTGAAGCATACGGTGTAATTATGAAAGAACTCCGTTTGTTGGCACGTTCTGTATTTGTAGTCGATCAGAATGATCAGGTTACATATGTGGAGTACGTACAAGAAGGAACAAACCACCCAGATTATGAAAAGGCAATTGAGGCTGTAAAACAACTGACTGGAAAGTAACAAGGAAACCCACTCCACCGAGTGGGTTTCTGGCTTGAGAGGGAGTAAGCATGCAAACTAATGTAGAAGTCATTTTTAGCTTTTTGGACAAGGAAGCAGTCAAGCATTCGGAAAACGGTGAAATGCCGTACTTGGAAGGTGTTCTCTTAGCTGCAGAAGATTGGCTGGATGGACAGGGTCCAGATGTGAAAACTCCAGCAAAAGAGGAAGTAAGAAAGGGATTGCAATTGGCAATCTTGAAGGGGATGAAAGAACATTCCCAGCCTCATCATCAGATGACGCCTGACTCGCTTGGTCTACTGCTCGGATATTTGGTTGAGCAATTTACGAAGGACAAAGAACAGATTTCGTTATTTGAACCAGCCGTGGGAACAGGGAATCTTTTGTTTACAATTATGAATTATTTGGATGGTAAAGTTTCAACTGCTTCAGCAGTGGAAATTGATGAAACGTTGATTCAGCTAACTGCTGTTTCCGCTGACTTGCTTCAGCAACCGGTAGATTTATACCGTCAGGATGCACTGCAGCATCTCTTGATTGATCCAGTAGATGCAGTAATCGCGGATCTACCTTACGGGTATTACCCTGATGATGCGACCGCTGCCGGTTATGAGTTGAAGGCTAAAGAGGGGATGTCTTATGCTCATCATTTATTTATCGAGCAGTCCATCCGCCATACAAAAGATGGGGGCTATCTTTTCTTTTTAGCACCTGCTTCTATTTTTGAATCTGAACAAGCAACTGAACTATATTCATTTTTGAAGAAATATACATGGATTCAAGCGGTCTTCCAGCTTCCAGGTAATATGTTCAAAAACAAAGCTTTGGAAAAAAGTATCCTCGTCCTACAAAAAGCGGGCGATAGAGGAAGTGCACCAAAAGACGTATTGCTTGGACAAGTACCAAATATGTCGGAAAAGCAACCGATGGCCCAATTTTTCGCTAAGGTCGAAGAATGGATTGAGGAAAATAAGTAGGGAATGATCACAAAAACCCGATGTGAGGTCTCACATCGGGTTTTGCATTTAAAGAGTTTCTTCTGTTCGAACTACGAGTACATCGCATTTTGCTGTACGGACGATCATTTCTGATACACTACCGATCAAGAATCGTTCCATAGCGTTCAAACCAGTCGCACCACAAATTATCAAATCAATTTCATGCTTCTTCGGGAGGTCCTTCGGTATGAGCACCTTCGGGGAACCATATTCGACCACCATGTTTACATTTTGGACGCCTGCTGCTTCAGCCTCTTTCTTATAACCTTCCAATAGTTCAAGTGCAAACTTCTCTGCACGTTCTGCAATTGAACGGTCATAAGCTTCAATGGAAGAGTATGAACGAGTATCAATGATGTTGACAAGATTGATAGTTGCTTGGTTCCTGATTGCAATACCGACAGACTTTTTAAAAGCCCATTCCGCTTCTTTAGACCCATCAACTGCTACTAATATTTGTTTGTAGTTTAATGACATAATAATCATCCTCCCTGACAATATATTAACTACATTCGACATCCAACAAACATTTCCCTCTTTTATTGACGTTATGCGAGAAATCTCTAAAAATTATGGAAGCATTTTCAAAGAGTATTTGATAGAATGGAGGTGCAGTTAAAGTAATATTATTATTTTAGTATTTGGGGGTTATGAAATGCGTATTGGTGTTCCTAAAGAAGTTAAGAATAACGAAAACCGCGTAGCGATGACACCAGCCGGCGTCGTCAACTTGAAACTATCCGGCCATGAGGTTGTGATTGAATCAGGAGCGGGGCTTGGCTCTGCATTTACTGATGAAGACTATCGCGAAGCGGGTGCTGTGATTGTACCGACAGCGGAAGAGGCATGGGCTCAAGATATGGTCATGAAAGTTAAAGAGCCAGTTCCGTCCGAATATAACTATTTCCGAGAAGGACTTATTCTTTTTACATACCTTCATTTAGCACCGGAAATTGAATTGACCCGCCAATTGATGGAGAAAAAAGTCGTTGGTATAGCCTATGAAACTGTACAGCTTCCAAATAATTCATTGCCACTTTTAACACCGATGAGTGAAGTTGCAGGTCGTATGGCTACACAAATCGGGGCTCAGTATCTTGAACGCATTAACGGCGGTAAAGGGATCTTGCTTGCAGGCGTTCCAGGAGTTTCACGTGGTAAAGTAACCGTGATTGGTGGAGGTATTGCCGGAACGAATGCGGCGAAGATTGCTGTTGGCATGGGAGCACAAGTTACCGTAATCGACTTGAGTCCTGAACGATTGCGCCAATTGGACGACCTATTCGGTGGGGATGTTCAAACGTTGATATCGAACCCATATAATATTGCTGAATCTGTGAAGGAATCCGATCTTGTTGTAGGTGCTGTTTTAATACCTGGTGCCAAAGCACCGAAGCTGGTTACAGAAGAGATGATTCAATCTATGATGCCTGGTTCAGTCGTGGTGGATATCGCAATTGACCAAGGTGGTATTTTTGAAACATCTGATCGAGTAACTACGCACGATAACCCGACATATGAAAAGCATGGAGTAGTCCACTATGCGGTTGCGAATATGCCAGGAGCGGTGCCTCGTACATCTACGATGGCTTTGACGAATGCGACGGTTCCTTACGCACTTCAAATTGCTAATAAAGGCTTTAAGCAAGCTTGCTTAGATAATCCTGCCTTATTAAAAGGGCTTAACACGTTAGATGGCCATGTTACGTATAAAGCAGTGGCTGAAGACCAAGGGCTTGAATATGTACCGGCTGAGAGTCTGTTAAACCAATAATAAAACCTGAAAAGGATCTGCTCCCTTCTTGAGAGGGAACAGATCCTTTATTGATGAAAATTGATATTTAAACAATCGTCAATTCTTTCGGGAATTTCGTAAGAACCTCGACCCCATCTTTTGTAACGACGACATCGTCTTCAATCCGAACTCCGGCAACACCTGTTTTGTATATTCCAGGTTCGATTGTGAAGACCATTCCTTCTTTTAGAGCCATCTCATTTGTTGCTGTAACAGAAGGGAACTCATGGACGGAAATCCCGAGTCCGTGTCCCAAACGGTGCGTGAAGTACTCCCCGTATCCCGCTTCCGTAATGATGTCACGAGCTAATTTGTCGAGATCTTTTGCAAGGACTCCCGGCTTAACGGCGTCAACGGCAGCCTGTTCTGCCTTTCTTACGGTTTCATAAATGACTTTTTGTTCTTCATTCGGTTCACCAAAAGCGACAGTTCTTGTAATGTCTGAGCAGTATCCTTTATAGACCACGCCCAAGTCGAACAATACGAAATCACCTTTCTGTACTTTTCGGTCACCTGGAGTGCCATGTGGTGAAGCGGCTTTTGGACCGCTCAATACCATCGTATCAAAAGACATATAGACACCTTTGCGTTTCATTTCGAACTCTATTGCCATTAAAATTTCCAACTCAGTTTTGCCTTCAGCAATTTCCCTACAGCCGACCTCAATCGCGTAATCTGCTAACTCAGCAGCTTTTCTCATAAGTTCCAGCTCAGATTCATCCTTAATGACACGCATTTGGTTGAGTTGGTCATCGAAGCCTACAATTTCTGCTTTCTCGAAAGAAGATTTCAGCAACTCTAATCTTTCGACCGTCAAATGAGATTTTTCAATGCCCAACTTTTTCAATGGTATCGCCCGTCTTGAAACTGCTTCGGCTACTAAATCCCAGGCATTATCAGTGTCTGCATGGCCAACGGTTTCATATATCCATCCAGCAGCTTCAACATCGGGAACCTCCATTTTTGGAGCGATTAAAAACGGTTCAGCTTCAGGGAATACCATGACACCTAATAACCGTTCATGTGGATCGCTGTCAAAACCGGAAACATAAAAAACATTGTCCGGCGTCGTGATGAATGCAGCGTCCAACTGTTGTTCTTTTAAATAAGCTTGTAGTTCTTTTATCTTTTTCATTTAGGCACCTCTACTCTAATCGGTATATATAAAGCATATCAAAAAAAGGGTTTAAAGGGATGAATATCGTATAATTATAATGATTACTTTTAAAAATGAAAGGGGTCTGAGCATGTATATTTCATATCATGGACATTCAGTAGTGAAAATAAAAACAGGTGAATATACCATTCTGATTGATCCGTTCATTTCTGGGAACGGCTTAACTGATTTGAAAGCTGAAGCGGAGAAGCCCGATGCAATTTTATTAACACATGGACATAACGACCATGTTGGAGATACAGTCCAAATTGCGAAAGCGAATGACTCCATTGTTATTGCTCCCTTTGAATTGGCAAACTACTTAGAATGGCAGGGAGTAAATACGCATAGTATGCATATCGGTGGATCATACCAATTCGATTTCGGGAAGGTTAAATTCACACAGGCATTTCATGGGTCCTCTTACGAAACCGAGGATCAGCAGATCATTTATACAGGAATGCCTTCGGGTATATTGTTCATGGCAGAAGGGAAAACAGTTTACCATGCAGGCGATACAGCTCTATTTGGGGATATGAAACTGATTGGGGAGCGGCATCCGATTGATGTAGCGTTCTTGCCGATCGGTGATAATTTCACGATGGGACCTGAAGATGCAGCCTATGCAGTTGAACTTTTGAAACCGAAGACTGTAGTGCCAATCCATTACAATACATTCCCGCCTATTAAACAGGATCCACAAAATTTTGTCGATCTTGTAACCGGAGCAGATGTTAAGGTGTTATCTGCAGGAGATGGTTTTGAACTATAAACAGAACAGGAACCGGGAGGCTGTTGCTTCCCGGTCCTTCCATTCAACCATTTGACCATACATATGATAAGATTGCTGATAGAATGAAAGCTGGAAAAGGTGAAGACATGGCAACGAAACATGAGCAAATACTGAATTACATAGAATCTTTGCCGGTCGGCGATAAAATATCGGTCAGACAGATCGCCAAAGAGATGAAGGTCAGTGAAGGTACCGCTTACCGTGCGATCAAAGAAGCGGAAAACCAACGCCTCGTTAATACGATAGAACGTGTAGGTACGATTCGCATTGAGAAAAAAAGGAAAGAAAATATTGAACGCCTAACCTTTGCTGAAGTCGTGAATATTGTGGAAGGCCAAGTATTAGGCGGTAGAGATGGATTGCACAAGACACTAACGAAATTCGTCATCGGCGCCATGAAGCTTGAAGACATGATGCGATATACAGAAGCAGGCAGCCTGCTGATTGTAGGGAATCGTATGAAAGCTCATGAAACTGCTTTAAAGGCCGGCGCTGCCGTTCTGATCACGGGTGGATTTGATGCGACTGATGAAGTGAAAAAAATTGCGGATGAATATAAGTTGCCGCTCATCTCCACTAGCTATGATACGTTTACGGTCGCGACGATGATTAACCGAGCAATCTATGACCAATTGATCATGAAAGAAATTTTACTGATCGAGGATATTGTTGTGCCTCTAATGGAAACAGTTTTCCTGCGGAATGGAGATACGGTCAGTGATTATCATGAGCAGAATAAACGGACGCGGCATGGCGGTTATCCGGTCGTCGATCAGCATCAAAAACTCGTTGGAATTGTAACTGCAAAAGACGTGATCGGACGTGGTGATAATGAATCGATTGAAAAGGTGATGACGCGTAATCCGATTTCCGTCAATCTGAAAACCAGTGTAGCTGCCGCTGGCCACAGAATGATTTGGGAAGGTATCGATTTAATGCCTGTCCTAAATGAAACCGGAACGCTTCAAGGAGTTATTAGCAGACAGGATGTGTTGAAAGCTCTCCAATTTGCCCAAAGGCAGCCTCACCATGGACAAACGATAGATGATATCGTCCGAACACAAATGAGATTCTTTGATGGAGGAGAACCATTTGTTGAGTTTACGGTGGTTCCTCAAGTGACCAATCAATTCGGTTCAATTTCAAATGGTGCTTTAACAACATTACTAACCGAAGCTGGCAGCTATGCCTTGAAAAATAATAAGCGCGGTGAAAGTTCACCTGAAAACATAATGATTTATTTCATCAAGCCGGTCCAGCTTGGAAGTGTCTTAACGGTTAAGCCGAGAGTGCTCGATATGACCCGTCGATTTGTCAAAATGGACTTTGAAGTGTTCCATGAGTCTGCCATGATCGGGAAGGCAATGATTTCATTCCAGCTATTTGACCGATAATAGAGCACAAATTGAATCGGATCCGTCGTTCAAAACCTATATTCCCAAAAAAGAACCTGATGCAGGAAGCATCAGGTTCTGGTTTCAAAATAATTCATTTATTAAGTTCGCGTTCTTCTTCAAGGAATTGGTGGTAATGCTTTGAAGCTTTAAAGTTATAAATGGCTAACGCCCCACCTAACAGTATGAATAGAGCGGCAACGATGTAGGTGACAGTCGATTGGAAAAGCAATAGTTGATTTAACCCAAACGATGCCACTAACACGCCTAAAGACGACGAGGCTAAACTTTTGTACCAATTTCTTTGGATCGGTAAATTCGAACGGAACTGTTTTGTTTTATAATAGAGATAGAATACAATTGAAACTATGATTAAGAATACAAAGATAAAATTTAACATGGTGAACCTCCAAAGCTAATTCATCAGACATTTACAATTGTATCGAACATGATGGTGAAATGCGAACGGAATTCACGGAATGACGGAGGAAAATCGGATGAAACGTCAAATCATCGACATAATTTCACAGTTTGATACGATTATAATACATAGGCATGTAAGGCCAGACCCGGATGCATATGGGTCCCAGATTGCTCTTAAAAAGCTTCTTGAAAAAAACTACCCGCAAAAGAAGGTTTTTGCTGTCGGGAGTCACGACGTAAATTTGTCTTATTTGGCTTTCCCTGATCAAATCGATGATGGCGTATATAAGGGCGCCTTAGTAATCGTAACTGATACTGCAAACACGGAGCGGATTGATGATGAGCGTTACATGAATGGCGCAAAATTAATTAAAATTGACCATCATCCGGATGATGACAAGTATGGGGATATTCGTTGGGTAGATACATCTGCAAGCTCTACCAGTGAAATGATTTACGAATTATTTGAAGTCGGTAAGGAAACGGAAAGATGGCTACTTCCTGACGAAGCAGCTCGTCTGCTCTTTGCTGGTATCGTCGGTGATACAGGCCGCTTCCTCTTTTCAAGTACATCCATTCGAACTTTTGAAGCGGCAGGGGATCTGATCCGCTACCAATTTGATCGTTCTGAATTGTTCAAGGGTATGTATGAGATGCCAAGAAATATTCTTCATTTACTGGGCTATGTTTTTCAACAGTTTGAGATGGATGAAAACGGCGCAGCCCAAATTAGGCTTCATAAAGAAATCTTAAAAGAATATGACGCAACTTCCGAGCAAGCTTCACTATTGGTAGGTTCGCTTGGTGAAGTGAAAGGTATTAAAGCATGGGTAGTGTTCATCGAAGAGGATGACCAAATCCGCGTACGATTGAGATCGAAAGGTCCCGTTATTAATGGGATTGCAAAAGAATTCGGTGGAGGTGGCCATCCATTGGCTGCTGGTGCTTCTGCCGAAAGTTGGGAAGAAGCCGATTTGGTAGTGAAAAGAATTAAAGAGGTTTGCCAAAACAAATAATTTATTGAAAGGTGGGGTGTTCAATGGCAACGGTTTATCCTCAAATTGTCACTTCGTCGGATTTGTTGAAGTCTTTGATCCGGTTAGAAGAACTCATCCCATTCCTCAAAAAACAGAATGCCAAATCGGCAGCCATCGTCAATTCTAAATTGTACGGTGTGCTGCCTTTTTGGCAACTCTTGAAAAATGAAAATATCCATCCGGTAATCGGCCTTTCTGTAAAGGTGGATTTTAGTGAAGATCAACAATTGCCGGTAGTTCTTTATGCAGAAACGGACGAAGGCTATCGGAACTTAATGAAAATCAGTAGTGCAATCAGTGTGAAAAATACGCAGGTATTGCCTCTGAAATGGTTAAAAGGATACCAACAGGGTTTACTAATGCTTATTCCAGCAACAGATCATGAATGGCAGGGTAACTTTGCTGAAGAGGCGATCGAAATAGGGAAGTCTATTTTTTCTCCTGAACGTTTGTATTTCGGTGTATCTCGACCTCTTGGTCAGCGATCAGATCGTGAAGAATGGGTGCTTAAACAGAGCGATGCACATGGTGTGAAAGTTACTGCGATGCATTTTTCGCATTATCTGGTTGAATCGGATGCTTTTGCTTATACAGCTGCCCTTGCAATCAGAACCGGTCGAACTTTGGCTGAAATCGGTCCGTCACAATTCGATGACGGGTTGAGCTTTATACCTAGCAAGGAAGAGTGGGAAGATTGGTATTCGGATCATAGTGAGTGGCTTATGAACACTGAGAAAATGTTGCTTTCTTGTAAAGTGAACCCGCTTGGTGAAGAACGGCATATGCCTAAATTTCCACTACCCACTGGTCAAAGTGCTACTGATGAGTTGCAAAGGTTGTGTATGGAAGGCTTGTCAGAAAGAGTTCCACATGCCAATAAAGATTACGCAGATCGGTTAATGTATGAACTGAAAATCATCGCTCAAATGGGTTACTCTGACTACTTCTTGATAGTATCTGATTTTATGAAATATGCCCGAAGAAAGGGAATATTGACAGGTCCAGGACGTGGATCTTCAGCCAGTTCCCTTGTCGCCTACACACTTTACATTACGGATGTCGATCCTTTGAAATATAACTTGTTATTTGAACGGTTCCTAAATCCGGAGCGAGTTACAATGCCGGATATTGATATAGATTTTGCAGATGACCGGAGACATGAAGTCATTCACTACGTTGCTGAAAAATATGGTCAGCATCATACTGCGCAAATCATCACGTTTGGAACGTTATCTGCTAAAGCGGCAGCTAGGGATTCGGGAAGAATCTTCGGCTTTGAAAGCAAAGATTTAGAACAAATCTCTAAAATGATTCCCAATAGGCAAAGCATCACATTGAAAGAAGCTTATGAAGAATCGGATGTACTGAAAAAGTGGATTAGCGAGACGGAAGTCCGTAAAAAGTGGTTTACAACTGCTTTAAGCTTGGAAGGACTACCGAGGCATGCTTCTACACATGCTGCGGGGGTTGTATTATCTCCGATGCCTTTAGTGGAAGTAGTGCCAGTAGAGGCCGGAAGTGAAGATTTGTACCTCACTCAGTGGCCGATGCAGGAAGTAGAGGCTGCAGGCTTACTGAAGATGGACTTCTTAGGATTACGTAATTTAACCATTCTTGAGGATATCCGAAAGCTTATTTATAACGAATCGAATCATTGGATTGACTTTGAAAAAATTCCATTGAATGATTCGAGAACGTTTGATTTGTTGAAATCAGGAGACACATCTGGTGTGTTTCAGCTTGAATCTGATGGCATGAGGAACACTTTACGTCAAATTCGTCCAACCCGCTTTGAAGATATCGTCGCTATTAATGCTCTCTACAGACCGGGACCAATGGATTTCATCCCTGTATATGCGAGAAGAAAGCATGGGGAAGAAGAGGTTATTTACGCCCATCCGGATTTGAAACCGATCTTAGAAGAAACTTATGGGGTTATTGTCTATCAGGAACAAATTATGCAGATTGCTTCCCGGATGGCAGGATTCAGCATGGGAGAGGCAGACCTCCTTAGAAGAGCAGTCAGTAAAAAGAAGCGGGAGATTTTAGATCAGGAGCGTACACATTTCGTAACGAATTCCTTGAAAAAAGGGTATAGCCAAAAAACTACTCAAGAAGTTTACGATTTGATCGTTCGCTTTGCAGACTATGGATTTCCGAAAAGCCATGCTGCAGCATATAGCTTGATTTCCTATTATATGGCGTATTTAAAGGCAAACTTTCCATCACATTTCTACTCTGCGCTTTTAACAAATGCCATAGGAAATCCCGATAAGCTGGCAAAACTGCTTATGGAGGCTAAGGAAAAGAAGATTGCTGTACTCCGGCCTTCCATCTTGAAAAGTCATTCGAATTTTACTGTCGAGAATGGTGCTGTCCGATTTGGCTTGAGTGCTATAAAGGGAGTATCCAACCAATTTTTACGGAAGCTTTTTGAAGTACGCAAGGCGAAAGGGAATGTTTGGCATGATATTTTCGAATTAGCGGTCGATTTATCAGCTGAAAATTTCACTCGTAAATCTCTTGAGCCACTTATAAAAGCAGGTGCATTAGACGATTTTCATGACAATCGTGCAGCCCTCTTGGCTACATTGGATGCAGCCATTATGCATGCAGAGCTGGTTAGGCCAACAAATAGCCCAGACCTGTTTTCAGGTGAGTCCTTTTCATTCGGCAAGCCGAAATACACGGAAACAGAGCCGATTCCTCATATGTCAAAGTTGCAATTTGAACGGGAAGTATTAGGTTTTTATCTATCGGATCATCCTGCAGTATACATTAAGCGTAGGCTTGGGAATGATGCTGTAAATCTTGCAGACGTCAGTTTGAAGAAAAATAGTGAGTATATTACGGTTGCTGGACTAATCACGGAGATTAAGAGGATCCGGACAAAAAAAGGTGAATCCATGGCGTTTGTCACTCTCCAGGACGAGACGGGCACACTTTCATGTACATTTTTCCCTAAAGAATTTGCCGCGATGAATATACACTTGAAGGAATGGAAAACAGCAGCATTGTCGGGTTCTGTTGAGTGGAGGAACGGGAATCCACAATTAATTGTTAAAAAGATCAGGAGTTAGATGGTCACCGAATAATAGACCTTTCTACAAAAACTGTGCTTTTTCAGCACAGTTTTTTCTTTACGCATTTATATGTTTCTTGTATGCTAATGAATGAGTGGTCTGACCACTGAACGAAAAAAATGGGATATAGGACGTTGAAAACGGTGCAAAAACCATCAACTAAAATGTATTTAGAAATCGTAAATGAATTAAGGACGCTCTTTAAAGAAGAAAATTTAAAGCACGGCGATAAAATACCATCCGAACGTGTTTTAACGGAGCGCTTGAATGTTGGCCGATCAACGATTCGGGAAGCCCTCCGCAGCTTAGAATTGCTTGGCTTGATTGAAACCCGAAGAGGTGAAGGGACATTTTTAAGTGATTTTAGCAGGCACCAGCTTGTTGAGGTGTTAGCTGCATTTGTCCTTCAAGGCGAACAATCATTTTCCGATGTACACTTTACAAGGCAAACCCTTGAGAAAGAAGCAATCAGATTAGTAGCTAAATCTGAAATTCAACGAAGTCTACCTGTTTGGGAAAGCTTGCAAAAAATACTTCAAAATGAAGGTTCCATTAATCGGGAAGATCTTATAAGAGAGATACTGGTTGCTACTGGAAACCGGTTATCCTTTAAAATATGGTTCCTTCTCAAACAATATGGCGGAGAGCCGTTTGCCGGCCATTCTGGACCGGAAGAAAAGCAATCCTTACTATCTATGATCGAGAATATACGCTCCGGTCAGGAAAACGAGGCGATCCATGCTTTTAATAGCTGGATTGGCCTTTTGTCCAAAGGGGGAAATGTTAAATGAGTTTAAAAGAATTATTTAATCGAAATAAAAGGTATCCAATACCGTCCGAGGAAGCGAAAAATGTTCCGGAAGGAATCATGACGAAATGTCCTGAATGTCGGAAAATCATTTTAACGAAAGAATTGATGAAAAACTACAAAGTCTGCCCGAACTGTGACCATCATTTGAAAATGACTGCACAGGAGCGTATTAATTGTCTAATGGATGAAGGTACGTTCGTATCCATGGATGACCACTTGCAGACAAGCAATCCGCTTGGTTTTCCAAGTTACACTGAAAAAGTGAAAAATGATGCTAAAAAAACTGGTCTGAACGAAGCGGTTTTAACAGGCATTGGGGAAATTTCCGGGATGAAGGTATCTGTAGCAATTATGGATTCCCACTTCCGCATGGGTTCCATGGGATCTGTAGTAGGAGAAAAAATCACACGGGCAATTGAGGAAGCCACTAAGCTTGGGATTCCATTCATCATCTTTACTGCAAGTGGCGGGGCCCGTATGCAAGAAGGGGTTCTTTCCCTCATGCAAATGGCTAAGACAAGCGTTGCATTGAGACGACTCAGTGAAAAAGGGTTATTATTTGTATCAGTTTTGACCCATCCTACAACAGGTGGGGTTTCCGCAAGTTTTGCATCAGTAGGAGATATCAATCTCGCTGAACCGAAAGCGCTAATTGGTTTTGCCGGAAGAAGGGTCATTGAACAGACAGTACGTGAAAAGCTACCTGAAGACTTCCAAACTGCTGAATTTCTATTAAATCATGGTCAGTTGGATGCAGTGGTCCATCGGGCTAAGATGAAAGAGACCTTAACAACTATTGTCAAATTGCATACGAAAGGGGCGATGTGAAATGGTAAAAGCATTACCGTTCGAAGAGCCCGTCATTCAACTACGTGAAAAGATTCAAGAGCTCAAGGAAATCACATCAAATGCAGATGTAGATCTTACGAAAGAAATAGATCATCTTGAGGGCCGTCTTAAACAGTTGGAACGTGAAGTTTACGAGAATATGAGCCCGTGGGATCGGGTGCAAGTGGCACGACATCCAGAACGTCCGACGACATTGGATTATATAAATGAACTTTTCGATGACTTTCTGCAATTACACGGTGATCGGAATTTTGGAGATGACGAAGCGATTGTAGGTGGAATTGCTTCCTTCCAATCTCAGCCTATCACGATTATTGGACATCAAAGAGGTAAAGATACAAAAGAGAATATCCGCCGGAATTTCGGAATGCCTCATCCAGAGGGATATCGAAAAGCTTTGCGTCTTATGAAACAGGCAGAAAAGTTTGGGCGGCCAATTATTTGCTTTATAGATACAAAAGGAGCATATCCGGGTAAAGCAGCTGAAGAACGCGGACAAAGTGAAGCGATTGCTCGGAATTTAGTTGAAATGTCCGGAATCACGGTACCAATTATCAGTGTCGTAATTGGTGAAGGTGGAAGCGGTGGTGCTCTTGCCCTTGGAGTGGCAAACCACATTCATATGCTGGAGAACTCTACCTATTCGGTTATTTCTCCTGAAGGTGCCGCCTCGATTCTTTGGAAAGATGCCTCGTTGGCTAAGGAAGCTGCTGAAGCCATGAGGATTACAGCTCCAGATTTGAAAGAAATGGGCATTATCGATGAGATTATACCTGAAATACAAGGCGGTGCTCATCGAGATTTGAAGAAGCAAGCTGAGTATATGGCAACAACACTAAAGCGTTCTCTTGAAGAATTATGTACAATGTCAAAAGAGGCAATCGTAGATCAGCGGTATGAAAAATTCCGGGCGATCGGTGAATATAAGGAATAGCATACCAGTGATTTTACAAGGGCTGTCTACCCAACAGATGAAACCCAAATAATCGAGAAGCAGTGCAAGCGAACCATCAAGTAACAGGGAGAACCTCGCTTTCACACTTCCCGTTCGGGAATTTGGCGGACAGCCCTTTCGTTGTCATGTTTTGGAGGGGTGTAGTATGAAAAAAATTGCTGTACTAACCAGTGGTGGCGATGCACCCGGCATGAATGCCGCCATCCGGGCTGTTGTGCGTAAAGCTATTTATCATGGGCTCGAAGTTGCCGGTGTGCATCAAGGTTATGCAGGCCTTATTTCAGGTAAGATTGAAACTATGCATTTAGGATCGGTTGGAGATATTATTCAACGTGGTGGGACTATGCTTCAGTCAGCACGATGTCCGGAATTTACAACAGATGAAGGACAGGAAAAAGCGATATCCCAGATGAAAAAACATGGAATTGATGGACTTGTCGTAATCGGTGGGGATGGCTCGTATCGAGGTGCCCTTGCCTTAACGGAAAAGGGTATGCCAGCAGTCGGAGTACCAGGTACAATTGACAATGATATACCGGGTACAGACTTTACAATCGGCTTTGATACCGCCTTGAATACGGTCATTGATTCAATTGATAAAATTCGTGATACGGCAACCTCCCACGAACGGACTTTCATAGTTGAAGTAATGGGCAGGGATGCAGGTGATCTTGCACTATGGGCAGGATTGGCTGGCGGTGCAGAAACGGTTTTGATCCCCGAAGAAAGTTTTGAAATGGAAGATATGATTGAACGACTCAAGAGCGGTCATGAACGAGGCAAGAAACACAGTATCATCATCGTAGCTGAAGGAGTCATGAGTGCAACGGAACTGGCGGAAAGGTTGAAAACCTCTGCAAATATTGAAACGAGAGTATCAGTATTGGGACATATCCAACGTGGAGGTTCTCCATCGGCAAGGGATCGAGTTCTTGCGAGTCAGTTTGGAGCAAAAGCTGTAGAAGTTTTGATGGATGGTAAAAAAGGTCGTGCAATTGGCATCCAAAATCATCAAGTGGTAGACTATGATTTGAAAAAAGCGTTCGAAAAAGCGCATGGAACAGATACGAGCATGTACCAATTATCCAAAGAGCTCTCAATCTAAACATGTGAAGAGGAGTTTTTGTATGAGAAAGACTAAAATCGTTTGTACAATCGGACCGGCAAGTGAATCCGAAGAAATGTTAGCCCAGTTAATCGAAGCTGGTATGAATGTGGCAAGGTTGAATTTTTCACATGGTAATCATGAAGAACATGCCTCAAGAATTGAAAGAATTAGGAAAGCTGCACAGAAAACAGGGAAAACTGTCGGGATTCTTTTAGATACGAAAGGGCCCGAGATTCGTACCCACACTATGGAAAATGATGCGATTGAAATTGCTACTGGCAATGAAATTGATATTTCAATGAAAGAAGTAACAGGAACTAAAGATGTGTTTTCTGTTACATACGATCGCTTGATTGAAGACGTCGCTGCTGGCTCCGTCATCTTGTTGGATGACGGATTAATTGAGTTAGAAGTGACTGGGATTTCAAGAGATAAAGGGTTAATTCATACTGTTGCACGAAACGCTGGAACATTGAAAAATAAAAAAGGTGTCAATGTACCAGGAGTATCTGTACAACTACCCGGAATGACTGAAAAAGATGCATCTGATATTTTATTCGGAATTGAGCAAGGGGTAGACTTCATTGCTGCTTCATTTGTAAGGAGACCTTCTGATGTGATGGAGATCCGTGAATTATTAGAAAATAATAATGGCGGTCACATCCAAATTATCCCGAAAATCGAGAACGGTGAAGGTGTCGAAAACATTGACGAAATCCTTATGGTATCTGATGGCTTAATGGTCGCAAGGGGAGATCTTGGAGTTGAGATCCCGGCAGAGGAAGTACCTCTTGTTCAAAAAAACCTCATCCAAAAGTGCAATCAGGCAGGTAAGCCGGTTATTACGGCAACTCAAATGCTCGATTCGATGCAACGAAATCCGCGTCCAACTCGTGCGGAAGCAAGTGACGTGGCTAACGCGATCCTCGATGGAACAGATGCGATCATGCTTTCCGGTGAAACTGCTGCAGGACAATATCCTTTGGAAGCCGTCAGAACGATGGACAGGATTGCACGAAGAGCAGAAGAAGCCGTGGACTATCGTGGAGTTGTTCAGGCGAGAAGTAAGGAAAGGGGAGCGAATATCACCGAATCGATCGGTCAGTCGGTAGCCCATACAGCTATTAACCTTAAAGTAAATGCTGTACTTGCACCAACAGTCAGTGGCCAGACGGCAAGGATGATTTCCAAATACCGACCTGGAGCCCCAATTATAGCTATTACTTCTACAACAGAAATTTCAAGACAATTATCACTTGTTTGGGGAATCTATCCGATTGTTGGAGAACAAATGCATTCCACTGATGGAGTACTTGAGCAATCTGTCGAAGAGGCGATCAAACATCATTATGTCAAACATGGAGATGTGGTCATCATTACGGCTGGAGTACCTGTAGGAGAGGCTGGAACTACAAATCTTATGAAAGTTCATATGATTGGTGACTTGCTTGCCCGCGGACAAGGAATTGGAAAAGATGTTGCATTTGGACAAGCCGTAATTGCACGTACAGCTGCAGAGGCGCTTGAGCAGGATCCAGAAGGTAAAATTATTGTCACCATCGGTTCGGACCGTGAAATGGTGCCTGCTATTCAGAAATGTGCAGGATTGATTACTGAAGAAGGTGGTCTTACTAGCCATGCAGCGGTTGTCGGATTGAATCTTGGCATTCCGGTCATTGTCGGCGTTAAAGATGCAACTAAGATTTTTTCGGATGGCCAACACCTTACAATGGATGCAGAGTCAGGAGTAATTTATACTGGACATGCAAACGTCCTTTAATAATAATATTTCTGTTTCACAATTTAAAAGGTAGCCCATGTAGAATTGCAAAAAGAATCTGCGGAGATACCGTCAGATTCTTTTTGTTTAATGAATAATAGAAACTTGGGCGAAGTGCCCAAAGAATATGAGGTGGGATGATATGAGATGGTTTTTGTTGCTAATCGTTTTGGCCCCTGCTGTGGAACTTTCGGTTTTGATTTATTCCGGAATGAAATTCGGGATATTAAACACGCTTCTCATTGTCATGTTGACTGCCGCAGCGGGTATTGTGCTGGCTAAAAAGTTTGGTCTTCGAGCGTTTTACGATATTCAAGATCGTATTAAGCAACATGAAATGCCTGGAGACGCAGTAGTAGACGGATTGTTCATCTTTGTAGGCGGCATTCTATTGCTCTTCCCGGGATTTATTACGGACCTGATCGGTCTCCTCTTCCTTTTCAAATGGACAAGGAAATTATTTAAACCACTTCTTTACCGCTGGTTCCGGAAAAAAATAGGCAAAGGCCAAATCATCGTTATGTAAACAGACGATGATCTTTAATCTTCAAGGCGGCCAATATTAAAAACGGACTGATCAAGATTCCAAGGATTCCAAAAAGATATAAGGAACAGGCGCTGATCATGAAGGAATGAACAGAACGAATGTGGAAAGTGGAAGCCCAAAAATAAGATTCCGTCATTTGACGCGTTAACTGGATAAATGCGAACAAAATAAGTAAAGCTGCAGTTAAGAAAAATTTGCCGATTATGGCAAAATAGATAGCCAGTGGAATCAGAAAAAGCCCGATTCCCAAAAAGGGAAGTGCATCAGCCAAGGATATTAAAAAGGCTTTACCTACAGGAAGGGTGAAGCCAAGAGCGAAGAAGCCAAGAGATAATAATGCAAAGGTAATCATGAAGAGGCGAAATTCCACGCTTAGAAAAGTCCAAAATAACCAGCCAGCCTCTTCAATTGCTTTTTTAACTTGTCCTTTCCAAGCCTTCGGAATATAAATGAGGAACCAAAATCGTGATTTGCCAGTCTCCATCAATGCAAAAAAGAATGTAATAATGAATATTGTAAAGTTAAGTAGTTGTTGCGAAAAACCTTGTATAACCCCAGATACCACCTCGACAATTCTTTCACTGAAAAAAGAAAGTTTACCGATAATACCAGGAAGCAGATTTTCCGGTTGATTCATATTAATATTCAATTCTTCCAGACCTGCCTGAATTTCAGGGACTATACTGATAATCTGAGATACTGAAAATAATAGAAGTAGTGCCGCACATGATATCGCCAAACATTCTGTCAGTAATGCACCAATCCAAAGAGGGATTTTAACGCCTTTGAAGAATCGCATGATAGGGTGGAAAAAATAAGCAGTAAAAATCGCTAATGCAACAGGCATCACTTTCCAAATGAGTAATCCCAGGAGTAATATAGGAACCCACTGTTTAGCTATACGGAAAATACGTGAGTTAGGTTTAAAAAAGTCCATTTTCATCAGCCTTTATTCTGTTTTGGTCATAAACGACAAGAAATCAAAGCGTTTCCATTCACAAAATCGACAACTTTGTTTATAATGATTTTGAAAGCGATTAACATAAGTTCATAGAAGCGGATGAGGTATCATTCTGCCTTTTTTTATGTGAAATGATGACTCATACTGAAAGAAGGAGCGATAATATGTCAACAACACGCGGGTTAGAGGGTGTGGTTGCAGCCCAAACTGCCATCAGTTCCATCATTGATGACACTCTTACATACGTAGGCTACGATATTGACGATTTAGCCGATAATGCGAGTTTTGAAGAAGTTGTTTATTTACTTTGGCACAAACGACTTCCAAACAAAGCGGAATTGACTGAATTCAAACAGCAATTAGCCGATCAGATGGTTGTACCACAAGAGGTGCTTGACCATTTCAAAACATATCCAATCGACAAAGTGCACCCGATGACTGCACTAAGAACTGCTGTATCTATGCTTGGATTGTATGATGAAAAAGCTGAAGATATGTCCGAGGAAGCTAACTACCAAAAAGCAATTAGCTTACAAGCGAAGATTCCATCATTGGTAACAGCATTCGCACGTATCCGTAAAGGTCTTGAGCCAGTAGCTCCAAAGAGTGATCTTAGCTATGCTGCTAACTTCCTTTACATGCTTAAAGGAGAACTACCTGAAGCAATTGAAGAAGAAGCTTTCAACAAAGCTTTGGTTCTACATGCAGACCATGAATTGAATGCATCTACATTTACAGCACGTGTATGTGTAGCTACCCTGTCTGATGTATATTCTGGCGTGACTGCAGCAATTGGTGCTTTAAAAGGCCCTCTTCACGGTGGTGCTAACGAACAAGTCATGAAAATGTTGTCTGATATTGGTTCCGAAGACAATGTGGACGAGTTCATCCACGAAAAGTTGAACAATAAAGAAAAAATTATGGGCTTCGGTCACCGTGTTTACCGTAAAGGTGATCCACGTGCGAAACATCTACGTGAGATGTCTCAAAAATTGACGAAACTTCGTGGTGAAGAAAAATGGTATAACATGTCTACGAAGATCGAAGAAATTGTAACAGGCGAAAAGAATCTTCCGCCAAATGTTGACTTCTATTCGGCTTCTGTATACCATTCATTAGGGATTGACCATGATTTATTTACACCGATTTTTGCGGTGTCCCGTACTTCTGGCTGGATTGCACATATCCTTGAGCAATATGCGAATAACCGCTTGATCAGACCACGTGCTGAGTACGTAGGTCCTGGGATGCAAAAATACGTACCAGTCGACGAAAGATAAATTGGTTAATATTTCGTTTTAGGGCTTATTGATAGTGCCCGCATGAACCGGTTTTGTAACCTAAGTACGCCTCATCGAGCTGCTCCATCGCTTCACTCGTCGCAAAACTGCGCAGAAGCAAGTACTAAAGAGCTATTTGGCAACGGTTCACAACCTGCATGCTGGCCTTAAACCCTTGAAGATGAATGTAGGAGGAAAAAACATGTCTAACGGTAAAATTACAGTTGAAAACGGTGTGTTAAACGTACCAAACAATCCGGTTATTCCGTTCATCGAAGGTGACGGAACAGGTCCAGATATTTGGGCTGCAGCTTCCCGTGTACTTGAAGCAGCTGTTGAAAAAGCTTACAATGGCGAGAAAACAATTCAATGGAAAGAAGTACTTGCTGGTGAAAAAGCATTCAACCAAACAGGTGAGTGGCTTCCACAAGAAACATTGGATACAATCAACGAATACTTGATCGCAATTAAAGGTCCTTTAACAACGCCAATCGGCGGAGGTATCCGTTCTTTGAACGTGGCATTGCGCCAAGAGCTTGACCTATATGTGTGCTTGCGCCCAGTACGTTACTTTGAAGGTGTACCATCTCCAGTAAAACGTCCTGAAGATACAGATATGGTCATTTTCCGTGAAAATACTGAAGATATTTATGCAGGAATCGAATACAAAAAAGGCTCTGACGAAGTGAAGAAAGTGATCGACTTCCTTCAAAACGAAATGGGCGTTAACAAAATCCGTTTCCCAGAAACATCCGGTATCGGTATTAAACCAGTTTCTGAAGAAGGAACAAAACGCTTAGTCCGCTCAGCATTAAACTACGCGATCAAAGAAGGCCGTTCTTCTCTTACATTGGTTCACAAAGGGAATATCATGAAGTTCACTGAAGGAGCTTTCAAAAACTGGGGCTATGAAGTGGCTGAAACAGAATTTGCTGATCAAGTATTCACTTGGAACCAATACGACAAAATCAAAGAAGAATCTGGAACAGAAGCAGCTAACAAAGCTCAGGACGAAGCTTTAGCAGCTGGCAAAATCCTTGTTAAGGATTCAATCGCAGATATCTTCTTACAACAAATCTTGACTCGTCCAAAAGAGTTCGATGTTGTTGCAACAATGAACTTGAACGGCGACTACATTTCTGATGCCCTTGCTGCTCAAGTAGGTGGAATCGGTATCGCTCCAGGTGCAAACATCAACTATGTAACTGGACATGCGATCTTCGAAGCAACTCACGGTACAGCTCCAAAATACGCTGGCCTTGATAAAGTAAACCCATCTTCTGTCATCCTTTCCGGTGTATTAATGCTTGAACACCTTGGATGGACTGAAGCAGCGAAGATGATCATTTCTTCAATGGAGAATACAATCAAGTCTAAAGTTGTAACTTATGACTTTGCACGTTTGATGGACGGTGCTACAGAAGTTAAAGCTTCTGAATTTGCGGATGAGTTGATTAAGAACCTTTAATCTTCCTTTGAAGATCATTCGTATAAAAAATAATTTCGGAGGAGGGGGAAACCCCTCCTTTTTTATTTTGTAAAAAATATCCCTATTCAACTCAAGAGAAACATACTATTGCATAACTCGATTTTTTTGAAAATAATTGATATCATGAAAGAAACGAATGATAAGGGGGCTACATGGTGCTGTTGAGTAAAAAGAGGAGATTGGGTCGGAAAATCGAGGAGATGACAGTCGGCGAGAAACTAAAATTGACTGAGAAAGTGGAAGATAAAGACTTGCTGCTTTACTTAGGATTGACTAATGACGGCAATCCGCTCTATATCCAACATGATTATGCTTCTCAAACCGAATTTGGGAAACCGATTGTACCTGCCATTATGCTGAACGGAATAGTTACATCTGCGATTTCTAAATATTTTCCAGGACCCGGTTCTCATGTCCAAGAACAGCATCTGCGTTTTCCAAAACCGGTGTACCATTATGAAACGATTGAACTATTATTTGAAGTGAAAGAAATCGATGTGATCCAAAACTTGGTGACGATTACAGTCGTGGCTGAAAATGAAGATTCAGAAATCGTAATTGAAGGGAAATTAGTTGCGTCTGCACCGAGAACATTGGAACAGTCAATTGAAGAATAAAATAAAGATAGAGAGTTCCGTACCTGCTTACATAATAAATTGACGGGGGATCCAAATGTCCAAGAAAATATTAGTAGTAGATGATGAACAATCGATAGTTACTCTTTTACAATACAATTTAAAACAAGCCGGATATGAAGTGATTACTGCGAATGATGGCGAACACGCAATTGACTTAGTTAAGGAAGAAAGTCCGAATTTGATTGTACTTGACTTGATGCTGCCCAAAATGGATGGCATGGAAGTATGTAAAGAACTTCGCTCATTGCGGATTGAAGTGCCGATTATCATGTTAACGGCTAAGGATGACGAGATCGATAAAGTCCTCGGTTTGGAACTGGGTGCAGACGATTACATGACAAAGCCTTTCAGTCCACGCGAAGTGGTAGCACGGGTAAAAGCCGTACTTCGTCGCACAGAAAGTGTTCCCGTTCTTCCAGATGGAGGTATTGCAGTCGATGCAGAGACTTCTTATGAGTTCGGTCCACTAAAAGTCTATCCGGACCGCCATGAAGCATTATTAAACGGAGAATCACTTGAATTTACTCCAAAAGAGTTCGAATTACTCGTATATTTATTAGAAAATAAAAACCGTGTGTTGACGAGAGATCAATTGCTTAGTGCTGTTTGGAATTATGATTTTGCAGGGGATACAAGAATTGTAGATGTTCACATAAGCCACCTTCGGGAAAAGATTGAGGAGAATAGCAGAAAGCCAATTTATATCAAAACAATTCGTGGACTCGGATATAAATTCGAGGAGCCGAAATAGATGAAAACTTTAAGGAATAGATTATTCCTTGCTTACTCATTGTTAATAGGGACTATGCTCTTTGCAATTGGCATTATCCTGTTTCACTTTGCTCCACTTTATTTGTCGGAATCTACTAATGCTGCATCGGAACATCGGCTTGAAGGGGCAATCGATTATTTGGAACAAAGCGGGTTCACTATATCTGATGAGGAAAAATCTGCTTTGAAGGATTTTACCCCTGAGTCGGGTACAGATATGGAAATGAGACTCCGGGAACTACGGGTATTTATAGTGGCTTTATTGGTTGTCCTATTTTTGGTATTCTCAATTATCGGTTTCCAGACTTTCGGGAAGTTTGCTGAACCGATTGATAATGTGACAGCAACGGCTATCGAATTAGCAAAAGGAAATTATAAAGTAAGGGTTCCGAGTGTACTGGACGGTACTATTGATCAATTGAGTACATCTGTAAATATTCTGGCAAGGAATCTTCAAGATATCTCTTTCGTTCGAAAAATCGAGGAAGAACGCTTGAAAACGCTCATTGAAAATATGGGAAGCGCTCTTGTGATGATCGGCCGAGAAGGTAAAATTACAGTTGTAAATAAACCTTTTCTGAATCAATTCGATTTTGACTTTGACAAAGTGGACAATCAGCCCTTCAGAAATACGGGTTTACCAAGTGAAGTGGTTGAATTTATCGATATGATTTTCATGACTGAAAAGTCAGCAAGGAAGCAAATCCGCTTTGAATATCAGCAAGTCAAACATATGGAACTATACGGCGCACCAGTAATTGGGGAACACGGCCGTTGGCTCGGAGTAGTAGTTGTTATGCATGATGTGACGGAATTAGTTCGTTTAGAACAAATCCGTAAAGACTTCGTTGCAAATGTTTCACATGAATTGAAAACACCTATCACTTCAATCAAAGGGTTTTCAGAAACGTTGCTTGATGGAGCCATGGAAGATCGGCAAGCACTACATGATTTCCTTCAAATCATTCACAAAGAGAGCGAACGACTGCAGTTCCTTATCCAAGATCTTTTGGAATTATCGAAAATTGAACAACATGGATTTTCCATTGAACTACATCGTACGAGTCTTCGTGAAATTATCGATAGATCGATGGAAATGGTTGTACAAAAAGCGGAAGAAAAAGAGATGTCTCTCGTTTTAAAAATGGAAGAGGATATTGAGTTTGAAGCTGACACAGGGCGAATGATTCAAATTGTCATGAATCTTCTTGCGAATGCAGTAAACTATTCTCTATCCGGGACTACCGTAACTTTACAAGCGTATATTGAGAACGGCCATGCAGTTATAAAGATTTCGGATGAAGGAATCGGAATTGCTCAGCAGGAGTTGCCGAGAATTTTTGAGCGATTTTATCGAGTAGACAGGGCAAGAAGCAGAAATTCAGGTGGGACTGGTCTTGGATTAGCGATCGTAAAACACTTAGTTGAGGCACATAACGGAAGAATTGCAGTTCATAGCACAGTTGGAAAAGGAACAACTTTTAAAGTGAGTATACCCCTATGGCAATCCATGTAAGAAGCATCTTCTTTTGAAGGTGCTTTTTTTGTTTTAGTACAAAATGTGATTTTCATGAAACCAAAGGAAAGCTATCTCCGTATAACAGTTGTACATAGAAAGAAGGGGGTTAAACCATGAGTGTAAAACGAGTTGTTACGATCACAGGAATGGTGTTCATAGGCATCCTATTATTAATTGCTGCCTTTACATCCTGGTATACAGTAGAAGAATCCGAACAATCCGTGCTTGTTACCTTTGGGGTAGCTGGCGAACCGAATATAGAGCCTGGTTTACATTTCAAATTGCCTTGGCCATTACAAAAAGTAGAAATCCTATCAAAGGAAACCTACAGTCTTCAATTCGGTTATAAACAAAATCCGGATGGGTCGATCGACGAAACGTATCCGGAAGAAACGAAAATGATTACGGGTGACGAAAACATCGTCTTAACAGATTTGGTTGTCCAGTGGAAAATCGTGGACCCTAAAAAATACTTGTTTAATGCTGAAAGTCCTCGTGAACTTTTACACGATGCCACGTCTGCCTCAATTCGTTCGATTATTGGAAGTTCAACCATTGACGATGCTTTAACTTCCGGTAAAGCAGAAATTGAGGTGCAAACACGGGACCTCTTAGCTACATTGATTGAGAAATACGATATTGGAATTTCCGTGCTTAGTGTAAAACTTCAGGATGTAGAATTGCCGAATCAAGAGGTTCGGGCAGCGTTTACGGCTGTTACCGATGCCCAAGAGACGAAAAGTACAAAAACCAATCAGGCTGGAAAGTATAAGAACCAACGTGAAAGTGAAGCAATCGGGGAAGTGAAAGCGATTTTGGAAAAAGCTGAAGGGGAGAAAATCGCACGGATTGAACAAGCAAGAGGGGATGTTGCTGTCTTCAATAAGTTATACGAAGAATATCGCAACCATAAAGAAATCACGCGCCAACGACTCGTCGTTGAAACGCTTGAACAAATTTTACCAAATGCGCAGATTTATATTATGAACGATTCTGGTGAAACGATGAAGTACTTACCGCTCGGTCAAATGCAGCAAGTAGTCCCGCCAGCGGCTTCGAATGATCAATCGGAAGGAGGCGGAAACTGATGACGAATAACCACAATCCTTTTGAAGATATTGAAAAACGTTTTCAAGAAAGAATGGAAGCCAGTATGAATGCAAAAAAGAAAAAGGCTTCGAAGGAGCCGAAGCTACCAAAAGAACCAATCAATGCTAAGAAGTTTGTGAAGCCAGCAATTATTTTAACGGGGTTGTTCGTAGTATTTCTCATCTTGATTGCCAATGTATTCGTCGTTAAGGAAAACGAATATAAAATTGTCCGTCAGTTTGGTGAAATAAAACAAATCTACAGAGATCCAGGAATCCATATGAAGATACCTTTCATCCAAAGTGTAACTTCTTTACCAAAGCATCAAATGATCTACAATTTTTCGGAAGAGGAAATTAACACAAAAGACAAACGACGGATTATTGTGGACAATTATGCAGTATGGCGTATAAATGATGTAAGGAAAATGATTAATAATGCCGGTAATTTGGTTAATGCCGAGTCCCGGATGGAAGAATTCATTTACTCTGTCGTTCGTGCCGAACTTGGCCACTTAGACTACAACGAAATTATTAATGATGAAAACTCGTCCCGGGGAAGCCTGAACGATAATATAACAGCAAGGGTCAATGAATTACTGGCATTTGATAATTACGGGATTGAGGTGGTGGATGTCCGTATGAAACGAACGGATTTGCCACAAGAAAACGAGCAGGCAGTTTTCAATGACATGATTTCTGAACGAGAAAAAATGGCTCAGAAATACCTCTCTGAAGGGGATGCTGAAAAGCGCAGTATCGAAGCGACAACAGACAGGACTGTGCAGGAAATGCTCGCTACAGCTAAGAAAGATGCGGCACTCATACGCGCAGATGGGGAGTCGGAAGCTGCTAAAATCTACAATGAATCCTTCTCAAAGGATCCCGAGTTTTATGAGTTATATCGGACGTTAGAGTCCTATAAGAAAACAATTAGTGAAGATACAGTAATCATTCTTCCTTCTGATTCACCTTATGCACGGATTCTTTCTGGATATTTAGAGTAACGAATAGCCGTCATTTTCTTTTCATCTTTACCCCGTGGTAAGATGAAGAGAGATGACGGTTTTTTTGAATAGGAGTGAATGGTGTGGCAAAGAAGAAAGTGATCTTATTGGATGGGAACAGCCTTGCGTATCGGGCGTTTTTTGCCCTTCCTTTGTTGACGAATGAACATGGAATTCATACAAATGCTGTGTATGGTTTCACCATGATGCTTCAAAAAATACTAACCGAGGAAAAGCCGACGCATATGCTGGTAGCTTTCGACGCAGGAAAAACAACTTTCCGGCATAGTACATACGGTGAATACAAAGGTGGACGTCAGAAGACTCCGCCTGAGCTTTCCGAACAATTCCCATACTTGCGGAAGATGTTAGATGCATACAAGATCAAACAATACGAGCTGGAAATGTTCGAAGCGGATGACATCATCGGTACTTTGAGTACACAAAGTGTCGACCCGGATACGGAAGTGATTGTGATCTCCGGAGATAAGGACTTGACTCAACTTGCTGCAGAGCGGACTAAAGTATACATTACCCGAAAAGGGATGACAGATATTGAAGTGTATACGCCGGATCATGTCCAGGAAAAATACGGATTGACTCCTGCCCAAATCATTGACATGAAAGGCTTGATGGGAGACGCTTCCGATAATATTCCTGGTGTTCCTGGCGTTGGCGAAAAAACAGCGATTAAACTGTTGAACCAATTCGGCACAGTTGAAGGTGTTTATGAAGCCCTTGAAAAAGTATCCGGCAAAAAGCTAAAGGAAAACCTGGAGACCAATCATGAACAGGCGCTAATGAGTAAAGAGCTTGCCACCATCAACACCGAAGCGCCGATTGAAATTTCATTGCAAGATATCTCATATGCGGGTCCGGATGAGGAGCGTTTAATAGAGGTTTGGAGAGAACTTTCCTTCAAGACATTACTTGAAAAAACAGATATGACTGTGAAGGAACAACCTAAGAGTGAAATTGAATTTGAGATCGTCACTGAATTACAGAAGGACATGTTAAAAGATCGAATGGCCATGCATGTCGAGTTATTCGGAGATAATTATCATAATGCCGATCTTTTAGGAATCTCATTGTCCGATGAAAAGAAAACCATTTTTATCAATGCGGAAACGTTGAAAGACTGCCCGGATTTTCATGAGTGGATGAAGGATGAAACGAAAAAGAAGGTTCTTTTTGATTCGAAAGCTGCTCAAGCTGCTCTTCTCCAAAAGGGATATGAATTGAATGGCGTTGAATTCGATTTGTTACTGGCTGCGTACATTGTGAATCCTTCTATCTCATCGACAGATTTGTCTTCAGTCGTGAAGGAATTCGGCTATACGGACGTATTGCTTGATGAATCGGTATTTGGTAAAGGTGCGAAAAAAGCGGTTCCTGAAGAGGCGAAACTGGCAGAGCATGCAAGCCGCAAATCCAGAGCGTTATGGGAACTTTACCCTGTGATAACGGGAAAGTTAAAAGAAAATGATCAATTAGATCTTTTCTATGACTTAGAGCTGCCGCTCGCTACAATTCTTAGCCATATGGAAGCTTTCGGTGTTAATGTCAACCGGGAAAAATTGCTTGAGATCGGTGAGTATTTAGCTGAAAAGTTAACTGGGATTGAAGCAGAGATTTACCGGTTAGCTGGAGAAACGTTCAATATCAACTCTCCAAAACAACTCGGGGTCATTCTTTTCGAGAAGCTGCAATTACCGGTCATTAAAAAGACGAAGACGGGATATTCGACTGCTGCAGATGTTCTTGAGAAACTTGAAGGTAAGCATGAAATCATTGAACATATTTTACTTTATCGTCAACTAGGCAAGCTCCAGTCAACGTATATCGAAGGATTATTGAAAGAGATCCATGAGGATGGAAAAATCCATACCATTTTCCAACAAGCATTGACTCAAACCGGCCGACTTAGTTCAACGAGTCCGAATTTGCAAAACATCCCGATCCGGCTCGAGGAAGGACGGAAAATCCGTCAGGCATTCGTACCATCTAATCCTGAATGGTATATGTTTGCCGCCGATTACTCTCAAATTGAGTTACGTGTGTTAGCGCATATTTCAAACGACGAAAAACTGATAGAGGCATTTAGAGAAGACGCTGATATCCATACAAAAACTGCGATGGATGTGTTTCATGTGAGTGCAGATGAAGTCGACTCCAACATGCGCCGTGCAGCGAAGGCGGTCAACTTCGGCATTGTCTACGGAATCAGTGATTATGGTCTATCCCAAAGCTTGAATATTACGAGGAAAGAAGCTGGTCAGTTTATTGACCGATATTTGTCAAGTTTCCAAGGCGTAAAAGAGTATATGGATGAAATCGTCCGAGAAGCGAAGAGGACAGGTTATGTCTCTACGTTATTGAACCGCAGAAGATACTTGCCGGATATCACAAGCTCGAACTTCAATTTAAGGAGTTTTGCAGAACGAACCGCTATGAATACGCCAATACAAGGAACCGCTGCAGACATCATTAAACTTGCTATGGTCAAGATGGCTGACAGGCTTGAAAAAGAAAACATGCAAGCACGTATGCTTCTCCAGGTCCATGATGAATTGATCTTCGAAGCGCCAGAGGAAGAGTTGAAGAAACTTGAAAAGATTGTACCAGAAGTAATGGAATCAGCATTGGAGTTAAAGGTACCTTTGAAGGTCGATTATGCGCACGGAAAAACTTGGTACGAAACAAAGTAAGGAGGAATCGCTATGCCGGAACTGCCGGAGGTGGAAGGAGTGGTCCGGTCGCTTCGGCCTGTCGCGATTGGACGGACTTTAAATAAGGTCAGGGTTTCTGAGACAATCTACCGTTCAAAATCAGAAGGAAAAGAAGCCATTTTAAAGGGCATTGATCCGGACGAGTTCATTAAGAGGATGGAGGGGATGAAAATCCTCGATATCACTCGAAGGTCAAAGTATATATACTTCCGTCTTAAAAAAGGAAATACCGAATACCTCTTTGTTAATCATTTAGGGATGACAGGTGCTTGGTTTACAGTTAATAGAATAGATGAAATAACGGAAGAAAAATTCCGGAAGCATATTCATGTGATTTTTGAGGCGGAGGAAGGCTTCTTAATCTTTTCTGATATCAGGAGGTTCGGTGAAATGCGTTTGCTCCGGTCGGAAGAAGACTATCCACCCTTATTACTCATGGCCCCGGAACCATTCGATGAAATGGCTCTCTCTCACTTTCTATCCATGTGTGAGCTGCCAAAGTATAAAGAAAAACCGATAAAGGAAGTAATTATGGATGGTCATGTTATTTCCGGCTGCGGCAATATTTATGCGACAGAGGCGCTTTTCAGGATGGGAATCCGTCCTTCCCGAAAAGTGAAAATGATCAGTAAAGCACGTAAGGAAGAGTTATTTATCACAATTGTTTCTATCTTGAATGAAAGTATCGAGGCGGGCGGTTCTACGATTTCGGATTATCGGAATATAAACGGCGAAGCAGGCGGAATGCAGCACAGATTAAAAATGTATGGGCGTAAAGTGTGCCTTACATGTGGAACACCGACAAAAAGTCTCCAAATTGGCGGAAGAACTTCGGTCTACTGCCCGGCATGCCAAAAGTAAGGAGTTGGGTAAAAGGTGATAATCGGATTAACAGGCAGTATAGCAAGTGGGAAGAGTACGGTTTCCTCGATGTTAGCTGATCGGGGATTCCCGATTGTAGATGCGGATTTAGTTGCAAGAAAGGTAGTAGAGAAGGGAGAGCCTACTCTTCAAATGATCGTAGAGACATTTGGTGAAGAGGTGCTTCTTCCCGATGGTAAACTTGACCGTCCAAAGTTAGGAACCATCATTTTTAACGATCCATCCAAACGAAAAATGTTAAATGACATTATGCATCCTGCCATCAGAGCTGAAATGCTTCGCCAACGTGATGAATATCTATCTAATGGTGCCAAGACCGTCATTATGGACATTCCTCTGTTATTTGAAAGCAGACTACAACATTATGTAGAGAAAATACTTGTTGTTTCGGTGACGGAAGAAGTCCAGTTGAAGCGATTAATGCAACGTAATCAGTTATCTGAGGAAGAGGCACTTTCAAGGATTCGCTCACAACTTCCAGTATCAGAAAAGGAAAAAGGAGCAGATGCAGTAATTTATAATAACGGATCTCTTGAAGAGACGGAACAACAATTAGAAAAGATATTAGCATTCTGGAACATTGAAAAATAAAGAATAGTGAAACATATCACAAACAGGAGTCATGATTAGAAGAATGTGTTATACTATTACATGCAAATAAGTTAACAGTATAACATAATATTCAGGAGGTTTTTTCATGACTGCTGCAATTGCCATAAATGGCTTTGGCCGTATTGGCCGCATGGTATTTAGACAAATGATGGAGAAGGATGGGTTTAATGTAGTTGCCATCAATGCAAGTTATCCATCCGAAACATTAGCCCATCTTGTTAAATATGATACGATTCACGGCAGATTTAACGGAGAGGTAATTGCAGAGGAGGATGCGCTGATCATCAACGGCAGACGGGTTCAAATCGTCAGTGAACGTGATCCGGCAAAACTTCCATGGAAAGACATGAACGTCGATCTTGTTATTGAAGCGACGGGTAAATTCAATTCTCGTGATAAAGCGGCATTGCATCTTGAAGCTGGTGCAAAAAAGGTAATTTTGACTGCACCAGGTAAGAATGAGGATAAAACAATTGTAATGGGTGTCAATGATGACGAATTGGATCTGAACACACAAGATATTATTTCAAATGCAAGTTGTACGACAAACTGCTTAGCTCCTGTTGTAAAAGTGCTAAACGATACATTCGGCATTGAAAACGGTTTAATGACAACGGTTCATGCCTACACGAATGATCAAAAGAACTTGGATAATCCACATAAGGATCTGCGCAGAGCACGTGCACTCGGCCAGTCCATCATACCTACATCAACCGGTGCAGCAAAGGCTCTTGCCCTTGTAATTCCTGAAATGAAGGGTAAAATCCATGGGATGGCATTGCGTGTACCTACGCCAAATGTTTCTCTTGTAGACTTGGTAGTAGATTTAAAGACTGACGTTACAGTTGAAGAAGTGAATGAAGCGTTCAAAAAAGCAGCGGAAGGACAACTTAAAGGGATTGTTGACTTTTCAATGGAACCGCTTGTTTCTTCTGATTACAACACGACAACTTTTTCTTCAACAATTGATGGCTTATCCACGATGGTGATGGAAGACCGCAAAGTGAAAGTATTAGCTTGGTATGACAACGAATGGGGCTATTCTGCTCGTGTTGCAGACCTTGCGGAGAAAGTAATTAATCAATTGAGATAAATTTAAATTATCGAAAGTCCCGGCATTTAATATGCCGGGATTTAGATTTTTAACAAAATAGTAATCAGGTGTAAAGATATACCTGGAGCACACGCTCCAGGCGGGCGCTTTCCGCGGGCTCGCGCCAAGCCTCCTCGGCTTCGCCTGTGGGGTCTCGGACTGTCTCGCTGTCCCGCAGGAGTCGCCGCCTTCCGCTTCTTGCGCTGGAGATTTATAATTAATGGAATAATTACACACAGAATTTATAATGGAACTTATGAAATACTTGGTTCCTCTGTTTACTTGAATGAGAATTGAGAAAGTTTATGATTACTTTTTAAATTTTAAGTTTGTACATAAGCAGTTCTTGCCACGTAGACTCCTGTGGGAATAGCTTGAGCTGAAGACCCCGCATACAACAAGATTTATTGAACAAAGGCTAAACCCGCCGCGTCCTGGCTGCTCCACCGCTTCGCTTGTCGCAAAATTGCTGGGGAGCAGATTCCGGTAGCTATTTGGCAACGCCTTTGTGACCAACCTCCTGTTGGCCCGAAGCCAAGCCCACGGAAAGCGAAGTGGCGGGAACTGCTGGTTGTTAATATTCTAATTTTTAAGTGAAATGATGACTCTGTCAACAGTTAGTACCCGGTATTTAATAAGCCGTGATTTTTTCTCTTGCTTTCGTGTATGAAACAACCTATAATGTGATTCGTGAACTAAATAGTACACACTGACTGCTTAAAGGGTTAGGACCTCTTTGGACTAACTTTCCCCCGTGGTAGTCGACTTTGATGATTTTGCAATTCACCAAAATTATGTCAAAGGGGGAAGCGAACCATGGAAACTATGGGTCGTCACGTAATTGCAGAGCTGTGGGAATGTGATTTTGATAAGTTGAACGACATGAATTATATTGAACAGACATTTGTCGATGCGGCATTGAAGTCTGGTGCTGAAATTCGTGAAGTTGCTTTTCATAAATTTGCTCCACAAGGTGTCAGTGGTGTCGTGATCATTTCTGAATCACATTTGACAATCCACACCTTCCCGGAACATGGCTATGCAAGCATTGATGTGTATACGTGCGGACATCTCGATCCGACAATTGCTGCAAATTATATTGCGGCAGCACTGGGTGCAAAGACTCGTGAAACGGTTGAAGTTCCGCGCGGCATGGGTCCGGTCAAGGTTGATCCATTAATACCGACTGTAACTGCATAATGAAATCATAGCAGAGGATGCCTTCCTCTGCTTTTTCAATTTTTGAAGAAGACTATTATTTGAGCAGTTCGAAGTAAAGATGGGACAAATCATTCATTAAATATTCACAAATGTTGGATGTTGCCCTACAAAGCAACTCTTTTTGTTATACTATTTACAAGTAAATTGAGAATCAGGAGTTGGCTGTATGAAATGTCCGGCATGCCATCATAATGGTACACGGGTTGTAGATTCAAGACCTGTAGATGAAAATAAATCAATCCGAAGGCGGCGCGAATGTGAATCGTGCGCCTATCGTTTTACGACTTTTGAGAAGGTCGAAGAAATGCCCCTTGTGGTTGTTAAGAAAGACGGTTCCCGTGAGGAATTCAGCAGGGAGAAGGTCCTTCGAGGCTTGATCAGAGCCTGTGAAAAGCGCCCGGTCTCTTTAGATTCCTTAGATGAGGTAGTCTTTTCTATTGAAAAAGAATTACGGAGAATAGGAAATTCCGAAGTTAAATCGGAAGCTGTCGGTGAAATGGTCATGGATCGTTTAGCGAAAATTGACGAGGTTGCCTATGTTCGGTTTGCTTCCGTCTATCGCCAATTCAAAGATATTAATGTTTTTATTGAAGAACTGAAGGATCTTTTAAAAAAAGGTGAACATTGACCATACATAAAAAAGGAAAGGAGGCGGACTTGTGATAACCCTATATAAAGAAGTTCAACCAGCAGATCCTTTTGTTGTCCGGCTCCCATACCCTTTTTCTGATTATGATCGGCAAATGTTGACTCTTTTCTATCAGCCCTTAGTTGGCGCGCAGGCTATGAGTTTATATTTAACACTCTGGGCGGATGCTGAACAGGCTGGAGATAAGGAGTTTACTCATTATTATTTAATGAACTCACTTGATTTGCCGATTGGCAAGATTTTCGAAGCCCGAATTTCTCTGGAAGCCATCGGTCTTTTGCAGACATGGAAAAAAGAAGAGGACAACAATCGATCGTTTACATATGAACTATTGGGTCCGCTCGATGCAAAAACATTTTTTGACGATGCCCTTCTATCCGTCTTTTTATTTAACCGAATAGGGGAACATGCATATAAACGATTAAAGGATCGCTTTTTAAAGCCCGAGGTTGAGATGGAAGGATATGAAGATATCTCACGTTCTTTTTTAGATGTTTTCCAACCTTCTTCTAGATTGGACCAATTCAAACAAGATCAGGTCCAATATGCTGAAGCCAAAGTTACAAAGGGAATTCCATTCCAGTATGAATTTGATTTTTCATTGTTGTTTGCAGGTCTTTCAGAGCAAATGATTCCGACAAAGGCTTTCAATGCTCGTATAAAGGAAACCGTCAAAAGACTTGCATTCCTCTATTCCTTTACACCTATTGATATGCAAAAAGTAGTCCTGCTGGCTTTGGACGATAATTTTTCCATATCCGAGGATCTCTTGAAGAAAGCGGCAGCTGACTATTACAAGTTGGCAACTTCTAAGGACATCCCTTATTTGAAAAAATCATTTGTCCAAACGCCGGAAATCGGACAACCGATGCAGAAAGAGCAGCTTTCGAAGGAAGAAGAGCTCCTTCAATATTTGGAAACCACACCCCCTGCTCAAGTGTTGAAAGATATGCAAGGAGGAAAAGAACCGCTCCCTGCAGATGTCTTGTTTGCACAGCAGCTTGTGATGAATCATCAAATGCCTGTTGGCGTGGTGAACGTATTACTTCAATACGTCTTATTACGTACTGACATGAAGCTCACAAAGAACTATGCAGAAAAGATTGCTTCCCATTGGATTAGAAAGAATGTTCAAACTGCAAAAGAAGCGATGACGCTTGCCCGCAAGGAACATTCACAATATTTGCAGTGGAAAAATGATGGGGGTAAGAAGGCGGCACCCGCTAAAAAGGCAGTACGTGAGGAAAAGGTGCCTGAATGGTTTTATAAAAAGCAACAGTCGAATGTACAGGAGCCGGTTTCAGGCCAGATCAATGTTGAAGAAGAACGCAAAAAGCTTTTAGCTGAGCTTGGCGTATTGAAGGATGAGGTGAAGAAATAATGGAACCAATCCGTGAAACGTTAAAAAGGGTTATCAAAGCTCCTTCGTTTGCAGAACGGTATGAGGCGATGAAAAATGAAATACTGGAAGACCAAGGCGTCCAGCAATTTCTAATGGAACATTCAAACGAAATCAACAAGCAAGTCGTAGATCGTGGGCTTGGCAAATTATACGAATATACATCCCAATCCCATCAGTGCGAAGGGTGCCCAGGACTCGACCAGTGTGTAAACATGATGAAAGGGTTTGAACCGAAACTCGTTTTGAATAGAGGACTAATTGACGTAGATTATATCCGGTGCCCAAGGAAGATTGTAGAAGATGATCGGCGTAAAGTATCTTCTATGATCGATAGTATGTATATGTCCAAAGATGTTCTGGATGCCCGGTTGTCAGATGTCGATGTCCAGCATGACAGCAGAGTGTGGGCCCTTCGTGCGGCAAAAGACTTCTTAAACGAATATGATCGAACGAACGAGCTCCCTTCTGCCGGATTATACTTGCATGGGGAATTTGGAGTTGGGAAGTCCTATATTTTGGGTGCGCTCGCCAATGAGTTAGCGGAGCGCCATATTCGGACATTGCTCGTATATGTACCTGAATTTTTGAGAGAAATGAAGCAATCCATCCAGGATTCTACGCTTCAGGAGAAGGTTGACTTTGTCAAAAAGGCACCAGTTTTAATGTTGGATGATATCGGAGCGGAATCCATGTCAAGCTGGACACGCGATGAAGTGATTGGTACGATCCTCCATTATCGGATGTCTGAAAAACTTCCGACGTTCTTCTCATCTAACTTTACGTTGGAAGAACTGGAACATCATCTTGCTTACACGCAGCGCGGTGAAAAAGAAGTCGTGAAAGCAGCCAGGATTATGGAAAGGATTCGAACATTGGCGGTTCCGGTCCGATTAAGCGGTAAGAATTGGCGAAACGGACAGTGAATTAAATCTTTTTTAACTACTTGCAATTCTTTTCATTCCGTACTATACTGACTGACATACGAATATTGAAATGCTTGGAAGAGGACATGAATCATTTGTACGACTTGCAGAGAGAGAAGCCTTGGCTGGAAGCTTCTTAGTACGACAATGGATTTACCGCCTCGGAGCAGCAGTGGCGAATTGAGTAGCCACTGACGGTACCGGCCCGTTAGCCGACGCAAAGCTTCGTCTCTTCAGCATGTTGCTGAATAGAAGGAAGAAGGGTGGAACCACGAACTAAGTCTCGTCCCTTTTCAGGGATGGGGCTTTTTTTATTTGGCTTAAAATCATAGTAGCGAAAGGCAGCGACTCCTCGAAAATGCTTCGCATTTTCTTCGTGCGGTGTTTATTCAAGGAAGTTTATTCAATGTCCAGCGGGAAAAGCAATTTAGGATTTATGAAGGAAGAAAGGCTAAGAATGCCGCGTCCTGCGGCGTCGCCTTTCTGACCAACATCCTGTTGGCCAGCGAAAAGCGCCTGCCTGAAGCGGCTATGTTATTAAGACCACTAAGTTGAAAAAGGAGTGCAGAAAAATGGCAGAAGTAATCAAATTGACATTTCCCGATGGGGCTGTAAAGGAGTTCCCAGCCGGTACAACCACTGAAGATGTCGCTGCTTCCATCAGCCCGGGCCTTAAGAAAAAAGCGCTTGCCGGTAAGTTGGATGACAAGCTTGTCGATCTTCGCTATCCGCTTCCTCACGATGGGGCGATTGCAATCATTACACCGGAATCTCCGGAAGCTTTAGAAATCCTTCGTCATAGTACTGCCCACTTATTAGCACAAGCAGTTAAACGACTATTCAAAGACGTTAAATTAGGAATTGGACCAGTAATCGAGAGTGGATTCTACTACGATATCGATTCTCCAGAGCCGATTACAGCAGATGATTTAGCAGACATCGAAAAAGAAATGAAAAAAATCATCAATGAAAATCTTGAAATCGTTCGTGAAGATGTTTCCCGTGCTGAAGCAGAGAAACGCTTCAAGGAAATTGGCGATGAATACAAACTTGAGTTACTTGAAGCAATCCCTGAAGACGAACAAGTATCCATCTATACACAAGGTGAATTCTTTGACCTTTGCCGCGGTGTTCACGTGCCATCCACTGGCAAATTGAAAGAGTTTAAATTGTTAAGTATCGCAGGTGCTTATTGGAGAGGGAACAGCGACAATAAGATGCTTCAACGTATTTACGGTACTGCATACTTCAAGAAAGAGGACTTGGCAGAACATCTTCGTCTACTTGAGGAAGCAAAAGAGCGTGATCATCGTAAAATTGGTAAAGAACTTGATCTGTTCATGAATTCTCAATTGGTTGGTCAAGGCTTGCCGCTTTGGTTACCAAAAGGAGCAACAATTCGCCGTGTTATTGAGCGTTATATTGTCGATAAAGAACAAAGACTTGGTTACAACCATGTGTATACTCCGGTTTTAGGCAGTGTCGATCTTTATAAGACAAGCGGACACTGGGCACATTATCAAGAAGATATGTTCCCTGTTATGGATATGGATAACGAGCAGCTTGTATTACGTCCGATGAACTGTCCTCATCATATGATGATTTTCAAAAATGGCATTCATTCTTATCGTGATCTCCCATTGCGGATTGCTGAACTTGGAACGATGCATCGTTACGAAATGTCCGGAGCATTATCCGGTCTTCAACGTGTTCGTGGAATGACTTTGAACGATGCTCACATTTTTGTCCGTCCCGATCAAATAAAGGAAGAATTCCAACGGGTAGTTCGTCTAATCTTGGAAGTGTATAAGGATTTTGACTTGAATGATTATTCCTTCCGCTTGTCTTATCGTGATCCTCAAGATACTGAAAAGTATTTCGATGACGATGAAATGTGGGAACGTGCACAATCCATGTTGAAAGAGGCAATGGATGATCTCGGACTTGACTACTTCGAAGCAGAAGGCGAAGCTGCATTCTATGGTCCGAAATTGGATGTTCAAGTTAAGACAGCACTTGGTAAAGAGGAGACTTTATCCACAGTTCAATTGGACTTCCTTCTTCCAGAACGTTTTGACTTGAATTATATTGGTCAAGACGGAAAACAACACCGTCCGGTAGTCATTCACCGCGGGGTCGTGTCAACTATGGAACGGTTTGTAGCATTCTTGATCGAAGAATATAAAGGTGCTTTCCCGACTTGGCTTGCTCCAGTCCAAGTGGAAATCATCCCTGTATCAAACGAAGTGCACTTCGATTATGCGAGCAAGTTACGGGATGAATTAGTAGAAGCAGGCTTCCGTGTCGAAATTGACGACCGTGAAGAAAAGCTTGGCTATAAGATCCGTGAAGCGCAAGTGCAGAAGATTCCATACATGCTTGTTCTCGGTGACAAGGAATTGGAATCCGGTGCTGTCAATGTACGGAAATACGGCGAACAATCAAGTGAAAGTATATCTTCCGATGATTTCTTAAATCGTTTGAAGGATGAAGTGAAATAAACCAAATCTTTCTGTTGACGTTACCAAGGATACATGGTAGTATAAATAAGGTTAATGAATACAGTTTGTGGTATAAGCAGGAGCTGCCCGCTTCTCACCTGATTGACGCTTTAGTTGTTAACAGGTAAGTACACTTTGATTGTACCGTACAGGTTAGTACGTACTCATATGCGGGTGGACAACTTTTGTCCACCCGTTTTTTAATGGAATGGACCTGGAGGGCACCTCCCTTTACGGGATGTACCCAAATCATGTATTCGAGACACTACTCGGAGGTGGATTACTATTAGCAAAGACATGTATGTAAACGAGGGCATTCGTGCTCGTGAACTTCGTATTATTGATCAGAACGGTGATCAATTGGGCATTAAAACCCGGAATGAAGCGCTCGAACTTGCAGCTCGTGTAAATTTGGATCTTGTCCTTGTGGCTCCTCAAGCTAAGCCACCAGTCGCTCGTATCATGGACTATGGGAAATTCAAATTTGAGCAACAAAAGAAAGATCGTGAAGTCCGAAAGAATCAGAAAATCATCAATGTCAAAGAAGTGCGCTTAAGCCCTTCAATTGATGAACATGATTTCCAGACGAAACTTCGCAACGCGATCAAGTTCCTTGAAAAAGGGGACAAAGTAAAAGCTTCCATCCGGTTCAAAGGCCGTGCGATTACCCATAAAGAAATCGGACAGCGTGTACTTGACCGCTTTGCACAAGAGTGCAAAGAAGTAGCGACAGTTGAACAGTCGCCGAAGATGGAAGGACGCAGCATGTTCTTGGTGCTTGCACCAGTGAACGAGAAAAAGTAATAGAACCAATTGTTTAGGAGGAACACGATATGCCAAAAATGAAAACTCACCGCGGCTCTGCTAAGCGTTTCAAAAAGACTGGTTCAGGTAAAATCAAACGTTCCAGCGCATACAGAAGCCACTTATTCGCTAACAAATCGACGAAAGCTAAACGTCATCTTCGTAAAGCTCGTCTTGTTTCTAACGGAGACTACAAACGCATCCGTTCAATGATCACGTACATGAAGTAATATAGAATCTGAATCATCATCAGGAGGTAATGGATATGCCACGCGTAAAAGGCGGAACAGTAACGCGCAAGCGTCGTAAAAGAGTATTAAAATTAGCAAAAGGTTATTACGGTTCAAAACATACATTGTACAAGGTTGCTAACCAACAGGTTATGAAATCCTTGCAATATGCATACCGTGACCGCCGTCAAAAGAAACGTGATTTCCGTAAACTATGGATCACTCGTATCAATGCGGCTGCACGTATGAACGGTCTTTCTTACAGCCGTTTGATGCACGGTCTTAAATTGGCTGGTATCGAAGTTAACCGTAAAATGTTGGCTGAACTTGCTGTATCTGACGAAAAAGCATTCGCTCAATTGGCTGAAACAGCTAAAAAGTCTTACAACAACTAAGAAAACAACAAGCTGTCCCTAAGTCATGAACATGACAGGGACAGCTTTTTTCATATACATAGATTTAGAGGAGGATTTGAGTGGAGCTTGTTTTGTTAGTTTGGATTGGCATTGCCACCATTTGGACATTTACGATGATGGGCTATGATAAAAGCCAGGCAAGGAAAAAAGGGCAGAGGGTTCCTGAAAAAACCTTATGGACAGCCGCGCTATTAGGCGGGGGGATCGGTGCATATCTCGGAATGATGTACTTTCGACATAAAACGAAACATGTCCAATTTCGGATCGGATTTTTTGTATTGGCACTTCTAACCGTAGCAGTAGTCTTGTGGCTAATGGATTTTTCTTTACCGGGTACGAAGGAATTTTAAAAGCTATTGGTGATGCCGAAGGCATTTCCAATAGCTTTTTATTTACATCATTAAGTTTTCAATCGGGTTTTTCCAATTGATTTGCGCATCCGGATAGTTCATCTTAATTTCTTTCTCTAAAAACAAGAAGTCCTCTTTCGTAAAGCCCTGTAGCTTCGCTTCATCCTTAACCCAGACGAAAATGGACACAACCTCAAAAGCATCTTCAGTCGTGCCTAAATATTTTTCTCCTTCAAATAATGCTCCTTTATAAGAGATGAAAAAGTTCTTTCTTACATTTTTTACATCATCATAGAAATAATATTGCCCACGTTCATAGGCGTCGTCCAGCTTCCTTTTTGGGTTGGTCAAATACTTGATTCCTAAGTAAAAAAGGTAGACGATAAATGCGAGTATGATTAGACGGATGAAAAAGCCCAACCTGAAAGCCCCCTTGTACAATCATTCATTCTTCATATACGATTGAGTTATCATATGGTTTCAAGATATTTTATATTTTTGGAGGTTTTTTTATGAAATTGGCCAAGTTGTTTACAATGCAAAAGGAATTAGACAGTTATATTGAGTCGAACCAAGGAATCCAAACGGATGTCTTCAAGGAAAAAGGGTTAGCTCTATTAGTGGAACTTGCCGAATTGGCTAATGAAACCCGTTGCTTTAAGTTTTGGAGCACAAAAGGGCCATCAGAACGCCAAGTGATTTTGGAAGAGTATGTGGATTCCGTGCACTTTTTATTATCACTTGGAATTGCGAAAGGGCTTAATGACTTGGAGGAATGGCCAGTCGGAAACCAATCCGGTAATTTAACTGAGCTGTTTATAGCTGCACAGGAAGAGATACTAAAGTTCTTGAGAAATCCTGATCTGGATCATTATCGAAAAGTTTGGGAAATCTATAGTGCAATCGCTGCAGGATTGGGTTTTGAGAATGAAGAAATCATCCATGCTTACATTCAAAAAAACGAAAAGAACTATGAGCGCCAGCGAACTGGTTATTAAAAGGGAAATGAAACCTTAATGATCACCTTCCGTATATAGATAAAAGTGAGGTGGATAACAGTGAAGAAAATCCTGTGTTCAGTACTCGTTCTGATTATCTTACTTTCAACGGGTAACGCGGTATCGGCTAAGTCTTTTTCAATTGACCGTGTACATATTAAATCATGGATTCAGCCAAATGGTGAGTTGCTTGTCAATGAAGTCTTCACCTATACGCTTGACGGGACATTTTCGACTTTATCTCGCTCTTTTCCGGAAAAACATGCCAACCAGATTGATAAATTTGAGGCATATCAAGTCAAAAAGAAGAATGCTGAGCCTGGTTTTATCGAAGGCTCCGATTTAATGAAGCTTTCTGTAACCGGAAAGGAAGGAAGCTTTACGACGAATATCGAGGCAACTAATACGGAGTACTCCGTGCTTTATATCTACCAAATGAAGGATGCGGTTCGCTCTTATAAGGATTATAGCGAGCTGGATATTACGTATTTTGACGATGGTACTGCACACGACCAAAATTATTCCAATGTCACGATCGATTTCATTCTACCAGAGAGTGTGAACCCCACTAACTTTGAGGGAGTCCTCTTTGATCGTAATGGAAAAGAGAATGTGAAAGCAGAATTTGGAATCCGTTTTTTCACTTCTTTATCGCAAGCGTATACGGAAACAAAGACAAGTTTCTTTTTCCCGTCCTCAGTCATGACTGAACAAGTGAAGGGGAAGTCGGAAGTAAGTTATGGGGAAGCAGTTCGAAAAGCAAAAGATGAACTATCGACTATGCAAAATCGGCTTTCTCTAATTGAACGTCTTCCTTTCATGATTTCAAAAATTATAATTAGTTTACTCGTTATATCGGTCTTATTCTTCTTTTTACCACCACAGCGCCATTTCTGGAGGAAAGGTTCTGCAGATGCAGTTATACTGACAGATCCGCTCTATCTATTCTTTGTCGATAAAGCGGGAAAACCACATCGTAAAGCGTTTCTTGCCGGACTTTTTTCAATGGTTGAGCAAGGAGCCGTTCAAGTGCGGAGTGAAAAGGCTGCTCTACGATTTAAAGGAGATCCGAAAATAGCGGAAGAGACCCTTTCATTCCGTTTGAAAAATGGCAGTATAACGCAACAACCTTTTGAAATGAAGATGATCCAATGGTTATTCTCCTTAAAGTCAGGTTCTTCCAAATGGACATTCCATCTACACGACGCAGCAGGAGCTGCCAGAAAAGAAAAAGACCCGAGTTCCCATCAACATTTTAATCAGAAAGTGAAAAGATTTAAGAAAGGGGAACGGGAGTGGTATCGGTTAGTAGTTGCAGAACTAAAGGAAGCAGGTACCTTAAATGACTTGATTCCTACTATACTAATTACATGCGCTTCCATAATAGTGACACTTTTCACTTCTATATCCTATTATGCAGATTTACGAAGTAATCTCGGAATCATTTGGACAGTTTTTGTTGGAATAACATTTTTATTGTTTTTCTGGCTAAAAAGGTGGAGAAAAAGGGTAATCTTCTTTTATACCATCATTATGTTTGTGACCATTTTGACAATCGTAGACGAGGAAGTCATGACTGGCTTAGCACTTCTACTACTAGCTTTTGTTTTATTTTATTGGTCCGTACCGATGTACATCTTATCGAATAGTGCTGTTAGGGCAAGGGAAGCTATACGTTCGTTTAAACGAGAAATCCGTTACGGTCCACCAGACTCTCTTTCTTATGAGGAGCGGGAGAAGTGGTTGACTCGGGCATATCTACTATCGAGAAAGTCTAAGGACATACCGTTAACTTCAAATACTGTCAAGAGTCCGCTCCAATCAGCCTTGGCGGTGGGGGCAGATCCTCTTTCTGTTTTGACGATGTCATGGTTGTGGACGAAAGGAATTTCCTCTGGTGGCGGAGGAGGTAGTAGTTCTGATGCCGGTGGATCAAGCTTTGGTGGCAGCGGAGGTGGAGATGGCGGCGGAGCAGGAGCCGACTAACAGGGTATTGAGGTGAATAATTGTGTGTGGTCGATATACCTTATTTGCAAGCATGGATGATATTGTTGAACGTTTTATGGTTGATGTATTTGAAGAAGGGATCTATGAACCGAGTTACAATATTGCACCGTCCCATCAAGTAGTAGCAATTATAAACGACGGTCGCCGGAATCGCCTTGGCCGTCTTCGATGGGGATTAATCCCGCCATGGGCAAAGGACGAAAAAATGGGTTACAAAACAATCAATGCAAGAGGGGAAACCGTTGCAAATAAACCAAGCTTCCGAAACGCTTATCGTAAAAAGCGCTGCATTTTACCTGCGGATTCCTTTTATGAATGGCAGCATGATGGGAAAAATAAAACTCCTATCAATATTAAAATGAAAGATGGAGGATTATTTGGATTAGCCGGCTTATGGGAATCGTGGAAGTCACCGGATGGTAACCTCATTCACTCTTGTACCGTTGTAACTACAGAGGCAAATGAAATCATGGAACAGATTCATGATCGGATGCCGGTCATTCTTAAACCGGAAAGTGAAAAAATCTGGCTTAGCCCGAGTATTCAAGATCCTGAAGTATTGAACCGATTGATCAGGCCGTTTGATGCAGAACAAATGGAAACGTTCATTGTTTCAAATGAAGTGAATTCTCCTAAGTCGAATCATGAAGGTCTCATTATTCCTGTTTGTTAACTTATTTAAAAGTAGTAGAAGGATATTCCGCAGCATTTATAGAATAGGTAGACAAAATGAATGAACGGAGGACTTTGCATGGCATTGGTAATTCAAAGGATTGAAGATTTGCAGAAAATCGACTGTTCCCGATTGATCCAGGAAAGCGAAGCAGAAGGATACCGTTTTGTTAGAAGACTTTGTGAAGACTATAATATGGGCAGGAACAGATTCGACAAGCAAGGAGAGGCACTCTTTGGCGTTTGGAATGAATCAGATGAGCTGATCGCAATCGGTGGAGTGAATCAGTCCCCTTTTTCTGACAGTGGGAGAATCGGCAGATTACGCCGTTTTTATGTACGTCCTGATTCCCGCAGGCAAGGAATTGGCACCATGCTTCTTAGAGAAATAACCGAATTCTCGAAAGGTAATTTTGATGAAATGACACTTCGGACGGATTCTGCAAAGTCGGATGCATTTTATCGGGCAAATGGTTTCATGGATACTGATCAGTTTCCGGAATCGACTCACAAAATGTTGCTTCAATAAGTAAAGGACGTCTTTTCGCTACTGCGAAGGACGTCCTTTTTGTTGTAGTTCATACGTTTCAACTGGATGATATTTTGGTGTACGGCTTGGGTTAATTTCAAAAAGGCTGAACGAGTCGATTTCTATTCCGATAGGTGAAAATGTTTGCTGCTGAAAGTTAAAACCATCAATGCCTTTCCACTTTTTCGCAATCGTCACGTGAGGGACAAATTTCTCTTTTTTGGATTGATCTAAGAAGATGCATGCTTTTTCTACAATATCCCGATTTATACTGTTTAAAGGATCGCTATTTAGAACGGAAAGGTAAATGACTCTGGGTGTATAATTCGAACCAAAGGAGGAAACACCAGTAATCTGTAAGGTAAAAGAATCGTGATGTTCAGAAATCCTTTTTAAAACTTCTTGCATAGGTTGAAGTTTTTCTTGGGGGAAACCTCCAATGAACAGTAGCGTTATATGCAAATCTTCTGGATATGGAATTGCTTTATAAAACTGTCTTAACTGAAGTTCTTCCTGTTTTGATGTAGCAATAGAATGAATCTGCGAGGGCATTGGAATCCCTATGAAATAATGTTTGTCCATATATACTCCTCCATTTCACTATCTCGTTATCATGTTAGGTACTTCTAAATTCATTCTAAATAAATGAGAATAATTTTGAAAACGCTATGTATTTAGAATATAATAAGGTCTGTATTAATTTATTTGGGAGGCCGAAATAATGACAAAAATGGACGAAACGCTCACGATGCTCAAAGAGCTCACGGACGCAAAAGGAATTCCCGGAAACGAACGAGAGGCTCGTGATGTGTTTAGAAAATACATAGAGCCGCTGGCTGACAGCGTTGAATTGGATGGCCTTGGAAGCTTAATCGCCAAAAAGGTTGGCGATGAAAACGGCCCTAAAATTATGATTGCAGGCCACTTGGACGAAATTGGCTTCATGGTAACACAAATTGACGACAAAGGTTTCTTGAAATTCCAAACCGTTGGCGGCTGGTGGTCACAAGTCATGCTGGCACAGCGTGTGACAGTGGTGACTCGCAAAGGGAACACAGTTACTGGGGTAATTGGTTCGAAACCGCCTCACATCTTGCCTCCGGAAGCACGAAAGAAACCGTTTGAAATCAAAGATATGTTCATCGACATCGGTGCATCCTCAAAAGAGGAAGCGATGGAATGGGGCGTCTTACCGGGCGACATGGTTGTTCCTTACTTTGAATTCACAGTTATGAACAACGAGAAATTGTTAATGGCAAAAGCTTGGGATAACCGTATCGGCTTAGCTATTGCGATCGGCGTCCTACAAGGATTGCAAAACGAGAAACACCCGAACGTTGTGTACGGAGTCGGTGCAGTTCAAGAGGAAGTCGGACTACGCGGTTCACGTACAGCTGCTACCAAAATCCAACCGGATATCGGCTTTGCCGTTGACGTAGGTATCGCTGGTGACACACCAGGAATTTCTGCAAAAGAAGCGATGAGTAAAATGGGCGATGGACCTCAAATCGTTTTATATGACGCTTCAATGGTTTCTCACAAAGGTTTACGCGATTTAGTCGTGGATACTGCTGAAGAAAACGGAATCCCTTATCAATTTGAATCGATTCCCGGAGGCGGTACAGACGCAGGTTCCATCCATTTAGTCCATAATGGTGTACCATCACTTTCCATTGGTGTGGCGACTCGCTATATCCATTCCCATGCTGGAATCTTGCATCGTGACGACTTTGAAAACGCTGTGAAACTAATTGTTGAAGTGGTTAAGAAATTAGACCGCGACACAGTTAATCGCATTACGTTTGAATAAGATCTAAAAACAATGCCCTTGCCTTCTCGGTAAGGGCATTAATTTCTTATCGGGAATTTGTTGTTCAGTGTTCATCGAAAAGGTTAACTGCTCATTGGCGAGGGTTAACTGCTCATAGAAACAAGCCGACTGCTCATAGACATGAGCTAACTACTCATAGAACAAACACAACTGCTCATTACGATGATAAAAACCTCCACTTTTGAAAAGGGAGGTTTAAATTCTTTTATTGAGTAGTCTTTTTCGTGAAAACTTGAGAAAGACTATTCAACATCGTTTGCTTTTCGTTTTCATCGGCTTGGTTCCAAAGTTTCTCGAAAAATACACCGAGACCTGGCAGGAGATGTTCCTCGCCACGCTTGATGGCATCATCTACAACGCCGCGGATATCGTCTGGTGAACTTCCGGTCATGTTGGCTGTAATGGCTTCCCGAATTTGAAAATTCATATTTTCATCCCTCCTGCTTCCATTCTGTTCTCGATACTCGCCACCTATACATCATTTTGATAAACTTAAAACAAAAAGGATTGAACGCATTTGAAACGGATTGAATCACCGCAAAACTCATTATTTAAACAATGGAAGAAGTTAATGTCCACCCGGAAGGAACGCGATAAAACATCTGAATTCCTCGTGGAAGGGTTCCATCTCGTCGAAGAAGCGTTAAAGAAGGAAGGCACAATACTGACATTGATCGTGCGGGAAGGGACTGACATTCCTTCGGGGTGGGATACAGAACAGTTGCAAATCGTAGAGCTTACTCATGACTTGATAAAAGAGCTGACTGATACTGAGCATACTCAAGGAATTTTTGCCCACTGCCGCCAGCCAGAATATTCCGAGGAGGAACAGTCGACCTGGAAACGTGTGTTACTTATTGATGCTGTACAGGATCCAGGTAATGTAGGAACAATGATTCGGACGGCTGATGCTGCTGGAGTCGATGGCATTGTTTTAGGGAAGGGTTCAGCTGACCCATACAATCCGAAAACCGTACGCTCAGCCCAAGGCTCTCATTTTCATTTGCCGATTGTCAAAGGCAATATGTATACATGGGTCAACCGCTTAAAAGCTTCGTCTATCCCTGTATATGGGACCGCTTTGAAAAACGCGGTACCTTTTCATGAGATCGAAGCCACTAGCCAATTCGGTCTAATTGTAGGCAATGAAGGAGCAGGTATTGACGAGGAGCTTCTGACAATGACAGATCAAAACGTTACAATCCCTATTTTGGGACAAGCCGAATCATTGAACGTTGCCGTAGCAACAGGCGTATTACTGTTTAATTTAACTAAAAGTTGAAGAACGAAAATTAGTTGGATATAATAAATTTAATACAATGATTAAAAGCAATGATCGGGAAGAGTATGTGTCAGACATCCTTACAGGGAGTTTCTGCCGTGACTGGAAGCAGAAATAGTGGATGAAGCACTGAAGTTCACCCCGTTAGCTGCCGCCGGGACCAGTACGTTACTGTAAAGGCGAGCCGGTGAAGAACCGTTATTCCAATGAAGTGATTGTGCGAAACAGCACAATAATCAGGGTGGTACCGCGAAGTTCCTCGTCCCTTTTTGGGGGCGGGGTTTTTTTATTTGTAAAGGAGGAAAAACGATGGAAGCTCAGCTTCAGCAACTAAAAACAGAAGCCATTAGTAAGATCGAAGCGGCACAGAACGTAAAAGAATTGAATGAAGTCCGTGTTGCTTACTTAGGAAAAAAAGGTCCGATTACTGATTTGCTAAAAGGAATGGGGAAACTCCCTGCGGAAGAACGTCCTAAAATGGGTGCTCTTGTCAATGTAGTCCGTGAAGAAGTAACGGCACAATTGGAAGCACGGATGACCTTATTGGAAGAAGAGGCAATCCAGGAGCAGCTTGAGAAAGAATCAATTGATGTAACCCTTCCGGGAAGACCAGTCCGAGTGGGGAATCACCATCCATTAACAAGAGTAATTGAAGAGATTGAAGACCTGTTCATCAGTATGGGGTATGAAATTGCGGAAGGTCCGGAAGTTGAAAAAGACTACTATAACTTTGAAGCGTTGAACTTGCCTAAGGGCCACCCTGCACGTGATATGCAGGATTCCTTCTACATTTCAGAAGATATTCTTTTACGCACTCATACATCTCCAGTCCAGGCGCGGACAATGGAAATTAAGGATGGAGAGCCGTTCAAAATCATTTGTCCGGGGAAAGTATACCGCCGGGATAATGATGACGCTACTCACTCCCATCAATTCACCCAAATCGAAGGGCTTGTTGTTGGAGAGAATATTCGGATGAGTGATTTAAAAGGGACATTGGATCTATTTGCAAAGAAAATGTTCGGTGAAGAGCGGGAAATCCGACTTCGTCCAAGCTTCTTCCCATTCACGGAGCCATCAGTTGAAATGGATATCTCTTGTTTCAAGTGCGGTGGCGATGGTTGTAATGTATGTAAAAAAACAGGCTGGATTGAAATTTTAGGTGCTGGAATGGTTCATCCAAACGTATTGGAAATGGCCGGCTATGATCCGAAAAAAGTATCCGGTTTTGCTTTCGGTATGGGTCCTGAACGGATTGCCATGCTGAAATATGGTGTTGAAGATATCCGTCATTTCTATACAAACGATACACGGTTCTTATCGCAATTCCACCGGACAGAGGTTTAAGGAGGGAACAACATGCTCGTTTCAACAAAATGGTTACAAGATTATGTAGAAACAAATGGAATGGATCCTGCTGAACTGGCAGAAAAGATTACCCGTTCGGGAATCGAAGTTGACGCTGTTATAAACCGTTCAGAAGGACTAAAGAATATTGTTGTCGGCTATGTGAAGGAGAAAGCTAAACACCCAGAAGCCGATAAATTAAACGTTTGCCAAGTTGACCTTGGTGAGGAAACAGTGCAAATTATTTGCGGTGCACCGAACGTCGATGAGGGACAAAAGGTTATCGTCGCTAAACCAGGCGCCAGACTTCCAGGCGGCTTTAAAATTAAAAAGGCAAAGCTGCGCGGAGAAGAATCCAATGGAATGATCTGCTCTCTTCAAGAGCTTGGCATTGAAGGAAAGGTTGTTCCAAAAGCTTATGCTGATGGAATTTTTGTATTGCCGGAAGATGCAGTCGCAGGCGAGGATGCGTTAGCTTATTTAGGATTAGACGATGTGGTCCTTGAACTGGGCTTGACGCCAAACCGCTCCGACGCCATGAGTATGTTAGGTGTAGCCTATGAAGTTGGAGCCATTCTATCCGAAGACGTAAAGCTTCCTGAAATTAGTTATACCGAGTCTTCCGAGAAGGCAGAGGATTATTTGAAGCTTCATGTCGAAGCGAACGATTTAAACCCATTGTATGTGGCAAAAGTAGTGAGAAATATTAAAGTAGCTGAATCGCCGCTTTGGCTTCAGCAACGCCTGATGGCTGCAGGTATACGTCCACATAATAATGTAGTGGACGTTACAAATTATGTTTTGATGGAGTACGGCCAGCCGCTTCATGCTTTTGACTATGATCGTTTGAAAACGAAAGAGATTGTAGTTCGTCGTGCTGCCGAAGGGCAAAAAATACAAACTCTTGACGACCAAGAACGTACGCTTCAATCACATCACTTAGTCATTACGAATGGTGAAGAGCCAGTGGCTATCGCTGGTGTGATGGGCGGTGCGAATTCCGAAGTGCATGAGGGGACAACTACCGTTGTAATCGAATCTGCGTACTTTAATCCTCAGTCAATTCGTCAATCGTCGAAAGATCATGGTTTACGAAGCGATGCGAGCTCCCGATTCGAAAAAGGTGTGGACCCGAATCGTGTCATTCCTGCCGCAGAACGAGCTGCACAGTTGTTAGCAGATTTGGCTGACGGAGAAGTTTTAGCTGGCTCCGTAATTTTTGATGAACTCGATAAATCACCGAAGAACGTGGTGGTCTCTCCGGATTTTATTAACAACCGTCTTGGAATGAAAATACCGCTGGAAGACATGACGAATATTTTAGAACGTTTGAAATTTGATATTGAAGCGGCGAATGGGATGCTTTACGTAACAGTTCCGACAAGGAGACAAGATATTACCATTGAGGAAGATATCGTGGAAGAAGTTGCACGTCTCTATGGCTACGATGAAATTCCGATGACGCTTCCAGAAGGGGAAGCAGTCCCTGGCGGGTTAACTCCTTACCAAGCAAAACGCCGTCAAGTACGTGCTTATATGGAAGGTGCCGGACTTTACCAAGCAATTACGTATTCGTTGGCTTCTACAGAAACGGCGCAGCAATTTGCTTTGAAAGATGCTCCAGTGACTGAACTTCTTATGCCAATGAGTGAAGAACGCAGTACTCTGCGTCAAAGTGTAATTCCACATTTACTGGAAGCGGCAACTTACAATGTAGCTCGGAAAGTGGATTCTGTTGCCCTTTATGAAATCGGTTCAGTCTTTTTAGGAACGACTGCTGACGAACTTCCGAACGAAGAAGAGCACATCGCTGCAGTTATCACTGGTAAGTGGGTAGACCATAGTTGGCAAGGTGAACAGAAATCAGTAGATTTCTATGTACTTAAGGGAATTGTCGAAGGTCTCTTCGAGTTATTAGGACAAAGTAACGAAGTCTCTTATCAAAAAGCTGTGATTGATGGATTGCACCCTGGCCGAACAGCAGAAGTGTTGCTTTCAGGAGAACGAATCGGGTTCATCGGCCAGTTGCATCCATCCGAACAAAAGGCGCGTGACCTAAAGGAAACGTATGTCATGGAATTGGATTTAGCGAAGATTTTGAATGTCGATGTCGAACCATTACTTTACACGGCTGTACCGCGATTCCCGTCGATCTCCCGTGACATTGCGATGGTAGTCGATCGTGCACAAGCTGCCGGAGAATTGGAATCCGTCATTCGTAAAGCTGGGGGCAAGCTATTAAAAGAAGTGAAAGTCTTTGACCTTTACGAAGGCGAGAAAATGGAAGAAGGCAAGAAATCAGTCGCGTTCTCATTGAATTACTTCGATCCGGAACGTACACTGACTGACGACGAAGTTGTAAATGCACATAATAAGGTTTTAGAAGCTTTAGAACAAGCGGGCGCACAACTCCGCGTGTAAACAAACATGACGTCTCCTTTAGTCTGATAGGGGGACGTCTTTTTTCTAAACTAAATCCTTTGGCTAATTGTTATATTATTTAATTGAAGGGGAAAAAAGTTTTTAAAGTAGAAGGGGGAGTGGGGAATGGTTGACCCACATTTTGAGGATCGGGATGCTCATTTGCGAATCGTAAGGGAAGAGTTGCTGAAAAGGGCAGTGGCTGATTTAACTTCCGATGAAGATGTATTGGCCATTTACTTGGATGGTTCATTGTCACGAAATGAAGCAGACCGTTTTTCAGACATCGACTTACATACTATTGTGACTCCAGAAAAGATTGCGGATTTTATTATGAGGAAAATGGAACGGGCGGAAAAATGGGGGAACGTATTATTTCATGAGAATACCAATCCTTATAGTCCCGTAGACGTTTCCCATTTCGATTCGTTTGTTAAAGTCGATAGCTGGTACCATACAATTGATGAAATCAAGCCTTCCATATGGCTTCGGAATATGAAAATCCTGTACGACCCAAACGAAGTGCTGGAGCAAATAGCCGAAGATTCTTCTAAAATCGTTTACAAATCCACCTCAGAGGAAGTGGAATTTTGGAGAGGGAAAGTATTAGCTTTTATTCATGAAACATATCGGGCGGTCAGGAGAAAAGAGTATTACTATGCCTTATCCAATTTAGATCGAGTCCGTTGGTTGATGGCTCTTGGATGGTATATGGAAATGGACGAGCATTTGGATAGTTCATATGGGGTGTGGTCCAAAATCGAGGGAGAACGGAGTAAGTTATCCCCAGAACAACTCAGCATATTAAAAAGCTGGGAAAGCTTTCGTCATCCTGACAGGATTATGGACGTATTAAGAAAAATTGTTCCTGAATTTAAGACATTGAATAAATCGTTGAGTGAAAAAGTTGTAATCGAGACCCGCGAGGAACTAATCGATCAGTGTATTGGAATGGTCCTGTAAAACATAAAACCATAAAAGCATCTGCCATCAAGAGTGATGGCAGATGCTTAATAGTTTCAAACTCAAAAATTAGTTCCTTTTCTTATGCAGTAAATCAGCAGCTTTTTTGGTATTTGCAAAATGCCATTTTGTCATAGATTTTAACGAGTCCGCACCTTGCTTCAGCAAAATCCGAGCAGCGATTTGATCTACTTTCGGTCCTGCACCTTTTGGCAACTCCAAACCTGCCATCTCACTTAACCTGTCCATCTCTTTAAGAAAAGCCACCCGTGCAAGAATGGATGCTGCAGCAACAGAAACATGAAGCTGTTCAGCTTTCGTTGAGAACAGTACATTTTCCCGAATGATTTCGGACTCCTGTTTAATGTGATTGTAGTATATTCCACGCTCAGCAAACTGGTCGATTAAGATATAGTCCGGTTTCTCAGGAGAGATTTTATTGAGAACATGCTTTAACGCCTGGTTATGGAGAAGCGCTTTGATCTTTCCTTGGCTCCAGCCAAGGGCTTGGACGTTATTATATTTTTCGTTTTTAAGAGTTAACACACTATGTGTCAAGGTTGTGGCCAAGTCAGGTGCAATTTTTCTCATCATATCGTCCGTCAGCATTTTGGAGTCTTTGACACCTAACTCTTTAATGAGTTCAATTTGGTCTTTTCGTACATAGCATGCAGCTACAGTAACGGGACCAAAGAAATCGCCTGTCCCTGTTTCATCCGAACCGAGGACCGAAGCAGAAGCGAAATTCAGAGGCAGTTGATCGCCTTTAGTCCTAACTGGTTCATTCGTTTTTGAAGGCAAGGATTGACCCCATCGCTCGGATTCTCGGCCAGCTCCATTTCCTTGGAATAAAACCTTTCCAGAAGAATAGGCTGTGATGGAGACGTCGGGTAATTTTGCGGCGAACACAACGCCAGGTGCTTTGCGTTCCACTTTTTTGGTAGAATAATAGGAAGAGAGCTCCTCCAGTTTTGTTTTAGGCATTTGAATGACTACATTATTCATAGTTTAAGTCCTTTCATAGCGATTCACATCTAAATCTATTTCATGTTATGATAGGAAATAGGATTTTAAAGGGAGGCTTTCGGTGTTGGCAGATCAGCATAAAACTCGCATATCGGTTGACATTTACGGTCAGACATACAAGATGGTCGGGACAGAGACCAGTGGGCATATGCGGCTTGTAGCTTCCGTCGTCGATGACAAGATGAGGGAAATCAATGCGCACAATCCGTCCCTTGACAGTACAAAACTCGCCGTCCTCACTGCCGTCAATACCGTTCATGACTACTTGAAGTTAAAAGAAACTGTTGAACAGTTGGAAGAAGAATTGAGAAAGTTGAAGGGTTGAAGTGAATGCTTGATATCATAATTTTGGTTTTGCTTATTGCCGGCCTTGTCACCGGATTTAAACGGGGCCTAATTGTACAATTAATACATATGACTGGTTTTATCATTGCCCTCATTGTGGCATACCTCTATTATAAACCACTTGCCGAAAAATTTGTCTTATGGATTCCTTATCCGGCAGTGGATGCAAATTCCATGTTGACATTTGCAATAGAAACTCTTGATTTGGATCAAACGTTTTATCAGCTTATTGCATTCGCAATCATATTTTTTGCGGTCAAGTTTGCTCTGCAATTGGTTGCATCAATGTTTGATTTCTTGAAGTTCTTGCCGGTTCTTGGATGGGTAAGTAAATTTGCAGGAGCATTTTTAGGTTTTATCGAATTTTATTTCATTCTTTTTGTCATCCTATATATTATTGCTCTACTACCACTTGGAACACTACAGAATTTAATTGATGGTTCGATCTTTGCCGGTCTTATGCTTGAACACACACCGATCCTTTCGGAAACGGTAAAAAACTGGTGGTACATATATACAAAATGAAGATACTAACTCAGTTTGAAAAGTAGTACTTATTTTGTGTCTAAAACAACTAATTGCTTCTCTCTAAAGAGGGAAGCTTTTTTTAGGAGGCGGTTAGATATGAATAAGAAGACAATCATACGAACATTAGAGAAAATTGCATTATATATGGAATTGCAGGGGGAAAATCCATTTAAAGTGGGTGCTTTTCGAAAAGCAGCTCAAACATTGGAGCTTGACCCGAGAAGTCTCTCAAAGATGGATGATATCCTTTCCTTGAAAGGGATTGGCAAGGGGACAGGCTCTGTCATTACTGACTTAATGGAAAAAGGGAAATCGGATCTGCTCGAGGAATTGGAAGAAGCAGTGCCGAGCGGCCTTCTTCCATTATTGAAACTTCCCGGTCTTGGTGGAAAGAAGATTGCAAAGCTCCATCAAGAATTAGGGATTGATTCACCTGAATCTTTACAAGCCGCCTGTGAACGTGGAGATGTAAGTAAACTTGCAGGATTCGGAAAAAAGACGGAAGAAAAGCTCTTAAAAGAGTTGGAATCCTTCCAGTCTATTCCGACACATTTTCCGATTTGGTCTATTGATGCAATCGTTAAAATGATTGAACAGGAGCTCTCCAATATTGAAGAGATTTCGAAGTATTCTGTAGCGGGCAGCTACCGCCGCAGAAAAGAATTCAGTTCGGATATCGATTTTGTAATGGCGGTTACCGATCCGGAAAAAGTTCGGGAGAAGATATTGAATGCACTTCCAATTTCGGAAATTGTAGCAGCCGGTGATACGAAGGTTTCTGTAAAGTTGGATATGCAGGATCCTGTAGATGTAGACTTCCGCTTTGTGACTGAAGAGCAATACGCTTCTACTCTTCACCACTTTACAGGTTCAAAAGAGCATAATGTAAAGATGCGGCAATTGGCTAAGTCATTGGGTAAAAAAATAAGTGAATATGGAGTGGAACAGGAAGACGGTTCAGTAAAAACTTTCAAAACGGAAGAGGAGTTCTTCCAACATTTCAACCTTCCTTTCATTCCACCGACCCTTCGGAAAGATGGAACGGAACTGGACCGTTTGGACGAGATCCCTTCTGTTATTCAACCGGAGGACATTATCTCTGACCTTCATATGCATACGACATGGTCTGACGGTGCCCACTCCATACAGGAAATGGTCGAGGCTAACCGTCTGCTTGGTAGAAGATATATGGTGATTACAGATCACTCTCAGTATTTAAAAGTAGCGAATGGATTGACATCTTCACGTCTGCGTAAGCAAATGGAGGAAATCCGAAAGCTGCAGCTTCAATACGATGATATCCGGATTTTCTGTGGTACCGAAATGGATATTTTGCCTGATGGTTCATTAGACTTCGATGATGAGCTATTGGCCGATCTGGATTTTGTGATTGCTTCCATCCATTCGAGCTTTAGCCAGCCACAAGAGAAAATAATGGAACGGATTCTGACAGCAATGAAAAACCCGCATGTCGATATGATTGCCCATCCAACTGGTAGAATCATCGGTCAGCGTCCTGGATATGAACCGGATGTTCCACAACTGATCCAGTGGGCGAAGGAATACGGGAAAATCTTGGAGTTGAATGCGAATCCATTCAGATTAGATTTGGCCGAGGAATATTTAGTGATGGCACAAGAATTAGATGTGCCAATCGCCATTAATACGGATGCTCATAGCATCGAACAATTAAATGTCATGCCGATCGGTGTACAATATGGACAACGTGCGTGGCTAAAGAAAGAAAATGTGGTTAACACTTGGTCAGTTAACCGTTTTGAATCATTCTTAAAGAAGTGAAATGGAGGTGTTTTTGAATGATCGCAGATCGCGTCTTAAAAACACTTGAATTTGATAAAGTCAGAGAACAAGCAGCCAAGCACTGTACATCATCACTTGGTCGCTCACATATGGATATACTTCGGCCAGCTACAGATCTGGCTGAAGTCCAAAGACTGTTAGATGAAATGGACGAGGCTCTATCGTTGCTACGGATCAAAGGCAATGTACCGATGGGTGGGATCGCCGATATTCGACCACAGGCGAAACGTGCACAAATCGGTTCTGTATTAGGACCAATGGAATTGACAGAGATTGCCAGTACCATTCGTGCGAGTCGTATTTTGCGGCAATTCTTGGAGGCTGTCGATGAAGAAGGGGATATTCAAATTCCATTATTCATGGAAAAAAAGGAATACCTCCCGATCCTGACCCAGCTGGAACACGAAATCATCGCATGTATTGATGATAATGGACTTGTGCTTGATAGCGCGAGTAGTGCTCTCCGAACAATCCGTCAGCAACTGCGCGCACAAGAATCCAGAGTCCGGGAAAAACTTGAGAGTTATACACGTGGTAAAAATGCATCAAAGATGCTTTCAGATTCGATCATTACAATCCGGAATGATCGGTTCGTCATTCCTGTTAAAGCAGAGTACCGAAGTCATTATGGCGGCATTGTTCATGACTCCTCTTCGTCTGGTCAGACATTATTTATCGAGCCGGATGCAGTAGTACAAGCAAACAATGAAATCAGCCGGTTGAAGATGAAAGAGAAAGAGGAAATCGACCGTATTTTAGCTGCCTTATCGTTACAGGTACAAGCTGTTGCACACGATCTCTTTTTATTGGTCAAAACGCTTGGTGAGATTGACGTGATTTTGGCGAAGGCGAAATATGGCCAAACCAATAAATGCACGAAGCCGGAAGTGAACGATACAGGCTTCATACGCTTAACGAAAGCAAGACATCCGTTGCTTCCGATAGAAGAAGCAGTACCGAATACCATTGAATTTGGTGAGGAAGTGACAGCGATTGTCATTACTGGTCCAAATACAGGTGGTAAAACGGTCACATTGAAAACAGTCGGCCTTTGCACGGTAATGGCACAAAGCGGGCTTCCCATTCCTGCTCTGGACGGTTCGGTCGTTTCGGTTTTTGAATCAGTATTCGCTGATATTGGTGACGAACAATCGATTGAGCAAAGCTTAAGTACGTTTTCCTCTCACATGGTGAACATCGTAGATATTTTACAAAAATTCGATGAACGTTCGCTTGTCCTGTTCGATGAGTTGGGTTCAGGTACGGATCCTCAAGAGGGGGCAGCATTGGCTATTTCAATTTTGGATGAGGTGCATGGAAGAGGTGCCCGAGTCATGGCTACCACTCACTATCCGGAACTAAAAGCTTATGGTTATAATCGGCCGGGTGTCGTAAATGCAAGTGTAGAATTTGACGTGGATACGTTAAGTCCGACATATCGTCTGTTAATCGGAGTTCCAGGACGTAGTAATGCTTTTGAGATTTCAAAACGATTAGGGCTTCCTGATCATATTATCCGTCATGCAAAAAGCTTTACCGGTGCCGATCGGAACGAAGTGGAATCGATGATTGCTTCTTTAGAAGAAAGTAGAAGAGAAGCGGAAAAGGATGCCGAACAGTCCCGGGCTCTCTTGATAGAGGCGGAAGAGTTGCAAGAGGAATTAGAAACTAAGCTGCAGCAATATGAATCCTTGAAAGATGAACTCGAAAAGAAAGCCAAGGAAAAAGCCAAGAAAATCGTGGAGGAAGCGAAGAGAGAAGCGGAAGCGGTAATTTCTGAATTACGGGATATGCGGTTAAATGCTGCAGCAAACGTGAAAGAACATGAGTTGATCGAAGCGAGGAAGCGCTTAGAAGGTGCTGCCCCTGAAGAAGAAATTGTCAAAAAGCAAAAGGCGGTTAAAAAGAAAGATATTCAGCTTTCAGCAGGTGATGAAGTCAAAGTCATCAGCTACGGACAAAAAGGCGTTCTTATGGAGAAGGTATCAGATTCTGAATGGGTCGTTCAAATTGGAATTTTGAAAATGAAACTTCCGGAATCGGATTTGGAATACGTGAAACCGGAAAAACAAAAACAAGTTGTAGCTGCCGCCAGTGTAAAAGGACGGGATAGCTACGTTAAACTCGAATTGGACCTCCGCGGAGAACGATATGAAGATGCTATTTTCCGAGCTGAAAAGTATATTGATGATGCCGTATTATCCAATTATCATCAAGTGTCCATTATTCATGGAAAAGGAACCGGCGCCTTGAGACAAGGAATACAAAAATTCCTGAAGAGTCATCCGCGAGTCAAGAGCTTCCGTTTCGGGGAAGCAGGAGAAGGCGGATTCGGCGTAACTGTTGTTGAGTTAAAATAATGAAACTTTCTGTCGGCTCGTCCGTACGTAAGTAATATATGTTCATATTCAAAGGAGCCGAATGGAATGAGTTTTTGGGAAATCCCTTTAGTTGAAACAGCTGGTTACTTCAGTGTAGTAGTACTTTGTTTAATAGTTGCAATGGTGCTGTTCGAACTGGTCACTAAATATAAAAACTGGGAAGAAATAAAAAAAGGCAATATTGCTGTAGCACTTGCGACCGGTGGTAAGATTTTCGGAGTGTGTAATATTTTCCGTTTCTCTATCAGTCAGCACAGCACACTCCCAGAAATGATTGGATGGGGTCTTTACGGCTTCGTGCTTTTAATCGTTGCCTACCTGTTATTTGAATTTCTGACACCAAGATTCAACGTCGACAAGGAAATTGAAAAAGGTAACCGCTCAGTCGGTTTCATTTCATTAACGATCTCGGTCGGACTTTCCTTCGTCATCGGAGCAAGTATATCGTAGGAGTTTGATTGAATGGAAAAATTAGCAAAAGTTTTATTAGTATGTTGCATCGTCTTCGTCATTATAGGAGTAGTCTGGATGATGGGACAATAATTGATTTACAGGAGAACCTGCTTTCTTGGCAGGTTCTTTGCATTTGAACATTATATGGGGTCAAGAATGACTTCAAAAATGAAGATGAACTATTTATCCCCAGTAATTTAGATGATGGACAACTCCTTTTGTGAAATAATAATTGAAAGCGCATTCACTATTCATTATAATTGGATGTAGGAATATTCTAACGATTTTATTCCGCAAAGGAGGAGAGGGACATGACGGAAAGGCCATGGCTAAAGCTCTATCCCGAAAATATTCCCCATACGCTGCAGTATGAGGAAATGCCGGTACAAGAGTATTTAACAAGGTCTGCCAAGACATTTCCGGATAAGACGGCAATCCACTTCATGGGAAAAGACATTTCCTATAAGGAACTCTATGAATCTTCCTTGAAGTTTGCCAACTACTTGAAATCTCTCGGCGTTCAAAAAGGGGATCGTGTGGCAATTATGCTTCCTAACAGTCCGCAAAGTGTCATAGGTTATTATGGCATTTTGTATGCGGGAGGCATCGTTGTTCAGACAAATCCGCTCTATACGGAGCGGGAACTACAATACCAAATGAAAGACTCAGGTGCGAAAATCATCTTGGCAATGGATATTCTCTATCCACGCATTATGAAGGTCCAACAAGAAACAGATTTGGAAAATGTCATCATCACAGGCATCAAAGACTATCTTCCTTTCCCTAAGAATCTCATCTATCCTTTCATCCAGAAAAAACAATATGGATTCTCGGTAAAAGTGGAACATAGGGGGATGAGTCACCTTTTTACTGAAGTCATGAAAGTTGCAACACCGGAACGGATCGAAGTTCCTTTTAACTTTGAAGAAGACTTGGCTCTATTACAGTACACCGGTGGAACGACCGGGTTTCCCAAAGGTGTCATGCTAACTCACAAAAATTTAATTTCAAATGCTTCCATGTGTGAAAAGTGGCTGTATAAAATTGAAAAGGGTGAAGAGACCGTAATGGGTATTCTTCCATTGTTCCATGTGTATGGGATGACGACTGTACTCATTTTATCAGTCATGCAAGGCAATAAGATGGTTCTTCTTCCTAAATTTGATGTTGAAACAGCGCTTAAAACGATTGATAAACAGAAGCCGACGATTTTCCCGGGGGCACCGACCTTGTATATCGGATTGCTTAATCATCCGGATGTTTCGAAGTATGATTTATCATCTATCAAGGCCTGTGTGAGTGGATCTGCGCCGCTGCCTGTTGATGTGCAAGATCGTTTTGAACGTGTAACGGGTGGAAAGTTAGTTGAAGGTTATGGGCTGACTGAAACTTCTCCGATTACCCATGCCAATTTCTTATGGGATATCGACCGAGTGAAAGGTTCAATTGGGGTTCCATGGCCGGATACAGAGGCGGCCATTTTGAGCATGGAGACTGGTGAACCGGTTCCAGCTGGTGAAAAGGGTGAAATCGCCATTAAAGGACCACAAGTTATGAAAGGGTATTGGAAACGTCCTGAAGATACCGAAATGTCCTTTAGAGACGGATGGTTCTTAACTGGTGATATCGGCTATATGGATGAGAACGGCTATTTCTACATTGCCGACCGTAAAAAGGATATGATCATTGCAGGTGGATTCAATATTTATCCACGTGAAGTGGAAGAGGTCCTCTATGAGCATGATGCGGTTATGGAGTGTGTAGTAGCAGGGGTTCCAGATCCATATCGTGGAGAAACAGTAAAGGCATACATCGTATTAAAAGAAGGAGCAACAGTCACGGAGGAAGAATTGAATAAATTCTGCAGACAACACTTGGCCTCTTTCAAAGTTCCCAGACTTTACGAGTTTAGAACTGAATTGCCGAAAACAGCTATCGGAAAAATTCTTCGACGTACATTGATTGAGGAAGAGAAGAATAAACTGAAAGAAGAGAAAGTCATTTCATAAGTACAGTAGTATGCTTGACAAGGCTGTCAATAGATCCTATTATGAAAATATGAATGAATAGTCATTCATATTTTCATTTTTTTGGTGGTGTGGTCTGATTGAAACGCGATAAACCGAAATACAGGCAGATTATTGATGCCGCAGTAGTCGTCTTCGCTGAAAATGGTTACCATCAGGCGCAGGTTTCGAAAATTGCGAAACAAGCAGGGGTGGCAGACGGAACCATTTATTTGTACTTTAAGAGCAAGGAAGAAATATTGATTCAAATGTTTCAGGAGAAGATGAGTGTCTTCGTCACGAACTTGAAAGAGATTTTAAAAGAGGATAATTCGGCTGCTGAAAAACTTTATAAAATGGTGGAGAATCATTTTAACGTTCTTTATTCAGACAAGTTACTCGCTACCGTGACCCAACTTGAGCTTCGCCAATCAAACAAGGAAATTCGTCTAAGAATAAATGAAGTCCTAAAAGAATATCTTTCACTTCTTGATGAAATTCTGATTGAAGGAAGAAAAAACGGGGAATTCGATGAAGGGATGGACGTTAGGCTTGCAAGACAAATGGTTTTTGGGACGATTGACGAAACCATTACAACTTGGGTGATGAATGATCAGAAGTATAATTTGATGGATTTGGCACCGAAAGTCTACAAATTGCTACTCAATGGAATGAGGGCATAACTAAAGGGGGATGGGAGAAGTGGAATTTTTACGTTTGGAAGTTAATAATGGAATTGCAGTAGCAACAATCCAGCGTCCGCCTGCCAATGCACTATCCCGGAAGCTGATTTTAGAAGTGGGAGAGCTTCTGGACTTGGTGGAAAATGATGACTCAGTCCGTGTAGTGGTTCTGCATGGTGAGGGAAGATTTTTCTCAGCTGGAGCGGATATCAAGGAATTTACAGAAGTGACTACAGGTGAAGAGTTTTCTAAGTTAGCTGCAAGTGGACAAGAAGTTTTTGAACGGGTCGAAAGCTTTTCAAAACCTGTTATTGCTGCCATTCACGGAGCAGCTTTAGGCGGCGGATTGGAACTTGCGATGGGTTGCCATATTCGTTACGTATCCAAAAATGCAAAGTTAGGTTTGCCGGAACTTCAACTTGGTCTAATACCTGGTTTCGCAGGAACGCAACGTCTTCCACGATACGTTGGAGTTGCAAGAGCAGCAGAAATGCTTTTAACGAGCGAGCCGATTTCCGGTGAAGAAGCTGCTCAGTATGGTCTTGCCAACAAAGCTTTTGCTGAAGAAGAATTATTGGAACGGACGATGGAGCTTGCTGCCAAGATTGCTGCTAAAAGCCCAATTGCCATGAAGGCAGCTCTTCGGATGCTTCAATACTCTAAGCATGATACATACTTTGAAGGGGTCAAGGCAGAGGCGGAATCATTCGGTACTGTTTTTGTTTCTGAAGATGCAAAAGAAGGAATTGCTGCGTTTTTGGAGAAAAGGCAGCCAGTATTTAAGGGGAACAAATAAAGGGAGGGTTTATTCATGAATATTTACGTATTAGTGAAACGGACATTTGACACGGAAGAAAAAATTTCTGTTAGCAACAACCGCATCCAGGAGGATGGAGCGGAATTCATTATTAATCCATATGATGAATACGCAATCGAAGAAGCCATTAAAGTCCGTGACGAGCATGGCGGTGAAGTAACGGTACTAACAATCGGTGGAGAAGACGCTGAAAAGCAGCTACGAACAGCACTTGCTATGGGAGCTGACAAAGCTGTGTTAATTAACACAGAGGATGATTTGGAAGAATTGGATCAATTCTCTGCTGCGAAAATAGTAGCAGAATACTTGAAAGATAAAAATCCGGATTTAATATTGGCTGGTAACGTTGCAATTGATGGCGGTTCTGGTCAAGTTGGACCTCGAGTAGCTGAACTGCTTGGGATTAATTATGTGACTACCATCACTGAACTGAAAATTAGTGGAACGACTGCACAAATCGTTCGTGACGTAGAAGGGGATTCCGAAAGTTTGGAAACGAGTCTTCCGCTTTTGGTTACTGCACAGCAAGGATTGAATGATCCACGTTATCCATCCCTTCCTGGGATTATGAAAGCTAAGAAAAAACCATTAGAAGAGTTGGAATTAGACGATCTTGACTTGGATGAAGATGATGTGGAAGCGAAGATTGAAACGGTTGAAGTATTCCTTCCACCGAAGAAAGAAGCTGGACGTGTGTTATCTGGCGATCTATCAGATCAAGTTAAAGAATTGGTAGACTTGCTCCGTAAAGAAGCGAAAGTAATCTAATTGGATTTGTGCAATGTGAACAGGGAGGGGAATATTCATGTCAAAGAAAGTATTAGTGTTAGGTGAAGTTAGAGAAGGGTCACTTCGTAACGTTACGTTTGAAGCAATTGCCGCAGCTAAAACGGTTTCCGGCGGTGGAGAAGTTGTAGGAGTCCTTTTAACAGATTCAGTAGGTGGCAATGGTGAAGAAATGTTGAAATATGGAGCTGACCGTGTTGTCACTGTCGAGCATCCTCACTTGAAACAATATACATCCGATGGGTTTGGCCAGGCATTTATGGCTGTTTCCGAACAAGAGAAGCCGGAAGCAATCGTTTTTGGTCATACGGCTCTTGGGAAGGATCTATCTCCGAAGATTGCGAGCAAAATGCAAGCGGGGTTAATTTCTGACGTCACTGCGATCGAAGGCGAAGGGGACGATGCAGTTTTCGTACGCCCGATCTATTCAGGAAAAGCATTCGAAAAAGTGAAAGTGAAGGATGGAGTGCTCTTCTTTACGATTCGTCCAAATAATATTCAACCGCTTGAAAAGGATGACTCCCGCTCAGGTGACGTTTCATCAGTTTCTGTTGAAATCACTAATCTTCGTACAATCATTAAAGAGGTTGTCCGCAAGTCCACTGAAGGCGTAGACCTATCTGAAGCAAAGGTAGTGGTTGCTGGTGGACGAGGCGTAAAGAGTGCAGATGGATTTGCCCCACTTAAAGAGTTAGCTGATGTTTTAGGTGGAGCGGTCGGTGCCTCCCGAGGAGCATGTGATGCGGATTATTGTGATTACTCCTTACAAATCGGCCAGACCGGTAAAGTGGTAACCCCTGATTTGTATATCGCAGCAGGGATATCTGGCGCCATTCAACACTTGGCAGGTATGTCCAATTCAAAAGTAATTGTAGCGATCAATAAAGACCCTGAAGCGAACATTTTCAAAGTAGCGGATTATGGTATTGTCGGAGACTTGTTTGAAGTCATCCCGATGCTTACAGAAGAATTCAAGAAATTGAAAGCAACGGTTTGATCGGACATTCCACTTCGGGCAAATAAATAGCAGCACCATATTTTGCATGCTATAATCGAAAGGAACTTTTCATAAAGGAGGAGATTCCATGGCAATTGTACACGCTACTGATCAAAGCTTTAAAACAGATACAGCAGAAGGATTAGTATTGGTGGACTTCTGGGCAACTTGGTGCGGTCCATGTAAAATGATTGCTCCGGTTCTTGAGGAACTTGATTCCGAAATGAGCGACCAAGTTAAAATCGTTAAAGTTGATGTTGATGAAAACCAAGCAACAGCTGGTGAATACGGCATCATGTCGATTCCGACTTTAGTTCTTTTCAAAGACGGGCAACCAATTGATAAAGTTGTTGGTTATCAACCAAAAGAAGCGTTAGCACAATTTGTACAAAAAAACGCTTAATCTTGAAACCGGGTTCCTATTGGGGTGCCCGGTTTTTTTGCAGGTGATGTAGATGAATGAATTAATCCAACAGAAACTGGCAATCCTGCCTGACCAGCCAGGCTGTTATTTAATGAAAGACAGGCAAGGGACCATTATCTATGTCGGGAAGGCAAAGGTTTTAAAAAACCGGGTCCGCTCGTACTTTACCGGCACGCATGAAGGGAAAACCCAACGGCTTGTCAGCGAAATCGTGGACTTTGAATATTTTGTCACGTCTTCTGAAATCGAAGCCTTGATCTTAGAGTTGCATTTGATTAAAAAGCATGATCCGAAATACAACATCATGTTAAAGGATGACAAGACATATCCATATATTAAAATAACTTCTGAACGACATCCTCGCTTGATCATTACTCGTCAAGTCAAGAAGGATCATGGGAAGTATTTCGGTCCTTATCCAAACGCTTACTCGGCGAGTGAAACGAAGAAATTATTGGACCGCTTATATCCATTAAGAAAATGTAACAATATGCCTGACCGGGTGTGCTTGTATTATCACATTGGCCAGTGCCTTGGCCCTTGTGTCAAAAAAGTGGAAGAAAAAACCTATAAAGAGATGATTGATGAAATCTCCAAGTTCTTGCACGGTGGTTATCAACAAGTCAAAAACGACTTGACTGCTAAAATGCAAGTGGCTTCCGAAAATCTCGATTTTGAACGCGCAAAAGAATATCGTGACCAGATTGCTCATATTGAGGCAGTCATGGAAAAACAAAAAATTACGACGAATGATTACATCGATCGAGATTATTTTGGTTATTACGTGGATAAAGGATGGATGTGTGTACAGGTTCTTTTTGTGCGCCAAGGAAAAATGCTCGAGCGAGAGGTATCGCTCTTCCCGATCTATCGTGATCCTGAAGAGGAATTTCTCACATATCTCGGTCAATTCTATGATAAACCTGAACATATGCTTCCAAAAGAGATCTATGTACCAAAAACTACGGACTTAGAGCTTGCCAATCAGTTATTAAATTCTAAGGTATTCATTCCACAACGCGGGAAGAAAAAAGAAACACTGGAACTTGCAACAAAAAATGCGAAAATTGCATTGAATGAAAAATTCCAGCTTATCGAACGTCAGGAGCAACGGACGATCGGGGCGGTAGAGGAATTAAGTGAAGCGATGAGGATTGCACCACCTCTTCGAATAGAGGCGTTTGATAACTCTCATATTTATGGTGCTGATCCAGTTTCAGCCATGATTGTCTTCGCGGATGGCAAACCGTTTAAGAAGGATTACCGTAAATTCAAAACAAAGATCGCCGGAAGACACGATGATTATGGCGCGATGCGTGAGGTTGTACGCAGGAGATATACCCGGGTATTGAAAGAGGAGCTTCCTTTGCCAGATTTGATAATCATTGATGGCGGGAAAGGTCAAATTGAAGCTGCAAGGGAAATTATTGAAGACGAACTCGGTCTGTCGATTCCGATTGCAGGCTTGGCAAAGGACGATAAGCATCAAACCTCCCAATTGCTCTACGGGGATCCTTTAGAGATTGTACCGTTGAAACGGACAAGTGAGGCGTTCTATTTACTTCAGCGGATCCAAGATGAGGTCCATCGTTTTGCTATCACTTTTCATCGTCAACAACGCGGCAAGCATGCAGTAGCATCTGTTCTTGATCAGCTTGAGGGTGTAGGACCAAAACGGAAACAAAAGCTTTTGAGGCATTTCGGCTCAGTGAAAAAAATAAGGGAAGCCACGCCGGAACAGTTGAGGGAAGCAGGGCTTCCTGAAAAGATCGCTGAATCGGTTGCGGAATATTTTAAAAAAGAAGCATTGTCAAAAAACAACGAGGTATGATATCGTAAAAGCACTGATCATATCACGCTACGTGATGATAGAGGTGCAGAGGTCAATAGTAACCATTCAGAGGAAGTTCAGATCCTGTGAAGAATGGTGAAAGGGGACTCTGCCGAAGTGTTCTGCCGTTCTGTAACCGGCAAATCGCTGGCTTCGTGCTTAAGAAGTGCGAGGCTGTCAGAATCTAATTGATTCTGGAGAGCTATCTCACATGAACTGTCTTTATTGACTGTACATGTCCGGACGGCTTTCCTTTCCCAGGGAAGCCGTCTTTTTCTATCTGATTATTGCTCTTCAGAACTTAAGGAGAATGTTTATGGGATGCATCGTCATGAAATTTGGTGGGACCTCGGTCGGTACGACAGAAAAGATTTTGAATGTCGCGAAACGGATCCTGGATGAAAAGAAAAGAGGACATGAAGTTGTCGTAGTCGTGTCTGCCATGGGCAAAACAACCGATGAACTGCTCTCCTTGGCAAATGAAATTACTCATGAGCCGTCGAAACGTGAAATGGACATGCTCCTTTCTACGGGCGAACAAATTACGATTTCCTTATTGTCACTTGCTATTATGCAATTAGGTGGAGAGGCTATTTCCTACACAGGGTGGCAAGCTGGGATTTTAACTGAATCCGTCCACCGCAATGCAAGAATCATCGATATCGATCGCACAAAGGTTGAACGACAATTGAAAGAAGGCAAAGTTGTCATTGTTGCAGGTTTTCAAGGGGTTGACCAATATGGAGAAATTACCACATTGGGGAGAGGCGGCTCTGACACGACTGCTGTGGCGCTTGCTTCAGCTTTATCCGCTGAACGCTGCGATATTTACACTGACGTTGACGGTATTTATACATCTGATCCTCGTTCTGTTAAAACGGCAAGAAAACTATCTGAAATCGCATATGACGAAATGTTGGAACTTGCCCATTTAGGAGCGGGCGTGTTGCATCCGCGGTCAGTTGAATTTGCGAAAAACTATGATGTGCCATTAGTCGTCCGTTCCAGTATGTCAGCTGAAGAAGGGACCATGATCAAGGAGGAAGTCCAAATGGAAAACAATCTTATCGTTCGGGGAGTCGCCTTTGAATCGGATATTGTCCGCATTACAGTTACATACGAGGTTCCGTTCAATGGCTCACTTGCTAAAATTTTCACTACGCTGGCCAATCATCATATTGATGTTGATATTATCGTCCAAAGCATTATGGATGGAATCACTCCTTCTGTATCATTCTCAATTAAAAAAGAGGATTTTGCTGAGACTATTCGGATTCTTAATTCAGAAAAAGAGGTTTTAGGCTATACAGATGCAGATTTTGAGGTGGGGTTATCCAAAGTATCCATCGTCGGCTCAGGCATGGTTTCCAATCCAGGGGTAGCTGCCAGGATGTTTGACCGCTTGCGTCAAGAAGGAATCCCGATCAAGATGGTCAGTACGTCAGAGATTAAAGTATCAGTTGTCGTCCCACAATCGGAGATGCTGCAAGCGGCAAATGCTCTCCATGATGAATATGGTCTTTCTCCTGAGGATGCCGAAGTTAGTCTATGATATAATTGAGGAAAATCATGGTTTCCGAAAGGATGAGCCTGCTTGAATTGGCAAATGATTGAAGAACTTATTAAACGGGCGCAAGAACGGGGCGAATTCGATAATCTAAGTGGAATGGGAAAGCCCCTGCCTAAAGATGAATTTGAACATCTTCCGCAAGAAATGCGTATGGCTGCAAGAATTTTGAAAAACGCAGGGTACGATGACGAAGCAATGCTAATCCAAAAAGAAATGAATGATATCGGAAATGCGATCCGGCGTGCTCAGGGGGATGAGAAGGTCTCTTTGGAATCAGAGTACAATAAGCGGCTATCCAATTTGAATCGGATGCTATCGAAAAAGGGCATGAACACGAATAGTAGTGTATTTAAGCAATATCAAACACAAATCGATCGGAAATTTTGGGATTAATAATGAAGTGCCAGCCCTTCTATTGTGAAGAGTGCTGGCACAAATACTGTAGCCCATTCAATTTTAATGTATACGTCTGTAAAACCCGCATTACCGGACACTTCGCTTTCCGTGGGCTTTGCTTCGGGCCAACAGGAGGTTGGTCACAAAGGCGTTGCCAAATAGCTACCGGAATCTGCTCCCCAGCAATTTTGCGACAAGCGAAGCGGTGGAGCAGCCAGGACGCGGCAACGCCTTTGTTCAATAACTCTTGTTGTCTGCGGGGTCTTCAGCTAAAGCTATTCCCACTGGACATTGAATTAGCTTCCTCGAAAAGACACCGCACGAAGGAAATGCGCAGCATTTTCGAGGAGTCTGCGTGTCCGGTAATGCTTTTAAATTCTTCTTGTAAAGTGGTTAAACTTCCATTTGGTCTACCATTATTACAATGATTTTAAACTTTTTCTTTAAGGTCCCACTTAACATGAAACCTGATCTGATTCCGTTTCGTATTTTTTTCTTCATAGCACTCAGTTAAATAGCCACTTGTTTTCTGGTGCTGTTCGGCAAGGAAACCAGCTTCCAAACGGAAACAACGGTCTCCTATTTTAAGAATCTCCGGTTCCGCCGTTAATATGTAATAAGCTTCAGATTTTGTTAGTTTTTCAAGTTCCAATGAGCCCCACCCAGCCTCTGCAAAGAAAGAAGGCGTTTCTTCCATTGAAAATAACGGAAATTTTCGGGCAAGGTCCTTTCCTGCCCAGTAAAGTATATCTTCTTGATGCTTTCCTAAAATCGTTGATAGCACGTGATCTCTAATTAATTCATACCCGAATGCTGATACTTGTCGCTGATCCTGTTCCATAAATTTCACCTTCCTTCTCATCCATTATAAAGAGTTTAAAAATAAATATCTCGTCAAGTTTTTGAAAATGCTTACAATCCATGTCGAAAAAAGGGCATGATAATTATTTCACAAAACTCTTCGTTGCCTTGACGCTCCAAATTTAGAAGAGTACAATGTACATGTCACATAACTGTAACATGACAAAATACGCAGTCGGGGACGTGGCCCAGCTGTCTATTTAGGATCAAGGAGGTTATTATTCTTGAAGAGAGAATCGGAATTTTATTGGCGCCGACTTCACTCCCTATTGGGTATCATCCCAGTCGGTTTATTCCTTACGCAGCACTTGGTTATTAACCATTTCGCTACGCAAGGGGAAGAGGCATTCAACACTGCTTCAAATTTCATGGGGAACTTGCCATTCGTACTATTCCTTGAATGGTTTGTGATCTATATTCCATTAATGTTCCATGCATTTTATGGGGTTTATATCGCATTTACTTCCTCTAATAATGTGAAGAAATATGGTACGTTCCGAAATTGGATGTATGTCCTGCAACGTTTTACTGGAGTTTTCCTTGTCATTTTTATCGCATGGCATATTTATGAAACTCGTTGGCAAAAAGCAATTGGTGCAGCGGAAGTAGATTTCAACATGATGGTGAATATTTTAGAAAACCCTTGGATGCTTGCATTCTACATTTTAGGTGTTGTTTCCGCAACTTTCCACTTAGCAAACGGAATTTGGTCGTTCCTTGTTAGCTGGGGAATTACACATTCACCAAGGTCACAACAAGTGACTACTTATGTTACGCTTATCATATTCGTTGCTTTATCCGTAATCGGCATTCGTGCATTACTTGCCTTTGTGTGATGACATCACATGAAAGATGGAAACGCTTGATTACGTTAGAAAGAGGAGTGAAAAAAAGATGGCTAAAAGTAAGTTGATCGTTGTCGGTGGCGGACTCGCCGGTCTGGCAGCGACAATGAAAGCAGCCGAATCCGGCACACCTGTAGATTTATTTTCATTAGTTCCTGTTAAACGCTCACACTCTGTTTGTGCACAAGGCGGTATTAACGGTGCTGTAAATACAAAAGGTGAGGGAGACTCACCTGCAAAACACTTTGACGACACGGTTTACGGTGGGGACTTCCTTGCGAACCAACCGCCTGTTAAAGCAATGGCCGAGGCTGCTCCTGGAATCATCCACTTGTTCGACCGTATGGGTGTTATGTTCAACCGTACTCCGGAAGGACTTTTGGACTTCCGACGTTTTGGGGGAACACTATACCACCGTACAGCATTCGCTGGTGCAACAACTGGTCAGCAACTGCTTTACGCATTGGATGAACAAGTTCGTCGTTATGAGGTAGAAGGTCTCGTAACAAAATATGAAGGATGGGAATTCCTTGGAGTCGTCCTTGACGATGATGGCCACGCTCGTGGTATTGTTGTTCAAAACTTAACAACTGGCGAAATCAAAACATTCCGCGGCGATGCTGTCATTATGGCAACAGGCGGCCCTGGAATTATCTTTGGTAAGTCTACAAACTCCATTATCAATACAGGATCCGCTGCTTCAATCATTTACCAGCAAGGCGGCTATTATGCAAATGGAGAGTTCATCCAAATTCATCCGACTGCTATTCCTGGAGACGACAAACTTCGTCTCATGTCGGAATCTGCTCGTGGTGAAGGTGGACGTGTCTGGACATACAAAGATGGTAAGCCTTGGTACTTCCTTGAAGAGAAATATCCTAAATACGGTAACCTCGTACCGCGTGACATTGCAACTCGTGAAATTTTCGATGTTTGTGTTAACCAAAAACTTGGTATTAACGGAGAAAACATGGTTTACTTGGATCTTTCCCATAAAGATCCACACGAATTGGATGTTAAACTCGGTGGTATTATTGAAATTTATGAAAAATTCGTAGGAGACGATCCTCGTAAAGTTCCGATGAAGATCTTCCCAGCCGTTCACTATTCAATGGGTGGTCTGTGGGTAGATTATGATCAAATGACGAACATTCCTGGTCTGTTTGCTGCCGGTGAGTGTGATTACTCACAACACGGTGGTAACCGTCTTGGTGCGAACTCATTACTATCCGCAATTTACGGTGGTATGGTCGCTGGTCCGAATGCAGTTAACTACATGAACGGACTTACTAAACATGCAGAAGATCTACCTTCTACATTGTTTGAGCAATATGAAAAATCCGAACAGCAAAAATGGGATAACATCCTGAAGATGGACGGAAACGAAAATGCCTACTTGCTTCATAAAGAGTTAGGCGAATGGATGACGGATAATGTTACAGTTGTTCGTTATAATGACCGTCTACAAAAAACTGATGACAAACTCTTGGAATTGCTTGAGCGTTACGAAAATATCAATGTAAATGATACTTCGGCTTGGAGCAACCAAGGTGCTGCATTTACTCGCCAATTGAAAAACATGTTATACTTGGCACGTGTAATTACGTTAGGTGCATTGAATCGTGATGAAAGCCGTGGAGCCCATTACAAACCGGACTTCCCGGATCGTAATGACGAGGACTGGTTGAAAACTACAATGGCCAAATTCGATGGCAACAGTGCACCAATCTTCCATTACGAAGATGTAGACGTTTCGTTGATACCGCCTCGTAAACGTGACTATTCTAAGTAAGGAGATAATGACAATGAGTGAACAAACTACTGCTACCGTTGAAACTCCGGCAGCTACAAAAACAGTCGTTTTTGAAATTCAGCGGCAAGATTCTCCTGAATCCACGCCATATTGGGAGCGATTTGAGATTCCTTACCGCCCTAATATGAACGTGATTTCCGGGTTAATGCATATTCAACGTAATCCAGTAACAGCTGATGGCAAGCATACTTCTCCAGTTGCATGGGAAATGAACTGCCTGGAAGAGGTTTGTGGTGCATGTTCAATGATTATCAATGACCGTCCACGTCAATCGTGTTCAGCATTGGTTGATCACTTCGAACAGCCAATCCGTCTTGCTCCAATGAGAACTTTCCCGGTTGTCCGCGACTTGGTCGTTGACCGTAGCCGTATGTTCGACAGCTTGAAAAAAGTTAAAGCTTGGATTCCAATCGATGGTTCATATGACCTCGGAGAAGGTCCACGTATGCCTGAACGTAAACGCCAATGGGCATATGAGCTTTCAAAATGTATGACTTGTGGTGTCTGTCTTGAAGCTTGTCCAAATGTGAATGACAAGTCTAACTTCATCGGACCTGCTCCACTTTCCCAAGTTCGCTTGTTCAATGCGCATCCAACCGGTGCCATGAATAAAGACGAGCGTTTGGAAGCAATCATGCAAGACGGAGGCCTTGCTGAGTGTGGTAACGCACAAAACTGTGTCGTTGCTTGCCCTAAAGGTATTCCGTTGACAACTTCAATTGCTGCACTTAACCGTGATGCAAGTGTTCATATGTTCAAGAGCTTCTTCGGAAGCGACCATATGGTTGACTAATAACTATTTGAAAAAGTCTGATGCTTATGCATCGGGCTTTTTCTTTTTTTGGATTTTGGGGATTATTTTCATGAAAAGAGCGATTAAACCGAAAGATTGGGCAATTAAATTAGAAAAAAGAGCGATTAACCATGATAAAAGAGCAATTAACCATTATGTCAGCTTGATGGACAGTCTCAGTCACTACAGATTAAGAGAAACTAACAAGTTATTACCTGCTCCACCACTCCTTTTGTTATGATTAAGAAAATGAATGACTATTCAATCGGAGGGGTTTGAATGAGAGCAGCATACATAGGAGATTTTGAAGAATGGAAAGAAGGATTCGATTTTTCAGTGCCGGTAAAAGTCCGTTTCTCTGAAACTGACATGTACGGCCATTTAAACAATACGGTGACGTTCGCATACTTTGAATATGCGCGGATTGAATTTCTTAAGCACATCGGTTTCATGTCTGAATGGTTGGATCCGAAAGGAACAAAGATTCCAGTAGTGGCAGACTTACAGTGCGATTATCAGCGTCAAGTTTTCTTTGATGAAGAACTATCCATTTATGTCAAAGCGCAGATGGTTGGTACGTCTTCTGTAGACATCCATTACTGGGCTGTAAATAACAAATTGGAAACTTGCTTCACAGGCAGAGGAACTGTTGTTCAAATAAACAAGCAGTCTGGTAAAAGTGAGCCATGGTCTGACAAAGAAAAAATGATTCTTCTGCGAAAGCAGGGCGTATAGCCGTCACAGGTGTTCCTCCTTCAACATACTTTACTAAGAAGAGTGGATAGGAGGGGCGCATTGTGTCAGAAAGACCACATCACCGTTCTTTATTAACTGGAAGAGAACGGGAAATATTTCAATTGCTTGTTAAGGATTTCTCCACGAAGGAAATTTCACAGCAGCTTAATATCAGCGAAAAGACAGTTCGGAATCATATTTCCAACACCATTCAAAAATTAGGTGTTTCCGGACGTGCTCAAGCATTGATTGAGTTGCTCCGGTTAGGTGAATTATCGCTGGATTGAATGTTGGCTTGTAATTTTCCCGAAAAAACGTCACAATAAATAAAGTATGATACGTTTTGAGGGAGTTGAACATTTCATGGCAGAACACATTTCGACATCGCAGCATGACCCGGAGCGAGTAGCTTTTATTGAAAAAGAACTTCGATATATTGCCGGAATCATCAAACAAAAAGGACGGGAAATGTTAAATAATTATACAATTACTCCCCCTCAATTTATTGCATTGCAATGGCTTTTTGAACATGGCGATATGACGATCGGTGATCTATCGAATAAAATGTATTTAGCATTTAGTACTACTACGGACTTGGTAGACCGGATGGAAAATAACAATCTGGTTGTGAGAGTTCGTGATGAAAAGGACAGAAGGGTTGTACGCATCCATCTCTTAGAAGAAGGTGAGCGTATTATTGCTGAAGTCATCAATAAACGCCAAGATTATTTAGCAAATATCCTTGCCAACTTCGACCAGGAAGAAGCAAAAAACTTAGCGGATTTATTAAACAAATTACACATCGAAATGAAACTGGGTTGAGAATAGTTATGGATGCACCAATCGGAGTTATTGACTCGGGCGTCGGAGGACTAACAGTCGTCAAGGAAATGCTGAAGGTTCTTCCAAAAGAAAAAATCATCTATATCGGGGATACCGCCAGATGTCCATATGGTCCACGTCCGGCGGCTGAAGTAATTAAATTCACATTTGATATGGCTGAAGCTTTAAAAAAACAACACATTAAATTGCTTGTCGTGGCGTGTAATACCGCAACGGCAGTGGCGCTTGATCTTTTACAGGAAAAGATGCCTTTCCCTGTAATCGGTGTTATATTCCCAGGTGCACGGGCAGCTATCAAGGCGACCAAAACTCATGATATAGCAGTTTTGGGCACGGTAGGTACCATTAAAAGTGGAGCGTATGAAAAAGCGATATTAGCTTTATCATCTTCTGCTTCCATTGTTCCACTTGCTTGCCCAAAATTTGTACCAGTCGTTGAAAGTGGAGAATATGAAGGTCCCATCGCTAAAAAAGTGGTGGAAGAGACTTTATTGCCTTTGAAAGAAAAGAAATTCGACACCATCATTCTTGGTTGTACCCATTATCCGCTTTTAAGCGGTTTTATAAAAGAAACGGTCGGTTCTGAAGTTGAGGTTTTATCCTCAGGAGAGGAAACGGTCAAAGACATACAAGATCTATTAGACTACCATGGAATGAGAAGCACGGAAAAAAGATCGGTAAAGCCGGTATTCTATACGAGTGGTTCGGCCTCGCTCTTCAAAAAGATTGTCAGTCGTTGGCTATCGTTGGAAGATGCCGACGTCAGGACGATATCGTTCACATAACCTCCGGTAAATGGGGTAACCGGAGGTTTTGTTATTATTTTGGTAAATATGATACGATGGAACACGTGTAGTACAGGGAGGATCAGATATGACAAGATTTGATGGTAGAAATTCGGATGAGATCCGTTCGGTACATATAGAGAATGACTATTTAGTGCACCCGGAAGGCTCTGTATTAATTTCAGTCGGCCAAACAAAGGTAATTTGCACAGCTACAGTGGAGGAGAAGGTACCCCCATTCCTTCGAGGTCAGGGGAAAGGCTGGATCACGGCTGAATACTCCATGTTACCGAGAGCTACGCAAAGTAGAAATCCACGAGAATCATCGAGAGGAAAAGTTGGCGGGAGAACGATGGAAATCCAACGTTTAATCGGACGAGCTCTTCGGTCGGTAGTGGATTTGGGTGCACTTGGAGAACGAACAGTTTGGATTGACTGTGATGTGATACAAGCCGATGGAGGTACAAGAACTGCTTCTATTACTGGTGCCTTTGTAGCAATGGCAATAGCAGTTGCAAGAGTGCAAGACGAAAAAGGACTGGCCATATTTCCGATAAAAGACTATTTAGCTGCAATTAGTGTAGGCAAAATCGATGAAATAGGTCTTGTTTTGGATTTGAATTATGTCGAGGATTCTGCTGCACATGTCGACATGAACATTGTTCAAACTGGACAGGGTGAGTTTGTCGAACTGCAAGGAACTGGTGAGGAATCAACCTTCAGTAAATCAGAATTAATCGAGTTATTGAGCCTTGCAGAAAAAGGGAACAGAGAACTGATCACAATTCAAAAGTCAGTTTTGGGGGAAATCAATAATCGGATCAGACAGGAGGAGCAGGCATGAAAAAAGTGATAATTGCTACCCAAAACAAAGGGAAAGCAAAGGACTTCGAAGCTATCTTCAAACCATACGGATATGAAGTATTAACGCTTGCGGACGTTGCGCCTGATATGGACGTGGAAGAAACAGGAACAACTTTCGAAGAAAATGCGATTTTGAAAGCTGAAGCTGTAGCAGAACGATTGGGTCAAATGGTGATCGCTGACGACAGCGGTCTTCAAATTGACGCACTGGGCGGTGAACCTGGTGTATATTCTGCTCGTTATGCTGGGGAAGAAAAGAATGACGAGGCAAACATTCAAAAGGCACTAAAAAACCTGAAAGATGTACCAGAAGAGGATAGAACGGCACGTTTTTGCTGTTCATTAGCTGTGGCAGGACCGGGAATGGAAACAAAAACGTTCTTCGGTACATGTGAAGGAATCATCCTCCAGGACAAGCGCGGGTCCAATGGATTCGGTTACGATCCCATTTTTTATGTTCCTTCTCTTGGAAAATCAATGGCTGAACTATCTGCAGAAGAAAAAGGACAAATTTCGCACAGAGGAAACGCTCTTCGACAATTAGAAACCGAACTATCTGGATTATTAGACCGGTAGGGGTGAGTTACATGAAAATCTTGGTCATGAGTGACACACATGGCGATGCACAGGTCATACAACATGTAAGAACTTTACATTCCGATGTAGATGCTGTATTCCATTGTGGGGATAGTGAATTAACTTCAGATCATGAGGTTCTGAAGGGAATTCATATTGTTCAGGGAAACTGCGATTGGGGAGAGGCATTTCCGGAAGAGAAGGTTATCGAGGTTGAGGGGTCCAGAATATACATAACACATGGCCATTTATTCAACGTCAAAAACACATTAATGCCCTTAAAGTACCGTGCTGAAGAAAAGAATGCGGATGTTGTCCTGTTCGGCCACTCGCATTTGTTAGGTGCGGAGATGGACAATGGTGTCCTATTTCTGAATCCAGGAAGCCTTAAACAGCCTCGGGGAAGGAATGAAAAAAGCTATGCCATCATCCAAAGAAAATCGGATAATTGGCAGGTTCAGTTCTATTCTGATGAGGGAATTTTGTTGGAAGATATAAATTTATGAAAAATACCCGTTGACTTTTATGTTTTTCAAATCTACAATAAGTATTGTCTTTCCTGTCAGTAGATGGGGAAGTTCAGGTCCCAGTAGCTCAGCAGGATAGAGCAACAGCCTTCTAAGCTGTCGGTCGGGAGTTCGAATCTCTCCTGGGACGTAAGTACCATAAAGAAAGAGTGTGCATGGATTGCACACTCTTTTTATTTTTGTATCAAAAACACATATGCTAAGATGAATGCAATGAAAGCGGGGAGAAGACATGCGGAAGAAATATGGAAAGTTGCAAAAAAAGGATAATGTCATCGTTTTCCCCGGCACGTTTGAACGATTGTTAGCGGAAGGCCTTCAATTGGTCGGGGATTTCAAGTACGCTGATTCACTTGAACTATTGGAACAAGCGTTATCTTTAGAGCCCGATCATCCGAATGTATTGGGTGCTTATGCATTTGCGTTGTATGAGACGGGAAATTTTAAAAAAGCGAAAGAAATATGCAAGAGACTCCTTCAGTTAGGTCCACCCCATTACATAGAAGCGATGGAATTGTATTTGACAACACTGATCCAATTGAGGGAATTTGAAGAGGTGAGAACGACAATCGCTGCACTGTTTGAAGAGGGGCATATACCTGAGGAGCGAAAGGAACGCTTTAGGCATCTGTTGGGTATGAGTGAACGGATTACGACGGCACCTGTCAGTGAAATTGACCCGGATTTGGACTCTTCGCTATTTGAAGTCGACCGTTTTAGTGCTCTCCACAATATGGAGCAGGAGCAATTACTCATGCGTCTAAATACGGAAGGTATTCAAGAGTACTCCGGTCAGCTTGCTGCTTTGGTCGAGCATGAAAAAGTTCCCGCCATAACAAAGACCATCATTTTACTGCAGTTGATGCAATCCGGCTATGACGAACTTGTGTCCGTTAATAAGTTCGGGTATGAGGGGGACATTGCTCCATTCCAATTATCAGAACCGGATGAAATGCCGAAATTTACGCAATGTATGACATTGGCGGTAGAAAGGCTGGAGAAAGATCCGTCCAAAGAGGAAATGGTGGCGGATTTATTGTTCCGCCATGCTTTTGCTATGTATCCATTTGAGTGGCCGGATTTTGAACCGGACGAAATTGTGCCGGTATATATTGGGTATGTGGAGCAGCTTTTAGGAGGGCCAGAGGTTCCGCACAATGAACTTAAGGACTTCATCGAACGGATCGAGATGATGTACTATGAGCGCGGGTAGTGAAAATTGTTGAAAGTCTATGCAACTATGATATACTAAGATGGTTGTAAACTGGCTATAATCGCACGAAAATATAGTGCTTATTTAATGTCTGGAGGTTTTAGATTCATGTCAGTAAAATGGGAAAAAACAGAAGGAAACACTGGCGTATTGACGTTCGAGGTTTCCGCAGAAAAATTCAACCAAGGTTTGGACGAAGCGTTCAAAAAGGTTGTAAAACAAATTAACGTACCTGGTTTCCGTAAAGGGAAAGTACCTCGTCAAATGTTTAACAAAATGTACGGCGAAGAAGCACTTTATCAAGATGCTTTGGATATTGTTCTTCCTGAAGCGTACTCAAATGCGGTGGAAGAAGCAGGAATTGATCCTGTTGATCAACCATCCATCGATCTTGATGATATCGAAAAAGGTAAGCCGGTTGTTTTCAAGGCTACTGTAACAGTTAAGCCTGAAGTGACTCTTGGTGATTACAAAGGTCTTGATGTGAAAAAACAAGACACTGAAGTAACAGATGAAGAAATCGAAGAACAATTAAAAGATCAACAACAACGTTTTGCTGAATTGGTTGTAAAAGAAGATGCAATCGTTGAAGGCGACACTGCAGTCATCGACTTCGAAGGTTTCGTGGACGGAGAAGCATTTGAAGGCGGAAAAGCTGAAGGTTATTCTCTTGAAATCGGATCTGGATCTTTCATTCCTGGATTTGAAGAGCAATTGGTCGGTTTAAAAACTGGTGAAGAAAAGGAAGTTGAAGTAACATTCCCTGAAGAATACCATGCAGCTGAGCTTGCAGGTAAACCTGCTGTTTTCAAAACGAAAGTTCATGAAGTAAAAGGGAAAGAACTTCCAGAGTTGAATGATGAATTCGCGAAAGAAGTCGATCCTGAAGTAGAAGGAATCGATGCACTACGTGCGAAATTAAAAGAACGTACAGCAGAAGAAAAGAAAAATGCTGCTGAAACAGCATTGCGTGACGAATTAGTCGAAACAGCTGCTGCAAACGCAACAATTGATGTGCCACACGCAATGGTACACAACGAAGAGCACCGTATGATTGATGACTTTTCTCGTCGTCTTGAATCACAAGGCATGAACCTTGACCTTTACTATCAATTCTCTGGTCAAACTCATGAAGATCTTCATAAACAATTCCACGAAGATGCAGAAAAACGTGTTCGTGTTTCCTTAACTTTGGAAGCAATCGCTGAAGCTGAAAACATCGAAGTGACAGAAGAAGAAATAAATGAAGAGCTTAACAATATGTCTAGCCAATTCAACATGACTATTGATCAAATCAAAGCTGCTCTTGGCGGCGTGTCAATGTTGGAAAATGACCTTCGCATGCAGAAGACGATCGACTTCCTTGCTGAAAACGCGAAAGTCACTGAATAATATAAGTTAAAATTCAAGGTACGTACTTTTTAAAAGTCGTACCTTGTTTTTTACCAATACATAGTGGTTAAATAGAGAATACATACTTAGTTGTATTGACAGAATTGAGGAACAATCTTAATGTTTGCCATTGTTATAAGAATCTTGTAAGATTGTTGCTTGAATAGGGGTGAAAAACTTGTTTAAGTTTAATGATGAAAAAGGGAACTTGAACTGTTCCTTCTGTGGTAAATCACAAGAACAAGTCCGCAAATTAGTTGCAGGACCTGGTGTATATATTTGCGACGAATGTATTGAGTTGTGTTCAGAAATAGTTGAGGAAGAAATCGGTACAGAAGAGGAAATCGAGTTTAAGGATATTCCGAAACCGATGGAAATCCAAGGCATTTTAGATGATTATGTTATTGGTCAAGACCGTGCAAAAAAATCATTGGCGGTTGCGGTATATAACCACTACAAACGGATTAATTCCAACAGCAAGATTGATGATGTTGAACTTTCTAAGTCCAATATAGTTTTAATCGGACCTACAGGAAGCGGTAAAACATTGCTTGCCCAAACTTTAGCCCGCATTTTGAATGTACCGTTTGCGATTGCAGACGCTACTTCTTTAACGGAAGCAGGTTATGTGGGGGAAGATGTTGAAAATATTCTGCTTAAATTAATTCAAACTGCTGATTATGACATTGAAAAAGCGGAAAAGGGTATCATTTATATTGATGAAATCGATAAAGTTGCCCGTAAATCAGAAAATCCATCCATTACACGTGATGTTTCCGGTGAAGGCGTGCAGCAAGCATTGCTGAAGATTTTGGAAGGAACTGTTGCAAGTGTACCGCCTCAAGGTGGAAGAAAGCATCCGCATCAAGAGTTCATCCAAATCGATACGACGAATATTCTATTTATCGTCGGTGGAGCATTTGATGGCATTCAAGATATTATTAAGCGCCGTATCGGCAAGAAGGTGATCGGATTCGGTTCTGATCCGAAAAAAGCGGACGAAACAGAGGATACAATTCTGGCGCAGATGATTCCAGAAGATCTCTTGAAATTCGGTTTAATACCGGAATTCATCGGTCGTATTCCAGTATTGGCAAGCTTGGAGCAACTTTCTGAAGAGACATTGGTCCAAATCTTGACTAAGCCGAAAAACGCGATTGCTAAACAATATCAAAAGATGTTGGAACTTGATGGTGTAACTTTATCATTTGAAGATGAGGCATTAAAGGAAATAGCGAAGAAAGCGATCGAACGGAAAACCGGCGCGCGTGGACTCCGCTCGATCATTGAATCGATCATGCTGGATGTCATGTATGAGCTTCCTTCCCGAGATGATATTGCGGAATGCATTATTACGAAAGAATCTGTTACTGAAGATGCAGAACCGCGCCTCATAAAAACGGATGGAACTGTTGTTAATCCAGATAATAAGAAGACTTCGGCATAAGGCCGATTGAGAACGAAGCTGGCTTCGAACGTGCGCATGATTTCTTGTGCACGCCGAAAGTCAGCTTTTTCTGACGAATGTTTGATTGGAGTTCTAAACGGTTAGAATCTAATGGAGGTGACATCTTGTATGCCAAACAACGAAACGAACAATATCCCTCTATTGCCGCTTAGGGGACTTTTGATTTTCCCGACAATGGTCATTCATATTGATGTCGGCAGGGAGCGGTCAGTGGCGGCATTGGAGAAGGCGCTTATGCAGGACAATAAAATCTTTTTAGCTGTCCAAAAAGAAATGAGCATTGAACAGCCTGGACAAGAAGATTTATATGATGTCGGCACATTAGCCCATGTAAAACAAATGTTGAAATTACCGAATGGAACGATCCGGGTCCTTATGGAGGGACTTGAACGGGCGACATGGAGCAACTATCGCGATGAAGAAAACTTAACAGTGGTCGATATTGAAAGTTCACCGGATTCAACTGAAAAAGATTCCGAAATGATTGCACTTATGCGTACATTGCTACAGTACTTTGAAAAGTTTACGAAGGTTTCCAAGAAAATAACGAATGAAACGTACGATACTGTAGCGGACATTGAAGAGCCGGGTCGACTTGCAGACATGATCGCTTCCCATTTACCTCTGAAAGTTAGCGGTAAACAAGAAGTGCTTGAAATTTTCGATGTCAAAGAACGGTTAGAATGGTTAATCAACCGTCTTCATAACGAACAGGAAGTATTGGATCTCGAGAAGAAGATCAACCAGCGTGTCAAAGAAGCGATGGAACGTACACAAAAGGAATTTTATCTTCGTGAGCAAATGAAGGCCATTCAAAGTGAACTAGGGGATAAGGAAGGGAAGACGGGTGAGGTCTCGGAGCTGCGAAAGCGGATTATTGCTGCAGAAATGCCGGAATCCACTTTGAAAACGGCTATGAAAGAGCTTGATCGTTACGAGAAACTTCCAAGTGCTTCTGCCGAAAGTGGTGTCATCCGTAATTATCTGGAATGGTTAATAACACTGCCTTGGACAAATGCAACGAAAGACCGCTTGGATATTAAACGAGCTGAAAGGATCTTGAATCGAGATCAGGAAGGTTTAGAATCTGTCAAAGAGCGGATCTTGGAGTATTTGGCTGTCCGGCAGCTTACCCAAACTTTGAGAGGGCCTATTCTATGTTTAGCGGGGCCTCCGGGAGTCGGAAAAACTTCACTTGCACGTTCAATTGCGGAATCACTCGGCCGTTGTTTCGTCCGAATCTCCCTGGGCGGCGTGAGGGATGAATCAGAAATCCGAGGACACCGCCGGACGTATGTCGGTGCAATGCCAGGTAGAATTATTCAAGGTATGAAGAAAGCAGGGACGATTAATCCAGTATTTCTACTGGATGAGATCGATAAAATGTCCAACGACTTCCGAGGCGATCCATCAGCCGCGATGTTAGAAGTGCTGGACCCAGAACAAAACCATAATTTCAGCGATCATTACATTGAAGAACCATATAATCTTTCAAATGTCTTGTTCATCGCTACAGCAAATGACTTGGGCGCCATACCGGGTCCACTTCGTGACCGGATGGAGATCATCCATATTGCTGGTTATACGGAACTCGAGAAACAAGCGATTGCCAAAAACCATCTATTGCCTAAGCAATTGGATGAGCACGGCATGACAAAATCCCAGCTACAAATTCGTGATGAAGCACTGATGAATATTATTCGCTTTTACACGAGGGAAGCGGGAGTGCGTAGCTTGGAACGTCAAATTGCAGCGATATGCCGGAAAGTGGCGAAACAGATTGTTGGAGGCGAAACAAAACGAATCATCGTGACGCCAACTAATTTGGACCAGTTCTTAGGGAAAAAGAAATTCCGTCATGGACAGGCAGAAAAAGAAAACCAAGTGGGCGTTGCAACTGGACTTGCTTATACATCTGTAGGTGGGGATACGTTGAACATCGAGGTTTCGCTATCTGCAGGAAAAGGGCGACTCATTTTGACCGGTAAATTAGGAGAGGTTATGAAGGAATCGGCTCAGACAGCATTATCATATGTTCGTTCAAAAGCGGAGGAATTCCATATCGATCCTGATTTCAATGAAAAATTCGATATCCATATTCACGTGCCTGAAGGTGCAGTTCCAAAGGATGGACCTTCGGCCGGAATTACAATTGCAACAGCTCTTGTATCAGCTTTATCTAAAAAGCCGATCAGGAAGGAAGTCGGCATGACTGGTGAAATTACATTGCTGGGCCGTGTTCTTCCAATCGGTGGTTTAAAAGAAAAGACATTAAGTGCGCATCGGGCAGGTTTGACGACGATTATTATCCCGGAAGATAATGAACCGGATATCGAAGATATTCCTGAAAGTGTTCGTGAGGATCTGACTTTCAAGCTGGTTTCCAACGCCGAGCAAGTGCTCGATTACGCGCTGGAAGGCGGAATTTAAGTGAAAGTTCATCACGCAGAAATAGTTATCAGTGCCGTTAAGCCGGAACAGTATCCGGAGGATGGGTACCCTGAATTTGCTTTAGCAGGCAGGTCAAATGTAGGGAAATCTTCATTTATCAATAAGATGATCGGAAGAAAGTCGCTTGCACGTACTTCCTCTAAGCCTGGTAAAACGCAAACACTCAATTTTTATAATATTGAACACAAGCTATTCTTTGTCGATGTACCTGGCTATGGGTATGCTAAGGTTTCTAAAACCGAACGGGAAAAATGGGGCAAGTTTATCGAGCAATATATTACGGGAAGAGCGGAGCTGAAGGCCGTCATCCAAATTATCGATCTTCGTCATCCACCGACAGTAGATGATGTTATGATGTATGACTTTTTAAAGCATTACAACATTCCATGTATCATCGTTGCGACGAAGGCTGATAAGATTCCGAAAGGGAAATGGGCCAAGCATAAAAAAATCGTTAAGGATGGTTTAGATATGGTTCCTAATGATCCACTGATCGTATTCTCGTCGGAGACAGGATTAGGTTTCGATGAAGCATGGCAAGAGATTGAAAGTAGAATGTAAAGGGAAAGATAAACACAGGCGAATCAAAGCCTGTGTTTTTTCTTTGTTTCTATAAATTATAAATCCCTGTTATGAATAACTGAAATAACTTGAAATCACCAAAAAGTTCCTGTCATTTATGGAGAAGAAGTGTAAGGCGGCGACTCCTGCGGGAATAGCGAGCTTGGAAGGGATGCTAAGTTCGCCGCGTCCTGCGGCAACGCATCCATGACCAACATCGTGTTGGCCTCGGAAAGCGTCCGCCTGAAGCGGCGTATTAGGAAACGAAGTATAAAAGTCTTTTGTAGTGCAGAATCCTTGTTTGTAACAATAAGGTTTGTTAAACTCTTATTTGGAATTATTATAAATAAGAAATCATTCTATGTTTCGCTGGTTGTTCACAATTTGGCGATTAGACGGAGTGCCAATGTGCTATAATAAGTAGCAGAAAATAGGCTAGAAAGGTGTCATGTCTTCATGCATACCATTGTTGTCGGAGTCAACTATCGTACGGCACCTGTTGAAATCAGGGAAAAGCTGTCATTCATTGAAAATGAATTGCCAAATGCGATGGCTGCACTACAAAAAGAAAAAAGTATACTTGAAAATATTATCGTGTCGACCTGCAACCGTACTGAAATCTATGCGGTCGTCGATCAACTGCATACAGGAAAGTATTACGTCAAACAATTTTTAGCAAAGTGGTTTGATATACCGATGGAATCTTTCTCCCAGTTTTTGATCGTTCGTGAGAACCATGAAGCGGTAGACCATCTTTTCCGTGTTAGTGCCGGGGTAGATTCAATGGTGCTCGGTGAAACACAAATCTTAGGTCAAGTTAAGAAAAGCTTCTTAGAAGGACAGGAAACCGGTACTACCGGAACTGTATTTAACCAGCTGTTCAAACAAGCAGTGACATTTGCAAAAAGAGTGCACTCTGAAACCGGCATTGGTGAAAATGCAGTATCTGTTTCTTATGCTGCTGTAGAACTTGCTAAGAAAATCTTTGGCTCTCTTCAGGACAAGCATGTGCTTATTATCGGTGCTGGTAAGATGGGTGAGCTTGCCATTAAGAACTTGTACGGGAATGGAGTCAGCACCGTAACAGTGATGAACCGTACGTTCGAAAAAGCTGAAGCTCTTGCAAACAGCTTCAATGGAGTTGCAAGGAAAATGGATATGTTAGAGGATGCATTGGTGAAAGCTGATATTGTCATCAGTTCAACTTCTGCTACTGATTATGTCATTACAAAGGACATGATGGTGAAAGTCGATCGTCTACGTAAAGGTAAACCGATCTTCATGGTCGATATTGCAGTACCTCGCGACCTTGATCCTTTAATTGGCGATTTGTCAAATGTATTCTTATACGATATTGATGATCTTCACGGTATTGTGGAAGCGAATTTGGCTGAACGTGAAAAAGCAGCAAATGAAATCGTTCAAAGAATTAGCCAAGAAAATGAACAATTTACCGAGTGGCTTGCTACTTTAGGCGTCGTGCCTGTGATTTCAGCTCTCCGCCAAAAAGCATCGAGAATTCAAGAACAGACAATGGCAAGCATTGAAAACAAAATGCCCGAGTTGACGGATCGAGAAAAGAAAATCCTAAACAAACATACTAAATCCATCATTAACCAGTTATTGAAACAGCCAATCCTGCAAGCTAAGGAATTAGCGATGGACCCTCAATCGCAAGAAAAGCTGGAGCTGTTCCAGCAAATCTTTGGGATCGAGGAAGAAGTTGCAGAGGAACAAGTTAAAATTCAAATGCGGGAAGAAACAGCAAAAGAGGTCGCAAAGACTGAAGATGCAAGCCGTGTTGAGCTTTCCTATTAATGGGTGAAAAGAGGGCGTTTTTGTATCTATATGCTACTATATAGATACAGAAACGCCTTTATCGCGAAAAGGAGTGGGCAAAATGGCCGATGCTTTGGCCCGCCTGCATGAAGTAATGATCGTCCTTTATGCGGTCAGCCTAATATTTTATTTTATAGATTATTTAAACAAAGATAAAACTGCCCGTAGAGTAGCATTTTGGATCATTTCTGCCATCTGGATCATTCAGACAGGCGTACTATTGTTAACCATCATCCAAACAGGTAAGTTCCCGGTATTGTCTTTAACACAGGGAATCTATTTCTATGTATGGTTACTGATCTTGCTATCCATCATCATGCATTGCATAGCACGGGTGGATTTACCGGTGTTTTTCCTAAATATTATCGGGTTTATCTTCTTGACGATCCACACTTTTGCACCAATTAAGATTGAACAGTCCTCTATCGGGGAGTCACTGGTTTCTGAATTGTTGTTTTTCCATATAACGTTTGCCATTATGTCCTATGCAGCCTTTTCTTTGTCATTTGTTTTTTCAGTACTCTATCAGATTTTGTATTATTTCTTGAAAAAGAAGAAATGGACAAAACAGTGGGGCAGGCTGCCTTCCCTGACTCAAACGGAGAAGGGAATGTCAGCATCCATGCTGGTTGGGATTCCGATGCTTGGGATTAGCTTGATCTTAGGCTTGCAGTGGGCGTATATCACATTGGATGAATATACGGTTTTGGATGCGAAAATTGTCGGTTCCGTCATGATGTTAGTTATATATTGTTTACTGCTCTATTTGAATCGTAGAGGAAAAATAGTTGGTGTGAACTATGCATGGGGACATATCTATACGTTCTTACTCCTAATGGCAAACTTTTTCCTTGGGAGCAGGTTATCGGACTTCCATTTTTGGTATTGACGAAAGGATTGAATTAATGTGAGAAAAATTATTGTCGGTTCAAGACGGAGTAAGTTAGCGCTTACCCAAACGAATTGGTTTATCGAACAAATGAAGGCTGCAGGAGCCCCATTTGAATTTGAAGTAAAAGAAATCGTGACAAAAGGGGATCAGATTCTTGATGTCACATTGTCCAAAGTGGGAGGGAAAGGCTTGTTTGTCAAGGAAATCGAGCAAGCCCTTTACGATAAAGAAATCGACTTTGCTGTACACAGTATGAAGGATATGCCAGCTGTCCTTCCTGAGGGATTAGTCATCGGTTGTGTGCCGCCACGAGAAGATCCAAGAGATGCATATATATCAAAAGGCCATGTGAAATTCATGGATTTACCGATCGGGGCTGTTGTTGGTACTTCAAGTTTACGTCGTAGTTCCCAATTGCTCCTAATGCGTCCGGATTTGAATATTAAATGGATTCGCGGAAATATTGATACTCGTCTTAAAAAGCTTGAGACGGAAGAGTACGATGCTATCATCTTAGCTGCTGCAGGTCTTAAACGGATGGGCTGGAGCGATGATGTGGTGACAGAATTCATCGATACAGAAAGATGTCTACCTGCTGTAGGGCAAGGCGCCTTAGGGATCGAGTGTCGTGAAGATGATACAGAACTTCTGAATGAATTGGCCAAACTAAATGATGAACCGACGTGGAGAGCAATCCAAACTGAACGGGCTTTTCTATCTGCTATGGACGGAGGCTGCCAAGTGCCGATAGCCGGCTATGCGGTTGCAGAGGGACCTAACGTTGCGTTTACCGGTTATGTTGGATCTCCAGATGCCATGAAGATCTTTAAAGCAACCGTAATCCAAGAGGATCCGATCAGTGCTGGAAAAGAAGTTGCAAGACAGCTTAGCGAGCAGGGGGCTTATGAAGTCATCCAGCAAGTGAAGGCTGAGAATAATGTGTGAGTCAACTGCATTAAAAGGGGAAACCATCATTTTAACCGGCATCCCTAAGTCCGATGAACCCGAACGTCTCGTCCGGCAATATGGAGGCGAACCGGTTTCCTTTCCGCTTATTAGGGTGCAAGAAAGAGCAGATGAGGACCTACAATTTATTCATCGGTTGAATGAGTATGATTGGTTGATCTTTACAAGCCAAAATGGCGTCAAATATTTCGGACAGAAATTAGTTCGCTTCAATATAGCGGTCAATGATGTGAATCATCCCAAAATAGCTGCTGTCGGAAGTGAGACGGAAAAGGCATTGAAAGAAATAGGTTTTCAAGTGCATTTTAAACCCTCTGTTTTTAGTGCAGACAGATTTGTCGTTGAATTCCCGGATTTGGCTGATGCAGGTGAACGTTGCCTTTTCCTAAGGGGATCGCTGGCTAAGGAGACCATTAAAGAAGGGTTAATAAATGAAGTGGACGAATGGACCGTTTATGAAACTGTTACAGACAGTGAGGGGCCGAAGAAGCTAATAGAGTTTTTAGCCCATACTCCGAAATGTACCATTACATTTTCAAGCCCATCATGTGTAGAGGTATTTGTAACCGAGGTCATTCCTCACATTGTATTGGAAGGGTATACGATTGCGGCTATTGGTCATGTAACCGAGGATGCCTTATTAACTGCTGGCCTTCCCGTCCATGTTAAACCAGAGAAATATACGATGACTTCAATGATCGAGAAAATTGCAAAATTGAAAGGTGATTCTAAATGACTGAACTTAATTTTCAACGTCACCGCCGCCTTCGCCAATCGGCAGCGATGCGCTCCATGGTACGTGAAACGCACTTACATACGGAAGACTTCATATACCCTGTATTTGTAGCAGAAGGGACAGGTATTAAAAAAGAAATCTCCTCTATGCCTGGTGTCTTCCAATACTCTCTCGATAGATTCGGCGAGGAACTTGATGAAATTGTTTCGCTTGGCATTCCGGCAATCATGATTTTTGGTATTCCTGCTGAAAAAGATGCAGTCGGAAGTGGAGCCTACCATGACCATGGGATTGTTCAAGAAGCGACTCGTTTCACGAAGGAACGATATCCTGAGCTTTTAGTAGTGGCAGACACTTGCTTATGCGAATATACAGATCACGGACACTGTGGAGTGATTGAAAACGGTCAAGTATTGAATGATCCATCTCTTGATTTGCTTGCTCGTACGGCAGTGAGCCAAGTGGAGGCGGGAGCTGATATCATTGCTCCTTCCAATATGATGGACGGATTTGTAGCTGCGATTCGCCATGGCTTGGATGCTGCGGGATTCCAACATATACCGATCATGTCGTATGCCGTAAAATATGCATCCTCCTATTACGGACCATTCCGTGAGGCTGCGGAAAGTACACCACAATTCGGAGATCGTAAATCATATCAAATGGATCCTGCGAACCGTTTGGAAGCCATTCGTGAAGCGTCTTCCGATGTGGAGGAAGGTGCGGACTTCTTAATCGTGAAACCAGCACTTGCTTACATGGATATCATCCGTGACGTGAAAAACAACTTCGTCTTACCTGTAGTGGCCTATAATGTCAGCGGTGAATACTCCATGGTAAAAGCAGCAGCGCAAAACGGATGGATCGACGAGAAATCTGTCGTATTAGAAACATTAACTGGCATGAAACGTGCAGGAGCTGATTTGATTCTGACGTATCATGCTAAAGATGCAGCACGCTGGTTGGAGGGTAAATAATGGGCAAAACATACGAGAAGTCGAAAAAAGCATTTGCTGAAGCGGTCAATTTGATGCCAGGAGGGGTAAACAGCCCTGTCCGTGCATTTAAGTCGGTGAACATGGATCCAATTTTCATGGAGAGAGGTTTAGGTTCCAAGCTGACAGATATTGATGGAAATGAATATATCGACTATGTACTTTCTTGGGGTCCGCTAATTTTAGGTCATTCCAATCCTAAAGTAGTCGAAGCTATTAAACGAGTAGCAGAAAGCGGAACAAGCTTTGGAGCATCTACGTTGATTGAAAACGAATTGGCTAAATTAGTGATGGAACGTGTACCCTCTATCGAAATGGTTCGAATGGTTTCTTCCGGTACGGAAGCAACGATGAGTGCGCTTCGTGTTGCACGCGGCTACACTGGTCGAGATAAAATCTTGAAATTTGAAGGCAGCTATCACGGACACGGAGATAGCTTGCTGATCAAAGCGGGTTCAGGCGTTGCCACTCTTGGCTTGCCTGATAGCCCAGGTGTACCAGAGTCCATTGCCAAAAATACAATTACGGTTCCATATAATGACTTGGAAAGCGTTCGCGTAGTATTCGAAGAGTACGGCCATGAATTGGCAGCAGTCATTTTAGAGCCGGTTGCGGGGAATATGGGGGTTGTACCACCACAACCAGGATTCTTGCAAGGCCTTCGCGAATTAACGGAAAAGCATGGCACGATTCTGATCTTTGATGAAGTGATGACAGGCTTCCGTGTAGGTTACAACTGTGCCCAAGGGTATTACGGCATAACGCCTGACATGACATGTTTAGGGAAAGTCATCGGAGGCGGTCTGCCTGTAGGAGCATTCGGAGGCAAGCGTGAAATCATGGAGAGGGTAGCTCCAAGCGGTCCGATTTACCAAGCGGGTACTCTATCTGGTAACCCATTGGCAATGACGGCTGGATTTGAAACAATTAGTCAGCTACAGGAAGAAACATATGAGTATTTCATCGAACTTGGTGATCTGTTAGAAGCGGGCTTCCGTGAAGCGGCGTCGAAATATAATATTCCTCATACGGTTAACCGTGCTGGATCTATGATTGGATTCTTCTTTACAAATGAGGATGTCATTAATTACGATACAGCGAAAACGTCTGACTTGGAATTATTCGCTGATTATTATCGTTTGATGGCAGAAGAAGGTGTATACTTACCACCATCACAATTTGAAGGACTATTCTTATCTGCTGCACATTCAAAAGAAGATATCGAGAAAACAGTGGAAGCGTTCCACAAAGTTTTCGCCCAATTGGCACGCTGATTGGATATGTTAAGGGATTTGCCTTATGATGGCAAATCCCTTTTATATATGGACTTTTACAAACAAATACATTAGGTGAACTATGAAGCGGGCGATGTATACTACCAAATTTACTAAATATACAACTATTGGATCGAAGTGTACATCAAAATCCTATTCACGACTAAGTTCTTCCGTATAGAATTCACTAGCCTTCCTATGTGGAGAACTTATTCATCGGTGGCATGATTCTTCTACCTCTTGCATAAGTATGTCTATAGTGAAGAATCCGAATCGAGGAGGCAATTCATTTTGAAAACTGTCACATGGGAATTAAAAGAGACGTTTCATTTTCCACAGTTATACGGCAGCCCGTCTAATGTACCGGATATAAAGATCGTTCCACAAAGCACCAATACTGTATCCGGTGATTCTGTCAGGTTGAATGGCATTTATCATATTGCAGCGAACGTGGAGTTCAAGCCGTTTGAAGGAACATTCCCGCGGCCATATGATGGCGTTGTCATCGACTTTATTGAAATGCAGGAAGAGGATAACAATGGTTATTTTGAATATGCGGTTCCATTAACGGTGGACATCCCCCGTGAGCGGATTCAGAATGGCTATATTCCATCATTAGAAGTACAAGATGTCAAGATGCACTATCCATTCCCGGGGTGCGTGGAAGTTGGATGGACAGTTGCCTGTTCTTACGCAGAGCCTGCTGACAAGGCGGAAGAAGCTGTAGGGATGAAAGGTGCCGCCACGTATACATTGGAAGTTGATGAAGAATTGAATATGTCGGATGCAGTGGAAGTTCCGACGCAGACCGTCGTGTTTGAAAGTAGTTCGTCATCGTCCTCATCTTCAACATCTTCCACACCGGATTATGAGTATGAGTCCGTTGAAACAGTTTTCGAAGAATCTAAATCATCCGCAATGGACGAGGAAGAATCTATAGAAGAACAGCATCCGGTAGTTCAGCCGGTTGCAGTCACTCAGCCAGTTGTTCATGCCGTTGAAGTGGTGGATGTGGCAGAAGATAAATCGTTAGCCAAAAAGAATCAGAGTGAATTGAATTTCTTGAATGACTTGAAGGACACGTATTCCGTTTTCACATTCCGCAACGATCAAATATAATCATGGTGGAATGCAAAACAAAGTCCGATTAGCAGACAGAGGAACAGAAAATCTCCGGTTGTCGGAAAGAATAACGTCCTTAACAACTGGAATACACAAAGCGGAATGATAATGGATTTACAATAAAATCGGCACCGCCTCAACCATGGTGGAAGTAGCCAAGGATTGTAACCTCTTCGCATTTTTCAACATCCTTTCTCTAAATGACTTGACGAAAATCTGACAGTTGGCATACAATAACGATAACTTTATATTTCGATGCGTTGATTGGGAAGAGTAAAGCGTTCGTACCGTCCTTAGAGAGGAAATCATCTGGTGAAAGATTTCCGGCAGTAGGCGTTTGAAGGTCGCCCTGGAGCAGTTCCTATGAATTCAGTAGTAGGAGCCGGTTTGAAGCCGTTAACTGATTGAGAGCCGGATGGCATATGCCGTCTGCGAATAAAGGTGGTACCGCGAACAACTCCTTCGTCCTTTAAAGACGATGGAGTTTTTTTGTTTTCCCAAAAAACGATAGGAGGGCTTAACATGACAGAAGAAATTAAAATGCCGACAAAGTATGATCCACAGTCGATCGAAAAAGGTCGCTATGAATGGTGGCTGGAAGGGAAGTTTTTTGAAGCGAAGCCGGAAAGCGGCAAGGCGCCATATACTATCGTGATTCCTCCACCGAACGTTACAGGTAAGCTCCATTTAGGCCATGCTTGGGATACGACGCTGCAAGATATTTTAGTTCGTATGAAGCGTATGCAAGGTTACGACGCTTTGTGGCTTCCGGGTATGGACCATGCAGGAATTGCGACTCAAGCAAAGGTTGAACAAAAGCTTCGCAGTGAAGGGAAGTCCCGATATGACTTGGGGCGCGAAAAATTCCTTGAAGAAACTTGGAAGTGGAAAGATGAGTACGCAAGCCACATTCGTGAACAATGGGCGAAGTTAGGATTGGGACTTGACTATTCCCGTGAACGTTTCACGCTCGATGAAGGATTGTCAAAAGCTGTTCGTGAGGTATTTGTTAAGCTATATGAAAAAGGCTTAATTTACCGTGGCGAATACATTATCAACTGGGATCCGGCAACCAAGACTGCTTTGTCGGACATCGAAGTAATTTACAAAGATATTCAGGGTGCATTCTATCATATGCGATACCCATTGGCTGATGGTACTGGTTCAATTGAAATTGCTACTACACGGCCAGAAACCATGTTAGGGGATACAGCTGTAGCGGTACACCCTAAGGATGACCGTTACAAGCACTTAATTGGCAAGACTGTTAAATTGCCGATTACAGGTCGTGAAATCCCGATTGTAGCGGATGACTATGTTGATATGGAGTTCGGTAGCGGGGCAGTTAAAATCACTCCTGCACATGACCCGAATGACTTCGAAATCGGAAACCGTCATAATTTGGAACGCGTTTTAGTTATGAATGAAGATGGAACGATGAATGATAGAGCAGGCAAATATGAAGGAATGGATCGATTTGAGTGCCGTAAACAAATCGTGAAAGATCTTCAGGAAATGGGTGTTCTTTTCAAGATTGAAGACCATATGCATTCTGTCGGACATTCAGAACGGAGCGGAGCTGTCGTTGAACCATATCTCTCTACACAATGGTTCGTTAAGATGGGGCCTTTGGCAGAAGAAGCTGTCAATCTACAAAAAGAAGAGGGTAAAGTAAACTTCGTACCTGAACGTTTCGAGAAGACATACATGAACTGGATGGAAAACATCCGAGACTGGTGTATTTCCCGGCAGTTATGGTGGGGACATCGTATTCCTGCTTGGTACCATAACGAATCAGGTGAAATCTATGTTGGCCACGAAGCACCGGCTGATGAGGAAAATTGGAAACAGGATGAGGACGTTTTGGATACATGGTTCTCCTCAGCTCTTTGGCCGTTCTCGACACTTGGCTGGCCAGATACGGAAAGCGAAGACTTCAAACGTTACTATCCAACCGATGCATTAGTAACTGGATATGATATCATCTTCTTCTGGGTTTCCCGGATGATTTTCCAAGGTCTTGAATTCACGGACCAACGACCGTTCAAAGATGTGTTGATCCATGGTTTGGTTCGTGACTCAGAAGGACGTAAGATGTCCAAATCCCTTGGAAACGGTGTCGACCCGATGGATATGATCGAGAAGTACGGTGCAGACTCCTTACGCTACTTCCTATCTACAGGCTCTTCACCAGGCCAAGACTTGCGCTTCTCTTATGAAAAGGTTGAGTCAGTGTGGAATTTTGCCAATAAGATTTGGAACGCTTCCCGTTTCGCATTGATGAATATGGAAGGCATGACATACTCGGAAATTGACTTGTCGGGAAAGAAATCCGTTGCGGATGCATGGATCCTCACTCGTTTGAACGAGACCATCGATTTAGTGACGAAGCTTGCTGACAAATATGAGTTCGGTGAAGTTGGCCGTGTACTATACAACTTCATCTGGGATGACTTCTGTGACTGGTATATTGAAATGGCGAAGCTGCCATTGTATGGTGAAGATGAAGATGCGAAAAAGATGACACGTTCGGTGTTGGCATACGTTCTTGATCAAACGATGCGCTTATTACATCCATTCATGCCGTTCATTACAGAAGAAATATGGCAGCATCTTCCGCATGAAGGAGAGTCTATTGCGGTTGCAGCATGGCCGACAGTAGATGCTTCCTTGACAGATGAAGCGAAAGCGTCTGACATGAAGCTTCTTACAGATATCATCCGTGCGGTACGGAACATCCGTGCTGAAGTCCAAACACCGATGAGTAAGAAAGTTCCAATGTACATCTCTGCAAAAGATGATGCAACTCTATCTGTTTTGGAAGAGAATAAAGCATACATCGAACGCTTCTGTAATCCAGAACCACTTACATTAGGTGTTACAGTCGAGGCACCTGCCAAGAGCATGTCAGCTGTAGTTTCCGGAGCGGAACTATTCATGCCGCTTGAAGGCTTAATTGATAAAGACGCAGAAATTGCCCGCCTTGAGAAAGAATTGGAGAAATGGGCAAAAGAAGTGAAATTGGTTCAAGGAAAGCTTTCAAACGAACGCTTCGTTTCCAAAGCACCGGAAGCGGTTGTAGCGGAGGAACGTAAAAAAGAACAGGACTACTTGGAGAAACATGCAACAGTTGAAAAACGGTTGAATGAATTGAAGAGTTTGTAATGAGGGGAGTTGCCTTTTTGTCGAGAGACGAAGGGGCAACTCTTTTATTTATGATTGGAGCTTAAACAAACACCATGTATAATAGAGTGGAAGAGAGGAGATGCGACTTTGGTAATAGGAATATCCATTTTTATAAGTTTCATAGTCATTTTATTACTTATCGCAATCTTCCCGCTGAAAGTAGAGAAGAAGCCCTTATACATAGTAACAGGCATATCAGGATTGATTGTCTTCCTTTCCGTCTTTGCTGCTTATTCACTCGTCTGGTGGTACGGAATCATGGTGTTTGCCGGTTTATTGCTTGCTTTGGCGATTTTATTCGGGAAGAAGATGGAATGGCTGAAGCCCATTAATCTTATTGAAAAAGATATGAAACATAAACCTTTTCCTTTAGAGTTTAAAGAATCTGGCAAAGGTCGGTCCATTTATGATGACAAGGTCAGTCAACTCGCAGTAACGTCCCGAAATAAAATAGATGAGAACGTTGAGGAAATTCAACCAATAGTTCATTCAAATGATGAAGATACTCACGACAAAGGCGGAGCAACCAATGATCAGTCGGAAGAATTGATGAACAGTGATTTTGCCGACTATATTGAAATGACAGAACTTATACAAATAAATGATTCAAATGAAGTCATAGAAGTTTGGGAACAAGATGATTTACTGGTGGAAACTGTAGAGGGAAATTTAGAAACAAAAAATCATGATGATGTCACCAGTTCATTGGAAGTAGAGGAATTGTCCGATGAGTGGCTGAATAGCCGATTAGACGCAATGTATGGCGGTGAGCAATCTACTTCTATCGGGTTTGATTTTGAAAATCAGGGTGATCAGCCTCTGGAGTTTTATGAATTAGAAGACCGTCCGGCGAGTTTAGAAGAAGAGTACGCATTGTTAACAGGCGATGAAGTTGAAGGTGAATACATTGGAGAACAGGATGTAGAGTTCGAGGATCTATCGCAGCTATACTACCATGGGAAGAGGGGGGATAACGATGGAACAACGAAATAGTGTTCAATTCATCATTCTCGCCCTCTTAGTCAGTATGGTCATGGTAGCCATTGCATTTGGTGTTTCAACGGGAGTAAATGCAATAAGTGGTAATGCAGACGCTTCCTACTTTGGAAATGAAACATACGTCGGTCCTGTGAAAGTAGACGGACTATCAAAAGAGCAGGCAATTCTCATTCTTACACAAGAAACAGAACGCTGGAAGAGTAATCAGAAACCTACCATCCAGTTTTTGTTTGAGAAAGAGAAGTTGGATTTGGATTTTATAGAATTTGATATTCAGACCTCTGTGACTCAAGCCCGGACAGGGGAACGAAACGAGCTTCATTTTCAAATGAATAAACAGAACTTACATAGCGTCTATGAAGGACTTTCACTTATTGATGTTGATGAAATAGATTATCAAGGATTTGAGAATGATTTACTGGATCATGCAAAGTATCTGACTGATTTTCCGAATAAAATCTATTTAACTGAATACATAAGTGGATTAGTGGATGAAACTTTGCCCTTTTCTACAAATACACTATCTATTAAAGAAGGGGATGTAAGTGCTAATATATGGATGAGAAAACATCAGGAGATGACAATCAAAAAGGACGAAGTCTTTTCTTTGAATGATATCTACTTAAAAGAATCGAATGGTCTTTATTCAGAAGGCTTCCAAAATGAACTGGCTTCAGCAATTTATAAAGCAGCATTGAATAGTCCCTTTTCAATTGTTGAAAGAACAGTCACGACTGATAACCGGTACAATCAGGAAGTAGGGTATGAAGCATTCATTGATGCGCAGCATGATTTAAAAATAAGGAATGAATATGGCAAGCCGCTGCGTATCCAATCTACATTGAAAGATGGAAAACTGTTCATTTCAATTGTAGGTGACAGTTCACTTGTTAACATTCAAGCTTCAATTAAAGAGGTAAAGACTTTAAAGCCCAGAGTAATTGTGTACCCGGTTGAAGATTATTCTGATGAGTATGAGGTGGAAGGGGAGAATGGCGTACAAGCTACCGTCGTTCGTTCAGTAAGCCTCGGTGATTCAATTTGGAAGAAATACACCCATGCAGTAGATTCGTACTTGCCTATACCTGAGAAATGGTATCGGGTGTTTGAGGAAAATCAAGAAGATGTAGAGAGATAAAGAAAGAGGAGGGCGGAATGCCTCCTCTTTCTTTAATTTCCATAAGTGACATCAGATGTAATATCATCTTCCGTTAATACTGGAGAAACCTCATAGTCATTGCGGGAGTTGAGTGAGCATTCTTCATTGTAGTTTGATATTTTGGTCGCCCCATTTGGAACAGTTCCGCTATAGGTTGCTGGGAGGAATACCTTTCCTCCCGTTTGGATTGACAAATTATCGATTTTAGCATGATTGTCAATACACACTTTTGAATTATTATATACGATCAATTGTTCTATATTGTTTTGAGCTCCTTGTAAATATAAAGTGGAACCTCTATCAACTTTGACAAACACGTTTTTATGATTGTCAGCTTCTAAATTCCCTTTAATTAACATTTTAGTGTTTGTTATTGTGATGGTTTTTTTATCTATAATCGTCACATTTCCACCGACAACAATCTTGCTATTTGTTGCATCAAAATGATTCACGATATTTGCGTTTTGCTCAATATACATTTCTAAGTTTAGACCCGAGAAGAAGGTGAAATCTACAATGTCATAAACGAAAATCTTACCGTTTTTCAAGGTAAGGGGATTCGATAAATATAGATCGGAATGATTCCGGATATAAATAGTTGAATCCTTTAAATCTTCGTTTTCTTTATTTTTACCGTTCAATTTAAAATCCAAGCTACCATCGATATAAATGGTAGAGCGATCGAGTCTAAAATCATCCCAAGTAAATTTTTGATTTCCGTCTAATTTACACTGGGGCAATGCAAGTTTGCCCGAGCATTTTGGCAGTGAAGCGGGAGGTGGGAAGATACTGCTTTCTAACGGAAAATCTATGAGCCCGCCAGAATTGTTTCCACCATCATCCGGTTCTTTTTCTTCAAGTATTGCCAATGGTAAATTAAATGTTAAGTTTATTACTTTCTGATTTGAAGGTATAACACCTACAACTTCGATTTTAAATTGTTCTACTGTGCTGTTGCTATTAAATGGTTTAACTTGATATTGATAAAAAACGTTATCTGAAGTAACTTGCGGTAATACACTATATTTTTTAGGTGAAGAACCGTCTAAACTATAGGAGCTCATAGAATCTTTAATAGCTCTTACTTTACTTATCGCGGTTTCTGTACACTCAACTACCTCCTCTGGCTTTGAAGTGTTGACACATACGCGCAGCTCGGATTTTATATCTTCATACTTAGTTAATATAATCGTACGTATTTTCTCTGCTCCCATTTCCGCTACAGAACTTGCTTCGAATGACTTGTCCGTCTGTTCAATTTGTTTTTGTTGCGTGACAGATGCAAATAAAAAGGTGGTCAACAAAGAGATAATAATGACAATTAGCAACAAAGTTAATAAAAGCGTATAGCCCTTTTCATCCTTGGAGAAGGGGAACATTCGGTTTCTCTCCTTACTTAATGCGACTAAATGTAGTTTGAATTTCATATGTAATGGCTGGATTGTCAGCACTGCTTAGTTTTAATTTAATTTCCAAAGTCTTGCTTATAACCGGTGTTTGAATACTATTTAAAATTTCATATTTAATCTGAGGATGTTCAAATACTAAATCCTTCACTGTAAGGACAGTGTTCGAGTCATTCGTCTGGATTATATAACTTTGTCCCTTTATATGAGCTTCTTGAATACTCGCAATGATTAAATTTGCTTCTTGTTGTAACTGTTGTTTCGTAACTTCAGCATCATTAAACTTCAAAGATTGGAAAAAGAATCCCCAAATTATACTTGCAAAAATTGTAAATATAATAATGGCAGCTAATAGTTCCATTAACGTGACACCATGTTCATCCCTCAGAATTTTCATATTTTACTCCTGTGTAAGTTAATGTTTAATATATCCAAATATCGTACTGGAAGGATTTAAATCATCAAGAGACTCAAAGATTTCTATTCTCATTTCATGTTTATTAAGGTTTGACCCTAAATAGGTTTCTTCTGTTCGATTGATTGTCACAGTAATATTTTTTTCTCTATATGTACCGCTTAAAACCAAAAATTCAGAGGAGGATTGCAGTGAATCTGTTAAAAGTTCCGTTGAAGGATCGGTTGGTAGAACTAAATTGTTGTTATCTATAATATCTGTATATTCCACTAACTTCATTTCAACGAGTAATTCTTTAGCAATCGTAACCGCATCCAAATTGTCTTTCGTCTTTTCATTGAACAAAGACATCTGTGGAAAGAAGGATAAGAATGACACAATGACAATTGAAAGAATGACAATAGAAGCTAAAACTTCAATAAGGGTAAACCCATTACTCTTTTTCACATGGTTCATGATGTATACCATCCCCAGTTAAGAAATCATATCAATTTACTACCATTTTCCTATATACTTAGATTATACATTAAGATATTTAGAGGGGCGAGAAGAGATATGCCGAATCGGAAAAGACTGGGTGATTTACTCGTCGGAGCGAATATCATTACGGAAGCACAATTAAAGGAAACGCTTCAGAAAAAGTCTCAAGATCAAAGACTGGGTGATGCCCTTGTGGAGCGGGGCTATTTAACCGATCGCCAGCTAATAGAAGTACTGGAGTATCAGCTTGGGATTGCACATGTAGCTTTAACTATGGTGCCAATTGATGCAAGTTTGCTTCAGGTTGTCGGAGATGACTTTGCTCGACAAAATTACATACTTCCAATCGAGAAAAACGGAGAGACAATTCGGGTGGCCATGGCTGACCCGATGGATTATGTCGCAATCGATGATATTGAGTTGATGACCGGTTTTAAGGTACAACCAGTCATTTCATCTAAAAGCGATATTTTAGAAACGATTGAGAAGATATCCAGAAAGTCGGATGATGTGGGGTTATCCGCCACAACTGAGTCAAATGAGGAAGCGCCTGCCGTCCGTTTAGTGAATCAAATCCTTCAGCGAGGAGTTCAGCTGAAAGCAAGTGATGTCCATATCGATCCACAAGAAACGAGTGTGGTCATTAAATATCGAGTCGATGGGTTATTGAAAACAGATCGTGTCATTCAGCCATCACAATATCCTTCATTGATTGCTCGGATCAAAATTATGGCAAACTTAAATATAACGGAATCACGACTTCCTCAGGACGGAAGGGTCAGGCTGCAAGGGAAGAAATCAGTAGATTTGCGTATCTCCATTCTACCAACAGTATTCGGAGAGAAAATAGTGATCCGCTTATTAGATCTTTCAAATGCAGTCAAACCACTAAGTCATTTAGGGTTTAACAAACGATACTTACAATCCTTTGTCCAGTTAATTGAACAGCCATCAGGCATTGTATTATTGACTGGACCGACGGGTTCTGGGAAAACGACTACTCTTTACTCAGCGCTCAACTATATTAATAAGGAATCCTTGAATATCATTACGATTGAGGATCCTGTCGAATACCAGATGGAAGGGGTCAACCAAGTTCAAGTAAACCCTCAAATCAATCTAACCTTTGCCAGTGGATTAAGGGCCATTTTGAGACAGGACCCGAATGTCATCATGGTAGGGGAAATGCGGGATGAGGAAACCTCTGAAATTGCGATTCGTGCAGCGTTGACTGGCCATTTTGTTTTGAGTACGCTTCACACGAATGATGCGATCAGTTCGATTCCAAGGCTCTTTGACATGGGGGTTGAACCGTATTTAGTCATCTCCGCCCTCCGGGGTGTGGTATCACAACGACTTGTCCGTAGTATCTGTTCGTCCTGTAAGTCTGAGTACGAGCCGACCAATGTGGAAAGAGAATTGTTTACCAAGCGCTATATCCAGTTGGACAAGCTTTACATAGGAAAAGGTTGTGAAGCATGCAATTATACGGGCTATAAAGGACGATTGGCTGTGCATGAGCTATTTGTATTGGATGACGATATTAAATTCATGTTATTTGAAAATAAGAGTATGAAGGAAGTAAAGATTGCAGCCATGAAAAAAGGAATGATTCCGTTGATTGATGACGGATTATTGAAAGCAAAAGCCGGGTTGACCACTGTAGAAGAAGTATTGCATGTAGCGAAAGCGGATTAGGAGGGGAAACTGTTGAACGATAAGTTAGATCAATTATTAAGGGCTTCCTTTGAGTTGAAAACGTCAGATCTCCATTTAACAGTTGGTAAGCCCCCAATCATGCGTTTGAATGGTGATCTCAAACAATTTGGCCAAGAGACTTTAAAACCTGCTGATACGGAGTCCATGGCACGTTCATTAATGCCTGGGGAAATGTGGGATAAATTCATGGACCTTGGTGAATTGGATTTTTCTTATGGAGTGCCTGGAGTTTCAAGATTTCGTGTGAACGCCTACCATCAAAGGGGTACGATTAGTATGGCGTTTCGTGTTATTCCAACGGAAATTCCAACATTTGACCAACTGAGTCTACCTGGTATTTTACGTGATATTTATCGAAAACCTCAAGGACTTGTCCTGGTAACAGGACCAACCGGTTCCGGTAAGTCCACGACATTAGCATCTATGATCTCTGAAATGAATAAAGTTATGAAAAAACATATTATCACGCTTGAAGATCCAATTGAATATTTGCATTCACATGGAACATGCATTATTAACCAAAGGGAAATCGGGTTTGATACGAAATCATTTGCTTCAGGTCTACGAGCATCACTCCGTCAAGATCCAGATGTCATTTTGGTAGGAGAAATGCGAGACTTGGAGACTATCTCTACTGCCATTACAGCGGCAGAAACTGGGCATTTAGTGTTTGCTACCTTACATACACCAAATGCGGTGATGACGATTGACCGAATTATTGACGTATTTCCGCCAAGCCAGCAAACACAAGTACGAATCCAGCTTGCTTCAGTTTTACAGGCTGTTATTTCACAAAGACTCTTTCCTAAAAAGGATGGGAGCGGACGTGTGGGGGCTTATGAAATCCTGCTCAATGTTCCAGCTGTACGAAATCTGATCAGAAGTGAAAAGATCCATCAAATTCATTCAGTCATTCAATCTTCCCGATCCATGGGTATGCAAACGATGGAAATGGAACTGGAGCGTTTGCTGTCGTCTGGCTTGGTGTCCAATGAAGCCTTATCCCCTTATCTTTCAGAGAGGTTTTAAATATGGGGTACTACACATATTCAGGCAGAAATCGGAGAGGAGAACTCGTTACAGGAGTTCAGCGTGCACCATCAAAGACCGATGCTACTCATAAGCTGAGAAGTAAAGGGATCGCTGTTAGGGAAATTAAGGAGAAATCAGGAATTCTTTACAAGGATCTTGATATTGGAAGACGGTCTATTCCTTATAAAGACTTGGTCATCTATATCCGTCAGTTTTCAACGCTGATCAAAGCGGGAATTACGATTTTGGATGCTACTTCTATATTAAAGCAGCAAACTTCCCAAAAGCGTTTAAAGTCAGTTCTTGTTGAAATCGAAGAGGATCTCAAAGCAGGACATCCTTTCTCGGTAGCCGCAGAACAGCATCCTCATGTGTTTCCCTTACTGTTCACAAATATGTTGAAAGCGGGGGAAGCAGGCGGACAGTTCGATGATATTTTAGATAATATGGCGAACTACTTTGAGAAGCAGCATGAAACGAGACAGAAAGTAAAATCTGCGATGCTCTATCCAATGGTTTTGGCTTTTGTAGCTATTGCTGTAAGTTTGTTCATGATCGGATTTATTTTACCGCGTTTTGCAAGCATGTTTACGCAATTAGGAGCGGACGTCCCGTTCATCACGTTGTGGATGTTGAATTTGGGTGAATTCATTCAAAAATACTGGTGGATTTTACTGGTAATATGTGGTATCTTATTCCTACTATTCAAAGTTATTTCTGGGAGAGATCCGTACCGTTATTATCTTCATTCAGTCTATTTAAATGTTCCAGTGTTTGGTCCCATCTTAACAAAAGCGATCTTAGCGAGAACGACGAGAACGTTAAGCAGTCTGTACTCTGCTAGTGTACCGATGACAACATCATTGAGCATTGTTGGGAAAGTAGTGGGCAATGCCGTTATTGAGGACCTATTAGTCAAAGCCTCAAACAGCATTCAGCAAGGTGACTCACTTGCAAAGCCGATGATCGGACACTGGGCAATTCCGCCTTTCGTATCACAAATGATGGTATTAGGGGAGAAATCCGGTACGCTCGACTTCATGTTGTCGAAAGTTGCCGACTTCTATGAACGGGAAGTCGACCAATCGGCTGAGCGGATGAAATCCTTATTAGAGCCAATCTTGATATTGATTATTGCAGTAGTAGTCGGTGGTGTCGTAGTATCCATCATGATTCCGATGTTCTCCATCTTTACAGAAATACAATAAAAGACATACTTTTAGCCCTTTATATTAGTTGTAGTTCGTTACCTTTGTATGATATATTTTTAATAGATTAAGAGGTTTTGTGATATTTCTGATACTTTTGTCGTAAGAATGTTAATTTTTGTAGAATATTATCAACAGGAATGGGGAATGTAGCGTGAAGAAATGGTTTAAGCGTTTAAAGAATCAAGCGGGTATGACATTGGTTGAATTATTGGCTGTTGTTGTAATTTTGGGGATTGTGGCTGCGATTGCGGTTCCGTCTATAGGCAATATTATTGATAATAGTAAAAAAGATGCACATGTTTCTAATGCTTTATTAATCATTAATGCTACCCAGTTAGGAGTAACTACCAATGCCTTAGAAAAAGGGGAAAAGTATACTTTAGCTGATTTAGTAAATGCAGGAGTTCTCGCAGCTGTACCTAAGGATCCTGATTCCGACACATCTTCATATGCAGTTGAGAGTTTTGTAAAAAGTAACGATAATGGCAAAATCTCTATTTTCTTAACTGGATCGGATAGAAGAATTGGTACTGATGCCAAACCAGCAACTCAAGATGAGATTAATGATAAAGGTAGGAATATTGTTAAAGATAAATAAAGTATATTTGTAATGGCCCTTTGCCTGCCAGCAAAGGGCTATTATAGTTATAATGATGATAGATTATAAGAAAGGCAGGAATGCATCTTGTATACGTATTGGAAAAATCATCCTGCTGTTTTCGTTACATTTACAGAAAAATACATACGTGTGTTGGTTGGAGGGCGGAAGAACCGGTATACAAAAATCATTCAGGAATTCATTGAAGATGAAACGGATGATCTGCTTTTAATTGAACAATTAAGAGACATCGTGAAGAAGTATAAGTTGAAGGGATTACCAGCGTTCTTCTCTTATTCCAATCAGGACTTACTTCTCCGTTCTACGACAATACCGATTCAGATTCCACGAGAAGAGTGGAAAGGTCATTTGTATATGGAGTTAGGGGAGAGCTTCCAATTGCCATTCGAGAATCCCATTATTGAGGTAGTGGGTGACCGTCTTCTTGAAGGACGACAAGAGGTGACAGCTTTAGCAGTCCCAGAATCGGATGTCCAACGATTAGAAAGCATATTAAAAGAGTCTAAGTTACATCCAGTTGTCATCGATTTGCCTTTCCTATCTTTATATCGATTCTTTGGTGAGCATTTCTCGATCTCTGAATCGTCTCATGTCCTATTGCTGCAACTTGAGTTGGATCATATTCAAATCAGTATGTTTCATGATCATCAGCCGTTGTATGTTCGTTCATTGACGTTGCCTCAAATACCAAACTTATCGTCTTATGAAACAAGGTCCGGCTTTCAATATTGGACTGCTCCTGATGAATCATTGGAGATGGACGAGCATTTCTCTGTTATTCAAAACGAAATCGATCGGTTGCGTACGTTCTATCAATACAATTTGCAAGGTGGTTCCAAAGAAATTGATACATTCTGTATTTCTGGTGATCACCCATTGATTGAGAAATTAACAGAGACGTATAATAGTGAGCAATTACAGGTTTTTCATTCAAATGAAGAAATCCTATTGACGAAGGATGGCTTGGAAATTCCTCCTTCTTTTACTGAACTTATTGGACTTTCATGGAAATAGGGTGACTGCGATTGTACGTAGATATTAACTTACTCCAAAAGAAGAAAACATATGTCGAATGGCTGTTCATTGCAGGGATTCTATTTGTCATCTCTTTAAGTATTGCGGTTTTTCTATTCTCTCAATTTAGTGAGAGAAAGTCAGAAGAAAACCAAATCGAATCATCGATTGAACAGGAACTACAGCTTCAGCAAGCAACAATTGAATCTGCTGAAGTCACTAAAAGTGCTGAGGAACAGATGGCTGCCATAGTGGATTGGGCCAAGCATCAGCCGGTTCCTACTGTTTTTCTTTTGGATCATTTGTCTTCGATGATGCCGGAGAGGGGATTCTTACTATCTTTTAGTTATTCTTCGTCCTCCACTGCTACGTTCAGTATGCAGTTTGATGATAATGTGGATGCGGCTTACTATTTGAAGATGTTAAAAGACTCATCCTATATTACGGATGTGAAACTGAGTTCAATCGGTACGATGTCCACTTCCGATGAGACCGCACCGGACGAAGAATCCTATTTCCAGCCAAGGTCCGTCGCAGATTTTGAAATCATCATTAATGTAGATGAGGTTAAGGCTGCTACTTTGAAATGGGAGGATGCATCATGATTCGATTCCAGAAGAAGCACATCCTAACACTTTTCTTTAGCTTACTGATCTTAGCTTTACTGGGTGCCACCTTCTACTATTTCTCAGTCATGAAAATGGATGAACGGATCAGCACGTTACAACAACAGTTGATTTCTATTCAAAATCAGAACAATACACCACAAGAAGAAGTTCCGGATAATCTTAATGAAGATCTACCTGCTTTAGTTGAAAGAGTACCGGTCGAATCACTGGAAGAACAGATTATACTGGATTTGGAAAAGGCGGCTTTAGGAGCAGAAAGTGTCATACTGAGTATCGGATTTAATGAGAATGCCGTAGAAGCTGAAGCTGAAACTGAAACAAATGTGGAAGATATCGAAACGGCCGAAGAATACATAGAGGAAATGACTCCGGAAGAGAGAGCGACATACGAGGCAGGCAGTATCACTCTTCCACAGGGCTTAAACCAAATTCAAATCGCGATTTCAGTACGTTCCAAAGATTATGAATCGATGACGACATTCTTAGAAAATGTCCGTCAGTTACCGCGGATTTATGTCGTAGAATCGTTCTCTTTTACTGGCTTTGAGGAGACCGAAGTCCGACCAGGTCCAAATGAGGATGAATTAGATTATACGGTGCAATTGGTTTCCTATTACGCTCCTATAATTCAAACGGTTGCTGATAGCTCAGGTATTGTCTTACCGGAGCCAGCAGGAAAGGAAAACCCTCTTCATGATGTGAAGGAAGAGGAGGAAGACTCCATGGGTGGTTGGGTGGAAGATGATCCATTGTCTGAAACCACGCTGCAAGACTTCCTTGATCTGATCGAGCAGTCGAGGAAAGAAGACTCAAGTGATTCAGAGGATGTTGTCACTCCTGAAGACGAGGTTGCTGATGAGAAGCCGGAAGAAACGGAACAAAGCAGGCAATACACCGTCCAAAGAGGCGATACACTTTTCTCCATTTCCATGAGATTTTATGGCAGCCGGGAAGGGGAATCCCTTATTAAGGAAGCTAATCATAAGAAATCCGATATCGTTATCATCGGTGAAACATTGATTATTCCATAGAAAAGTGGTGCCCTAACCGGACACCACTTTTTTTATATGCTCCATGAGAAGTTCTGCAATGTTTGTATCATGTGTTTCATAGAAGGAGCGGGCACCGACGGGATCCTCGATTTCATTCAACATCCAGGTTCCATCGGGAAGTAGTAGAAAGTCGATTCCAATATAATCACTCTTCAGTGCTCGTGCAATTTTTAATGCCTCTTCTTCTTGTGTTCCCGACAGTTCAAATCTTTCCACGTTTCCGCCTAATGTGAAATTCGACTTGAAGCTTTCAACACCTGTTCGTTTCACTGCCCCCACAACCTCATCTCCGATTACAAAAACACGGACGTCAGTGCTTTCGGTTTCAATATAGGGTTGGGCAATGATTATTTTTCCTTCCATTACATTAATAAATTCTTCAGCTTCCGACCTATTGTGACATAGCTCAACTTCTTGTCCACCATGTCCGTCTACCGTTTTTAAAACAATCGGGAAGTGACGGAGTTCATCAATTTCTTTCAATCGAGTGGTAGGTACGGTCTGGATTCCTAATAACTGCACCATCTGCACTGTTTTCAGCTTGTCGTTGGCAATTACGTTCACTTCCGCTCGGTTAATGAGTCGGTGGCCCATCGCTTCCAACTTTTTCGCAAGCTTATGATTCCGGCTACGGTAAAGAATAAAATCGTCAGTGTTCAAAATTTGTCCTTCATGGTGAACTAAATGCAGTTGAATCCCAAGTCCTTCTGCAGAACTCTTCAAAGCTTCTATAAAACCACTATTGCGTTCAGCATCGGCCAATTCATAAAATAAATAACCCTTCATCGCGTTAACTCCAGCTTCCTTAAGACATAGGAAATCATGGCATCCGCTACATTAATGCCTGTTACATTATAAATGTTCCGGATATGTGCAGCGGCATTCACTTCACAAACAATCGGTTCTTCATTTTCACCAAACAACAGATCGACGCCAGCAAATTCTGCGTTCACAGCTTTCGCAGCTTTCATCGCAATTTCCCGTTGGACAGGAGTCAATTCGACAACGGATGCCTTTCCACCGTTCGTGATATTGGCCCGGAAATCGGTATCAGAATGACGATACATCGCTGCTACAATATCGTTTCCGACAATGTTGACGCGGAGATCACGACCACGGCTTGAGGCGATAAATTCTTGGAATACATAGTCTACACCGCGCAGTTCATCGGTCTTCTCGTAAAATGCTTCCTCAGTTTCTATTAAATACACTTTCATCCCGAATGAGCCATGACCTTCCTTAATGATCATCGGCAATCCTAAATCCTGAAGCACCCGTTCATAATATCCGGAAGACTGTATAGAGAAGTTTGGATAGACCTTCGGGGCGATGATCGTTTTCGGCATAGGAAGACCCGCGGATGCCAATTTCAAATACTGCTTCGCCTTGTTATCACACGTTTCGATGACTTCAGGGTCATTGAAGATAGGGATTCCTGCGTTCTTTAAGTAGTGAGCAAGTAGAATATCCTTGTCCAAAAATACGACAAACGAAGGTGGGTTAACCAGTTTTCGCTTCAAGTCCATCAATATCTCATTATTTTTATAGATTGTCGCCTCAATGTCAGCATTCTGTGCAGCTTCTGCAATCAGTTCCGCCTGGTCAGAAAACTTGTCCGACGTGAGGCTCCCATTATATATGACCCAACAGGTTGTCATTGTGATTCCCTCGCTCGTGCTATAATATTTTTCATATTGAGTGTAGCACGAAATAGAACGGAGAGGTTTAGTTGATTCCTAAATTAGATGATTATCAAAAACGATGGGGAATAGAAAGCGATCCGATTATTAAACCTGGACTGGATTCAATTCTTTCTGCATTGGAACGATTGGGAAATCCGCAAAAACAGTTGAGGGTGATCCATATTGCCGGGACGAATGGAAAGGGTTCGACAGCTGCGTTTCTTCATTCGATTCTGTCAGAACATGGTTTAAAAACGGCATCTTTTACTTCCCCATGGGTTGTGGATGTCCATGACCAAATTAAATTGGATGGACGGAACATTACATCAGAAGAGATGGACGAGGTATTCAAGAGGATGAAAGATGCAGGTATTAGTGGCATGTTGACGGAGTTTGAACTGTTGACAGCTGCAGCTTTCTTAGCGTTTGAAGAATTTCAGCCGGATATCGTATTACTGGAGGCTGGAATGGGAGGACGTTACGACAGTACAAATGTCATAACACCTCTTGTGTCTATTATTACAAGCATTGGGCTTGAGCATACGAATTTTTTAGGTGAAACAATCAAGGATATTGCATGGCATAAAGGCGGGATCATAAAAGTTGGAGTTCCGGTAATCACAGGCAAACTTCCAAGCGAAGCTGCAAAAGTTATTGAAGAAATTGCTGCTGAATTGAAATCAGATGTAATGCGATTCGAAGAAGAATTCAGTATTTCGAGATCGAAAGGTAGCGAGTCCTTTCATTTCGACAACAAAAGTATAGGAAATCTTCAACGAACACTTCTCGGAAGCCACCAAGCCTCCAATATGGCACTCGCAATTACTACCGCTATTTTAGTATTAGACAAAGAATTCTCTATTAACAAAACCCTTCAAGGTGTTAAAACGGCAGTCAATCCTGGTAGATTCGAAAGAATAACAGATTGTGTGTATATGGACGGTGCGCACAACGTAGATAGTGCAAAAGCACTAACAAAATTAGTGGTTGATAAGTTCGGTGAAACTCCCATTCATTTTGTTGTAGGTATGCTAAAAGACAAAGACATTGAAGGCTTCCTCCTTGAATTAACTGGTGTAGCGGCTTCTTTCACATTTGTAGACTTCAGCCATGCACGGGCTGCAAGTCCAGAAGAGTTACTTCAAAAATGTGAGTTTAGTAGAAAAAGTGTGAAAAATAAAAATAAAGTGACTTTAGACTTACTTTCTTCTGAAGAAGGTGTTACAATTATCACAGGTTCATTGTATTTGTTAACAGAACTTAGGGAAATAATTCACGGGAATCTTGTAAACAATCAGAATTCTTGATGACAAATGCCCAGTAGTTTGATAGCATTTTATCTATTGATATAAAATTCAAAGGGAAATGGGTGATTCGATGGATGCGCTTAAAAAGAACCATTTGACGGTCTTTGTATTGTGGCTTTTGATCGTTCCTGCCGGAATGACGTACGTCTTAATCAATTATCCTCCGGTAAATCCGGACTGGCTAACAATGATCGCATTCCTAGGTTTAGCGTTGGTCACTGTCTATTTCCCTTTAAACTTAAATGGTAGTTATCTTTCACTTGAACAGTGGGTAGGTGTAGCAGTCTTCCTGAAATACGGGTTGTCAGCTGAACTTCTCATAAGTCAATTAATCATTCTTCCACTCTTATTCAGAAGTAGAAACAGCAGCAGCACACCTCTGATTAACCGCTATTTCTTTAATTCATTAATGTTTTTTATACTATCTATTGCCTCTGGTTATGTATTTATCATTTTGGGGGGACAATTCGGCAGTTTAGATCTTTATAATCTTTTATTCTTCGGGTTTATCTATCAATTGACATCTACAATTTTTAACCAAGTGATTTTGAATTTCTATTTAAGATCACTTGGGCATAAAGTATCCATGCTTTCTGTTGAAACGGTTTGGGATTATTTAGCAGTCGTCTTCATCTTCCCATTCAGCATCACTTTATATTTGCTGGAAGCTTATGTCGGTGTCATTTCTTTGCTTATTATGGGTGTTCCATTCGTTGTAGTTGCATACCTTCTTCAGAAGTACAACAATACCGAGCGGATCAATGCAAACTTGCGGACGGCCAGTAAGATTGGTCATCAATTAGCAGACCGTCTTACTTCAGAAGAAGTGTTCAGGCTATTTTTGACCAGAGTCGTCGAAATGCTTAATAATGATTACGCTTATATATTGGATATTAGGAAAGATTCAAACAAACTTGTCCTTATCCGAAGTTATGAAAAAGGGGAACTCCTCACATTAGATGTACCACCACTGGCCATGGGCGAAGGGATTGGCGGTCTTGTCTGGAAGGAAAACAAACCTGTCATCTTTAAAAGAAAAGAAGAGTGGGAAGGCATTGTTTCAGGCTATATTCCTGAAAACGTCCAAAGTATAATCGCCGCTCCTATTTCAAGGAACCAGGAAATTGAAGGGGTATTGTTGATTGCCTCTGAAAAACGATTTGCTTTTGAAGAATACCAGTTGAAGATTATTGACTTGCTCTGTTCCTATTTTGCTGTTTCACTTGAAAAGGCGAAATATGTACAAGATGCAATTTCAAAAAGTGAACGCTGCGGTTTAACAAAACTATATAATTACCGTTATCTTGACGATAAGATTGAACAAGAGATGTCTCGTTTAATGGACGGTCAATTACGTCAGCTTTCATTAATTATGATGGATATTGACAGGTTCAAGATGGTAAATGATACGTATGGACATCAGAGTGGAAATGACATTCTTGTCGGCTTGGCAAGGTTGTTAGAACAAGAAGTCGGGAATCTTGGTACGCTTGCCCGGTATGGCGGTGAGGAATTTGTCGTTCTACTTCCAGACTACTCGAAAGGTGAAGCATTGAAACTGGCTGAAACAATTCGCCAGATCGTTGAAAATCACCCATTCAGGATTCAATCCGACTTGAGTAATGAGCGGGAAACTCAAGATGTCCAAATCACTTTGAGCATTGGTGTCTCGACTGCTCCTGAAGATAGTGATGAAGCGATGGCATTGATCCGAAATGCGGACCGTGCACTCTATATCGGAGCGAAGCGAGAAGGGCGAAACCGGGTCGCGGAATATGTAAAATAATGAGTTCCACAGGTTCATCACCTGTGGAACTGTTCTGTTTGGAAGTGTGGGGTGGAGTATGGAAATTGTCTACATAATTTTATTTTTCATATACGGCTTATTATTTGGTTCATTCTTTAATGTAGTCGGATTACGGGTGCCCATTGGAGAATCCATCGTACATCCGCCCTCCCATTGTACGAACTGTAATCGAAGGCTCACAGCATTGGACTTAGTTCCTGTTTTCTCGTATTTATTCCTTAAGGGGAAGTGCCGACGATGTGGAAATCGGATATCCCCAATATATCCGATCATGGAACTGTTGACAGGAGTTCTATTTGCTTTCGCTTATTACCAGTTAGGGTTCACATATGAGCTGATTGTGGGAATTCTTTTTATTTCCTTATTAGTGATCATTACGGTTTCTGATTTCGCGTATATGCTCATACCTAACAAGATACTCTTCCCTTTTGCTATCCTATTGGCTGCTGGGCGTTTTCTTTCACCGCTTGATCCTTGGTGGGATAGTATAACCGGTGCAGTATTTAGCTTTCTCCTCCTATTGGCAATTGCGGTTTTGTCGAACGGTGGTATGGGTGGAGGGGATATCAAGCTATTTTTCGTCATCGGTATTGTACTTGGATTTATCCAATCATTACTCACGTTGTTTTTTGCAGCTGTAATTGGTGCGATTGCCGGAATCATCGTCTTAAAGAAAACCGGTAAAGGTAAAAAGACGCCGGTTCCATTTGGTCCATCCATAGCGGCATCGGCGATCATCATATATTTCTACGGGCAAGAGATTGTCGCTTGGTACGCACAATTGCTGAATTAAGTCGGAAAATTTTTAGGACAAGACGACACAGGTCTTGTCCTTTTTCATTTTCAGAATGATACGGTGGAAACGGGGTGAAGGAATGAAATTGCGAAAAAAGTACTCGAAAAGTGCAGTGACGATGGCAATGCTTCACGGTGTTCTCATGGGAGTAGCCGGTGTTCTCATATTCGGATTTCTGTTAAACGTCAGTAACCGGATGGAAGTGAAGAGTGATGAACCGGGTACTGAAGTTACTGTAAGTGGTCCTGTAACGAATGCGGAGCCCGGAAATGAAGAAAAACCAGCAAATAATGGTGAGTCAGAAGGATCGGACAATCCAGGACAACCAGCTATTCAATTTTACGCATTGCAGCACGGCGTATTTACTTCAGACGCATCCGCTAAGGAATTCATATCGACCGATCCTGCTCTCCAGAAAGCTGCAATAATTCCGGTTGCGGATCAGTATTTCATTTGGTCGGAAATCGGAGTGACAGAGGATGAAGTGAGGAAAGAGGATAAAACAGGAGATACCTTTGTCAAAAGCTTCAGGTTAAGTGGGGCTGGTTGTATGAAAGGTGACATAAGGGTGCCGGAATTGTTGAAGGAAACAGAACTCCAAAAATTAAATTTTGATGATAGTGTAGATGGTGATGATTTGCCAGCGCAGTGGAGAGAGAATATTGCTGCTGTGACGGCGTTTTCAAAGGATATGAAAATCGTAAGGGCACAGTTGCTAGCACACTATATGCTGAAAAACGAATGCCTCAAAATTGAGTTTTAAAGGGCATTTTAGCCACAAAATCAATTTTTGCGAAAAAGAGACAATTTTAAAAAGTCCCCTTCTAAGCTATATTGAAATCGAGGAGGGGAACTATATGAAATTTAGATTGAATAACAAACTGGTCCTTGCATCTTCTTCCCCAAGAAGATTTGAATTGCTTTCACAATTAGGAGTCCCATTCAATACAGACAAATCGGAAGTGCCCGAAACTACAGTCAGTGAGATGCAGCCTACCGAGTTTGTTCAGAGACTGGCACTCGAAAAAGCTGAGGATGTTTATAGTAGGAATGTGGATTCCTTGATCATTGGTGCAGATACAATTGTCACCTTTGAAGGTCAAATTTTGCATAAACCTAAAAATGCAGAGCAGGCGAAGGATTATTTAAAGAGATTATCAGGACAAACCCATCAGGTGCATACAGGGGTTGCTTTCAAGAGTAGCCAACTAACTGAAACGATTGTGTCGACAACATATGTGACATTTAAAGAAATACCGGAACAACTAATGGATGCTTATATCGAATCTGGTGATCCATTTGATAAGGCGGGGGGATACGGCATTCAAACACTTGGTGGTCTATTTGTCGAATCCATTGAAGGAGATTATAACACGGTGGTCGGTCTTCCTTTAGCTTCAGTTTTCACGTATTTATATGATAAAGGGCTTATTCAAATCACGAAGGGGGGCGGGGAAGATCCAGCTTGAAATTCAGCCTTCCTTAATGATCCGAGACGTACATATTGCGGATAGGCCACGTGAGCGCCTAGTCCGTCAAGGCGCAAGCAGCCTTTCAAATCAGGAGCTAATTGCTATTTTACTTAGGACTGGCACGAAAGAGGAATCTGTCCTTCATTTAGCGAATCGTGTGCTTTCGTTTTTTGACCAGATTCAAGAGCTGAAAAACGCAACGATTGAGGAAATGATGTCCGTAAAAGGGATTGGACAGGCCAAGGCGGTACAGCTGCTGGCGGCTGTGGAACTCGGCAGGCGTTTATCACAAAAGCATCCAGACAAGCGTTATGCAATCCGCTCCCCGCAGGATGCTGCATCCTTACTGATGGCGGATATGTCCTCGCTCAAACAAGAAAATTTTGTCGTCCTCTTTTTAAATGTGAAAAATCAAGTAATACACCAACAAACCATCTTCATCGGTTCACTGAATGCCAGCATCGTCCACCCGCGTGAAATTTTCAGGGAAGCGGTTAAAAGGTCAGCTGCATCTATCATTTGCGCACATAACCATCCATCCGGAAACCCGAATCCTTCACCGGAGGATATCGAAGTAACTCAAAGATTGACGGAAGCCGGTAAAATCATGGGAATCGAAATGTTGGACCATGTCATCATCGGGGACCACCAATTTGTAAGCTTAAAAGAGTTAGGTTATATGTGAGACTGTTACTTTTCGCTCCAATCCGTTATAATGATTCATGTGATTTATGACCGCATATTCATTCTCAAAGTCGTCATATAGAAAGGAAGAAATTACGTGTTTGGATTTGGAGCGAAAGATGTCGGAATCGACTTAGGTACCGCAAATACATTAGTTTTTGTTAAAGGAAAAGGAATAGTTCTTAGAGAACCTTCCGTAGTTGCTAAAAATACGAAGACAGGTGAAATCGTTGCTGTCGGGAATGACGCAAAAAACATGATTGGTCGTACCCCTGGATCGATTGTAGCCATTCGTCCTATGAAAGATGGCGTTATTGCCGACTTTGAAATTACTAAAGCCATGATTGAGTATTACTTGAAGGAAGCGATGAAAGCTTCTGGTGGTACATGGAAAAAGCCAAGCGTCATGATTTGTGTGCCATTCGGCATTACTTCCGTGGAGCAACGTGCTGTTATTGATGCATCACGTCAGGCTGGAGCTAAAGATGCTTATACGATCGAAGAACCATTCGCTGCTGCTATTGGAGCAAACTTGCCTGTTTGGGAACCTACCGGAAGCATGGTCGTCGATATCGGTGGAGGAACGACGGAAGTTGCTGTCATCTCGCTTGGCGGAATTGTAACGAGTGAGTCTATCCGTGTCGGCGGTGATGCAATGGATAATGCCATCATCAGTTATATTCGCAAGACTTACAATTTGACGATTGGTGAGCGTACAGCTGAAGCGATCAAGATTGAAGTAGGTTCGGCTAAAGTGATCGGCAACGACGAATCGATGGAAATCCGTGGACGTGATTTAGTGACGGGTCTTCCGAAAACGATTGAGATTTCATCTGGTGAAATTGCTGATGCTTTACGTGAATCCGTCTATGCGATTATTGACGGTGTAAAGAAAACGTTGGAAACAACACCTCCTGAACTTTCTGCCGATGTTATGGAACGGGGAATTGTCCTGACTGGTGGAGGCGCTTTGCTGAAAAACTTGGATAAAGTGATCAGCGAGCAAACGAATATGCCTGTTTTTATCGCCGAAAATCCGCTTGATTGTGTAGCAATCGGGACTGGTAAGGCGCTTGAACACTTCGATGTTCTTAGAAAACAGCAGCCAAAAGCATAAGGAGTGTTAGGCAATGCCACATTTTTTTTCGAATAAGCGTTTGATTCTTCTGCTTGTCGGTGTGATCTTTCTTGTGGCATTGATTAGTTTTTCTCTAAGGGACCGGGACCACGCGTCCCTTCCTGAACAAATCGTGAAAGATGTTGTCGGATTTGGTCAATCTTTTTTCTCTAAGCCGGCACAATACATAACGGGTGTGTTTGAGAATGTCGATTCCTTGCTGAATACTTATGAAGAAAACAAACGCCTCAAATCCCGTCTTGAAGAATTCGCGAAGGTACAGGCTGAAGCGAATGATATGGCTTCGGAAAATGAGAGGCTGAGAGAACTGATCGATAAGACGGAAGATCTTCGTGATTACGATCCGATCCAAGCGACCGTCATCGCGCGTAATCCCGATCAATGGGAAGAAAAAATAATTTTAGATAAAGGGGAAGTTCATGGAGTCAAAGAAAATATGGCTGTCATGACTGCCCAAGGCCTTGTCGGAAAAGTTGAATTGACGACTCCATTTACTGCAACGGTCGAGATGCTGACGACACAAAATCCAAATTATCGTGTTTCTGCTCAAGTAGTAGGAGAACAGGAGATTTTCGGTTTAATTGAAGGATATGATGAAGAACGGAAAGAATTAGTTCTAAAAAGAATAGACTCGGACTTTGATATTAAAGTAGGGGATTTAGTTATTTCTTCTGGCCTTGGGGGGATTTTTCCGAAAGGCATTCCGATTGGAGAAATTACAGAAGTATCAACGGATGATTATGGTTTGACGAAGCTTGCTTATGTGAAACCATCTGCAGATTTCTCCCTGCTCGATCATGTTGTCATCGCAAGCAGAACAATGCAAAACGTAGATGGGTCTGATGGTAACGATACGAATAAAGAAATCGGTGACGAGGGAGATGAAGAATCATGATCAGGTTCTTCATCCCTCTAATTGCCGTTGTCCTATTTTACTTGGAGCCCGTATTCGGCTCGTTTTCACCGATAGAAATCAATGATACCCTCTATTTTATGGTCCCTCGATTTATGATCATGTATCTTATTTTCGTCTCGATTTACTATAATCGGAAGAAGGCAATAATTTACGGATTAGTTTTTGGACTCTTGTATGATATCTATTACATTGATATTATTGGATTATACTCTGTAATTTATCCACTCATCTGCTTAGCGGCTGGGAGTGCAGTAAAATACGTTCATCAAAATCTTGTCGTGGCAACCGCATTGTCCCTCATTTTAGTGGCTCTGCTCGAATTGCTCCTATATGTGTTCTTCTCGATTATTTCCTTGAAATCTATTGAGTTTTCCATATTCTTGACGACGAGATTAGTACCAACAATGGTAGCCAACTCGATCTTTTTGATCATGCTTGGCTGGGCATTCCGGAATTTGATACGAACACGTCTCCTTCATACAGGAAAACAGCCGATTTAATATAGGGGGAAAACATGAGGTGACACAATTGACAAAAAAGCAGCTTGTCCAAATAAAAGGGACGAAAGATGGCCTCGTTCTTAGACTTGATGATCAATGTGCATATGAAGACCTCTTAGAAGAACTGAAACGCAAAGTTTCGGATGACGGTTTTGATGGTCAAGCCGAAGTACAGCTTCAACTCGGTCTAAGATATTGTACAGAAGAACAGCTCAAAGAACTAGTCGGATGTGTTGACTTATCTCCGCATTTGCGGGTTTCCAAAGTTCAAAGTGATGTTATTACGATGGAAGAATCGAACCGGAGGGTCATCGAAAGGCAATCTGAGACCTATGTCGGAATTGTTCGATCTGGCCAGGTCGTCCAGGCAAAGGGAGATCTTGTCGTGATCGGCGACGTGAATCCGAACGGCAAAGTGATCGCAGGAGGAAACATTTTTGTGCTCGGACGATTAAAAGGCATCGCTCATGCAGGTTCGAATGGAAATCGTGATGCGGTAATTGCTTCTTCATATTTAGAAGCAACGCATCTGATGATCGCCGATCAAATAGAAACGATGACCGACGAATTGACGGTGTTATCGGAAACGCCGGAGATGGAATGCGCATATTTGCATAGTAATGGGTTCATTGCTATTGACCGTCTTCAGGAGCTTAGGCTTATAAGGCCGGAACTTTCGTCATTTAAAGGAGGAAGCGAACTTGGGTGAAGCAATCGTCATTACATCTGGAAAAGGCGGAGTAGGAAAGACAACAACTTCCGCTAACCTTGGTACAGCTTTAGCGCTGCAAGGCAAAAAAGTGTGCCTGATCGATACGGATATCGGCCTGCGAAACCTGGATGTCGTACTGGGACTTGAAAATCGTATCATCTATGACCTTGTAGACGTCATTAAAGGACGATGCAAAATCCATCAGGCGCTTGTCAAAGACAAACGCTTCGAGGACAAGCTTTTCCTTCTTCCAGCAGCTCAAACGACTGACAAACATGCCGTTACTCCCGAACAGATGAAAACACTGGTTACCGAATTGAAAAGGGACTACGATTATATATTGATTGATTGCCCTGCAGGAATTGAACAGGGATATAAAAACGCTGTAGCAGGCGCTGACAAAGCGATCGTCGTTACAACACCTGAAATTTCTGCTGTTCGCGATGCAGACCGGATCATCGGCTTGCTGGAACAGGAAGATATTGAACCGCCAAAATTGATCATCAACCGAATCCGACCGGCAATGATGGATAGTGGCGAGGCGTTGGACATCAATGATATTACTACTCATTTGTCGATTGATCTTTTAGGAATTGTAGCAGATGATGAGCATGTCATATCTTCTTCCAACAAAGGAGAGCCTGTTGTGATGGATCCGTCTAATCCAGCTGCGCTTGGATACCGGAACATTGCACGTAGGATTTTAGGTGAATCTGTACCGCTCATGTCATTGGACTATGGCCGAAAAGGTGTCTTTTCTAAAATAAAATCATTATTTGTAAAGTCTTGATCGATCAGGCTGATGCATCTGTGCATCAGCTTTTTCTATTGGAAAAAGTGGTTTCAGATCCTACCACTATTTCAGAGCATTAAGTTCAAAGCAACCTTGAGCCATATTGGTATTGCTACAACTGATCTCTTATCCTCTCACCTATTAATTTTTCATAAATTCCATCCATTATGGGCAAGCCCTATTCATTCTTTCTTCCAAACTTTCATAGAATACAGAAAGTACGAACGGGGTGATAGAATGAATTGGCGGCAGAAATGGTTTGTGGCATTAATATTAACAATTTCCGTTATTGGAATGGCTGTTCTTGAAGACCAGCGCATCTTGAATACACAATTGACGAAAGTTGTACGGAGTGGAGAAGACTTTATAGCCCTCCGGCAATGGACATACGGTATATTGAATCTCCCAGAATCGGAGAAGGTGGAAGAAACTGAAACCATCCCGGTGGCAGCTGCAACCCATGACTCACAGTTAGCGGCATATTATTCAATGCAGCCATTCAAATCTGGGGTATTGGTCTCTTATGAGGAACCGATGGCTATAACGGCGAAAGAAGATGGACTGGTGATATTCACAGGACATACCCGTCTAACAGGAAAGACCGTAACCATTCTCTATAAAAGTGGAGAAACGGTTACGTATGGCTTTGTGAAAACCTTTGAAAAACTGCCATATACAGGGGTCGTGGCGGGTGAGGCAATTGCACGAATGGAAACAGGTGCCATGTTCCTTGAAGTTGAACAGGATGGCATGTCGTTAGATACGGAAAGCATCGCCGCTTGGCTGCAGGAATCAGGTGAATAATATCAGACGCGTGGGATCATTTTTCAGCACATTCAAGTTCAGGCTGCACCCAATCATGATCCCTTTTCTTTTTTTGATCGTGATTTCTGGGGATATTGCTTATTACGCATTTATATTTGGTTCACTATTATTCCACGAGTTTGGTCATTTGCTTGCTGCGAAGTTTTGTGGTTTTAATGTGAAATCTTGTACGATCATGCCTTATGGAGGAGAACTGCAAATCGTCAATCGGCAAAAACATACTTCATCCCAGCAGTTGGCACTCGCTATGGGAGGACCCATTGCGACATCGATTCTTTTGTTCATTAGCATGATGTTGCCAATACCCGAGCAGTCAAAGTTAATTACGATCCAATGTGTTCTTTTGCTGATTAATCTACTTCCCATTCTTCCTTTAGATGGCGGACAAGCCTTGGTTAGTATTTTATCAGTTCATAAAAACTTCCAAGAAACTTATGAAAAGGTGCTTACGTATTCCGTGATTTTATCTGTAGGTGGTATGCTATTTCTTATTCCCCATTTGCCGGACATGCTTCCTTTCTTTTTAATTATGCTTTTCATCGTATTCAACAACTACCAACAGTGGAGATATCGAAAGTATCGTTTGGCATTCCATCGTCTCGTAAACAAGCAGTTGACTCGGTAATGCTGTTATGGTAATATTCATATGTTATTGTTTGTAGCACCCGTGCTACTACAACCGCGCTAAAAAGGTTTAAGAATCCGGATGGATCACCTTTCGAAGGCGAGTCTGAGTCTATGAGGAGGTGCAAGTTATGTACGCAATTATTGAAACTGGCGGTAAACAAATCAAAGTTGAAAAAGGTCAAGAAATCTACATCGAGAAATTGAACGGTGCAGCTGATGACGTAATCACTTTCGATAAAGTGTTGCTCGTAGGTGGAGACGATGTTAAAGTTGGTGTTCCTTTCGTTGAAGGCGCAACTGTAAAAGCGAAAGTTCTTAAACAAGGACGCGCGAAGAAAATCATCGTATTCAAATACAAAGCGAAAAAGAACTATCGTCGTAAGCAAGGTCACCGTCAACCATACACGAAATTGTTGATTGAAGAAATCAACGCGTAAGAGGTTACGAATGATCTATGTGACTGTTAAAACAGAAGAATCAGGGCGAATTCTTTCTTTCGAGATGACGGGCCATGCTGATTTTGCCGAATCCGGTAAAGATCTTGTATGTGCAGGTGCATCGGCTGTCTCTTTTGGGGCGGTTAACGCGATCGAGGCATTGACTGGTGTCATTCCGCAAGTCGACTTAGGTGGCGGCGACGGGTATTTACACGTTGAGCTCCCTATGATTGACGATGTGAAGAAGGATGAGCAGATACAGCTCATCGTCCGCTCGATGATTGTCTCTTTGCAGACGATTGAAATGGATTACTCCGAATTTATCGACATAATCATCGAATGACGAACGAAATTTACCAAATCATCAGGAGGTGGAATACATGCTACGTTTGGATCTTCAATATTTCGCATCCAAAAAAGGGGTAGGTTCTACAAAGAACGGTCGTGACTCCGAATCTAAACGCCTTGGCGCTAAACGTGCTGATGGTCAATTGGTTACGGGTGGATCAATTTTGTACCGCCAACGCGGAACAAAAATCTATCCAGGTGAAAACGTAGGCCGTGGCGGTGACGATACTCTATTCGCTAAAGTTGATGGTATCGTACGCTTTGAACGTTACGGACGCGACAAGAAAAAAGTCAGCGTTTACCCTGTAGAAGCATAAGATTGCTTTTTCGGAAAAGGACTGCTATTTGCAGTCCTTTTTCTTTTGTGTGAAAATAGAGGATATGATAATTTGAAGTCCGGAGCGTGCCAAATGAATGAAAAACAATTCTCCATTACTGAAGCACTTCGTTTTGCCCGCCATGATTTTATGAATCAGCTCCAGCTGATCCGGATGAATTTGGAACTCGGTCGGGTCGAAGATGCTAAGTCGGTGATTGATGCATATGCATCCCGCATGTTGGAATTAGCTGAATTGAATAAGTTAGGTTTACCAAAACTATATGAGTGGATCCAAACAGCACCTTGGAAATACCCAGGCTTAAATTTTGAATTCAGCTGTAAGGGAGAGCAAGTGGATGAACGGATCGATTCTCCTGCCACTAAAATATTGGACAGGCTTTTAGGAGAGTTGAAAAACAGATTAAACCCTTATGACGAATTGGCGTGCCATGTAGCGATAACGGCTGTTAGTGGTGTTTTTACAATGGGTATAACAGTGATAGGGAGATTGGAAAATTTGGATCTTGCATTGATTTCAGAAGAACGGTCCGTGCTTCAGATAAGGGCAGAACAGCTTTCATCTGAAGAATGGAAGTTTACTGTTACAGCGATATAGGAGGGACGACAATGTTTGTCGATCACGTAAAGGTATATGTAAAAGGTGGAGACGGCGGTAATGGAATGGTCGCATTCCGTCGGGAAAAATATGTCCCGAATGGCGGGCCAGCAGGCGGAGATGGCGGTGTAGGCGGTGATGTAGTATTTATCGTCGATGAAGGATTACGTACATTAATGGATTTCCGATATAAACGACATTTCAAAGCGGACCGTGGAGAACATGGAATGAGTAAAAACCAACACGGAAAAGGTGCACAGGACCTTGTAGTTAAAGTCCCACCTGGAACAGTAGTCATCGATGAAGAAAGTGGCAATATCATTGCTGACCTTGTAGAACACGGCCAAAAAGCGGTCATCGCAAGAGGCGGAAGAGGCGGTAAAGGGAATTCCCGTTTTGCAACTCCGCAAAACCCAGCACCGGAACTTGCTGAAAAAGGGGAGCCAGGGCAGGAACGAAATGTCATTTTAGAGCTGAAAGTATTAGCGGATGTGGGCTTGGTTGGATTCCCAAGTGTTGGAAAATCGACGCTGCTATCTGTTGTCTCGGCTGCAAAACCCAAAATTGCTGAGTACCATTTCACTACGATTGTTCCAAACTTGGGTATGGTAGAGACAGAAGATGGCCGTAGTTTTGTAATGGCCGATCTGCCAGGTTTAATTGAAGGTGCTCATTCAGGTGTCGGTCTCGGCCACCAGTTCCTTCGACACATCGAACGCACCCGTGTTATCGTGCACGTTATTGATATGTCCGGTCTTGAGGGCAGAGATCCTTATGAGGATTACGTCACGATCAACGAGGAATTAAAACAATACAATCTTCGGTTGACTGAGCGGCCACAATTGATTGTGGCCAATAAGATGGATATGCCGGATTCGGAAGAGAATTTGAAGGAATTCAAACAGAAAATTCCAGAGGACATTAAAATCTATCCAATTTCAGCCGTCGCCCGACAAGGATTGAATGAACTGTTATTTGCAGTAGCGGATCTGTTAGAGGTTACACCGGAATATACGCTACACGAAATCGATGAGGAAGCATCTGATAAGTCCGTGTTATATAGGCATGAAGCACAAGGCGAAGACTTTGAAATTACCCGGGACGATGACGGTGCGTATGTCTTGAGCGGATATTCGATTGAGCGTCTATTTAAAATGACGGATTTCAGCCGTGAAGAGACAATCCGCCGCTTTGCCCGGCAGATGCGCGGAATGGGCGTTGACGAGGCTTTGAGAGAACGTGGTGCTAAAAATGGAGATACAGTCCGCTTGTTAGAGTTTGAATTTGAATTCATAGAGTAAGGGATTGGAGGGATTCGGATGAAGGATATATCGGATCAGCGATACTTCTTGGTCCGTGAAGATGTCCTGACGGAAGCCATGCAAAAAACGTTGGAAGCAAAAAAACTCCTCCAGAGCGGTGCAGCGAACACAATCTGGGATGCTGTCAAGGAAGTCGATCTTTCGCGCAGCGCTTTCTATAAATATCGTGACGCTGTATTTCCGTTTCACACGATTGTCAGGGAACGGATTATCACCGTATTCCTTCAGTTAGAGGATACAAAGGGCGCATTAGCCCGCATTCTGAACTTAGTAGCGGAAGCTCACTGCAGCGTTTTGACCATACATCAAACGATTCCGGTGCAAGGACGGGCCAATGTGACCTTGTCCCTTGATGCAACTGCAATGTCGATGGAGTTGAACGAGTTCATCTACCAGATGAATCGTCTCGACTTTGTCGAATCTGCAGAAGTGACGAGCTCCGGTGCTTGATAGGGGGAACTTTAGTGGTTGAGAAAAAGTGGGAGACACGGGTTGGATACTTAGGACCGGAAGCTTCCTTCACAAATATCGCAGCAAAAAATTTCTTTAAAGACGGATGGCTATTGCCCTATGCCACGATCCCGGAGTGTATAGAAGCTGTCTCTCTCGGAGAGTTGGAATATGCAGTCGTTCCACTTGAGAATACGTTAGAGGGGACAGTAACCCTGACAATCGATTATTTGTTTCACGAAGCAGATTTATCGGTTAATGCTGAAATCTTGTCCCCGATTGAACAGCATTTAATGGTTCATCCTGCAAATGCAGAGGATTGGGAAGAAATCAAAGACGTCTATTCCCATCCTCATGCACTTGCCCAATGCTATAAATATTTATTTTATAGAGGCATACGTCAACATCAGTACGCGTCTACAGCGGCCGCAGCAAAATTTGTCTCTGAGAATAAAGAATTGCAGATTGCGTCGATCGGTAACCGACTTTCAGCAAAGAAATATGGATTGGTGGTTGTCCAAGAGAATATCCACGACTTTCATAAGAACCATACCCGCTTCTTGGTCCTATCAAAGGATAAGAAAATATTGGATCATGAAGGCAGCAGTAAGACTCCAAAAACGACATTCATGCTCACCCTACCGGTGGATGACCGTTCCGGAGCGTTGCACCAAGTACTGTCTGTATTCGCTTGGCGAAGACTTAATTTGACTAAAATAGAATCCAGACCATTGAAGACGGGATTAGGTAATTATTTTTTCGTCCTGGACGTAATGGAAGATGAATCCCATCCAATGATGAACGGTGCGGTGGAAGAACTCCAGGCACTCGGCTGTAAAGTAAAATCATTAGGTACATATTATACACACCAAACGCCATCAAGCCCCAATTAACGGGGACTGATGGCGTTTCTTATTAGGTGAATTCCATGAATGTAAGATTAGTATGGGACCCTTATCAGTTAAAATTGTCTTCATATATGCATATCACTCTAACGATGTTTCATATTCTAACATGAACTGCACTGGCTTTTTTAGTGTGTCATTCTATCTACCCAATTCATAGGATAAAAAAGACGGAAGGGGGAAGTTTTTAAATGAACGTCCATATCGTTCAAAAAGGGGATACACTTTGGAAAATTGCCCGTCAAAATGGTGTATCCTTCGACGAATTAAAAAGGATGAATGCCCATTTGGCTAATCCGGATTATATCGTACCGGGCATGAAGATCTTTTTGCCTGATAAGGCGACGGGTAAAAAAGAAGAAATCGTGCATCCATTCAATGATGGCAAACCTCCGAAGACCGTAGTGCTCTCTGAGAAGGAAAAAGTCGTTGAGATGCCTGTCATGGAAACACCTAAAATGGAGGTACCTGTCGTGGAATTGCCGAAAGAAAAAGTTGTGGTTAAAGAAAAGATGATTGAAACACCTCCAATGCCAAAATATAGTGCACCGGTACAACCAACACCAATCCCACAGCCGATTCAGATGCCTCATTATCACGCCATTCAATACGTTCCAATCACGAAGAACTTCTATTCAGTACAACAATCTGCTCATGTCCAACCTGCACCTGTTCAACCTGCACCGATTCAACCTCCGCCAACGCCAGTCGAATCTCCGATGGTAGAGGAAATTGTAGAGGAACACGTGCCGATGGAAATGCCAATGATGACACAGCCTTACTTTACTGGTCCTATGTGCGGTTGCATGCCAATGCCGGAATTTTGCCCTCCGGTAATTCCATGCCATCCATTCATGCATCACTTCTATCCAATGGCTCCGATGCCAATGCCTTATTATGGTTCTCCAATCGGAATGCAAGGGATGCCGGGTATGATGACCGATCAAATGATGCCGGGTATGATGCCTCAACAGATGGTCCAAGGAGTATACGAGGAAGAGATGTCACCCAATTTTTCTCCTGAACAGATGATGGGTAACTATCCAGTTCAATTACCGGAGATGGAAACTCCAGAAGTGGCTGGACAAATGGCGGTCAATCCTGGCCCAGCCGGATGGGTACTCGAATCTCCGAATGATGAACCTTCATCATTCCTTGAAAAATACGAACAGCAATATCAACACCAGACACCGGGCCAAGTAGCAGGTGCTTATGGCTATCCAGCAACGGGCCAAGTAGCAGGTGCTTATGGTTATCCGGCAACGGGTCAAGCAGCAGGTGCTTATGGCTATCCAGCGCCAGGTCAGGTAGCAGGGGCATATGCACCGCCAGGAGCAACTATGTACCCCGATTATTACGGATTACAACAAGGTTATCCAATGGCTGCGGCACCATACGGTTATAATCCATACATGATGCCTGGACAGTATGGATATGGTCCTGGTCCTTGTAATTGCTATTAGATCGTGGGATCGCAAGAGTCATTCATCCAGATTAAGCCAAACGTTTGGAAGTGGACGGTTAACCGCCGAGAGTATTCAGTAAAAAAATATGACTCTTTGGATACGGCTCATAAAATTCGTAGGATCCACCATCATTTAGCAAGTGTGAATTTTCCACATACTTTACCGCTTTTCGATGTGAAGGATGAAAATACAATCGTCCAACCATGGGTCTCTTCGGCAAAGCCGGCTAATTTTGCTAACCGAAATGAGCGCCAATTGTCATTAGGGGCCATTAGATCGCTTCACCAAACATCAGATGTAATAAATTGGGAAGAAAAGTCGTATTTAAAGAATTATGATGTCCGGCATAAGTGGAAGGAACGGCTTCAACGGTATATTGTTCACCAGAAGGAAATCGCCGGGATTATCGGTGAAAAAGAAGCGGAGTCGATCCGTTTTTATGCAGAAAATGCATTGGAACGGTTAAAAAAAACTGTACCAAACAACAAGGAGTGTACCTTGCTGCATGGGGATGTCGTCCATCATAACTTCTTAAAGCAAGGCGACGAGGTTATTTTGATAGACTTCGATTTAGCCTGTCTTGGACCAGAAGAAGTGGAGATGGCACTATGGATGCATCGGGTTCTCCCACATGTCGATTACCGTGTTGAGTTTCTTCTGGAAGAACAATCAGACCTGAAGTTTAAAGATCCGTCTTATATGTTTCTCTTATTATATCCAAATGAGCTGCTTCGTGAATGGTTATATATCATAAGTCTTCCAAATATTAAACGACAACAGTTAATACCACGCCTTAAGTTGTTCACTGCCAAAGCCCTCACGTCGTGGCCAAAATTGTGGTATGATGTAGAAAAGATTGTCAGGCGTTCCATATAGTACGGTGACTGGCCGCTAATGAGCGGCCTTTTTCGTGTTTTCGACCATGAGGGAATGTTGGCTTGTTTATGCTATAATCAGAACGGCAGAAGGTAGGAGAAAACGACAATGTACGATTACATAAGAGGACAAGTTGTTCGAATTACACCAGAATATATAGTAGTGGATCAGAATGGAATCGGCTGGCAAATCATGACACCAAATCCGTATAGCTTCCGCGTTTCCCAAGAGCCGGAATTGATTTATACACATCTTCATGTAAGAGAAGATATTCAGCAGTTGCTTGGCTTTAGAAACATGGAGCAGCGGGAATTATTCAGGAAACTGATATTAGTGTCCGGAATTGGTCCAAAAGGGGCATTGGCGATTTTAGCAAGCGGTGTACCTGCACAAGTAATCGGGGCGATTGAGCGTGAGGATGATGCATTTTTGACGCAGTTTCCAGGTGTAGGGAAGAAGACGGCAAGACAGATGATTCTAGATTTAAAAGGAAAACTAAATATGCTATTGGATGAGTCGGACCTTGAAATTCATCAGCTTGATGGAGAGGGCCTTTTTGCCAGCCAGCATAATCATGAGTTGGAAGAGGCATTGCTCGCTTTGACTGCACTAGGATACTCGGAGCGGGAGCTGAACAAAATCAAACCTAAATTGGAAGATGAACAGAATGATACGGAAACATATATGAAAAAAGCATTACAGCTTTTATTGAAGCAATAATGTCCTTAAAAGATTAAACAGGGGGAGGAGGGGATACTATGGACAATAGGGTAATATCTGGAGAAGTTTCAAGTTATGATGAGAAATTCGAATTATCGTTAAGACCACAGTTGTTGGCCCAGTATATAGGACAAGATCAAGTGAAAGATAATTTGCAGATTTTTATAAAGGCCGCAAAAATGCGTGAAGAATGCTTAGACCATGTCTTACTTTATGGGCCACCTGGATTGGGGAAAACTACGCTGGCTGCCGTAATTGCAAATGAAATGGCGGTAAACTTTCGGATGACGAGCGGACCGGCAATTGAACGGCCAGGAGACCTTGCTGCCATCCTTAGTTCGTTGGAGCCGGGAGATGTGTTGTTTATAGACGAAATTCACCGGCTAAATCGTGCAATTGAAGAAGTATTGTATCCGGCAATGGAAGATTTTTGCCTGGATATTGTTGTGGGAAAAGGACCATCCGCAAGGTCGATCCGTCTTGACCTTCCCCCGTTTACCTTGATCGGTGCAACAACAAGGGCAGGAGCATTATCAGCACCTTTAAGAGATCGGTTCGGTGTGCCGTTGCGCTTGGAATATTATGATGAAGCATCATTGACAGATATCGTCATAAGAAGCTCTGCGTTATTTGAAGCCGAAATTGAAGGATCAGCTGCTGAAGAAATTGCCCGCCGCTCGAGGGGGACTCCGAGGATTGCTAATCGCTTACTGAAGCGCGTGAGGGATTATGCGCAAGTCAGAGGAGATGGTCGAATTACAATCGAGTTGACGAGGGAAGCCCTTGAAATGCTTCGGGTCGATTCCCATGGACTCGATAATATTGACCATAAACTCATACTAAGTATGATTGAACGATTTAAGGGCGGACCTGTAGGCTTGGATACATTGGCTGCAAGTATCGGTGAGGAATCGACGACGATTGAAGATGTATATGAACCGTATTTGTTGCAAATCGGTTTGATCCAACGTACACCACGAGGGCGAATGGCGACTGAAAAAGCTTATCGTCATTTTGGAAAGCCTATTCTAAACGAGTAAAGAAGGATGTAAACGATGAATATAAATGATTTTGACTTTGAATTGCCTGAAGAACTGATTGCTCAAACGCCATTAAAGGACCGTGCTTCCAGCAGGCTCATGATTCTCGACAGGGAAAGCGGAAAGCTTGAACATAAGGTGTTTTCCGACATAATCGATGAACTGAAGACTGGGGACTGCCTGATTTTAAATGATACAAAGGTGTTGCCGGCCCGTCTAATGGGGATGAAGGAAGAAACAGGGGCGCATATTGAACTGTTGTTGCTGAAGGAATTGGGTAAAGATGAATGGGAGACACTCGTGAAACCGGCCAAGCGTGTAAAGATCGGGACAGTCGTCACCTTTGGAGAAGGTTTGTTAAAGGCGATCTGTGTTGGAGAAAAGGATCATGGCGGCCGAGTCTTTAAATTTGAATACGAAGGCATCTTTTATGAATTGCTCGATCGTCTGGGTGAAATGCCCTTGCCTCCCTACATTCATGAGAAATTAGAGGACAAGGACCGTTATCAGACGGTTTATGCGAAAGAACAAGGATCAGCAGCGGCTCCAACAGCTGGGCTTCATTTTACACCTGAACTGCTGGATCGTATCCGAGAAAAAGGCGTTGAGATTGTTTTTATAACTCTTCACGTCGGATTAGGTACTTTCCGTCCTGTTAGTGTAGATTCCATTGAAGAGCACGAAATGCATTCAGAATTTTACAGTGTTACAGAAGAAGCTGCAGCTACCATTAACCGGGTGAAGGCTTCAGGTGGAAGAGTAATTTCTGTCGGTACTACCTCTACACGGACGATTGAGACCATTGCGACTAAATATAATGGGGAAATTCGTGCGGAGTCTGGTTGGACAGCGATCTTCATTTATCCCGGATATGAATTTAAATGTATTGATGGACTCATTACAAACTTCCATTTGCCGAAGTCTACATTAGTCATGCTCGTCAGTGCCCTATCTTCAAGAGAGAACATTTTAAACGCCTACAATGATGCGGTCAAGGAACAATATCGATTTTTCAGCTTCGGGGATGCCATGTTCATCCGGCCCTCGGATCAATAGAAAGGAGCCTGTAAATGGCTGCAATAACATATGAATTGATTAAGACCGATAAACAAACTGGTGCAAGGTTAGGAATTGTCCATACGCCCCACGGTTCATTTGAAACTCCGGCATTCATGCCAGTTGGAACACAAGCCACTGTTAAAACAATGTCTCCGGAAGAGTTAAAGGACATGGGTGCTGGAATAATCCTTAGCAACACGTACCATCTATGGCTCCGTCCAGGACATGAGATTATTCGGGAAGCTGGTGGATTACATAAATTCATGAATTGGGACCGGGCGATTTTGACGGATTCAGGCGGTTTCCAAGTATTCAGCTTAAGCGATTTTCGGAAGATTGAGGAAGAAGGGGTGCACTTCAGACATCATTTGAATGGCAGTAAGCTCTTCCTTAGTCCGGAGAAAGCGATGGAGATCCAAAATGCACTCGGTTCCGATATTATGATGGCCTTCGATGAATGCCCCCCATTTCCAGCGACCCATGACTATATGAAACAAAGTGTGGAGCGGACGTCACGATGGGCGGAACGCTGCTTGACTGCCCATGCTCGTCCACAAGATCAAGGGTTATTCGGAATTGTACAAGGTGGGGAATATGAAGATTTAAGAACACAATCAGCGAAAGATTTGGTATCGCTGGACTTCCCTGGTTATGCTGTAGGTGGTCTATCCGTTGGGGAACCGAAGGATATCATGAACCGTGTAATGGAATTTACAACACCATTGCTGCCTTCCAATAAGCCACGTTATTTGATGGGTGTCGGTTCTCCGGACTCATTGATCGACGGAGCTATCCGTGGTATTGATATGTTCGACTGCGTTTTACCGACTCGTATAGCCCGGAATGGAACACTTATGACAAGTAAGGGTCGTCTCGTTATTAAAAACGAGAAGTTCGCCCGTGATTTTGGTCCTATTGATGAAAACTGTAATTGCTACACTTGCCGTAATTACTCACGTGCCTATGTCCGTCATTTAATTAGGACAGATGAAACGTTCGGAATTCGTCTAACAACTTATCATAATCTCCATTTCTTGCTGAATTTGATGGAAGATGTGAGAGAGGCAATCCGGAATGACCGTCTCGGTGACTTTAAGGAAGAATTTTTCGAGGAATACGGTTATAATAAACCGAATGCAAAAAATTTCTGATTTTTGTATACTGGTATATAGTAGGGAGGGGGAAAGATAGATGGAAGGTTTAGCTGGCTTATTGCCATTAGTATTGATGTTCGCTGTGATGTGGTTCTTCTTGATCCGTCCGGCGCAAAAACGTCAAAAAACCACAGCTCAAATGCAGAATAGCCTGAAGCGCGGCGATGTGGTCGTGACAGTCGGGGGGCTGCATGGAACAGTAGATGCGGTGGACGATACGACAATTACTTTGAAATGTTTGGATGGGACAACCCTTCGTTTTGAACGCGCAGCGATCGGACGTGTGGAGTCAGAAGGTCCAGCACTATAATTTGTGATTAAACCTGATTTCATAGAGATGAAATCAGGTTTTTTACATATTTTTTTGAATTAGACACATGGTAAGAAAAAAGGAGATACCATGGACGTTTTTTGGGAAATCTTTTACCGGACCATTGTGCTTTACGTTGTCCTATTAATCATATTCAGGTTGATGGGAAAGAGAGAAGTCGGTGAATTAAGTATCATCGATTTAGTTATTTTTGTATTAATAGCAGAGGTGGCTGCTACGGCCATTGAGCAACGGGACGCGGCACTTTGGGAAGCATTCTTGCCGATGTTCCTTCTGATGGTAATTCAAATTGCCTCCTCCACTATATCTTTAAAGAGCAAGAAGGCAAGGGATTTAATAGAAGGTGATCCAACCATAATCGTCAGGAATGGAGAAATCTTGGAGACTGAAATGCGCCTGCAGCGATACAACTTAGATGACCTATTCCAACAGCTTCGAGAACAGCAAATCGGCGGTGTAAGCGAAATTTCTTATGCTTTCTTGGAACCTTCCGGAAATTTGTCCGTCTTTACAAAAGATGGGGCGATCCCTGTCCTCCCTTTAGTAATAGACGGGGAAGTCCAATACGATCACCTGAGGCTAATCAATAAAAATGTCGATTGGCTAAAGAGCGAAATAAATAAGAAAAACACAAAGGTTGAAGATATTTTCTACTGTGGACTTGAGAAGGATGGCATTTGGGTCCAACTCAAGACATCAGCTAAAACTTCTTCCTCATAAGCTTCTTCAGTTGTCCAAGATCACTGAGCTTGAATTGACGGAACACGATCAGGCCAGCCAAAAGCATGAGCATGGTGATTGCTGCATCCGTATACAATGAATACGTGCCTATAGGTAAAAGAATAGGACGGAAATAACACGTCAGAATGAATAATGCGTACGGAACGACGAACATCCGGAAGCCTGTTTTCGTCTCTTTTTTTTGACGCAATGTTGCGATGTGAAGGAATGATGTTACCAATACACCAAACCCGATAGCAAGCACAGCTCCTGTCTCCTGTAAACCAGGCTGTGACGCGAGAACAAACATGACCGCAAGCTTTCCGACACCACCGTATACGGAGTTCATCATGGCCGCCCGTGCTTCTTGCATTGCCTGTAAAATGGACATCAGTGGTGACTGGATGTAGTAAAAGAAGAAAATCGGAGCAAGCAATGTCATATATTCTGCTCCTTTGGAAATATGAAAAATACTGATCGCGATCTCTTCACCGTGGACAAAGAAAAGAGTGGCGGCAAAACAGCCTGTTAAGGTTGATAAGCGTAAAGCTAAATGAATCCGTTCCCGCATGACGTCTTTCTTTTTAGCCGCAATAGCTCCACTTACAGCCGGCACCAATACGACGGATAAGGCAAATGGAATGAAAGACGGGAATAACAATAAGGGAATCAACACACCTGAAATGATTCCATATAGTGTGGTTGCAGCTGCTGCCGTGATTCCTGAAACCGCTAAAGCCCTTAGGAAAATAATCGGTTCCAAAAACCAAGTGAACGAGCCGAAAAGTCTGCTTCCTGCAGAAGGTACCGCTACGGACAACAAAGGTTTTGCGGAATAATATCCGTTTTTCATCTGCTCCGGCTTCAACGTTTTTGCTTTAGCCTGTCTATATTTCCACCATAAATACAGAAGAGAAGCGGCTTCCGATAACAACGTGATGAACATGGCAATCGCTGCTGTTTTGGCAGGTTGTTCAGTGGCTATGAAATAAGGGAGCATATAAGTAATAAGTCCGATTCGAATAAGCTGCTCCAAAATTTGGGACCAGGCTGTCTCTTCAATTCTGGCGATCCCTTGGAAATAGCCTCGAATCAATCCGGATGCAGCAGCGATTGGAACGGTTGCTAATCCTAAATACAGAGTCCAAGAGGTGCTATCCTCTTTCAAAAGCTCTCCTGAGAGGAAAGGAATGAATAGGACCAGAAGAGGGATCATGACGATGGTGGCAGCGGTTGTCAAAACGGTTGAAGTCCTCATGACTTGTGAGAAACGATTCTGTTGTCCCTTCGCTTCGAGTTCGGCTATAACTTTAGCTACTGCTATCGGCAGACCTAATGTAATAAGGGACAGGAAAAAGATGAAAGCGGGGTAAGCGGTATTAAATATTCCAACCGCTTCCTCACCCGCCACACGCATGAATTGAATCCGGTAAATGAAACCGAATACTTTGGTGACGAGCACAGCAAACATTAAAATAAGCGTCCCGCGGAAAAATGACGACATTCCATACACTTCCTTCTCAAGTCAGACAATTTCATATACAATATTCGTATGCGAGAGGACGGGCAGTTAAAACCGAATGAAGGGAAAGTGGAAGAATGGGGATCGACTATGAACATATTTATCAGCATGTACTGCCGGCATTGGAAAGTAAAAAGAATGAATTTAAGCATTATCAGTACGATTCAGTGACAGTCGAGGACATATGGAAATACCTCATCCGGAAAAAATGGAGAAAACGGGATGTTAGTGACATGCCGCTTTATCAAATCATCAATGATATTATGCAAACCTCTCCTGCAGAATACATGACGAATACTCAAGTGGAAGAATTTAAAACCGCTAACTGGTTCACTGATTTGAACAAGGATGAATTGCAAGTCCTATTGAACCCGCAGTCGGGCAAAAATGAACGAGAAGAGTAATTTTCTGGAAAATATTGATTTGACACTCATAAAAAAGAGTTTCATAATAGACTTATTGTTTTACGGGGCGGAAGGATCCGCCGTTTTTAAGGAGGAAATCTACATATGAAAACAAGAGGCCGGATAGTTGCCTTTTTGCTTGTAGTACTTGTTTTAGCGGCTTCTATGAGCACAACTGCAAAAGGGATTTTACATGATATTAAATTGGGCTTGGATCTTCAAGGAGGATTTGAAGTCTTATATGAAGTGCAACCATTGAAAGAAGATGGAAACCAGAAAATCACTGAAGAGGTTGTAGCGGATACAGCGAGTGCTTTGATCAACCGTGTTGACGTTTTGGGCGTTAATGAACCAGTGATACAAGTCGAGGGGAAAGATCGAATCCGTGTTCAGTTAGCGGGTGTAGAAGATCAGGAATCTGCCAGAGAATTACTGTCAACACAGGCTAACCTGACTTTCCGGGATTCAGATGATAATCTAATGCTCGGCGGAGATGATTTAAAAGAAGGCGGAGCAAACGCTACTTTTGATGAACAAGGTCGACCGATTGTTACACTGCAACTGAAAGATGCCAATAAATTTGCGGAAGTAACAAAGGAAATTTCTGCAAAGCCATATCCGGATAACGTAATGGTAATCTGGCTGGATTATCAAGAGGGTATGTCTTTTAGGGAAGAGTTGACGAAAGAGGATCCAGCTTTCGTATCAGCACCGTCAGTTAAACAAGTAATCAGTTCGACTGAAGTTCAAATTAGCGGATCGTTTACTCCTGAGGAAACGAAAAACTTGGCTGGAATTTTGAACGCCGGCTCATTGCCAGTCCATCTGGAAGAGATTTATTCCACTTCAGTGGGAGCACAATTCGGAGATGACGCATTAAGCTCTACTGTTTTGGCAAGTATTATCGGTGTAGCATTAATCTTCATTTTCATGTTGTTCTACTACCGGATCCCAGGGTTAGTTGCAATTATTACACTTTCAGTTTTCGTCTATTTGAACCTGTTGATCTTTGATTGGATCAATGGAACATTGACGTTGCCTGGTATTGCAGCACTTGTATTAGGGGTAGGTATGGCAGTTGATGCCAACATCCTTACCGCAGAACGGATCAAAGAAGAGTTACGGATCGGTAAAACAGTCAAGCAAGCATATCATGAAGGGTCGAAAAACTCATTCTCTGCTATTCTTGATGCTAACGTAACGACTTTCTTGGCAGCAGTTGTCCTGTTCTTCTTTGGGACAAGCTCCATTAAAGGTTTTGCAACACTTTTGATGATCAGTATCGTTGTAACATTCTTCACTGCTGTATGGGGATCCCGTCTACTAATGGGACTGATCGTCCATAGTGGTGTTACTGATGGAAAGCCATTCCTATATGGTATTCGGAAATCTGCTGTCCATCCTGCAGATGAGCATTTAGATACGTTAGATTTATCAACTAAATTTGATCGAATTGATTTTGTCCACAACCGTAAGAAGTTCTTTACGTTATCCATTGTCCTGTTAGTTGCAGGTGCGATTATCCTTGGTGTATTCAGATTGAACTTGGGAATCGATTTCTCAAGCGGTACCCGGATGGAAATCGTATCAGACAACCAATTGACACAACAGGAGATTACGGATTACGTAGAAGAAATCGGATATCCTTCTGAGGATGTCGTCATTTCTGGTGACCTAAATAACATTGGTGTTGTGCGATATAAGGAAGAATTCTCTCAACAGAACATTAATGAGCTGAAGACTACCATCCAAAAAGACTATGGGCATGATCCGAATATTAGTACTGTATCTCCAACCGTTGGTAAAGAATTAGTGCAAAATGCTATTTATGCACTATCGATTGCTGCGATCGGAATAATTATTTATGTCGCATTCCGGTTTGAATGGCGGATGGGTCTTGCCTCTATTGCTGCATTATTGCATGATGCTTTCTTCATGATTGCTATATTCAGTATCCTACGGCTTGAGGTGGATATAACGTTCGTTGCAGCGGTTCTAACCATCATTGGTTATTCCATTAACGATACGATTGTTACATTTGACCGTATCCGTGAAAATCTGCATAAGGTTAAAAAGATTGAAAATGCAGATGAGTTGGCGAATATTGTAAACAAATCATTGCGTCAAACATTAGGCCGATCTGTCAATACGGTATTGACTGTTATCTTGGTGGTAGTCGCATTGCTGATCTTTGGTGCGCCATCTATAACAAACTTCTCGATAGCCTTATTGATTGGTCTGATTGCGGGAACGTATTCTTCTATCTTCATTTCAGCCCAATTGTGGTATGTGATGAAAGCTAAAGAAATCAAGAATAAAGGTTCTCTTGATACTGAAGAAAAGAAAAAAACTTGGGGTTCAGATGAACCGGTCGTTTAATACAAACCTTTAAAACCTTTTGGCTCTGTCCAAAAGGTTTTTTTGTTGCCCATTACGCTGTATAATGATTCTGTAAGGAAGTGACAAAAAAATGATCGAATCAAAAAAAAGATGGCTCATCCAGCGGCCGGACCAAGATGTGATTGAACAGCTGGCGAATGAATTGAATATACCGGTCATTTCAGCAAAGGTTCTGGCTTCCCGTGGATTGACCGATCCAGAGGCGGCCCGTTATTTTATACATATGGATGAAAACTCCCTCCATGATCCGTATCTGATGAAAGATATGGATGTGGCAGTGCGGATGATCAAGCACTCCATCATGGAAGGGGAGAGGATCCTGATATATGGGGACTATGATGCGGACGGAGTGACCAGCGTTTCAGTCTTATTGACGGCTATGACTGAATTAGGTGCTCATGTCGATTTCATGATTCCAAACCGTTTTACTGATGGCTATGGTCCAAGTGAACGGCTTTTTAGAATAGCCCATGAGAAAGGCACGAAACTGCTGATTACTGTAGATAATGGAATTTCAGGTTTGGCAGAAGTTGAATTGGCCAAGAAACTTGGCATGAAAGTGATTGTAACGGACCACCACGAGCCTGGCGAGGAGTTGCCAAAGGCCGATGCTGTCATACATCCACGGCATCCGGAAGGAAATTATCCATTTGGTGAGCTTGCAGGGGTAGGGGTAGCGCTTAAGTTAGCACATGCCTTATATGGTGAAGTGCCGAATCATTTATTTGAACTCGCGGCAATCGGGACGATTGCTGACTTAGTTCCATTACAAGGTGAGAACCGTTATATCGTCAAAGAAGGACTTAAACGGCTAAGGAAAACTGAGAGACTTGCTATTCGTGCGATGTGCAAGGTGTCTGGAGTAGAACAGAAGGAAATCACCGAAGAGACAATCGGTTTTGCTTTTGGACCACGTATCAATGCAGTAGGCCGTTTGGGAGATGCGGATCCGGCAGTAACATTATTTCTAACCGACGATCCTATAGAAGCTGCTTCATTGGCAAAATTGCTGGATGATAAGAATAAAGAACGTCAATCCATTGTGTCTACGATTACGGAGGAAGCAGAAGCATTAATCGATCCAAATGAAATTGAAGCAGAACCGACGGTCATCGTAGTGGCGAAAGAAGGATGGAATCCTGGAGTGGTCGGGATTGTTGCTTCACGCTTAGTTGAAAAGTATTACCGTCCTGCGATTGTTTTATCGATTGATCCAGAAACAGGTAATGCGAAAGGGTCTGCCAGAAGTATTGAAGGTTTTCATCTGTATAATGAGTTGGACAAGAACCGTGAAATCCTGCCTCATTTCGGAGGACATCCAATGGCAGCCGGGATGACATTGAAGTCAGATCACGTTGACGAGTTAAGGAGAAGGCTGGATACACAGGCAAAGGAATGCTTACAGAAGGATGATTTAATACCTGTTCTCAATGTCGACATTCCGATTTCAATTAATGATATCGATCTCGAATCGATTGAATCATTGCGGGAACTCGAGCCGTTCGGAATAGATTTTCCAAAACCGAAATATTTAATTGAGGATGTTTTCGTATCAACGTCCCGAAAAATTGGGGCTGCCCAAAATCATGCAAAGATGGAATTGTTTGATGGTACTTCGTCTGTTGATGCTGTTGGCTTTGGGCATGGTGAACTAATTGATCAACTGACGCCGGGTATTAAGATTTCGCTTGTAGGTGATTTATCGATCAATGAGTGGAATGGCCGTAAAAAACCTCAATTTATGATTGAAGATGCACGTTCTAAGGAGTGGCAGTTGTTTGATATTCGAGGAATCCGGCAAGTTGATCGTTGGTTGCATACGATTCCGGAATCGGAAACTATCTTCTTCGCTTTCGAGCAAGAAACGGTCCAATTTTTCCGGCACCTTATAAAAAAAGAAATTAGGCTTCACTCGACTGAAGACAGCTTTACTTGTGAGAATATCGTTCTCTTAGATTTACCGTCAGATTTGAACATGATGGAGAAAATGATAAGCACTATCAAACCTAAAAGGGTGTATGCTCATTTTTATGTGGCGGAATCCCGATTTTTTGGCGGTTTGCCGACAAGGGAACAGTTTTCTTGGTATTATGCATTCCTCAAAAAACGAGAGTCCTTCGATATCAGGAAAAATGCAAATGAACTGGCAAAACATAAAGGTTGGAGCCGGGAATTGATATTTTTCATGTCAAAGGTGTTTTTAGAACTCGATTTTGTTAAAATAAACAATGGACTTGCGGAAATCAATCATACTCCTATAAAGCGCGATTTGTCAGAAGCCCCGAGCTACAAGCAAAGGGAGCAGCAGATCCGTATGGAGCAACTGCTGCTTTACGCGCCATATATGGAATTGAAAACGTGGTTTGACGGCCTGTTGGACGGACAAACCTCTGAGGAGGAAATAGCTTGGATTTAAAAGAATATGTCACGATTGTTGAGGATTATCCAAAAGAAGGGATCCGTTTTAAAGACATCACAACAATTATGGATAAAGGTGAAGTATACAAATATGCTACGGATGAAATTGTAAAATATGCGAAAGAAGTCGGGGCGGAAATTATTGTGGGTCCAGAAGCCCGCGGTTTCATTATTGGATGCCCGGTCGCATATGCCTTGGAAGTAGGATTTGCTCCAGTTCGGAAACCGGGAAAACTTCCTCGAGAGACAATTGCTGTCGAATATGATTTAGAGTATGGAAAAGATACATTGACGATCCATAAAGATGCCATCAAGCCTGGGCAACGCGTTCTGATCGTTGATGATTTATTGGCGACAGGCGGAACAGTCGAAGCGACAGTGAAGCTTGTTGAACAACTTGGCGGTGTCGTAGCTGGCTGCGCATTCCTAATTGAATTATCTTATTTAAATGGCCGTGATCGGTTAAAAGGCTATGATGTAACTGCATTAGTACAGTACTAATGGAAGAGCTGGATTATTTAGACATGACCAGGGACTTTACAAGTCCTTGGTTTTTTTATTAGAATAATTATTATCTATCCATTTTTGGAAAAGGGAACGCAGGTGAATCGACATGGCAAAGAACCAAATCATGACAGCTGACGAGGTGTTCGAAGCAGTAAGTTCTTATATGAACACGGAGCACGTGGAGTTTGTCAAAAAAGCGTATGATTTGGCAGAAGAAGCTCATCGGGAACAATTCCGAAGTTCAGGTGAGCCATATATTTTACATCCGGTGCAAGTGGCGGGGATCCTGGCGAAACTACAAATGGACCCAGCTACAGTTGCGGCCGGGTTTCTTCATGACGTCGTCGAAGATACGACAATTAACAGGGAAGATATCGTTCGGATATTCAATGAAGAAGTTGCCATGCTCGTTGATGGAGTGACAAAGCTTGAAAAAATCAAGTATTTATCCAAAGAAGAGAAGCTTGCGGAAAACTACCGTAAAATGTTTGTCGCAATGGCACAGGATATCCGGGTTATTCTTATAAAGTTGGCAGACCGCCTGCATAATATGCGGACATTGAAATTTGTTTCTCCAGAAAAGCAGCGGCGTGTTTCTAATGAGACGCTTGAAATCTTTGCTCCACTTGCCCATCGCCTTGGAATTTCAACCATTCGTTGGGAACTCGAAGATACAGCTTTACGATATTTGGATCCACAGCAATATTATCGTATTGTCAATCTGATGAAACAGAAGCGGACAGAACGTGAAGAGTATTTAAAAGACGTCATGAAAGTTATTGGCGAACAATTGAAGGACTTGAACGTCCGTGCAGAGCTCAATGGCCGTCCGAAGCATATCTATAGTATTTTCAAAAAGATGACTCAGCAAAACAAGCAATTCAATGAAATCTATGACCTGCTTGCAATAAGAATTATCGTTGACAGTATTAAAGATTGCTATGCGGTATTAGGAATTATCCATACTCTTTGGAAACCGATGCCTGGACGTTTCAAGGACTACATCGCTATGCCAAAACAGAACCTATACCAATCTCTTCATACGACAGTGATCGGTCCTCAAGGCGAACCTTTAGAAGTGCAGATCAGAACACAGGAAATGCACAGAATCGCTGAATTCGGGGTTGCTGCCCACTGGGCGTATAAAGAAGGGAAATCGGTTGATCTACACCGTCATGATGTAGATTCTAAGCTGACGTGGTTCCGTGAAATACTTGAGTTCCAAAACGAATCTTCTAATGCGGAAGAGTTTATGGAGTCTCTTAAATATGATCTGTTTTCTGATATGGTGTATGTCTTTACACCAAAAGGAGATGTGATTGAGCTACCGGCAAGCTCAGTAGCCATCGATTTCGCTTATCGTGTCCACTCTGAAGTAGGAAACAAGACAGTCGGTGCAAAAGTGAACGGTAAGATGGTTCCGCTTGATACGAAACTCCAAACTGGGGATATTGTGGAAGTTCTTACTTCTAAGCAGTCATTCGGCCCTAGCCGTGACTGGCTCAAAATCGCAACTACATCACAAGCAAAAAACAAGATTAAGCAGTTTTTCAAGAAACAGCAACGTGAAGAAAACGTACTCAAAGGACGGGAAATGATTGAAAAGGAAATCAAAGCCCAAGAATTTGAGGTTAAGGAAGTTCTGACAAACGAGAATGTAAAACGTGTTTGTGAAAAATTCAATTTCTTAAACGAAGAAGATATGTATGCTGCGGTCGGTTTCAATGGCATTACCGCACAACAAGTTGTGAATCGTTTAGCAGAAAAGATCAGGAAACAGCGCGATCAAGAAGATGCGTTGGAAAAGATAACATCTGAACTGAAAGCTGTTCAACCGAAAAGGTCAACTGAGTCAGGTGTGGTTGTAAAAGGAATAGAAAATTTGTTAATCAGATTGTCCCGTTGCTGTAGTCCGGTACCGGGAGACGATATTGTCGGGTTTATTACGAAAGGACGCGGCGTATCCGTACATCGGACGGATTGCCCGAATGTCCATACAGAAGAAACGACAGATCGTCTGATAGATGTGGAATGGGAGAACGATGTATTGCCGGTACGTAAGGTATACCAGGTGGATATCGAAATCTCCGGCTTTGATCGACCCGGCTTGTTGAATGAAGTCATGCAGGTCGTCAATGAAACGAAGACATCCATTTCTGCCGTCAGTGGCCGAGCGGACAAGGATAAGATTGCGAGTATCCAAATGACGATTATGATCAATAATATTACGCATTTGCACAGAGTAGTAGAACGAATTAAGCAGATCAAAGATATTTACTCCGTGCAGCGTGTGACGAACTGATGGTTAGGAGCGGAATTCATGAGAGTTGTATTGCAACGGAGTGGTGCTGCCTCTGTGAAAGTTGATGGGGAAATTACCGGGGAAATAGAAAAGGGGTATGTCCTTTTAGTCGGTATAACCCATGAAGATACAGAAGAAGATTTGGATTATGCGGCAGATAAAATTGCCAACTTGAGGCTATGGGAGGATGAAGAGGGGAAGATGAACCTTCCGATTTCTTCAGTAGGTGGCAGGATTTTGTCCATTTCACAATTTACACTGTATGCTGAAACGAAAAGAGGAAGAAGGCCAAGTTTCACAGGTGCAGCCCGTCCCGATCAGGCAATGCCGATGTGGGAGCTTTTCAATGAAAAACTGAAAAGTAAAGAGCTTGAGGTAGAAACAGGTGTTTTTGGGGCTATGATGGATGTTTCCTTGATCAATGATGGACCTGTCACAATAATCCTTGATACGAAAGATAAATGAGTTTTGAAAACCCCCTGAACTAATGCTTGTTAGTTCAGGGGATTCGAATATCCATTCAAAATAAAAAGAACCTGTCCACTCAAATTGAACTGCGCCCTGTAAAATGGACAATTAAATAAAAGCAACCTGCCAATTAGGCAGCCAAAAGATGGCTTCGGTATTGTACCGGAGTCATCTTTTTTAA
>NZ_JBHSEC010000006.1:0-112609 GCF_042651785.1 Chungangia koreensis
TTAAAAAAGATGACTCCGGTACAATACCGAAGCCATCTTTTGGCTGCCTAATTGGCAGGTTGCTTTTATTTAATTGTCCATTTTACAGGGCGCAGTTCAACTTTAGAGAATAGCTTAATTTTCTATGAATGGCTTCTTTATCCACATTACTTTAACGAATAAAGAGAAACTGTGTAAATATCCACCATTTTCTGTACGAATCATCTCTTCTCCAAGGAATTCACTTTCCGTATTTCTTTCAATTCGATAAATCTTTCCCGGTATTAGGTTGCATTTTTCATAATGCTTATGTTGATCGCGTATAATTTTGACGTGAGTTGCCTCTATTTCCGGACATTCATTGAAACTAAAATTTGATTTCTTATGAGTAATTGGTTTCTTTGCGTTACTCTCTAAGAACAAGATATTACTTGTTAGTGCCATCTGTTTCACCCAATCTTAACCTAATCCCAGTATTATTGTCTTAGGCATCTCAACTATAATTACCCGATGCTTTCAAATTTACATTTTACAAAGGTCAATAAAGATATTTGAGGTAGATCATTTAATTCTGTATTACCTTATTTCTTCCACTAGTTTTTGCTCGATAAAGAGCTGTGTCTACTCTACTGTAGAGGTCATCTATTGAGTCGCCTTTATGGTATTCTGTAGCACCTGCTGATATCGTAATCGTCGCATTAGTTGGCCCTACTACTGATGCAACGTTTTCACGAAGACGTTCAGCAATATTCATCGCAGATTGCAGTTCTGTTTGGAATAACAACACGATAAATTCTTCACCTCCCAACCGAATACATAGATCCCTCTCTCGAACAACATCCTGCATTATATTAGAGATAAATTTTAAGACTTCATCTCCTTTTTGATGACCATATGTGTCATTCACTTCTTTGAAGTGGTCAATATCAATCATAATCACGGAAAACGATTGCTCATTTCGTACCCATTTCTTTGTAACCTCTTCAAAATATCTTCTGTTCTTCAGTTGAGTAAGTGTGTCGGTATAGGACTGGTTTTTATAACCTTCAACGCGTTTTTGCTGTTTTTCAGAGTAAGTTTGTATCGTCTTTTTAAGTTGCCTTGCCTCAAAATACCACATTGGCAACTCATCAAGTTTTTTTCGATCCCAATTATTATCTTCCAAGTACTTAGAAAACAGGGCTAATTTTTGTAAAGGTGCTGATAGTTTTTGGGCTAAATACAACGTCAATATAAAAAGGAGTACAATAAATGGAAGTGCAGTGAGAAACATATTTAACACAATGCCACTTAATGGGTGAATACTTACTTCATAAGGTGTTTGGGAAACAACTCCCCATTTTCTTTCAGGCATAAACGAATATCCAGCAATGAATTCTTCTCCTTCTATATTCATTACCTTTCCAGTCCCACTTTTATGTTTTATTATTTTTTTCGCTATGTCAGATTCTTTTGAATTCTCCCCGATTTTTTGTTTATCAGGGTGATAAATCGTATTTCCTTGATCATCTACAACAAATACATACGAGCCATTATTCGCGAAATGATCCCCTAATATTTCTTCCAAAAAATTCTCTTCCTCTAAATAGATGGCACCGCTTAAGTACCCTTGATATCTATTGTCTGCATCCCAAATTGGAGTAGAAATAAGGATAATAGTACGTCCTGTAGCAGACGTAAATGGGCGTGAAATTATAGTTTTCCTCTTTGTTAGCGCTTCTTGCGCCCCCGGTGTATCTAACTTCTTGCCCACTATTGTCGAGTAGGGTGCTGAATCAAGAACAAATCCTTCCTTCGTTACGACAGAAATAGAGTCAAAGCTCTCTTTTAATAAGATATTATTCAGTTTCTCTTTCAACAACACTTTGTTCTCTTTCAGGGCGCTTACCTCAACCGACATTAATTCTAAATCACTTTGTATGGAATTAAGTCTGACTCCTAATTCTTTTGAAAGACTTTCGGCATAATTCTTGTTGATAGTTAATGAATCATTGATTAAGTTTTTTTTCGTAATGAAATAACTTGAAAGAAATGTGATGCTGAAAATTCCAACAATTGCGGTTGATAGTAGAAGTATTATCCAAAAGCGTAAGGTCTTGATGTGTTTATCCTCCTAATTATTTTTGTCATATTAGTCAAAGGTTTAGATTCAAAAAGTCCTACTACCTCTAATATAATTCAAAGAGTTTCTCCGACAAGCGCTTGGGCTTCGAAATATAGTAGCCCTGAAACAAAGGAACACCTAATTCCTTTGCCGTTTTCAAATCTGCTTCTGTTTCTATTCCCTCTAATATTAATTCAGCATTCTCTTTTGTATAATCCAAAACAATTGAAATTAGTTGTTGTTTATCTGAAGATACTGCTAAGTCCTTCGATCTTGTATGGTCTAATTTCACAAAGTTCGGTAGGAACTTCTCCATTCGTTCAAAGGAAGTCTTTGAAATTGCAATATCATCTAAAGCAATTTGAAACCCGGTGATTTTTAGAATAGATAATTTCTCAACAAAAATCGGAAGACTTATTAAGTCGTCCTCAGCCCGATCTTCATTGATTTCCAAAACTACTCGATGTCTTATCCATGGATATTTACTAAATAAACTACTAATAAATTGTCTAAAGTCTGGATGAAGTATCGTTGATGGAAATACATTAATAAATAAATAGTATTTACCAAAAAACGAGTTAGGAAATTCCGAAATCGCATTAATTATACATTGTGTATCTAATTCATATAAGAGCCCTGTCGTTCTTGCCTCTTTAATAACCGTAAGCGGGTTAATTCTTGGAGTGCTTCTCATAAGTGCTTCAAACGCAAAAGTCATATCTTCTAAATTGGTCAGTGGTTGATATTCACAGTATAGTAATCTTTCTTCTATTAACCTTGATACGTTTAGCGACATCCGATCCTCTACTTTCAAATAATAAACTAATAATGACAGGCACTTCATAACGTTTTTGTGTAAGTACTTACTTTGAAACCGCATCATTTTTGTTTATTACTTCTATAATTTAAATTGTTTAACCACATCATTAAGTTCTTCCGCTAATACAGAAAGTTGGTCAGCACTTCCTGCTACTTCTTCCATTGAACTACTTACTTGTTGAACAGTTGCGGCTGTTTCTTCTACGCCTGCTGCGGATTCTTCGGAAATCGAAGCGATTTCTTCAATCGATGCATTCATTTGTTGACTGTTGGCTGCAATCTCAGACAAGTTATTTGTAATGAACTGTACGTTTTGTACCATATGCGAAACCGATTCTGTGATTTTGTTTATTACTTCTCCAGTTGCAGCGATTTGTTCAGTACCATCTTCCATTTCACGGAACCCATTTTGTAATGAATTTTTTACAAGAACGAATTCTTTTTGGGTGTTATCGACAATCACAGTAATATCCTTAACTGACAAATTAACTTGCTCTGCCAATTTTCTTACTTCATCCGCAACTACAGCAAAACCTTTTCCATGTTCCCCTGCTCTTGCCGCTTCGATGGAAGCATTCAAGGCTAATAAATTGGTTTGGCCAGCAATACCGCTTATAACTGAAACCAAATTAGCGATTTCATTTGTACGTTCCTCAAACCCTTCAAATTGTTGAACAGAGTCACGAATGATCCGGTTAACGTTTTCTATTTGTCTATTGGATAATTCCATGGATTGTTTTCCTTCTTTAGTCATAACCATAACGTCTTGCGTTGAATGCTGTACTTGTTCGCCGTTTTCACTTGCTTCCATTACACGAGCAACAAATGTATCCATAATCGCGGAGAGTTCACCCGCACCGTTAGCTTGAGTTTCTGCGCCAGAAGCGATTTCAGACATGGTAGTAGCCACTTGCGTAGTACCTTCTTTTACCTCATTTGCAGATTGAGTCAATTCTTCACTTTGACTACTAACGGTGCCAGAAACTATATTAATTTTACTTATTATATCTCGTAAATTCTGATTCAATCGGTTTGTAGATGTTATTAATTGTCCTATTTCATCTTTTGATTTTGTTTTTAATTCTTCCTGACTTAAATCACCTAACGCTATCTTCGCCATGACATTCGTAACATGAGGAATTTCCCTTAACATACGTTTTAACAGGAGGAATACTATCGCAATAAGGATGAAACATGCTATAACAAAATATAAACTCAACTTGAAGGTAAAAGTATTAAGACTGCTTAATGCTTCCTTTTGAGTTATTGATGTTCCAACTGACCAATTCGTTGTTGGAACTGACGAATACCCGATATATTCTAAACGATCATTTACATGCGTTAACTCAAGACCTTTTTCTCCCTTAACCATTTTTCTACCCACATTTCCGATGTCACCAGAAAGTGATTGAAGTTTTTGATCCAGAATCAAATCGCTATTTGGATGATATAGTATGGTTCCATCGTTAGAAAGTAAAAATGAATATCCACTTTCACCCATTTTATAAGATTCCATTAATTGCGGTAATTGATCTAAAAATATGTCTATCGCAACGATACCTACAGTATTATTGCCCTCTTTAATTGGTTTCATAGCACTTAAAATCATTTTCCCAAACACTTCATCCATATATGGCTCAGTGAAATATACATCCTCTTCCTCTACTGCTTGTTTGTACCAAGGTCTACTATATATATCGAAGTCTGAATCCGAAACTACGTTATTACTTCCAACTAAAAAATTGGATTTATTGCTGGCAACCCAAGCCATTGCAATCGCATCATCTGTTTTAACAATCGCATCAAGTGATCTTAAAACACCATCGTAATATGAATTTGTCGTTGCTTCATCCTTTGAATTGGCTGTATTCAAGTATTTTAGTATCTCCTGGTTTGTAGCAATTTGCCTAACGACTGTGCCTTTCTCTGCAAACATACCATTAACTTGATCAGCAACTGCCTTACTATTCGTCGACACATTTACTTCTACACTTTGAACTAATATTGATTTTGTATATGAGTAAATCAGAAACCCTGTAAATGAAAATACAATGATGATAGCTATAAAAAGAACAAGAGCAACTTTTGTTGAAATACTATTTTTTACCCATGAAAACAAACCAGACTTCTTATCATTTTTTCTTTTTGTCATTATTTACTTACTTCCTTCCAATTATATGTGGATTATTATTTTCGCCATTATGAAGTTTAAAAATCAATAGCATCAATAGAAAATGCAAAAATTTGTAGAAAATTAATTTGCAAGTTCAGATAAGTCTTTTGCTTTCATAATTTCATCCCGTTCAAGGATGGCTGGGAGGTTCAACATGACGATCATTTTGTCTTCCAAATTCAAAATGCCTTCTATGTATTTTTCAGTGATGATGGATGGGGTTTCATTTATTAAAGATGAATCAATATCTAAAACGTCTGTCGCGACATCCACCATCAGCCCAACTACCAAGTCATCATGTTGGGTAATTATTACGAAGTTCTCCTCCGAGAAAGATATTTTCCCTAAATTGAAATACTCGGCTAAATCAATAATTGAGATAATCTCACCTCTCATATTGATGATACCCCTGAAAAAAACAGGTGTTTGCGGTAGTTCTCTGATTTCCCTGACCTTTTCGATGGAGCGAATATATTGAAGTTCAACTCCATAATTTTTTCCTTTCAGTTGAAACACAACAATCTTCATCGTTACTTCCTCTCCCACGTTTTACATTTTAATTAAAACTTTTTTCCTATATCCATCATTTAAAATTAGGCATTTTGTATGACTTAACAAGAATACACTCTATTTAGCAGGGAGTGGTAAAAAAAAACATTTATTTTATGTCGAAATTGTGTCTATTTGGAATTGAAAGCACTTTCAAATTTTTGAAAATATAAATACTTTTTTCAACACAAATGATATAATATTAGTCTTTTACCTTCCTCATAACCGTTCACAAATAAAAAGAGTACTACTCTTGAAGCATTCTTCAGGTGTTTTATCAAAGTTAAAACCTTTAAATGATAGAATCCTAAGTTTTTGATTCTCTGTTTTCTCCAGGTATTGTACCTTACAGCATTACAATCGAGTAGAGGGAGTGATTAACTCCCGTCCTCTTACACCTCCGTACGTACCATTGGTATGCGGTGGTTCGAAAGTTTTTTGAAATCAATTAGTAGGCTTTTGATTCTTGTTTTCCCAGTACTGATTGTTTAGTGTCTGGTCTATAATTGTTTGTTAGGACAGTCGCCAGTAACCCTTTCGGGGTTTCGCACATCTCCATGCGTCAACTGGCTTAATTCCACACTTCTTAAGCTCTCGGTATTTCGTCGAGGGCTTTTTCCATTCTTTCCACTTACACGCTCTTGATCTTCGTCTTACGTGACTATCTATCTTTAATGCATATTTCTTGATGTTACCAATCTTAAAATAGTTAAAACCATCCCCTGAACCTATTGGTTCAGTTTGTGGATTCGATACTCCATACTGATTCTCCAGCTGCAGTTGGTTAACCATCTAAGCTTGGCCTAAAACTTCGCCTTGCTCTTCTTTTACACGTACACTAGTGTCTGTTTCCTGTCTAGATCGAAAGTTACGCCTAAGAATGTAAGTGCGCTCGGCTTTCCCAGCGCACTTTTCTCTCGTTTACTTTTTTAGTTTCAGCTTTTACTCGCTGAAGTCGGTAATCCCTTGTTTGATACGTTTTTCAAGTAGATGTTACTGTCATGCGCTTATCGGACAAACATATGTCCCCGTTTACTCTAACTCCCAATCCAGCTCGGTTATAGAAACGGATTTAACGGTCCGCCTTGCGAAGTCACTTCCCGAGTGATTGGAGACAATACCGTTTTCCATCACATCGGCTAGAAGGAAAAGAAAGCTTAAAATCGACTAGTATTTTGGTTGTAAGGAAATAAGCACTCCCTTTCTTATTTACACTATAAAATATGTATTTGCTTCTCTAAAAAAAGATTTCTAAGAAGCTCCTCTCGCCTCTTAGAAATCCTATTAATTCAATATTTTTAGACAAAATCTATATTTTAAACTTTCTCACCAATCCACTCAACGTCTCAGACAATCTTGTCAATTCTCCAGAACGTCCAGCAACTTTTCCATCCAACTCAGAATTAGTTGGGTGGATGCAGAAGTCTCTTCGATTCCAGCTGATTATTTCTTCCGTGACAGAAGCGATTTATGAAATGGAAGTATTAAACTTCTCACTGTTTTCGGATATCAACGCCAGGTTTTCTGAGATGTGTTTAATGTTCTGTACCATTTGCGAAACTGACTCATCAATCTGCCTAAAGGTCTCAGATGTTGTCCGGATTTCTTCCGTGCCTTTTCTACTCGTCGTAGCTGCCTTTTAATGATTCTGCAACAGAAGAACTTTCACTTTGTATGCTTTCAACGATATGCATGATGTCTTGTATAGAATGATCCACTTTCTCAGCAAGTTTCTTCACTTCATCCGCTACAACCGCAAAACCGTTAACTTTTGTGAAATAAAGTGCTTCCATATATCTTGAATTAATTAATTTCTATAAACATAAGAACGAACAATCCGATAAGTATATTATATATATAATTTGTAGAGGTGCTTACTTTGGACATAGCTGAAATAATTGATAAAATTAATCATTCAATAGATGAAGTGGATTTTGTAACTGCAAGAAAGCTTATCGAGAATAACTTTGAATTAATTAGCAAAAAGAGACAACTTTTAAATCGAAATGCGAGAGAGTTGTTTGAAATACTCAAAAACAATCTAAATGCCGGTATTAAAACTTTGAGTCGTAGTGAAATGACCACAATTTACGCGATCAACTCTTACGCAACTAATTTCGATATAAATGGCTTGAAATTATCTGTTAAAAATAATCTCGATCTATTAATGAGACAAGATATTACACACTATTTAAATCAGGATGCAAAAGCTATACTTACAGGAATGAAAATGATTAGTGGAGAAAATTAAGGTATAAATTCAATCCCCTTCCCCAAGAATAATGATAACTCCAACGGAAGGGAGAGTTATCATTGGAAAACGGTCAAATAAGCTACAAAGCTGTCTATGCTGTTTTTCTTCTATTCTTATTGTCCATTTTAGATGCTTTTTACACCGATCTTGGAATCCGCCATCAATTCATTACAGAAGCAAATCCACTTATGAATATGATTTACGAGAAAACAGTCATCGGATTCTATGGGATCAAACTGATTCTACCTTTGCTCATGCTGTTCATTGTTCTGAACATAAAAGTGAAGAGACATCTATGGTTCCTCATCAATGGATCACTCATCTTATACGGTGTCATTTTATATCTGCACCTTCAGTGGATTACAAAAGTCTCAATAGGATAGCTCCTGGTGCTGCCAGAAGCTATTTTTTTATGAAGTGAGGTGCAAATGTCGACTATCGATTGGTTCTTTATCTTTTATACTACTTTTATTTGTCGTCTATCAACCTATCCCTTGTCATGTATCATTTCTAAAAACGAATCAGAACCCTTCTTGTTCGATCCATCCCATCCCAAAATGAAAAAGAGCAAGCCCTTACAGCTCGCTCTCATTCGTACCTATTTTACAAACTTACTCTTTAACTCGGTAAGTGCATCCTCGTGCCCTTGATGAAATACACTAATAGCCATTTGACTCGACACATAATCTAAAGATTGGCGCAACGTCATCGTTTGCGATTCTTTAACAATTCGTTTCATCATTTGCACAACTTCCTGAGGCTTCTTAAGAATTTCCTTGCAGTACTTAGTAACAAAGTTATCTAACTCGTCATGTGGCACTACATGACTTACTATTTTCATATCCAATGCTTCGTGAGCATTCAACACTTTGCCTGTCCAAAACATTTCAAGAGCCGCATCAAGGCCAATGATTCTTGGTAAGTAATAACCGCCACCATCTCCAGGCACAATTCCTGCATTTATATATGTTTCACCCATTTTCGCTCGTTCCGACGCAATCCTGATGTCACACATCAATGCCATGTCGAGACCAGCACCCATTGCATGACCATTTACCACAGCAATCATTGGCTTATCGATTTCATCCATTAATAAAGGAATTCGTTGAATCATTTTCCATAAACTATTTTTTACCGCCAATGGTGTACTACGGAGATCCGTATCATCTGAATTCTTCGAAAGGAAACCTTCTCTATTTATCATTGCCTTCACATCTCCGCCGGCGCAGAACGCCCGCCCATTACCTGTCACGATTCCCATATGGATTTCAGGATTGTCTCGAATTTCCACCAACGCTTCAATCCACAAATCCATCATTTCTTTACTGAATGCATTCATCTGATCAGGTCGGTTCAACACAATTTTAGCGACATGCCCTTCCACCGTGAAAAGTAAATCTCCCATTTCTCCCTCTCCTTTATAGGAAAAGCCGGCATTCAAATCTGAATCCGAATCACCCAAAATAATTATTCCTTCTCTACAGGAAAATTTAATTCACTTAAAATCTCTTGATTATGCTCCCCTAAATTGGGAGCCAATCGGCTAACCGAGACAGGGGTCTCCGAAAATGAAATAGGGAACTTAATATTTCGGATCTCCCCTTCGGTAGGATGCACAACCTTTTCAAAAAATCCAATTTCATTTAAATGAGGGTCTTCAAATAAATCCTCTGGTGTATTGATGTTCGTACAAGGAATGTCAGCAGCTTCCAAAACTTCAAGCCACTCTCCCGTTGTTTTCTCAGCCATAACCTCCTCGACTGTACGATAGACAAAATCGATGTGTTCAGTCCGTGAGGCCATATCCAAAAATCTTTCATCCACTGCTAAGTCTTTGCGTCCTGCTACTTCAAAAAACGCCTTCCAGTGTTTGTCATTATAAATCATGACACCGATATATCCATCTTTCGTTTTATACGGTTTACGATAAGGCGAAGTGACGCGGGAGTAATACATCGGACCAATTGGAGGAGTAAATGTCTCGCCATACATATGCTCCATCATCATGTACGACACCATCGTTTCAAACATCGGCACTTCAATTTCCTGTCCGGCTCCGCTCCGTTCACGTTGGTACAGAGCAGAAAGAATTGCACTCAAACCGACTAATCCAGCTGTCTTATCAGCCAAAACGGTTGCTAAATATTGAGGCGTTCCTGTAATTTGTCCCTGTGCAGCCGCTACTCCGGATGCTGCTTGAATAATATCGTCATATGCAGGCTTATCTCCATAAGGCCCATCCTTGCTGAATCCATACATTCCACAATAGATCAGCCGGGAATTCAATGGCTTCAAGTCTTCATATGATAAACCTAATTTCGCCATTGTCTTCGGCCTCATCGTATGGACAAAGACGTCTGCTTCTTTCACTAACGCAAGCATCGCCTCTTTACCTTCCTCACTTTTCAAATCCAAGGCGATACTGCGTTTATTCCTATTCAAATGAAGGAAGAGGCTTCCCATTCCATGATGCTTTGACGGACCCAAATAACGGGTCGTATCACCCGATGGATTTTCAATTTTTATGACGTCTGCTCCCATATCCGCTAACATGACCGTACAATACGGCCCCATTACGACGGAAGTCAGATCGAGTACTCGGATTCCATCCAACGGTCCACTCATCCTGATCTCCTCCTCCCATTTCTTTAATTATTAATAATAGCCGCCGACTTCTTCAACATCATGCCTGCACGTTTGGACTTGCAAACCAAATCCCCATGCTGGTTATATACACGGTGTTCAAACCACACTACCCCTCGGTCTGAGCGGGACTTCGATTCTCGTTTATCTACAATTTCTGTTTCCGCGCGTAATGTATCACCGATTCTTACCGAGTGCGGAAAGGTTGTTTCATCGAACCCTAAGTTCCCTAATGTTGTTCCCTCCGTCAACTCTCCAACGCCTACTCCAACGGCATAAGAAAGAGTGAACAAGCTGTTGACAATCCTGCCACCATGTACTGTGCCCTTTGAGTATTCTTCATCCAGATGAAGCGACTGCGTGTTATGCGTTAATGTTGTAAATAACAGATTGTCAGTTTCAGTCACAGTTCTTCCCGGTCGATGCTGATACACATCACCAACATTCAATTCTTCATAATATTTACCAATAGCCATGTTTCGCACTCCTCACTTACTTTTTCACTATATAGTGTTCAGCAACAGCTAAGATTTCCCTCGCTGTCTTCACATGTGCATAATCGATATGTTCGCCCCGATACAAAATCGCTGATTCACCGTTTTGCTCGGCTGCCTCAAACGCTTGAACCATGCCCGAGTAGTATTCAATATCTTCATCTGAAGGCGCATAGATTTCATTTACTACCGGAGCATTAGAAGGATGAAGAATTAGTTCCCCTACAAATCCTAATTGACGATTGAATGATGCACTTCTCCGCAACCCTTCAATGTTATGCACATCCTGCCAGAGACCGCCGATCGGCTGTACTCCTGCTGCTCTTGCTGCCATAACAACCTTCGACCGCATAAATAATGTTTCTAATCCTTCCATCGTCCATTGGTAGCCGAGAGCACGTGCTACATCGCCGTTTTTTGCACTTAAGCCGGCAATACCCATCACGCGATCACAGCACGCAATTTCATAAGATAACTGCATCGACTTGGCCGTCTCCAGTATCGGGAGCAGCTTTACGACTCCTCGGTCAAGCCCCTTCTCCACTTCCAAGCTGTCTAAAATACAAGACAACTCTTCAATCTCTTCTGGTCCATCCAACTTCGGCAGTACAATTCCAGTTAACCCCGGTTGAACTACCGCCTTCAGATCCTCATGGTCGAATTCTTCCAATCTATTGATTCGGACAAATACATGGACCCCTTCAACAGCCAAATCAGGTATGGCTTTTTCCACATTTCTTCGTGCTTCCTCTTTCAGCTGAAGTGGTACACTATCTTCTAAATCTAGTATCACACCATCTGTTCCATAAGCCGGGATTTTTTTAAACCAGTCTCTCTTAATAGCTGGGACGAATAGTAAAGTACGATAATTTCTCATGTCATTTCCCCCCCTTTTCTAAATAGCCTAATGTATAGGAAATATCTTGTGCTGCTTCTTTTACTTTTTTGATATACAATGATTCATTCTCTTCTTTATAATCAGCGATTGGGACTACACAGATGATACTTCCTATCACTCGCTTCCTTGCATCAAAGATCGGGGCACCTACACTTAAAGCACCCTGTTTCCTCTCATTGGATGTGATCGCATATCCCAATTGAATAATCCGTTTTATTTCTTCCTTTGTTTTTTTCTTTTCGGAATTTGAAAGCCCTTCTGCGTCTAATATTTCTTCCACCTCTGATTCGGGTAGATATGCCAAAATGGTTTTTCCACTAGCAGCAATTGATACTGGTTCCAAAACCCCGATGTCCAGTACATATTGCAATGCAAAACTACTCTTTACACTATCAACAAATGAAAGCTTCTTATGTTGTGGATAGTAAAGTGCAAAGTAGACGGAATGATGGAGTACGGAAGCCAAATTCTCTAAATACGGCCTTGCTACTTTCTTCACATCTACATTGGTCGATATGATTGATGCCATCCGTATAAAATCTGTTCCCACCCTGTATTTGTTCGTTACTTCCGAGTACTCTAAAATGTGCTCTTCCTTTAGCATAGATAACATACGGTGTGTACTGCTTACCGGCATCTTTAAATATCTTGATAATTCATTTACGCCCCATTCGCTTTTTGAATCTGTAAAAGCTCGTAAGATTGTAAATGTCTTAGAAATGACATTAGAATTCATTCGTAAAATATCCCTTCGATTATTTAATCATCATACCTGGCAACCATAGGGTCAGGAATGGCAGTAAAATGAGCAATAGAAGAATTAGTAGATCCATGATGACAAACCATGTAACCCCCTTAAAGCCTTCCGAAGTCTTGACACCAGCAGCACCGGTGGCCACGAAAACATTCATGCCGACTGGTGGTGTTACAAGTCCGATTTCTACTGTTTTAGTGATGATAATACCGAACCAAACCGGATTGAATCCAAGTGCCATGATAATCGGAAAAGTGAGTGGCAATGTCAAAATTAGAATTGCAATCTGGTCCATAAAGAATCCTAAGATTAGGTAAACCAAAATAATGATTGCTAAGATCCAATACCGGGAAATATCTAATTCATTAATCATCATTACAACTTTTTGGGTCGATTGTGTCATTGTTAAAAAGTAACTGAAAATATGTGCACCTACAATAATTGTCATAATCATCGTAGTTGATTTGATCGTATCATTTAAAGCTACTCCGAATTTCTTCATATTCATTCGGCCCATTAGAAGGACAACGACTAATGTAATGAAAGCGCCCATTGCACCAGCTTCAGTAGCTGTAACAATACCACTGTAAATTCCACCGATTACAGCAATAATGATGACAAGCATTGGCCATACATTCTTCAGTGATGCAAAACGTTCACTTAGCGTAGGCTTAATTTCTATTTTCGGTGCTATTTCAGGCTTTAGTTTAACCCAGATAAAAATAGTAATTATGTATCCGAGAGCAGTTAAGATTCCCGGCACAACTCCTGCTATAAGTAAGGAACCAACACCTGTTTCAGTGAGAATCCCGTACAGGATCAAAATAATACTTGGTGGAATCATGACAGCAAGTGTGCCTGCCATACTAATTACACCCATTGTAAATGCAGTGTTGTACTTGAATTTCCTCATTTGTGGAGCAACAGCTTTTGACATCGCCGCAGCGGAAGCTTGACTTGAACCTGATACAGCAGCCATCATTGCTCCGGCAAAGATCGTTGCAATCCCTAATCCACCCGGGAGTCTTCCGAGCCACTTGTAGGCTGCTTCAAACAAGTCCTTCATGATGCCACTGACAGTCATAAAAGCAGCCATTAAAATAAACATTGGAATCGCACTCAATAGGAAACTTTTCACACTATCATAAGGTGCAGTTGATAAAATACCTAAAAATGAATCCCAACCACTGAACAGTAATAATCCGATTGAACCTGAAATTCCTAATGCAAAAGCAATTGGCATACCAATCGCCAAGAAGAGAGCAAGCAGTATTAATGGAATCGCGACAGTCATTCAAAATCATCCTCCTCGATTAAAATTTCCTTTACGGGATGCGCTTCCCTTCCAATTAGTAGAAGGATGACTTGAATTACTAAGCGAACCATAATCAGAAAAGCTCCGATTGGTATCCAAATATAAGAAATCCACAAGGGCAAGTTAATTAGTCCTGAAGCGACCAAATTATTTTGTAATGCGTTAATAGTCATCTCTAATCCTTTCAAACCAATGAAGAACATCATTCCTGCCGCAAGCACGTAGAATACTGAATTAACAATTGCTTGAACTCTTTTAGGGAACCGTTCGAACAGTATATCTAATCGGATATGTCCGTCTACTTTTTGAACGTAACTCATACTTAAGAAGACCAGGGCAACCATTAAGTACATCTCCGTCACTTCATATGCGCCGACAATAGAATTACTAAATAAGTACCTACTAAACGCATCAAATGTTGTTAAAATCATCATTATGACAAGTGCAACCTGTGACAGAATTAAAAAGATATTCTCCAACTTTGAAAACAATTTTTCCAACTTTTCCATTTCTCTCACCTTCCTTGAATTGGATAACGGCCGTTTTTTCTTACAAACGGCCGTTTCCAAAAGAATTATTGTAAACTTTCCTGTATCTCACGGTATTTTTGAACCGTTTCTTTTGCTTTGAATCCTCGCTTTTCTAAATCCTCTGCCCAACGATCCCAAACTGGTTCAAGCGCCTGATCCCACTCAGCCGATTCTTCATCATTTAACTCGTAAATTTCGATTTCGCTTGCAAATTTTTCTGCAAGTTCCTCATTCTTCTTATCTAAGAATTTTGATAGGTGTTCAACAGTTTCATCACCAGCTTGCGCAAGTGCTTCTTTTACATCCTCAGGGAGTGACTTATATACATCCTCATTGATTGAGTACACAACTGTAAAACTTCCAAGATTCGCACCTTTTGTTGAGTAGTTTGCAATCGATTCAATTTGATAGGCTTCGAAACTTGTGAACGGGAATGTAACGCCGTCTACTGTTCCACGTTCCATAGCAGTATAAGCCTCAGTTGCCGGCATAAATACCGGTGATGCACCAAGTGCATCGAATCCTAACTCCATAGTTCCTGTAACACGGGCTTTTGTACCTTTAATATCTTTCATGCTCTTTATTGGTTTTTTAGCTGTTACATATTGATATTGTGGTAATGCGACTGCATAAAGAGGACGAACTCCATTTTTTAAATATTCTTCTTCAGTCAAGTAATCTTTCATCAATTGCCAGATGATTTTGGAACCCTCTTCTGCTGAACTATAAGCACCTGGTAAAGTAGCTACCTCTGTAAGAGGAAGACGATCGGTTGAATATGATGTATAACCGATATCAATTGTTTTCGATAATGTGAGATCCAAATAACTATTTGCTTTCCCGATTTGTTCAGCCGGATAGTGTTCAAATTCTACTTTTCCATCTGTCAATTCCTCCACACGTTCCATAAAGAACACTGTGCCTTCAGAAGATAAATAGTTTGTTGTTGGAAGAGAGTCCGCAATTTTCAACTTTATTGTTTCACTCTTTCCATTTGCATTATCCGAATCTCCGCAACCAGACACAATAAGAAGTATAGCTGCAAGAAATATAAATAAATTCACCTTTTTCATTATTTCATTTCCTCCATTTCTTTTAATCCCTCATTGGATACCTTTTGAGGAGAATACATAAGTACAAAACGTAAATTTTCGTCCCCTGCATTTCGTATATCGTGCATCGACTTTTTTGGAATCCAGACAATATCTCCTACGGTTAGTACAGACTCTTCTCCATTAATGATAGCGTGCATTTTTCCAGATAATATGTACATAATCTGTTCCATGTCATCGTGGAGATGAGGATCAGCTAATCCACCTGGCTCCATTTCACCAATAATTACTTCCATATTTTCTATTCCCTCCGCAGGCCCTACAAGCCTACGATTGAATGTCCCCTCATGTCCTGGTGGTGAATAAACTTCTACGTCATTCTCGTTTTTCCAATAAGCCATCTTCACAAAACCCCTTCCACTGTATCCGCTTACATTACTTTTTTAATAATTTGCTATTCCATTATCCGGAATAGCATTCCATTAGATGAATTGAATTTATCACATAATTATTATTAATTCAATAACTTTAATCTAAATATTTCTCATTTACACAATCTTTTTAATAGGTTTAGGCAGAAATCTTCTGTCTTAGAAAGTAGAGTTTGCATTTACTGCATTTCTAAACGAAAAACCCCCTCCAGCCAAAGCCAAAGAGGGAATCCATCATCCTGAATATTTTTCTGTTCCAATTACAACCTCTTCTTTACCATAAAACCTATCGATAAACGCGCCAAACACGGATGCCAAAACTTGCTGGAAGAGCATGGCCAATACAACAGGGATTGCAACTGGCGCCGGGAAGTACGCTGTTGCGATAACTACCCCAGTGCTGATATTCCGCATGCCGCCGGTAAAAATCATAGCCACGGTATTTTCTTGATCGAATTTGAACCATCGGGCAGCCAAAAATGAAATGACGTAACCTAAGAATGCGATGAATAAAACCGTTATGCCAATACCAATAAGCTTCCAACTTACGTCCACTAAGTAAGGTGCAACAACCGCTCCGTTTAAAGCTACCACGACTCCCATGAAAATCTTCGAAACGGGTGCGAGCTGTTTACTCAACTTTACGGCTTTCTCCTTTGAAAATTGATTGAACACCATACCGAGTACCGATGGCAACACAATCATCAAAAGAAGTCCTTTCATGATACCGACCGCATCAATTTCAATATTTCCTCCAACGAAGAATGACATCGTCGCCGGGACAATAATCGGCGATAACAATGTACAGATCAAAATGATCGCTAACACGAGTGCCGAGTTTCCCCGGTACATGGAAACCCATACAAAACTCGTAATGCCTGTCGGAATGGCCATCCCTAAAATCAGCCCGGTAATTGTGTAGATATCCCCTGGGAATAAAATATGACCTACTCCCCATGCAAATATAGGCATAACAATATGTAAAATCACTAAAATGAGAACTAATGGCAGCGGGTGTGTCACTGCATGCTTCAGCGAAATGAAATTCGAATTCAAACTTCCGACCAACGTCATAACAGCAAATAACCACGGCACTAAATACTCATAACCCTTAATATAATCCGATAACAAAATCCCGACAATGACACTTGCAGGAATGAAGAACGGCATTGCTTTCTCTAAAATCCGATTAATCTTGGCTGTAGTCAATCCAGACATCTCCTCATACTTTATCCATTTAATAGTATAAAGCAGTGGTGAATATTTTCAATGGCTTCATACAAAAATGCCCAGCCCCCGAAGGAACCGGACATTCTACAAATCTACTCATCACCCATTAAAGAACTCTACCGGGAACATAATGACATCCGGTAAATAAGTAACAATTAGAAGCACAACTATCAATATAATAATCTGTGGCACTAAGTACTTGAACATCTTCGGTACGCTGATCTTTCCGATACCCGCTGTGACAAACAGGCAGACTCCAAGAGGCGGAGTGACCATACCGACTGTCAAGTTGACTGCCATGACAATCCCAAAGTGTACAGGGTCAATGCCAGCAGCCAAGATTAAAGGTAAGAACAACGGTGTGAAGATGGATACGGCACTGATCGTGTCAATGAATGTACCCGCGATTAACAACACGATATTGATCACCAATAACAATAGGAACTGATTTTCCGCTACAGGACCCATCAGTTCAACTAACTGGTTCGGAATGCTGTTGAACGATAGGAACCAAATGAAGAGCGAGGCGCTTCCGATTAAGAACACAATCGTCGCTGTCGTCTTTGCTGTGTTCAACACAATTTGCCATAGGTCCTTGAATTTCAATTCTCTATAAACAAACATACCGATAATGAAGGCATACAGTACTGCGATTACCCCGGATTCGGTAGCTGTAAAATAACCGGACACAATTCCGCCGATGATGATGAGAGGCATGAGCAACGCCAGTACGGCATCCTTTGCACCAACGATAATTTCTTTAAATGACGCACGCTCAGCACGCGAACGATAGTTATTTTTCTTCCCTACGTAGTAGCTGTAAATCATCAGGGCTGCACCCATCAAAATACCTGGTATAACCCCCGCTATAAAGAGGTCTCCAATCGATTCACTCGCAATGACTCCGTACAGGATCAGGACGATACTCGGCGGAATGATCGGACCGATTGTAGAAGAGGATGCGACTAAACTGGTCGAGAACCGGATGTCATATCCTTCCTTCGTCATGGCCGGGATCATCATCCCACCGATTGCTGCAGCTGCGGCAATCGCAGTTCCCGTAAGTGCCGAGAAGAACATGCTGGCCAATACAACTACGAGTGCAAGACCCCCATACATATGTCCGACAAGCGTTTGCGAGAAACTGATTAATCGTTTGGAAATCCCGCCTTGCGTCATCAATTCCCCAGCCAGGATGAACAACGGTACGGCAATGAGCGTAAAGCTATCGATCCCGTTGAAAATCCGACGTGGAACATTTATCAATAACCCCGGATCCGTCATCATAATCCCTAAGAACGAAACAAAACTCAACCCGAAAGCGATCGGCACCCTTAGCAAAATTAAGACAAATAGTAATAAAATCAGCCACGCCATGGAATCACCCTCTTCACATGGTAATAGAGCATGAATATGGCGCTTAATGGCAATGCCAAATACACATAACCCTTTTTGATAGGCAAGAATCCGACGATTTGTCCGGATGCCAAGTTATCCGCAACTAACTGAAACCCATAAACGATCAGTACAACAATCATGATGGCCACTGCAGTAAACGAAATGACATTAAATATCTTTTGTACAATCGGCTTGGCGTTTTCAAATATATCGACCGTTAAATGCTCACTATTTTTAAAGGCAAGTGCCGCTCCGAAGAGAACACTGTACACGAAGCTGATCATGACGACTTCCTGTGACCAGCTTAGTGACATCTTCAAAACAAAGCGGAAAATGACTTGCACAAGCGTCAAAATGACGGTAACGGATAGGCAGACTGTAATAATGAACTCTAATAGTTTGGTAATCCAATGGTCAGCTTTTTCTAAGATCATACCCGATCCCCCTTCAGCAGAATTACTTCGCTTGCATCTCCTCAATCAATTCTGCTGGCACTTGTTCTTTCAATGCTTCTTTTACATCCTTTGTCGCTTCTTTGAATGCTTCACGATCAGGCTCAGTAAATTCAACGCCTTCACCTTTCAGCTCATTAATGATTTCTTCTTCTTTCCCAGCTAAGTAATCACGTTGATAAGTTGCAGTTTCTTTTACTGCTTCTTCAATGATCGATTTCTGTTCATCAGTCAGCTTGTCCCAAGCATTTTGACTCGCAATGACGACAGCCGGTGTATACGTATGGCCAGTCAACGCAATATATTTTTGAACTTCATAGAATTTCATCGAATAGATAGAAGAAATCGGGTTTTCTTGTCCATCAACCAATCCTTGATCCAAAGCAGAATACAATTCATTGAATGCTACCGGTGTCGCACTTGCACCCAATGCATTCATATGTGCTTCCCAAACTGGTGCAGGCTGCACACGGATCTTCATTCCTTTTACATCTTCCGGAACGTTGATCGGTTTCTTATTGTTCGTCAAATGACGGAAGCCGACTTCCCAGAATCCAAGACCTTTCATGTTGGCATCATCGACTAACCCCAACAACTCTTGACCAGGCTCGCCATCTAATTTGCTATATACGTGCTCGCGGTCTTCAAATATATACGGAAGTCCAAATAGGTTCATTTCAGGAACTGTATTAGCCAATGAACTATCAGCCGCAACAACTGTCATATCCAATGTACCGTCGATCACTTGCTCGATTGCTTCCGCTTCACTGCCAAGTGTTGCGTTACCATGGATTTCGATCTTGATATCCCCATCAGACTTCTCTTCTACTAATTTAGCAAACTCAGCTGCACCGATTTGATATTGGTGCGTGTCTGAACCAGTGTGGGCCAACTTCAATGTAACGGCTCCACCGTCAGCATTTCCTCCATCTCCGGAACATCCTGCTAAAACCATTGCCAAACCTGCTGCTGCAGCCATTGCTTTAATCGTTTTCTTCATTTTCCATTCCCCCTAAGAATGTGATTTGTATAAATGAGGTACCCGGCTTGTAAAGACAGGTACTTTTTCCCGTACTTCCATTGTTAATTTCACATCGAACTCAGCTTCCAGTACGCCTTCGTCCATTCCACCTTCAGCCAGCACTTCTCCCCAAGGATCGATGATCAGCGAAGTGCCGCCATAAGTGACGCCGTCATATGTTCCGACACTATTGGCGGATACGACGAACATTTGGTTCTCGATCGCCCGAGCGATTTGCAGTGTCTTCCAATGATTAATCCTCGCCTCTGGCCATTCAGCTACGATGAATAAAACCTCCGCATCTTCTAAAGCAAGCGGACGGATTAATTCCGGGAAGCGCAAATCGTAACAAATAATGACTCCCGCTTTCACTCCATCCAGCTCAAACACTTCCGGCACTGCTTGTCCGCCTTCTAAGAAATCCGGCTCCTGAAGCATCGGCACTAAGTGGACCTTATCGTATTTATAGACGACTGTCCCTTTACGGTCGACGACCACAGCTGTGTTATACACCTTGCCTCCAACCTTATTTGCAAATGAGCCTCCGACAATGTTGACATCATAAGACTTTGCAAGCGTTTGCAAGAAAGGGACAACCTGCTTCCCGTCCTCATCCGCATGGAGATGAATCTCCTTCAGCGTATAGGATGTTGTCCACATTTCGGGAAGAACCACGACATCCGGCTTATCCGACTCGCAAGCCAAACGGACAAATTCACTGATCTTCAGCATATTCTCTTCCGGTTTCCCCGGAACGACTTGCATCTGATAGATTGCTGTTTTCAACACCCTCACTCCCTTTCAAGGTTACGAACTTTGTAGTAGCCATGGATCTCATCTTTTCGAACTGGATCCACGAATGTCATTCTGAAGCCTGTCCCATATTTGAACCCTTCAAGCAATGGCACGGTTCCAGAGAACACGACACTGTTTGTTAAAGGAACACCTTTTTTCTTTAAATAAGCTTTAATGTCTTCAAGTGAAATGATTGAACTGATTGGCGCGTTTTGATAGTTAACCCACTCGCCACCTTCTGTTATTTCAACCTCTGCTTTTAAAACCAGCTCATCCCAATGACCGATGACGTCTTGCAGTTTCCAAGCTTTTTTTCCAATCGGCTTATCACATACTTGCTTTGATTTGTTTATATCAACCGTCTCAAGTCCACGGTCTGTATGATCACTACCGATTGTAATGTACGCTTCATCCTCACTGTCACCGAATACCAAAACGATTTCGGCTTCTCCACTCGTTTCATTGCCTAAAACCTCAATCTCTTCGATCTGGTTCAAGCTATTCGTACGAACCGGGTAGAGCATCGGGATTTCCGGTGGTCTTGGAACTCCGATTTCTTCAAGCTCGATGACATGCTCCATCGTCTTTTCAACATCTCGGCCAGCATATCCGATGCAGTAAACGCCACCTACATGTACACTCTTTTTCTCGTCATTCACGATTATTTCCAATAAATTCTTCATAGCTTCCTCCACTCTGACAACGCTTACAAATCATCCATTAAGAATTCCCTTGTGCCTTTGTAATTGACTCTTTCGTCTTCAGGAGATGATCCTCCAACTTTTGAAGAACAAACGCTTCATCTTTACTTTCCAAAGCATCCACGATTTCCGTATGTTCCTCGATGACCTCTTCCATCCGACCTGTCTTACCTAAAGCTGCATGTCCTACAAGACGTGTTAAATTATAAATATCGGATAGGACGCTCCCTAAAATGTTCTGGCCAGAGAATGTGATGAACAATCTGTGGAACTTCTGATCCAATTCGATGTTGGCAATCCGATCGTTCTTCTGAATCGTCTCCCTCATCTCATCGATGATGTCCCGCATCTCCTGGATTTGATCCGGGGTGACTTGATGAACCAGTCTTCTCAAAACCTCTTTTTCAATTGAAATCCGTAAATAGAAAATCTGCTCCTTTTCTTCATCACTGATCTCACGCACTTTCAACCCTTTGCGTGGTACAGCCTCGAGCAACCCATCCTTCACCAAATCACTGACCGCTTCACGAACCGGGGTACGAGAAGTATTCAATGACTGGGCTAAAATTGTCTCCGTCAAATACTCATCAGGTCTGAGATCGCCTCTGAAAATAGCAGTTTTCAATTCTTCGTACACAATCTCTTTCGCTGTTTTTGCCTTTTCGATAGGGGTGATCTTTAAAACGTTTTTCAATCCTTATCCCCTCCATTTTTTGTTATGTATACATTACACAGAGTACAGGATTCATTTTGAATAGTCAAATAGTTTTGTAGAATTAAATAAAAAAATGTTGAAATAATAACACCTTGAGCTTGTTAGCCCAAGGCGTTCGCATTTTGTATTCGTAAATCCACCATCGATGCGGATGACTTCCCCATTAATATATTCAGCCTTTGAAGTCAGCAAGAACGTTACCCAAATTTCAATCCTTTAAAGATTGTTCAAGAATATATTTAAAATCCTCCATCGTATAAAATGGGTAAACACCATATCTGGGAATTTCTAAAATGTGATTAGATGGTTCAGCGTAACCGGGTGAGACAGTAAATGCCATTTTCATACCCAGATCTCTTAAGATATCCAAAGTAGCGGGGCTATATTCTCCGTATGGTGCGGCAAACAGTTCCGAATGCCCTAACCACTCAATTGCTTTTTCCAAATCCTCTTTTACAATTTCCTCCCCTAATGTCGTGAGAAACGCTGAACCTTCCTCTGTTTTTCGATGGAATGAGTGTGTATGGTTTCCGTAATCGAAGACATCCGATGATTCTATTAATTCTTCAATGCTGGCATACTGAAGTTTGGATGCAGTAAATGGATGTGTCCGCTCTGTAATTAAACCCGTAATGAGAAAATGAACTGCGTGAAAGCCACGCTCTTTCAAGACAGGATAGGCAAATTCAAATACATTTTTATAACCATCATCGAATGTAATTAACACACTTTTTTCCGGTACCTTTTTATGCTTGATCATAAACTCTTCAAATTCCTTAAGGCTTAAGACCGTATAGTCTTGATTCGTTAAATAATCCATCTGCTCCGTAAATTGTTCGAGCGTTACAATCGAGTCAATCAATTCATTTGCTTCTGTAAAATGGTGTTCCATTAGCTTTTTCTCAGGAATAATTTGATGGTACATCAATACTGTTACCCGTTCTGCATAATCCTTCGCTTCGGAAAAATCCCGGTTAGTGGAATTCTGAGCAATACCAGCTTGACTAAGCGGTTCACTTGCTGCGACAGGACCAGTTATAGAACTAAATACATAATGTAGGAGCAAATAAGAAAGTGGTACGATCACAACTAAAAAAATGAGGGTGAACAATAGGTTTGATGCAAAATACTTTCTCATCTCATTACCCTCCAAAAGGATCGCGTATGTGCACATTTATTTGGTTTTGAATCATAATAGGTTTCCCAATTCGTTCCGATCGGCTCCAACCATGTCTATTGAAGAAGTAAATAATGGTTCCGAAAGTGACGAAAATCACTTCTGTAATCCTAAAAAACATCACTTCCATAGGAAGAAAGAGGAGCAATAAAAATGAGTCTTTTACACCGTACACATGGCCGTATCTTTTTGAGACAATTACCGTTGCAAAATTCAACAGCATAGCTAAACTTCCGGATATCGCAAATAATAATATAAATAGTTTGATATGATTCAAAGAAAGTAGAAGAATCATGGGGATGAAAAGGATAGGATAGGCAGATAAAGTACCGAGGAGGAGAGAGTCTATCAGTATAAATGTAGATACGCTAAAATTCATTTTTCGATAGAAAGATTTCCGATACGTAATGATACAGTCGACAAATGCTTTTTGCCAACGAATCCGCTGTTTAAAGAGGTTTTTTAATGTTGTGGGGCATTCTGTATAGCAAATTGCTTCAGGAACAAATGTTACTCGTTTTCCTTTTAGTACGGTACCGATCAATTCTTGGATCCTTAGTGTAATGTCCATATCTTCACCGACAGTTTGCCGGTAGCCACTTGCCAGGATCAGTATTTCTCTTCGAAAAGTACCGAAAGCTCCGGATATAACGGTTAATGATCCGAGCTTGGCTTGGGTGATCTTATTCATATAAAAGCCGGTCAAGTATCGAACTACTTGAAAGCTGATTAAATTAGGAGTCTTAAAGTGCGGGATAAATTTGGAACCGTCATAAGTAAAACCTTGTACGATATTGACTAAACCGCCTGCTGCAATAATATTTTCGTCTGAAAATGTCCGATTCATCTCATTTATTGAGTTAGGTTCAAGTATACAGTCTGCATCTAACGTGACGATCAGCTCATTTTGCGCATAATCGATTCCTACATTAAGCGAATCTGCCTTACCTCCATTTTCTTTATTGATCACCCAAATGTTCGGGTATATTTCCGATCGATATATATCGGCTATCCTTGCTTGTGTAAGTGTCCCATTTATGGGTCGGTCAGATTTAACAAGATTAAGGTGATTACAAAGAGTTTCAAACGTATCATCGGTCGATCCGTCATTAATAAACAGGACTTCAACGTTTTTGTATTGGAGATTGAATATCCCTTTCAAACAATTTTCAACTACAAGCATTTCATTAAACATCGGTATTAATATGCTAAACCCTTTCTCTTTTCTTGGATATAACTTCACTTTCTTTTTACTTGTATAAAGAGGGACAAAGATGTATAACGTTTGAAAGAAAGCGAAAACAGTAAAGAGAAACAGAGTAATGAATAACACCATTGATTCTTACCTCCGTATTTCTAAAACTCTCAATAAAACGGTTTTATATGAAGGGAGATCTTATTCTCCTCGGTTTTTATAGACTCTTACATAATCGATTTCAAATACTGCTGGAAATTCAGTGGTTTGATCCGGTGATCCCGGCCAATTCCCTCCGATAGCGGTATTTAAATATAGATACATATTTTCTCTCGGCACATAGGCATCTGTACTATATCTTGCTATGCCGTCAATAAACCATGTGATTGATCCAGACGTCCATTCGATACTGAATGTATGAAAGTCTTTGGAATAATCCGGACCTGTGAATGAACTGCTATCACTCGTTAATTCACCTTCTTCATTCAGCCAATGAACGACCATCCAAATTTCGTTCGTTTTATGACCAAGCATTTCCATGATATCTATCTCGGGTAGCCATGTTTTTTCCTTATTTGTCATCATCCAAAAAGCAGGAAAAAGTCCTTGGCCTGCAGGAAGTTTAGCTCTCATCTCAACCTTGCCATGAGAAAACTCAAATTTATCTTTCGTATGAATGGCTCCGGAAGTATAGCTTTTACCTCTGTACTGCTCTTTTCTGCTAACTAATTTTAAAACGCCATCTTCAACTTGGACGTTATTTGGAGAATAGTACTGTAATTCATTGTTTTTTAAAGCAGCCCAATCCTCCATGTTCCATTTTTCCATGTCTAAACAATCGCTATTAAACTCATCACTCCAAAGTAATACCCAGTCGCTTTTACTTCCCGTTAAAACCTCTTCATCACTCACACATGAATCCTCGACTTGGTTAAACTTGTTTATATCCCCTTCTGTTTGTAGAGCTGCATCTATCTCTGTCATATGTCGTGGCTTTATTGAACCTTCTTTAATAGGTGATTGATCAATAACAATGAACAAAATTAGTAAAACCATTAGAAACAAAAGAATCCTTTTCATATGGCCGTCCCCCAAGATTTGCTTTAGAAAGTTTATATGTATCTTGTATGTGAAATAATCGGCCAACATGAAAGGAATTCATCAATAATAAGTTCCAAGGAAATATATATTGAAATGATTCAACCAAAAGGAATTAATACCCATTTCGTCATTGGGACTTAAGTAGGGATTCTTCATTCATCATGATTATGCAAGTTCAGTACGAAACATGATTACTTTTCTTCTTTTTTTCTAACAGTGCAATGTGATCTTGTTCCTTAGGTAGTCAAAAACATTAAAAAAGACTTAGGGATTCACCCTAAGTCACTAAATCAGTTAATGGCGTATGAAACTAATCCTTTTGCATTTGCGTACAATGCTGCCTGAGTCCGATCTGTGAGCTCCAATTTCGCTAAGATCTGGCTCACATGTTTCTTTACAGTGTATTCTGTGACAAATAACCGTTCGGAAATGTCACGGTTAGACATGCCCTTTCCGAGCTCAATAAGTACTTCCTTTTCCTTTGGTGTAAGATGTTCGATGAATTCATCCTCTTCCACTTCATTTGTCATTAATTCAAGTACACCTGGATCGAAATACTTCCTTCCTTTACCAATCACTTTTAATGCATGCAATAGTTCTTCCGGCAGAGCTTCCTTCAATATATAACCGTCTACTCCTACCTGTTTAGCCTGGTTGAAATCCTGTTGGTTTGAAGAAGAGGTTAAAATAGTAAACTTAGAATTGACACCCTTTTCCCTGCATTCCTTCACTAAAGCCAAGCCGGATTTACCAGCCAATCGCAGATCAACAATCGCAAGATCCGGCTTAAGTTCAATGATTCTATTTAGTCCTTCAGTGTAATCCGAGGCCTCACCTACTACTTCCATAGAATCTTCTATTGTAACTAATTCAGCTATCCCTTTCCGAATTAATGGGTGATCATCCACTATTACTACCTTCATATCCCTACCACCTTTTGCATGTTTCGATTTGGTATTTCAATCTGTAGACTGGTACCTTTGCCAATTTCACTATCGATCGCAACTACTCCACCAAATGAACCGACAATCTTTTTAATATTATGAAGACCAATGCCTTCTTCTTCCCTATTCGGCTTTATAACCATGCCTGATCCATTATCATGAATTTCCAAGACCGTTGCATCCTCGGTAACTGTCATAGAAACATAAATACGTTCACATTTCCCATGACGTACTGCATTGCCGCATGCTTCGTTTAGAATTCGAATAAGTGATTCTTTAAGCTTATAACTTAATGCAGACTCGACACCTGAAACTTGATGAATCACTTTAACACCATGTAAGGTTGAAAATTCATCCAAGAAAAGACGGAACTGATTTAAAACTGGTTGCTCACCTTTCTTCACGGAACTAAGTCGATATATCGCTGCCCTGATCTCCTTCATTGCCTCATTGGCAATACGGCCTAAAAAGTGGAGGTCATGACTCAACTCCACATTTTTATACTTATGTTGGAGATTGTGTAGTGAATAGACTAGACCAAAGAGTTTTTGAGAAACATTGTCGTGGATTTCATTTGCAATTCGGTTTTGTTCCTCTAATATGGCCATCTTCGTTGAATAACGATTCATCTCATTATTTAACGAAACCACTTGTTCAATTGCCGCCTCATGCTTTCTGTTCAACTCCAATAATTGTTCATTTGCCTCTTTTAATTCCTCCATTTTCAAATCAAGCTCTCTTGTTAAACGGGAAAAGAGGTTCGCCAGTAAAACCCCCAGCAAGCAAGCCAAATATATAAATGCACTTTCTTCCATAATTAAAAGAACATCAGAAAAGGAAATGTTTGTTCCTGATAAAAATGTAATCGAAGCTAAGTAACTAAACAAAAGTCCCCAGCTGAAAATGGGTGATAAAAAGCTTATTGCTACTAATATAGGATTCAAAGAATACCAAATAAATGGACTCTCGATTCCCCCTGTATATAAGACAAAAAATAGTAGGAAAATTAGTTCAATAAGTACAAATAATTTTAGGAAAGTATGTTTCAGTTCAAATTTGTTATAAAGATGTGTCGAGGCAATTGCTAATAGACTAATGGCAACTACTGAACTTAATTTGATATGGAAGGGTTGACCGTAGCTTCCGATTAGATAGAATAACGATGTTAAGAATAAAGAAAGAGTTCGATAGACCAAACCTAAGTGCAATTGACTGGAAGGGGACTTTTGAATCACAGTACTCAAGTAATTGATCACGACCATAATTGTTCAAAACCCCACTTTTCTTTAACACAACACATCCCTCGCGTCCCCCTTTGACATAATAAATAGCCTCATTACCTTGAATATCAGTTCAAGTCAAATCAGGCCGGTTGCACCAACAGCTCCATACTTTCCAGGTGCCCACATACAGAAAGTATTTCAACGCATCCATTATTTTTATTACTTTATATATGTCATTATAACCAGTACGAAAGGAATATTTTCTCAAAACCTGTTGATGAATCCCTTCTATTTTTGTCGAATTCCATATAATTACCACTATTTCATTTAGTTCCTATAAGACTTTAGAATTAAATAAGAAAAAACCCCATAGAAAATGCCATGAAGCAAAATTTGCTTCATGGCATTTATACTTACTTTTCTTACTTACCTGGTTTTCCAGGCTTTTCTGGCTTTCCAGGCTTGTCACCTTTGGCTGGTTGTTTCTTGATAGTAATTGTTTGAGTAGCTTTTTGACCAACCAAGTCTTCTACGACAAATTCGAATACATTGTCACCATCAACTAAGTTCAATTCCACTTCAAACGTTTGGTCAAATCCTTTCATACCGTACGGTTCTGACAATTCCTTATTGAATTTTTCATCACCATTCACAGTCAGTCGTACTTGGTCGAAGTTATCTTGGACACGGACTTTAACTTTAATAGTATCTTCCTTCACATTCTTTGGATACTTCTTATCTACTGTCACTTTCGGTCCAAATGTATCAACGAAGATGATGCGACGGATCGACATTTCGTTACCGTGCTCATCGACAGCCGCAACTTTGACGTCTTTCACGCCATCTTCCAAGTTCAAGACGTGTGAGAAGTTGACACCGTCAAAGTCTTCAACCACTTCTCCGTTCACTGTCAATGAAGTTACAGCAGATTCATCTTCCACTTTACCTTTTACCAATACTTCATTCGTATTATAAGCTGCGAAGAATCCTGGTTCTTCAATGTAAATCACTGGTGGATTTGTTTCAGCTTGTGATCCGCCATCCATGTTCACTTCAACCTCACTGTAGTTACGAGCAGCATCCCATACAACGACTGTTACAGTATCTCCTTCAGCTAATTCGGATTCAAATGCATATTCCGCTTCAGCTGCAGTCAATTCAGCAACCGTTTCACCGTTCACAAGAACTTCCCAATACTCTACGCCAACACCTTCATCAGCCAAGTCACTGACTGAAACAGAGTTCAATTCTGCATCGTAAGCTGCTTTCGCAGATGGAGCTACTGTATCAACCTTCACTGGGAATTGAATCGATTGCCATTCAGCACCTGCAAAGTCTATAACCCCACTAAGTTTGATGAAATACTGTCCGTCTGGAGCAGGTTTGCCATTAAGCAATCCGTCCCATCCGTAGTTCGTGTTGTAAGTGTAGTACTCAGGGCTTGTATAATGCTTACGTAATTCTTTCGCAGTACGGATTGTACGTAGAACGTTTCCGTCTGCATCTACAACTTCCACCTTAAAGTCTTTAGCATTTCTCATAAGTGAGAATACAGGAATCGCCAAGTCACGAATACCGTCTCCATTCGGTGAGAATCCGAAACGTTCCAAGTCGAATGCTTCTGAACCACCGTCAATGAAATTACCTTGTTCGTCAGCCAAAGCTGTCAATCCCCATTGAGATTTCGCGTCCCAAGCGAAATAATCGAAGATTGGTGCATCATCCCAGCTTCCGTTAAATCCGAAGAATGGAACCGTCAATGGAACGTTGCCAGACACTTCTTCATTTGGATCTACTAAAGTGACAAATCCATCCACGAAGTAACCATTCGTGAAGTACGTACGAAGGTCTTCCAATCCGCTCAAATCAACTGATACATCCACTGTCACTTTTCCATTTGCAGGAACCGTAACTGCATCAGGTGCATCGATTGCAACGTCATCAGTCACAACTTCTGAACCGATAATATTCGGTGCCGTAACAACTTGTCCACCGACAGAAGCCAATGCGTCCACTTGTACCGCCACTTCTACATTGTAAGTCTTCTCTTCATCTGAGAAGTTTTCTGCTTCCAAACTGAATGTAGCTGAGTTGCCACTGATTTCTTTCAATGCAACCTTCGCTTCACCAGTTGCTTTATTCGTAACCACTACATCTGTGTTTAACGCATTAGCCAATTGCATTAGACCTGCACCTTGACGACGTGGTGATACATATTCGCCAGCAGCCATCTCGATTGGCTTCGCAGTGTTCATCAATAAGTTCTTCGCGAACTGAACTCGTTCTGCGCCTTCCAATCCGAACTCAGTATCGACACGTTCAAATACTAATGCCGCTCCGCCTGCTACGTGAGGCGCCGCCATGGACGTACCGCTCATGATCCCGTATTGATCATTATTCAATGTAGAGAAGATATTACCACCTGGAGCTGTAATTTCAGGTTTGAAGTCAAGATTTGGAGTTGGCCCCCAAGAAGTGAAGTCACTCATTAGACCTGCTTTCGGGTTAGCTGTATTCGTGAATTCCCCATTGAATTCAACCGCAACCGTTTGGCCTGCGCGCAAAGCCGCTGCCAACACATCCCCATCTGCCTTCAAGGAGAACAAGTAAGGGATTTGAATCGCTGGATCAGATGCCATGTTGACTGTACCTTCTTGGTTGTTGTAAATGATGACACCCACTGCGCCAGCAGCTTGTGCATTCAATCCTTTATCAACAAATCCATAAGTACCACGTTGTATCAACGCAATCTTTCCTGTAAAGTCCTTGCCTTCAAAGTCCTCAGGCCCACCAAGACCTGCGTCCATCAATTCAACTGGACCGTTAAATGTAGAAACTGGATCTACATTATTTGCCGCTAAGTAAAGCGCATTCCCTGCAGCTTCGCCGTCAATCGTATAGTCATAGCTATACGCTGTAAGCGTGCTGTTTTCAAATGACGCAACACCTAATGATTCATTCGCAACGCTTGGAGAACCCGTCAAACCATAGTCTTGGTTTTCTGCATATGGATAGTAGAATCCATCTCCCGCCAACGCTGAGTTACCTGCAGAAATCGCTACAAGGACACCGTTGTCTACAGCACGTTTAACTGCTTGTTGCTCTGGATTATCCGCATCTACATAACCTGCAGTAGATCCGAGAGACATGTTGATGACGTCAGCGCCTAATTTAATCGCGTCGTCGATCGCTTCAATGTAAATATCACCATAAGTAGACGGGAATAAAGGATCGTTACCGAATACTTTCAACGCAAGAAGCTGTGCTTCTGGAGCAACACCTTTTACGCCGCCATTTTCTTCATCACCATTTGCACCTACTGTTCCAGCTACGTGCATTCCATGCATGGAAGCGTCAGGTCCCAAATCTAAGATAATATGATTATCATCCATATAGTTGTAGCCGAAAGGAACTTTCGGAGTATAGTATTTACCTGCTTCGATACTACCGTCAGCCAATAGAACTGCGACATCGTTCGCCTTGATTTCACCAGTCGAATCGTCTGTCAGAACCATGTCCTTATGAGAAGGGTCGATTCCTGTATCAATGACACCAACAACCATGCCTTCACCTTTGAAACCATAATCATTCCAAGCTTGTTGCGCTTGTACTAATTCCTTGGAATAAATCATTTCCGGCTTTTCTACTGGGCGCTCATACTCAGTAGATTCGTAGACAGCTTTAACGCCCTCTACTTTAGAAATTTCCTCTACGGAGCCCGCTTCCACTTCAGCAGAGAATCCGTTGAACACTGTAACAAACTCACCTTTAAATTTAATAGAAGGTGCAGTGCGTCTTACGGAAGCTTTTACTTTCCCCTGATTATCCTTCGCTGCTTTTTCTAAGTTTTTACGTTCTGCACTACCTAATTCTTTATAAAGCTTGCCTCGTTTCGTCGCATTTTCAATCGTTGGAGCTTGTTCCATCTCCACGATTATACGGACATTCTCATCCGGATTCTTCGGATCCACTAAACGATCCGGTACTTTCTTATTAGATTGAGCCGCAGCTGGCAAGTTCTTTTGTGGACCAAATTCCGGGCCAGTTGCACCGAATACCGCTGAGCTGAATGAAAGAACCAAAATAACTGTTAGTAATAAAACCTTTTTCATCTTACTCAAGTCATTTCCTCCCCTAATCTATCATTTTATCCAGAAAATATTACTGAATATTTATAATTTAATAGATTAAGATGACGAAAAATACAGAAATGTATCAATTAATAAAAAAATGAATCAAAGGGAGTGCACATTATTTCTATATACATATCTAAACTCCTAAACAAATACAAAGATAATAGGTCTATTTTACTGAACAGAAAAAACCCCTACGATTTCTCATAGGGGCTACAAAAGCTCTATTAAATTTCTGTTAAAACAGGTTTTACTGGTGCTGGCAAGACCGGTACTGGCTTACCAGGTAGTTCTGGTGTTACTCCAGGAGTTCCTGGTAATTGCGGAACTACTACCGGATCAGTAATAATTGGTTTACCTGGTAATTGTGGAACTACCGGATCTGTTGTAATTGGTTTTCCAGGCAATTGTGGTGTTACAGGTTTCGCGGTAACTGGCGGTTCCACGTTGTTATTACCTTTTTTACCTTCCCGTTTAATCACAATCGTTTGTGTTGTTTTATGACCAACTAAATCCTCGACTTCGAATACAAACTCATTGTCTCCTTCAACTAAAGCTAACTCAACAGTGATTGTTTTATTAAAGCCTTTCATTGTGTATGGTTCAGACAATTCTTGGTTGAATTTTTCGTCACCATTTACCGTCAAACGCATTTGATCAAAGTTGTCTTTAAAATTAACCTTCACTTTAACTGTTTCTTTTTTTACGTTTGAAGGTGCATTTTCAACTGTAAGTTCTGGGGCAGCAGTATCGACGAAGATGATTCTTCGGATCTCCATGAAATTATCATAGATATCTGTTGCTGCAACTTTTACGTCCTTCACGCCATCCGTTAATGTCAATACGTGAGAGAAGTTTAATCCGTCAAACTCATCCACTTCTTCACCATTAATGGTTAAAGACTTAATGTCAGATTCATCTTCAACTCGTCCTTCAACTAATACTTCCCCAGTGCCATACGCGGAGAAGAAGCCCGGTTCGTTAATGTAAATGACTGGCTCATTCTTTTCGCCTCCAACTTTAGCTACCCCATAGTTAGAAGCTGAGTCAGCAAAAGCGACTTCCACTTTAGCCTTTTCAGGTACTTCTTGCGTAATGACATACTCAATTGCATCAGCAGCCAATTTGCCTGAAACAACCTCACCATTGACAAGCACTTGCCAGTACTCGATTCCAGTTCCATCACCATCTGAAACATTAGATAGTTTAACTGTTTTAGTTGTTGAGTCGTATGCCACTTTTGCAGTCGGTACTTTTGTATCCACTTTTACTGGGTAAGAGATGGATTGCCATTCGGCACCAGCAAAGTCGATTACACCGCTAAGTTTAATGAAGTATTGACCATCAGCAGCTACTTTGCCATTGATCTTTCCATCCCAAGCGTAGTTCGGGCTATAAGTGTACGGTGGCTGACCAGCTGCACTAATATAATGCTTTCGCAATTCTTTTGCTGTTCTCAGAGTACGAACAACATTACCTTTAGCATCTACTACTTCCACCTTGAACTCTTTAGCATTTCGCATTAAAGAGAATACAGGGACTGCCTGATCACGTACTCCATCATTGTTAGGAGAGAATCCGAATCGATTTGTATCAAACGCTCCCCCTCCAGTAATGAAGGACCCTTGCTCGTCAGCCAATGCTGTGTAGCCCCAATATGTCATTGGATTCCAAGCGAAATAGTCAAATAGAGGTGCGTCATCCCATCCGCCATTGAAACCGAAGAACGGAACTGTCAATTGGGGATTGCCCGTAATTTCTTCGTTTGGATCAGTCAATGTAACGAATCCATCGACAAAGAAACCATTTGTAAAGAATGAACGTAAACCTTCCAAGGAACCTAAGTCAATAGATACATCAAACACAGCTTTTCCTTTCTTCGGAACTGTGATTTGGTTAACTGCATCTATGTCTACATCTTCTGTTACAACTAAAGAACCAACTTGATTTTGCGGAGTAATATAAACCCCACCAGCATCAACTGGATAGTCTGTTTGTACAGCAACATCAACATTGTAAGTAGCGTCTCTATTCGAGAAGTTTTCAGCTTCTAACGTGAATGTTGCCACGTTTCCTGTAATTTCTTTTAATGCAACTTTCGCTTCACCTGTTGCTTTGTTTGTCACTACAACGTTTGTGTTCAAAGCGTTAGCCAGTTGCATCAATCCAGCACCTTGACGGCGTGGAGATACATATTCACCTTCAGCGAATTCAACCGGTTTGGCAGTGTTCATCATTAAGTTTTTCGCCATTTGAATGCGTTTAGACTTCTTCAGTTTGAACTCTTTGTCGACTCGTTCCATTACCAATGCTGTACCACCAGCTACGTGTGGCGCAGCCATTGAAGTACCGCTCATGATTCCGTATTTATTATCATTCAATGTCGAGAAGATATTTCCACCCGGAGCTGTAATTTCAGGTTTGAAATCCAGGTTTGGAGTTGGTCCCCAAGACGTGAATGCGCTCATTTGTCCAGCTAATGGATTCGCCGTGTTTGTAAACTGTCCATCAAACTGTACGGTTACCGTTTGTCCTGCATCCAGTGCAGACTTTAATGCATCCCCATCTGCTTTTAATGAGAACATGTAAGGGATTGTGATTGCCGGATCGGACGCCATGTTGACAGTTCCTTCAGCATTATTGTAGATAATGATTCCAACAGCTCCTGCAGCTTGGGCATTTAATCCTTTTTCTGTAAATGGAAGTTCACCACGTTGAACTAATGCAACCTTGCCATTAAAATCTTTTCCAGCAAAGTCTGCAGGTTTCCCAAGACCAGCAGCCATAATTTCAACTGGCCCGCTGAATGTCTCTGATGGATCCGCAGTATTAGCCAATAAATAAAGTGCTCGTCCAGCATCTGCTCCATCAAACGCATATTTATAGCTATATGCTGTTAATGTACTATTTTCAAAAGAAGCGACACCAAAAGACTCATAGGATACACTTGGTGAACCCGTCAATCCATAGTCTTGGTTTTCAGCATACGGATAGAAATAGCCATCACCGAATAATGCTGAGTTACCTGCTGAAATTGCAACAAGCACGCCATTGTTCACTGCTCGTTTTACAGCTTGCTGTTCCGGATTCTTAGAATCTACAAATCCTGCAGTCGAGCCGAGTGACATATTAATGACGTCTGCACCCAATTTAATCGCATCATCAATTGCTTCAATATAAATGTCTCCATAGGTAGATGGGAATAAAGGATCGTTACCGAATACTTTCAAAGCAAGTAATTGAGCTTCAGGAGCAACCCCTTTAATACCACCATTTTCTTCATTACCATTTGCACCTACTGTACCAGCTACGTGCATCCCGTGCATGGAAGCATCCGGACCAATATCACGAATAATATCGTTATTATCCATATAGTTGTAACCAAATGGAACTTTGGCAGTGTAGTATTTACCATCTTCAATACTACCGTTTTCAAGCAATGCTTCTACTTCTGCAGATGTGATTTCGCCTGATGCATCATCAGTCAACACCATATCTTTATGGTCAGGATCGATACCAGTATCAATGACTCCTACAACCATTCCTTCCCCTTTGAAACCATATTCGTTCCAAGCTTGTTGGGCTTGTACTAGTTCTTTCGAATAAACCATTTCTGGTTTTTCTACAGGACGTTCGTATTCAGTAGATTCATAAACTGCTTTTACTCCAGGCGTATTTGCAATCTTTTCTACTAATCCTGCCTTTACTTCTGCAGAGAATCCATTAAATACAGTCGTAAAATCGGCTTTAAATTTAATGGTTGGTGCTGCCTTTTGTATGCTTGCTTTTACATTTTGCTGTTTGCCTTCAACTGCTCTCTCTAAATTTTGGCGTTCTGTACGGCTCAATTCTTTGTATAGAACCCCTTGTTGAGTTGCCTTTTCTATTGTGGGAGCATCCGTTAATTCAACGATGATCCTCACATTCTCTTCCGGATTTTCCGGATTTGCCAAGCGTTCCGGAAGACTAATATCCGGCTTGCTTAGAGTTAACGGACTTGTCCCACTCTTTGGTGTGAGTGCAGGACCTGTTGCAGCAATGGCTGCACTGCTGAACGATAAGATGAAGATAGTCATTAGCAGAAGAACACGTTTTAACTTCACCAACTCTTTTTCCTCCCTACTATAAAATGAATTTCGGCCATACAATAGATTATATGAAGTAGGTTAGTAAAATATGACTAAATATTTAAAATATTAATAGAATAAAAATAGAGTGACCCGTGTATTTTGGATCACTCTATTTATTCACTTATATTTCTCCTAATTGTTTCAACAAACGGTATAATACGACGGAAGTTTGTGCCCTGGTCGAAAAATCCCTTGGTCTAAATGTCCCATCATAAAAACCGGTTAATAGTCCAAGAGAAGCTGCAGCTTCAATAGATTTAAGAGAGTTAGGATTCACACCGCCGATATCATTAAATTCATTAACTACATTTAAACCCTTCAACTGATCAGGATTTTGATACTCAATAGCCCGGATCATCATTAAAGCCATTTGCTCCCGTGTAATAGGCAAATTCGGTTCAAAAATCCCTGCAGATTTCCCCTTAATGATTCCTGCACGATAAGCAGCTTCAATTTCAACATTTCCCCACTCCATATGTTCAGGAATGTCTTTGAATATTCCCTCAAAACTCTTATTCGGCAGATTCAGTGCTCTTGCCAACAAGACGGCAAATTGTGCCCGTGTCATTTCATCATCTGGAGAGAAAACATTCTCTGCCGTACCAGATGTAATCTTTCTGGACGCTAATACTTCGATTTCGTTTTTCGCCCAATGGTTATGAATATCAGCAAAAGTACTATACGATTCAACTGCAACAAATTTAGAGAAATGTCTCGTCTTAAAGCGTATAGCGTGGTCCGAGTAAATTCCACCAGAGTAATCCAGTCTTCCTGTTTCCTCGTTTAAATAGTATGCCGCCACTTTTTCATGATCTTCTGGAAAAGATTTTATTGGCATGATAACAGTAATCGGCTCTGCAAAGTTTGATACTCCCCGTGTTCCTTGATTTCCTGTAATTGAAATTGAAAAGTCAAACACATCTGATACTAAAATACCTAAAGTATTCACTTTCGCATCATTCACCAATTCAATTTGAAATGAAACTTTTTCATTCGCACCAAGGTTAATACTTTTAATTACTGACGATGGAACATCCACTTCAATATTCCCAGCTTTAACTATTAATGATTTACCGGAATCAGCTAATGCTTTCATCGACTTAGACGTAAGCTCTGTTTTTACTGTCGGTTGACTGATAGTAGGGGCAGGTGCTTCAACTTTTACCTCTTGTGTATTAGGAATTTTCACCTGTTCATCTACTAGTTGATCACTTGTCGGTGGCGTGGGCGGTTTTGGATCCGGAGCTGGATTTGGGCGTGGCCTTCTCTGAACCGCAACAATCACCGTAGCTTCTAAATTGTCATAATAAGCAGTTACCGCAGTCTTTCCAACAGCTTTACCAATTACATCATTGTCTTCGATCTCTATAATTTGATCATCAAAATCTTTAAATTTAAGTTGGCTTGATATGTCTTGAATATCAATCTGATTTCCATCGGAATCAATAGTGATTAAATTTGCCTTAATCGTTATTCTATTACCTACCAGCATTGAGAAAGTGCTATCCTGAAGAACCAGTACTTGTTCAGTTTGCGGCTCTTCACTTTCCATTACATTTACCGTGAATCTCTCTTCCAAATTGGAGTATTTCACAGTTACTTCAGCTGTTCCCGGAGCTTTAGCCTTAATTGTACCTTTCACGCTATTTAGCACAATTACCGGGTTATCAATTGAATATTCAGCTACTTTAGTAACGTCTTCACTCGTTGTTCCTTCTGCTGTTGTGGTAGTGTAAGTGATTGTAAAATCTACTTCCTGGTTTTCAACCATATTGATGGTAGATGGAACTAATAACTCCTCATATTTACCCTCGCCAAAAACAACACGTTGGTTTGTAATATTGCCTGCAATGTCCTCTACTTCGAAGAGATACACACCGGATTCGGTAACAGGTACATTTATAGGTAGTTCTTCTTCAAATCCTCCTATTTCATCAGGCGTTGCATCATTGGTATAGACTTGATCTCCATTAACTCTTAAAACAATGTATTTATAATTATCTTTTATTCGAATTAAAAAGTTAATGGACTCTTCATCACTTTCGAGAGTATTAATCTCTAATAATGGTGCAGTAGTATCGACATAGACGGTTCTTTCAGCATTGCCTATATTGCCATACCGGTCTGTTGCCTGCACTGAAATTTGTGCAGGTCCATCTTCCAGTTTTAGTGTATGAGTGAAAGTAGCATTAGTAACTTCGGCTTCATTTTCATTTACTAATACATGTTCTATAGTCGATTCATCCTCAATACTACCTGTTACCGTTATTTCACTAATATTATGAATGGAACCTTCTACGGGACTATCAATTGTGATGATTGGCCCATCCGTTTCCACTTCATCATCATTTATAGTCACTTCTACTTCTGCTGTATTCTTTGCATGTTCTGTCAGTGCTACACTAATCGTATCTTCCGGCATTAAATCTTGGTCTAAAACAAATATTTCTTCTCCCGGATCCAATTCACCTGAAACTATTTCACCATTCACTAATACTTCCCAGTATTCAATTCCGGTTCCGTCTCCATCATCTATATTCACCAATTCTACCGTTTGTGTAATAGAATTAAATATAGCACTTGCAATCGGTGCAATTGTGTCGATTTTAACAGGGACTATGATTGATTGCCATTCAGCACCTGGATAGTCAATAACACCACTAAGCTTTATAAAATATTGATCATCTACGGCAGGAATGTTATTAACCATCCCATCCCATCCGTAATTTAAATTGAACGAATATGGGAGAGCATCAGTTGTATTACTATAATGTTTCCTCAATTCTTTCGCTGTCCGGAGAGTACGGAGCACTTGTCCGTCATGATCGGTCACTTCAACCCTAAATTCCTTGGCATTCCTCAGAAGGGAGAAGACCGGAATCACTTCATCAAGTAAGCCGTCATTATTTGGTGAGAATCCAAATCGATCAAGATTGAATTCTTTTCCACCTACGATATAATTGCCATCTCTATCCACCAACGCTGTGTAACCCCAAAAGGACATCGGATCCCAAGCAAAGTGATCAAATAGAGGTGCATCATCCCATCCACCATTGAAACCAAAAAACGGAACAACTAATGGTACATTTCCGCTTACTTCTTCATTTAAGTCAGTTAGAATAACAAATCCATCTACAAAATATCCATTTGTAAAATACTCCCGAAGATATTCAATTCCACTAAACTCAATGGACACATTTAGAGTTATCGAGCCATTTGCTGGCACCGTGAGAAATTCTAACGTATCAATATTCACTTCGTCTGTTACCACATTTGAACCGAATTCATTCGGTGAAGTAACGAGGTAGCCTAACGCTTCTCCCCATTGATCGACTTGTACACCTACATCGACATGATAAGTAATTTCCTTATCGGAGTAATTCTTAGCATCCAAAGTAAAAGTAGCTGTATTGCCAAAAATCTCTTTCAACGCTACCTTCGCTTCTCCGGTTGCCTCGTTCGTCACAACTACTTCTGTGCTTAATGCGTTAGCCAGTTGTATCAATCCGGCTCCTTGCCGACGAGGAGAAATAAATTCTCCTTCTTCAAATTCAATTGGCTTTGCCGTGTTCATCAATAGATTTTTCACCAATTCCACTCGTTCCGAACCAGTTAATCCAAACTCATTGTCAACACGTTCAAATACTAATGCGGCCCCTCCTGCTACATGCGGGGCTGCCATCGAAGTACCGCTCATCATTCCATACTGATTATTATTTAAAGTTGAAAAGATGCTACCACCAGGCGCCGTAATTTCCGGTTTAAAATCTAAATTCGGAGTTGGGCCCCATGAAGTGAAATCGCTCATCTTTCCATCTAATGGATTTGGCTTATGAATGAACTGTCCATCAAATTCAACGGTTACATTTTGACCCAAGTCCAAATGTTCCTTCATTGCCAAACCATCTGACATAAGGATTGACATATATGGAATCTGAATCACAGAGCTTGAGATCATATTGACGGTTCCTTCAGTGTTGTTGTAGATCATTACACCTGCCGCACCTGCTGCCTGGGCGTTCAGTCCCTTCTCTACAAAAGGAATCTCCCCTCTGGATATCAAAGCAATTTTATCCTTGACGTCCTTGTCTTTAAAATCTTCTACCGTACCGAATCCAGTATCGACAACTTCCATAGGCCCCGTTAACAACTTATCGGGGAATGAGCTGTTTGCTAATAAATACAGTGCACGATTCACTTCCTCACCGTTTACAAAATAGTTAAAACTATAAGCTGTCAACATGCTATTTTCAAAAGAGGCTACACTTAAAGAATGCTCCGAAATGCCAGGTGATCCGGTTAAACCATAATCTTGGTTTTCAGTATATGGAAAGAAATAGCCGTCCCCAAACAATGCAGAGTTACCAGTAGAAATAGCTACCAACACTCCATTATCAACTGCACGCTTGACTGCCTGTTGTTCAGGATGGTTAGCATCCACAAAGCCAGCAGTAGAACCGAGGGACATATTAATAACGTCCGCCCCTAATTTAATCGCATCATCAATTGCTTCGATGTAAATATCTCCAAAGGTGGATTGAAATTCAGGATCATTCCCGAAAACCTTTAACGCCAATAACTGCGCTTCAGGCGCAACCCCTTGAATCCCACCATTTTCTTCATTTCCATTTGCCCCTACAATTCCGGCAACATGCATCCCGTGCATCGAAGCATCCGGGATCGAATCTATAATGATGTCGTTATCATCCATATAGTTATAACCAAACGGAATTTTTGGAGTATAGTATTTACCTGCTTCGATTGAGCCTTTTGCAAGTAGAGAGTTTACCTGTTCAGCAGTGATTTCTCCTGATTTTTCGTCTGTAAGGACCATATCTTTATGCGTTATATCGATTCCAGTATCGATAATTCCTACAACCATGCCTTCCCCTTTGAAAGCATAGTCGTTCCATGCTTGTTGAGTTTGTATAAGCTCTTTGGAATACACCATTTCCGGTTTCTCTACCGGACGACTATATTCTGTTGCTTCGTATACCGCCTTAATCCCTTCTATTTTAGCAATTTTCTCAACATGTTCAGCCTCAACTTCAGCAGAAAAACCGTTAAAAACAGTTGTAAAATTGCTTAAGTATTCAATGGATGGGGCTTCGCTTTGAATCTTTTCTTGAACTGTTTCTTGTTGTGAAAGGACTCCTTTTTCAAGTGCCACACGTTCAGTCGGTTTAAGTTCTTTATACAGAACACCTTTCTTTGTCGCTTTTTTAATTGTCGGCTCTTGCTCCAACTCAACAATGATTCGTACCAACTCATGTGGATCTTCGGGTGTTAGCAACCGGCTCGGAACTGGTTTTTGAATTGAAAGTGATTCCTCTACAGTTACCCTACTCCCGTTCATGGCGGAAGCTATTGAATTTAACATTAATACAAATAGAACAGTCATTAGAAGAGTGCGATAATAAGTACGCAAAAAAGCCACCCCCTTTGTATGTCATTAAGAATTTAGCATACTCAAAAGAGGTTCATAACATTAAAAATCGGTTGCAAATGTTTCACGAATATTACCATTGAACTAATCCAACAAACAACGATATGGTTCGATAGAGGGAGATAAATTGTCGTTTCCTTATCAGTAAAGACCTAACAAGTCATCCAGCAAATAAATAGATTTTGCTTGTCGAATAGGTTGTTCCCCGAAAACCGACAAAACTTCTCATTTATCAATTAGTCGTACCATTATTCATATAATCTTGCGAAATATTATCAAAATTCATCATGATATGACCTATATCACTTTTAATAAGCGACTTGGCCCAGGTCGCTGCGTCTGATTTTTTGCTATACGATGTAGTCACCCGGGAATAATCAATGTGTCGTGCACGGCCGGAAAGGTCGGAAGATGAAAAGGTTTGAGGAAGTATTACTGCAGTTTGAGCCGATGATTTCGGCAGCGATGTGGAGTTTGAACATTTACCGTGACCATGATCAGTACCGACAGGCAGCAAGGATCGCCCTTTGGCGAGCATGGTCCAAATATGAAGAAGAGCGTGGCGACTTTGCCCCGTTTGCGTACATGAGTATACGCGGTGCCATTTTGGATGAGTTGAAGCGGGAGAACCGTTATGAAGAACGAGAAGCCCCGTTGGAAGATGAGATATTGAATGTACTGGCCAATGAAGTGACTGCTGCAGAAGATGTGTGGAGTGATCGAATCCAGATAGCCATCTCCGAGTTGTCAATCGCAGAACGTCAACTTCTAAGTTGGATTTTCATCGAAAGTTGTTCCCTAAAATTTTGTGCCGAAAGAGCAGGAATTTCAGTTTCGGGTATTAAGAAAAGAAGAGAACGGGTCATGCGAAAACTCAAAGAAAAACTACAATAATAATGAAGGACAGTTCCTATAGTTCTTTAGAGGACTGTCCTTTTTAATATTCCTAATTTACTTTCGTAAGTTCCTGATGAACTCATAACGATTGTCAGATACAAAGCTGCAATCAGGAACTAATGGAGCATTTCGAAGCTTAATTGCCAGATTGTTTAATATGGGGGTGATTTCTGCTCTTTCGCTTTCGTCAATTACATATTGAACGCCATATTGATAAATTTCCGGCTTTACTTCATTCATCCATACAATGGAGCCCAGTAATTTAATGGATTCTCCGAAGAGATAGGTTTCAAATTCAAGAATAATATTTGGATTCACAGTTAGCTTTAAGTCGGTTAAGAATCGAAGACCTCCTATTCCTATATCTTCGATCAAAACAACCGTCTTTCCAACATCAACCGTTCGACCATTGATCCGAGTTAGCGTCATTGAACCGCTTAACGGAAAATGCAATGGTACTCTGAAAAACTTCCTTTTTTCCACCATCTCGTTTCGATCAGAGTTAGAAACAACCATTTTATCGATTGTCCCTTTCTTTAGTAGTTCTTCAAATTCCGAGGCTGGGACAGGCTTAGCAAACAGGTAGCCTTGAACTACGCTACACCCCATCTGTTTCAGAATTTGGCATTGTTCAATCGTTTCAACACCTTCAGCAACCACATCCATTTTTAAGTTTTCAGCCAACTGAATCATCGTTTTTATTATAAATTCAGACTCATTATCTTTATCTTGATTCATCTCCATGATGAATGAACGATCAATTTTCAAGGTTTTTATATATTTTTTAAATCGGTTTAAATAAGAAAGGGATGAGAATCCGGTTCCAAAGTCATCTAAGGAAATGGAGATTCCTGTTTGTACTAATCCTTCTATAGTAGCTAATACAATTCTCTCGTTCTCTAACATGGACGTTTCTGTAATCTCTATTTCTAAGAATTCAGGATCAAGAATTGATTCATCAAGTATTTGTTGAAAGTTTGTTACTAAATTTTTATCAAAAAACCGTTTGGCAGATAAATTTACTGAAATAGGGATCTGTGGTAATCCGGAATCATGCCACTTTTTGAGTTGCTTGCATGCGATCAAGTTCATCTTTTTGCCAACTTCTTCATTGAGCCCGTTTTCTTCTATTATCGGAATGAAATCATTTGGATACAATAATCCCCATTCCGGATGATTCCATCTAAGCAATGCCTCTGCACCAACGATTTTGTTAGTTTCTATATCGACTTTTGGCTGATAGTAATATTCAAATTGGCATTCCTCAAGGGCCAATCTTATGTCAGATCCTAACTTGAAAGTCTTATATGTTTGAATATCCATTGTCGAAGAATATACCTTATAGGTATTCTTCCCATCACCTTTTGCCATATGAAGAGCTGCATCCGCCTTCTTCATGAGAGTTACTAAATCCTCTCCATCTGTTGGAAAAATGCTTGCCCCAATACTTGTAGTCATAGAAAGGCGATAGTGGTCGATGATAAACTGCTCTTCCATTGAACTTACGATTTGTCTCGCTAAATGAATTATATGTTCTATATTTTTGCAATCAGGTGAAATAATTGCAAACTCATCTCCACTTATTCTAAAAAGAAAATGTTTTTCTCCTAATACTATTTGTAATCGATTTGATACAGATTTTAACAATTCATCACCAATATTGTGACCAATTGTATCATTGATATATTTAAAGCGGTCTAAATCGAGATACATAACCGCCAATCTTTGGTCTATTGTTTTTGCTATAACTAATTCTTTTTCTAATGCTTCTTCAAAAGATTTCCGATTAGGCAATTTCGTCAATGGATCATAATACGCAAGAAAATTAATTTGTTCCCACGCTTTTTTCCGATCTGTAATATCAATAATTGTACCTAATATTATTGGTTTTCCATTTAAAGATATTAGCTTGGAATGAGCTTCAATTTGAATTTCCGATTCATCTTTGCGAATAACACGTACATTATGATTTATACCCGTATCCCCTTCTCTTAATGAGTCAAAGTTTACTTGTAAAAGTTCTCGATCATCAGGATGAACAAAATCAAATATATCAAAATTGTTTTCTGGATATTTAGTGCCAAGTATTTGGTGGTATTGCGGATTTCCATATAAGAGCTGATGTCCTCTAATTATATAGACACCAACCAAAGCTTCCTCTACAATTCCCCTAAACTTTGCCTCGGACTCCAAAAGGTCACTCTCTATTTGTTTGAAGCGAGTTAAATCTTTGATAATAGCAAAAACTCCTACGATATTCCCTTCAACCTTTGCAGGAATCAACGTTGTATAAGTTGGGATTAACTTACCATTTTCATGTAATAAATGAATCTCCATTTCCCTTGCTTCCCCATTTAGTACAGGCAATAAATTCTTCTCATATTCAGCTTGGTCAATTTTTGAAATATAATTTAAAATCGGAGTAATTGTAAACTCTTCTATTGAATATCCGAAAATATTAGTTAGATTCTTGCTTGTTTTTGCAATAATCCCATCCAAGTCCATATAGATTACTAAATCAGGATTAAAATCAAATAACGATCTATAAAATACATCCATAATATCTAATGGATGAAAGTTATTCACTGCAAAAACCTCCTATACTTTGAAATTATTGTAGCAATAACATTTTACCATAATTATGAAAGACTTAGAATAAAACTTTCATAATTATGGTAAAATGTAACCGTTTTTGTAAACAAACTATGGGTACCAAGTTCCCAATTGAAGTTGTATCAATTTCAAAAATTAAATAGGCTGCTTGCAAAATCGTTTAACGACTTCGCAAACAGCCCACTTGAGGCAAAATATTATTTATCTTTATTGTCTCTTTTATTTTGTATAACCATTTCAAAATTTAGTTTTCCATTATTTCGCTGGTAATGATATCGTTTGCCCGGGTCGAGGATGTAGTGGCTCTGGAGATGCTGGAGATTCTGTCGCTCCTCCAGTTTCGTCCTGAGTATGTATCCTCTATCTACGCGACTTTTGAATTGCTTATAGCTGTTTTCTACTCGGATGGTGTCGCCGTTTGAGAGGAAGACAAGAATTTCTCTCTTGCCAAGAGCTTGAAAGTCTATGATGTGTTCAAGATTAAACCAGATTCCATCCTTGCTCATCGGAGATTTCGTCGGAATTAGAATGATTGACTCAGGGCCGTTTAAAGCAATAGGATTGATCTTTGTCTTCAAGATAGAATTCGCTCCTTCAATTTTGCCTCGCAGAGCTGACCCATAATAGAGACAATGATCATCAATCGTGTCATATGGGTTACGCTCATTAACAAATGAATAATTCACTTCCAAAATGTTTGAATATAGTTCGCCATATTTCGAGTACTCTGGCAAAATCGCAATCAATCTTGATGGAATCAAATACACACTTTTCGCTTGCAAAAAGATATCCCCCTCAAAATGTCATTGTAAGTTCATCATGTTTAAACCAAATAAAACCCACAATTCAGCAACCCTCCCACCCCTTTTAAAATGGAAAAAAGATGAGTCTATGGACTCATCTCCATTATACCTAATAATCTTGTAATTTGTGTTAATATTTACTATTTTCTAAATAATTTTGAATTAAGATGCCAGTATTTCTAAACTCATTTGTTCTGGAAGTACTGGTCTTGCCTTCAAAACTGCCTCAATATAAGGATCCATCAACTCTCCAATGTGTTCCTTTTTATCTGGCGCTGCATAAATCATCTTTAATGTTTTGGACATCTTCTCTTGATCGAAAACATAATCCATTACAAAATTCAGCTCTTCCCGGTTCATTTCTAACTCTTCGATATTGGATACAAATTCATCTTTCAACAAATTGAATGTTCCAACCGAATCATCTTCAATTGCATGATCCATTACCTTTTTAGATGCTTTCCCTCCAAGCCATCCACCGACCATGCCGCCTACAATCGTTCCGACGACCGGTACAGCGGAGCCGAAAAATGCTCCTGCTGCCGCACCACCGACACTTCCTCCTGTAGTACCGATGTTTTTCACTAATTGCTTACCTGAGATCCGTCCTTTAATCGCATCATAAATAGAACCGCTGGACATAATGGCTGTTGTGACAGCTAATGTTACGACGTTTCCACGCATGAACTTGGACAGTTGGTTCATCGCAGCCGCTCCGTGGATCGCTTTTTCACCTGATTTACGAACAAAAGCATTTACAATTTTCGCAGAAGCCTTAGATCCGATCAGTTTCTTCGTCACGAAATCCGTTGCAGGACGAAGACTCTTTTCGACTGCAGTACGTCCAATCTGTTTCGTTGCAATATGGTTGAACATCGAGATGCCGAATACTTTGCCCCCGGTGTTCATCGCCTTCTTTGCTGCCTCGTCCAAATCATCGCCTTGCCATACACTTTGAGCGAATGAGATCGCTACAGACATACCGAAAGCCTGGCTGGCATGCACGATTCCCGTTGCGGCATCATACACAACCCCTTCGACTGTTCCAGCTTTAGCAATTCGTTGGGCAGTTTTATAGGAGATGCTTCCTTTCTTCACGATGTCTTTTGCCTGTTCAGGATCCGTGATGCCATAATCCTTCATGTCACCGCGGCGAATTCTTTCCTGCATAGAACGAATCGCATCGTCATACTTGTCCTTCGGAACTTCGATCGACATCGGCTTTCCATTATGTTCATACCGGAACTTGCCATTGTCAAAGCACTCGCTAATACATTTCCCGCCAGTATTACAGTACTTCGTTTGGATAAACTCCCCGTCTACAATCCGGTCCGCACCATTCAGCTTATTATCTTGCCCTTCTAAAACCGCATCTTTACCTTTGAATTGATCAATCAGGTTGTTCGCATGTTCAGCAGCCACGCCATGACCCCTTGAACCTAATATCCGGACATCATCTGCGTAAGCCATTGCTGTGTGATACATGGATGCCCCTACAAACGCAGCGTTCATATAATCTGACCGCAATTTTTGTTCGACTTGAATATTCTCGACCGGCTCCATCGAACCCCCGTCAATTCCAATCATATAATTGGATACTGCATTGATGGCGAAAACAAGATTCGGAATATCGAATTCATTATGGTTCAAATGAGATTCACGTAAATCATTCCGCAACTTAGACAATAGGTCTTCCAAGATCACTTTCATTTCCCAATAGGAAAATTCCCGAGGCTGCGGGAAAGTCCAATCCTTGTTGGAATAAAGAGAAATCTCCCATAACAATGAATTAATTTTCATGAAGGCAAAATATCTTTTATTGTCTTCGAACGTCACTTCCACCTCTTGTTCGAAGTACTCAACCAAGTTCATCGCTTCCTTCGGATGAGTATACTGTTCCCACGCTTCAGGGCGAAGCGTCTCCAACTCAAAATCGACCTTGAAATAACCATCATAACCTGGGTAGTTTTCGGCTTTCGTCATGAAGTAATCTTCTACTGTCATGTTACGATCATATAAACCGAAAGGATATCGGTACAAACAGGCGATTTTTAAAATCGCTGCGTATAGTTGGACCGTCTCCCGATCCTCTGCCAATGTGTAAAGTTGAAGATCCCGTTCCATATCCTGAACAATATCAACCAATACTTTTATGTATAACGTAAACCGTTGATGCTGAAGGCTTACTGAGAAATCCTTCTCATCAATTTTGAATCGTTCAAAATTGTCCTCTACTCTTTTCTTAAACTGGAGGAATGCCTCCCTCTCGATAGGCGACAACTCTTCCTGCCGCTCCTCAAAATCGATCGAATCAATTAATAAGCGTGTTTCTAAATCTAAACTGTAAATCGGTATTCCTTCTTCCAATGCTGTCACTCCTAAACGACAAAAGTCATAGATGATACCTAATTATAGACCTTTTTTACTATATTAATAAATAGTGTAGAGTGAAAATTTGTTGAGGTGTTGTAGTTAGTTAGTCGACATGAACGTTGTAGGTGGTCGACAGGTATAAGTTGTACGTAGCCGACATGTATGTGGTAAGTAGTCGACACGTATGTGGTAGGTAGTCGACAAACACGTTGTATATAGTCGACATTTCATTCAATGGAATGAAAAAACGGAAATTGCCTGAGTACTTACTCAAACAATTTCCGTCCAATCAATTAATAGAAGAAAATATCTTCCCGATAGTTTTGCTTTAAGTCGTTTTCCAAGAAGTTCAGGAATCTCACCATGATAATGGAAGCTTCTGCGCGGGTGATCGGCTGATCCGGATTGAAGCGGCCGTTACGGTCACCTTGGATGAGTCCGATTTCAGTGGAAACATAGACTGCATCCTTACCCCATGCTGGAATCTTTCCGTTGTCCGTAAAGTTCAATTTATAACCTGGTGTCGGTGCACGGCCTTCCATTCCCAATGAACGCATCATGATGGCAACCGCCTGCATGCGGGTAATAGGTCCGTCCGGTACGAATTTGTCCGGTGTGACACCGTTGATAACCCCTTTTTCCACCGCACTCTGGATGTATCGGTAATTCGGGTCTTTTATACTGACATCTTTGAAGATCGACTTCGTTGCAGTCTTCTTCGGTTCTTCCAATACGCGAAGGTCCACTCCTCTTAACACTCCGACTGCAAATTGATAGCGGGTCATCGGTGTGTTCGGAGAGAAAAACTGGGAGGACTCATCGTAAATCCCCAAGGAGTACAGCTTTTCGATATCCTCTCTCGCACTGGAGTATGTTAAATCACGGAACTTCGGTACAATTAGTCGTTCAATCTTTGGCGTCATTTCTTGGGATAGCTTGATCTTCCCTTTTGACCCGTATTGTAAATCATACGTGTACTCACTCACCATATTGGAAGTGCTGATCACTGCATGGCCTCCCTTAAAACTTGAAAGGTCCGGCTCATTCGGCTCATATTCCAACACACGCGATTTGCTGTCGGATACTTTGCTCGTCACAAAGCCTTCTCGGCCGCTCGCTGTCACGATGTGGTGTTCCATGATTTGAGTTTCTGTCGCACCCCAGAAGTTTTCATAGCCCATCGTGCGGCCAGTCAAATTCACCGTTAACAGCTCTTCAGACTTCGTGGCACGATTGGCGACTTTATAAATCTTCCGCGCGATGACATTTCCAGAATAATAATCGGAAGCTGGACGATGATCGCTGACTACCCCTTTTGAAAATTGATAATCATCGAGGGTGTAAGTCCAGTCTTTGCCGATCGTCACTTTCTCGGTATAACTTTTCACGGACGTTTGGGAAGTGGATTGTCCTTTATCCGCATGGTCATCCACTTCAGTCGTATAAACTACGCTGCGTGTCAGCTTATCACCAGCTGCACTCGAGAGAGTAAACTTATACGTCGTCGTGATCGTGCCCCTGCTTTCCCTCTCTGTCACGGTTGCCTTTCCCTTGAAATTAATAGGATACCCCGTTAAGAAGAACACTTCCTCATATTCATATTCATTCGCCACGCCGCCGTAGTAATCCAAAGGCTTCGCTTCAGCTTTGGGTGAAACTAAAAACAATGCTATTACCATTAATCCAACTAAAACTACTTTATTACCTATTCGATTCATCATGCTGTCTCATATCATCCTTTCATCCAATCAGTCCACTAACAGGAAGCGTCCTGTTCCATACGATTCATGCAAGAGATACACACGGTCGCCTTCTTCAATGTCATCTACCGTTATTACTTTGCCATCCTTGATGATCATGGCATCTCCGATATTCATATAAGTCAACATTGATGCGTTGCTCCATGCGCTGTTCTTCCATTCGCTCACATTTCGCACGTCAATGTAGTCCGTGTAATAGTTCCAGTATGTAGAATCGACGACACCAACTGACACACGGGAAGCGGATGGAATACTCCAGCCAGTCAGCTGAGCAGCAATTAATTGCCCTTCAGCAACGTAGAAGTAGCCCCATTGGTTGTTATAATTCTTCAAATCCACTGCTTGCATCGGGGCATTATAGTAATTCCGTACGGCTGACGTGTCGTTACTATAGGAGAAACTCCGGTCTGTCACGTTTTGCCACTTATTGTAAGATAGCTGTTTAACACCTTTTAACTTTACTGTATATGGATCAGCCGAACTGATTTGTCCGTAATAGAGTGAATGTGCAGCCAAATTCGGACTTTGGAATCCGTCGTTCGTGTAGTCGATCACCATAGCTGTTTCACTGTAACGGGCACCATCGGTTACAACGAATGAAGTACCAAGACCCAACAGACTATCCGGACTGATTAACCGTCCATTCCGAATTAAGATGGTTCCATCATGAAATGGCACATACCCAACATTTCGTACATACACCGATTGATAGCTCGTGAATGGCAGCACCCCATAATACGACCGCTCATTCGCTTTTTTGATGACCATCTTTTCGATAACTTCATTCCCGAACTTTTCTACCGTTACATAGTAGACTTCGTGTCCCTTATATTTTCGTAGCTGTTCATGATTGATTTTCAGATTCCCGTAGTAGATTGGAATATCTTTTGAATAGGCATAGCTGTTGTTAGTCGAATACGTACTAAACCATCCCCAATTCCGATACACCTTTTCGTCCTTCACGACGAGTTTATTCGTGGTAGGCTCAATCTGCTGAATCGTTCCCTTATACAGATTCGTGATTTTGACTCCGTCTTCTTGAATATCCAGCCTGCTAATCGTCGTGGAGTTCGTACCCGTGACGGAGAATTTCACTCTATCCCCTTCGAAAAGGGCACCTAAAGTCACTTTTGAGTTTCCTTTATAAATCAAACTCTTTGATGATAAAACATATGTACTCGTCTTGCCATTCGATAATTTAACTGAAATCGATTGTCCATAACGGTCAACCTTGCTAACTAATCCGTCGATTTTCGTCCCTTGAGTAATGGATCCGCCTGGTTGAGTAGCTGAAAATCCGCGTAATGCCTTCACACGGTTTTTCTCCACATCCGCTTCAAGCTTCATCCCCAACTTGAACGCATCAAGTTTCGTAGAAATGCCATCGACCGAAAGCTTTGTATATTTGTCGATCGCATATTTCACATTCTTGCCTTGGGAATTCTTAATCGTAACCGTGTTTTTATCCACTTGGATATCCTTGTACTGAACACTGACAAACGTACCTTTTACAGTAGTACTTGCCAACACAGCACTATGGCCGAAGAAGATTAATAAAATGGATAAAAACATAATCAGACCAATGAATCGTCTCTGTCTCACTCATCCTGCCCCCCAACTATTTCAAAACCGTTACTACTTATATCGGCTTCAATCGGGCTCGATGAAGGGAAATGTGGAAATTCATTAGGAAAAAGGAGCTACCGATTTTGTTATCATGTTCCAAAGGTCGCCTCTATTCAAAAAATGAATCAAGAAGTTTTCAGGTAATCGACACGTATGTAGTAGTAGTCCACAAAATTCCCAGACATCCACCCTTCCCAACAAAAAAACAGCCGGGTAGTCTCAATGACTCCCGGCCGTTTTCAATTCCACTCTCTTATTTCAATGAGTACTTGCCAAATCCATCTGTACCTTCACCGATGAATTTGATGTTGCTGTCTGCCGGCAAGACGTCGACTGCTTTCTTCGATGATTCGAAGACTACGTTTGTGCCTGCAGGAAGTTTTGCAAATTTCCAGTTGCCGTCAGCGGATGGGTCGATTGTTTTCTCTTCTAAGATGTAATCGATGATTGCTTGACGGTTTTCATCCGGATACACTTCAACATATGTGTTGTTACGTACGCCTGGGAATGTTCCGTTTGCACGGTAGTTGTTTGTTGCCACGATGAATTCTTGCTTCGGATTAATCGGCTTGCCATCAAATTGCAAGTTCACGATACGGGAAGCTTTTTCATTTACCAAGTTACCATCTGGATCATACTTCGCCGGCTGTGTTACATCGATTTCGTACGTGACGCCATCAATGACGTCGTAGTTATATGAACGGAAATCTGTGTTGATCAATTGTTGTTCGCCTGTTTTTGCCGGGTCGATCTGATTGAATTGACCAGCTGACATTTCAAGCCATTCTTTCACGTCAGCGCCTGTTACTTTCAGAATTGCAAGCGTGTTGTCATACAAATAAAGGTCAGCTACGTTTTTAATTGCCAATTCGCCTTTCGGAACGAATGTGTAGTAATCAGGATCGCTGCGTGTACCTGCTTTAAACGGTGCGCCTGCTGAAAGGACTGCAAGGTTTTCATTCGCAGTTCCTTTGATTTTATTTTGAACATATGCTTTTTGTGCATCTGTTACGATTTGGATTGATGGGTCATCTTGAACTTGTGAGAAGTAGCTATGGATATCAGCAGTTGTTTCACCGACTGCCTGACGAACATATTTGATCGTCCCTTCATGTGCATCCTTCACTGCCTTAACAATTGAAGCATCCACATCAGAAGCATCCTTCGCTATTGCACGAACTTCTGCTTGAGAGCTTACAACATCCCACTCTTTGCCTTTTTGCTTCAACTTCAAGTCAATAACTCCTAAGTGGCTGCCATATTTACCAGGCATAACAATCGGAACACCATTCATTGTGCCTTTTTCAACATCGACGTTAGTCAATGCAGCGTTGACTTTACCTGGGAATACGCTGTGCGCATGTCCGGTAATAATCGCGTCAACACCTTTTACTTTAGACAGTAAGTATGTTACATCCTCTTCGCCCTCTTCGTGAGTCGCATCGCCGAATCCGGAGTGAGAAAGAACGACAATGACATCAGCACCTGCTTTTTCCATTTGAGCAACTGCAGATTCTACCGCCTTCACGGAGTCATCAACTGTCACTTTACCTTCCAAGTGAGACTTGTCCCACTTCAAGATTTGAGGAGGAACGATTCCTGTAACACCTACTTGGATTGTCGATTTCTTCCCTTTGGAATCCACTACATCCTTCTCGATCATGACAAATGGATCATACTTAAAGTTACCAGTCTTCGCATCACGGATGTTAGCATTTACGTAAGGGAAGTCTGCATCATCCATCACTTCGTCCAAATAGTCGAGACCATAGTTGAACTCATGGTTACCAAGAGTCGCACCATCATATCCTAACAATTCCATTACTGTTACAGAAGGATGTTCTTCCCCATCTTCCAATTTATCTACTGCTTGTTTGTAAGAACCGAGTGGAGTACCTTGGATGGAATCTCCGTTATCAAACAGCAATGTGTTTGAAACTTCTTTACGTGCTTGTTTGATCAATGTTGCGGTCTTAGCTAATCCAAGCCCTTGTGTTTCCACATCTTTATAATAGTCATAGTTTACGATATTCGTATGGATATCCGAAGTTCCCAAAATCCGTAGAGACACTAATGGTTGGGAATTCTTGAACTCTTGCAAGAAACGTTCCAATACTTTTTGCATTTCGTGCTTGCTGATGATGTTTTGAGGATTAATCGTTTTGTTCGTGTGGCCTTTCAATAGACCTAAGCCGACTGCCTTAGATAACTCATCGCGGCTCGACTTGCCGATTTTGTTGCTGTCCTTGAATTGCTTCAACACGTCTTCAGAGAACGACTTGTCCGACTCGATACCGCGAGTTGTAATAACAAATGCATGTTCACGGGTAATCTTGTCATTTGGTGCAAACTTCGTCGGCGTCTTCCCTTCGATTAACTTCAGTTCAATCGCCTTTTCGATGTACGGCTTAAGTGAAGCCGGCACATCTGTGAACTTCACTGACTTTCCAGTGCCAAGTTCAACCCCCATTTGTTCAATTAATTCTTTAACAAACTCTCCGCGCGTTACACCTGAATCTTTCGGTGCAGCTAAACCAGCGCCAGCGACACCACTCGTCGCTAAGGATAGCGCCAAAACAGATGCCGAAACCTTCTTCCACATATGCATGTGTTAGAACCCCCAATAATTGAAATTTTAAATCATTTATATTATAGCAAATGGTTGTTTAATAGATAGTAGGACTTTGTAAACGTTTTCTTTCATTTTCGTAAAAATTTCTTACATAAAAAAGCCAGCTTGTTTATCTTAAACGAACTGACTTTCATTAACTTATTGATTCTTCCCTCTCGACATCTCGGCACGATATAAGAACATCGCCATTTGGCCACGATCGACAAAGTTATTAGGAGAGTATTGATCTTCTGATGTTCCCGAAGCGATATTTCGATCAATGAGTCCTTGAAGATAAGGAGCATAATATGCGTTTGCATCTACATCTTTAAACTTTCCTGATTTCCAAGGTTGCCTTTCAATCTGGTATGCATGAGCGATCAGTTTCGCCATTTGTCCTCGTTGGAGTTTGTCAGTCACGCCAAATGTACCATCACCATAACCATCCATTAGTCCGTGATACTTCAATACAGCAATATACGGATAAAATTCATGATCGGTAGGTACATCACTGAAGTTGGGATTTGGAACTTTTTCACCGGGATCCAAATTGATAGCACGGACCACCATCTTGGCAGCTTGTCCGCGTGTCACTTCATCATACGGTCGAAATGTCCCATCGTTAAAACCATGGATGACTTCTGATTCATGGAGCCCCATTACTGCTTCATAAGACTTCATACTTGGGTTCATATCACTATAAGGAGATTCTTGCGCTAAAACATTTGACCCCAAAAATGTACTAATTATTAATCCGAAAACTGCGACAACAGACAAAAGTCTTACTCTCTTACCCATTTCAACTTCCTCCATTCATTTAAGTAGGTATCCACTACTATAAATAGACAGAGTCAGCTATGCCAAAACCTATAAAACTATAAAATACGACAAAGGTAGTATGCACTAAGAACAGACTACCCGTTTCAATCACATTGCGGCACCTCTCAACCCCTTAAACCCATCCAACAACAAAAATCATCACAGGTATTGTCACTAATCCTAATAAAATGGAGATAGCCGTCATCAACGCGCCACTTTCAGCATCTGCAGAATACTTAGCAAAAAGAACAGATGTTAACGTCAACGTTGGCATCATCGCCTGAATGATGATTGTTTGAGACATCGTTCCATCCATAGCCGTAAAACCTAACATTAATGCGACAATCAAAGGCAAGATAATGAGTTTGATGGTAAGTGGAAGCCAGAGCGTTTTCTTGACCTTTTCAAAATTGGTGACCTTCAGATTCATGATTAAGAAGCCGATGTAGAACATAGCCAACGGGGCAGCGAGCGCAGCCAATCGGTCAAAAAGGTCGATGAAAAGTACTGGCGGTCGTAATTGAAAGTAGGAGAGCAACAACCCTACTACTATGGCAATGATCGGTAGATTGATCATCGCTTTGAGTGTACCTATTCCAGACTGTTTTCCCCGTTGCAAGAGCATGACAGCAACGGTCCAAATGGTGAAATCGACTCCAGCGTCGAAGATTGCCGCATATAACGCTCCTTCTGGACCTAATAACACAGCACATAGCGGTATGCCGATAAAAGCAGTATTCCCCAGCCCTGCTACAATTCCGATTTCTGCTCGACGTAACCGATCTTCGATGAAAAATGAAGAGCCAAACCAGCCAAGAAAAATACCCACTACATTAATAATTACGGATAGAGCAAATACAACCATCATATTCTTGAACAATCGATCATCCATTTCAACATGGAAAATACTTGAAAGAATGATGCACGGCATAGCTACATTGAAGATTAGACTTATGAACATCCGCTGAGTATCGCCAGTTAAAGGTGTCCATCTTGAGAGAATCGCTCCGATGGCGATCATAATAGCGATTAATGAAATTGAGCTAACAACAGCCATTTGTTCCATTTGCCACTCACCTCCCTCTCTTTCTCCTTCAAAAAAGAACCTGTGCCTTTTCATTGGTTAAGGGGGACTACCAAACTAAACCCTTTTTCCTCAGAAACTACACAGATTCTCTCACTCAACTATCTAAAATAGAAATCTCGGCCACCTAAAACATGTCGCTCCAATGCTTTTACAGCTCCATTGAAATCTTTTTGTACCAACAAAGCATTAATTTCCTCATGCTCTTGTATAGATTTCTTGAGCCGGAATGTTTCACGATTGAACACTTTCATCCCGTGCTGAATCAGCCTGTCGCTAATATTATTCAGTGTTCGGACAAAGTGATGATTATCATAAATCTTTAAAAAGGATTCATGATACTCTAAATCGAGCTTCAAAAACTCGTATACATCCAATCGTTCAACTGCATCCTTCTGCAGCTCCACATTCGCCTTCAAATCAGCTATGTGCCGATCAGTCAATAATTCAGCAATCCGCTCCATCGAATAGACCTCAATTGCCACTCGGACATGCATGAGGTCACTCGCTTCCTTTAACGTAATTTCCTTAATATACACTCCACGCTTCGGGATAATTTCAAGGAATTCCTCATTTTGAAGACGTTGAAGTGCTTCACGGATCGGCGTCCTGCTCATCTGGAGAGTATCGACAAGTTCATTCTCAGAAATGACCCTTCCCTCGAGTTCACCCATAATGAGCAACTTTTTTATTTTTTCATATGCAATTTCTTTCAAGTACATCTTCGTTGTGGTCATTTAAACACCAACTATCTTAATAATACTGAGGTTTGCGGTGAGTAAGGCAAGGAATACTCTCCCTTGCACTCTTTACCCGTTCTTCCTCCAGTTCCGCATAGATGACGCCTTCTTTTTCGGGTGCTCTTGCTACGACCGTTCCCCATGGATCGATGATCATACTGTTTCCGTAGCAAACTTTACCCGGCAAATGGCTGCCAATCTGTCCTGCTGCTATAACATAGCATTGGTTCTCGATTGCACGAGCTCGTAATAGTGTTTCCCAGTGAAGCATTCCCGTATATTGAGTAAACGCCGCCGGAAGAAATAGAATATTACAGCCTTCCAATGCATACTTCCTAAACAATTCCGGGAATCTCAAATCATAGCAGATGGCCATTCCAGCCTTACCAAACGGCAGTTCCACCATTTCGGACGAATCCCCGCCTTCGATACTGTTCGATTCCATATAGGAAGAGACTCCATTGATAGCAATGTCAAATAAATGAATTTTATGGTACTTCCCTATTATTTTACCATTTGGAGCGATTACAAGGCTCGTATTATATGATTTTTGCTCCGAATGCTTTTCGATCATACTACCAGCGTGGATATAAATTTCGTTTTGTTTAGCCAAGTCGCTTAATAGCTCTACAGTTTGGCCATTTGCAATTTCTTCTGCGTTCGCCAGTTTCCCCGCCTCTTCGCCCATATAGTTGAAGTATTCCGGCAAGGAAACAAGAGTTGCTCCGTTGTCAGCCGCCTGGCGAATGAAGCCCTCAGCCTTTTGTAGATTTTCTTCTTTATTCGACTTTGTATTCATTTGAACAACTGCAACTTTCATAGTCAACACCCTTTCGACGTTACTTGCCTCCTAATATAGAAGGTAGCCATAGTGAGATTTGAGGGAAGTACGTAATCAATAACAAAGCGATAAAAAGCGGTATATAGAAAGGAATGACGCTTTTCACTACACTTTCAAACGAAACCTTCCCGACCCGGCTCATAACATATAAACCAAGTCCAACTGGTGGGGTAATCATTCCAATCAGTAAGTTGTAGCACATGACGATTCCGAAATGGATTCGGTCAATGCCTAAACTATCAATAATCGGTAATAATATCGGAAGCATAATCAGTTTGATCGGGATCCCTTCCATAATACTTCCTAAGAAAAGCAACAGAATATTGATAAGTAACAGCATTAAGAATTTATTCTCCGTCAAGCTCAACAAGAAGTCTGACAATAGTACCGGTAATTGCTCAGCCGAAATAATCCAGCCCATCGCTGTCCCGACACCGATCAAGAACATGATTAATGCCGTTGAGTTGATCGAAGCCATGAATGCATCTTTCAAGTTTTTGAAATCGAATTCCTTATAGATCACTGCACAGAACAAGGAATAGATGACTGCAATTACTCCTGCCTCAGTAGGAGTGACGACACCGCCAAGCATTCCACCTAAAATGACTGCTGGCGCCAACAATGCCCAAAATCCGTCCTTCAGTGTACGGCCGACTTCCTTTATCGAGAACGTTTCCGGTTCAGGGACGACAATTGTGCCACGGATTGCTCCTATATGTACATAAACCGACAAAGTCAATGCAATTAGCAGTCCTGGTATGATTCCAGCGATGAACAATTTCTCTACCGACACTTCTGCCAAGTATGCATAGACAATGAGCGGTACACTTGGCGGTATGATGGCCCCGATTACGGAAGAAGCCAACGTCAAAGCAGCACTGAATGGCTTTGTATAGCCTTTTCGCACCATCGCTTTCATTTCGATAGCTCCAAGTCCTGCTTGGTCACCTACAGCCGTTCCGGAAATACCCGAAAAGATGACGCTCGCAAAGATGTTAACTTGTGCAAGCCCCGCACGAATATGACCTAACAAGGCCGCACAGAAATCAAAGATTCGTTGAGTAATACCTGCTGAATTCATTAAGTTACCTGCTAAGATGAATAACGGAATTGCTAATAGTGTGTAACCCTTGATCCCTTCAACTAACATTAGTGACAATACTTCCGACGTATAGCCACCCATCAGTAGGGCGACTAACGTCGAAAGTGCCATTGCGAAGGAAACCGGGAAACCGATTGCCAGTAATACTAAGAACACAACGAACATCGTTATACCAAGGACCATTTCAATCTACCTCCTCAGCCGGGAAAGGATCCATCTTCCCTTTTAAAATGAGGAAGAACTGATTGATCGATACGACCACCAATAATAACAATAGCAATACAAGCGGTGCATAGAACCATGCGGAAGCCGCCTTCATAATGAGCGTCTTCTTTTCCATGTGGCTTATCGTTAATTTCGTAGAGTAAAAGAGCATTGCGCCTGTGATGAAGGTCAGCAGCACACTGTTAAATAAGCCGACCATGCGCTGCTTCCCCTCATCCAACTTTTTAACCAAGAAGGTAATCATAATATCTTCGCGGTCAACGACCAGCTTGCCAAAGCCTAAGAATGTAATCCAACACACCAAAATAGATGCGAATTCCTGTGACCAGACAAACGAATTATGGAAGAAGTAGCGTGAAACGATTTCCATAGTCAATATGCCGATGAGTGCGATAAAACAGATTAAAGCGACGAAGGAGTAACCTAAAGCTAAACGTTTTAACCATTTATCCAACTAAGCCACCGCCTCATTTCAAAGATTTGATTTGGTCGACATAACCCTTCGGAAGTTTCCCTTCCTCTTCCAACTGGTAATGGTAATCGGAGAACGCATCCACCCATTCCTGCTTGTCGATTTCAAAGATTTCAATTCCGTGCTCTGACTTCATTAGTTCCAAATGTTCCTTAACTTCTTTATCTGTTAACTCTGCAGCTTTTTCTCCTGCCTCATTTGCAGCATCAATCAGGATTTGCTGGTGTTCCTCTGATAAGCCTGAGAATTTATCTTCACTTATGGCGATTACTACATCCTGAGGATACTCATCAATCACTGTCATATATGGTGCCACTTCTGTAAATTTCATCGGCCATACAAGTGAAATCGGAGAAGTAACCGCATCCACCAGGTTTTGTTTCAATGCAAGATAGGTCTCTGTCCAAGCCACTACAGTTGGTTTTGCTCCAACCGACTCATAAGCTGCAGAATAGAATGCAGATTCGAAAGAACGGATTTTCAATCCCTTCAAATCTTCTACAGACTTAATCGGTTCTTTAGATAGGAGTACACGATATGGTCCACGGATGAAATTCCGTTCCGTATTAAGAATCCGCACTCCATTGTCAATCAGATTCTTATTAATTTCCTCTCCCATTTCGCCAGTATTGAATTTCGTGTAGTGGTCATAATCACTGAACAAATATGGAATACTACTCACTTCAATATTTGAATCGAAGTCCGAGAAATACGTCGCTCCTTCTGCATACATATCCTGTGTACCGAGAAGCATGTTATCAATTTGAGTCGTCCCTTTTCCTAATTGCTCAGCAGGATAAACTTTTACTACAAGAGATCCATCGCTTTTTTCCTTAACAAGATCAGCGAAATGCTGGAATGTCTGGCCTTCCGCAGTATCCTCAGGCATTTTCGTGCCAAGCTTTAACTCAACTACTTCCCCAGCTGCTTCACCATCCTCACTGCAAGCGCTTACAACGAAAAGTGAAAATAATGCTACTAACATGAACGTAAACTTCTTCATCCTCATCATCTCCCTTATTTTAATGAAAAATAGGAATCTACTAAACTTCCTGCCTTTGTAATATCAGCTAACAACTCACCAGAATCTAAACGTTTCTTTGTATGTGGTTCCCTTGCTTCACTTTCTTCTGCCTTTGCCAATACTTCTTCATAATTTACTTCTTGTCCCATTACCAAAACACCATTATCATCAGCAACAATGACATCCCCAGGCTTCACTGTTACGCCGCCACATTGAATGATTGTATTGATTTCTCCGCTTTGACCGTATAGTTTCGTTGTAATTGGTGACAATCCCGTTGCAAATACCGGTATGCCAATTTCACGAATCGCTTGAATGTCTGTACATGGTCCATCAATAATAATTCCGACAACCTTCCGTACATTTGCCGCATATGCGACCATTTCCCCCACACATGCATGCTTCACATCACCAGTTCGGTCAATGACGATGACATCCCCTTCTCCTGCCATACTGACCGCCTTATGTACCATTGTTGAATCATTGACGCTTGTCCGAACCGTGAAAGCCGTACCCACCACTTTTACATCTTGCAGCATAGACTTTACAGTTGGATCCATGAATCCATAGTGTAAGTTATGGCCAATCGTAGCAGGCTCTACACGCTCAAACCTCTCACGTAATTCCTCTGTTAAATTAGTATTTTGCACTTTCTCGTTGATAATCAATGTAACTGCCTCCCCTTAAGTTCATCTTGTATACAAGTTATATAATAAATGAATGCGTTTTCAAAAACAATATAATTATTAGATTTTTTTATTTTATCAGTTAAATTAATAATTAAACTTTTGAATATATGAAAAACTATAGGCAATGGAAAAAGCCCTGCAGAGTCCTCCACAAGGCTTTAAATCATTGTACGAATAAATTATTTTAGATTCTGGCACTAAAAACTCATTCTGTAACGTCTGATGAACATAAACACAATTCCACTTGCCACAAGCAAAGAACCGAATAACATCAGTTTAACTATTTTTGACATCGGGTTAGTTGGGCTGGACAAGTCTGTTGGTCCGAAACTGGCAACCTGTCCTTCTGTCATGACATAAACCGGAGGGCTAGCTTTTCCTTCGGCTATAAAAGAGAAAGCAAAATCTGACACAAGCCCTTGAAATTCATTTCCAAGATGTTCTGGAAAACGAATCGTGATCTCTAAATTTTCTTCGGTACTACTTGTAAGTTCTCGTTCTGGCAATGCTATGAATGCAGCCATTTTCCCTTGATACAATTCTGTATCGCCTGCTTTAATTTCCAGCATCAGCTCATTGAAAAGCTTTTCATCTCCACTGTTCTGTAACTGCATTTGGTAGACAAAATCTTTGCTTCCCGAATTCTGAACTGTAATGGTCCGTGGTGCCCAATCACCAGGTTTCATGTTGCTAATATCAAATAAATTTTCTTTTGGTGAAATACTGATGACTAGTTCATTTTCAGCAGCCTTGTCGTTTTTCTCATCTGCAAATACACTCGGTGTGGGATAGAAACTGATCACGCTAATCAATAGAAGAAGGGGGAATAATCGATAGAATTTAGTCATGCTAATGCCTCCTTACATGTTCTATTGACTAATTCATGAAGTACTTTTCTCGCCATCTTCTCCTACGATATTCACTTGGTTTTTCGGACGCAATTCCATCACAGATAGAACTTTCCAAATCGTAAATGCGGAGTAGATCAGCAACAGGAATCCAGGTATTAACAGTAATAATGCTCCATTTTTAGACTGCGCAAAATTAATGAAGTATCCCACGTAAGGTAATGTGAAACCGGTGTATTCCGCAACTACATTCTCAGAAAGCACTGGATTCATATCCTCCGCATTGTTGTTATCCCCTTTTGTCCGGTAAAGTACAGAGTCGCCACTTTTGACTACCTCAGTAATTCTGTGTGTAATCAGCATGTCTTCCTCAGCTTGGAATGTAATGACATCTCCTTTTTGAAAGTCTTTTTTATCTTCGGCCAATTTTACTGCAATGATTGATCCCGTTAGAATCCCCGGCTCCATGGATCCCGAAAGCACTGTTTTTAACTGGTAACCGAAAACTTGCGGTTCTCCTCCAGAGGCTTTCGATATAACAACTAAGGTAGCTACGGTAATTAGCAGAACCATCAATATGCCGGAAACAATATTATTTACCCACTTTTTTATCTTTTGATTTTTCGATTTCTTATTATTTCTCATTTGGATCACCTTCCTCTTTCTCTTTGTTTTTTTCTTGTTCTAAAACGTTCATTTCATCGTCGTCTCTCTTTATATCAATACTATTATTTGAAGCTTCCTCTTTTTTAGAATCCTGATCTGTTGGGTTCTTTTCATTCGATTTGTTTACAGATTCATCTTTAGAGTCGGGTTGTTGACTTTCATTATTAGATTTCTGTTGGTCATTCTTAGAGTCCGGTTGTTGTTGACTTTCATCATTAGACTTCTGTGGGTCTTCCCCATTTACCTTTCCCTCGGCTTCTTTCGCTGCTGCTTTTTCTATTTCATCTTGTTTCACGTTTATCTGTTCAGTTGTTTCTTCATCTATGGCCGCTTTATTTTCTTCAGTTACTTCATTCGCTTTATCTTCTTTATCTTTGCAGTCTACTTTGACTTCCGTACTTAAAGAAGTATCCTGTTCATTCTCTTCTAAAAGGCTACCATCTTCGTTCTTACAACCAATCTCGACTGCCGTATCTGCTGGATCCTCTTCAACTATTCCCTTAGTACCATCCGCTTCTTCCTCACAGTCACTCACATATTCACCGCTTGAACTTCCAGCGCTTTCGCTTTCCTCTACTGGAATATCAACTGTGTTTTCGGAATCCACATTATTTTCCTCGCCCGATACTGCATCACTTACAGTTTCTTCTATAGGACTATCTACTGTGGTGTCAGGATCAACATTATTTTCCTCACCAGCTAACGCTTCATTTTCGGTTTCTTCTATAGAATTATCAACTGTGTTTGCGAGATGAACATTATATTCCTCGTCCAATAATGCATCATTTTCACTTTCTTCTATAGGGTTATCGACTGTGTTGTCAGAATCCACATTATTTTCCTCGCCCGATACTGCATCATTTTCACTTTCTTCTATAGAATTATCGACTGTGTTTTCGGGAGCAACATTATTTTCCTCAACCGATAAGGCATCATTTTCGCTTTCTTCTATAGGATTATCGATTGTGTTTTCGGGAGCAACAGTATTTTCCTCGCCAGATAGTCCATCATTTCCGGTTTCTATATTAGAATCTTCATCTTTATCCTCACTATTAAATTCGGTTCCCTCACTCGAACCCTCTTCAATTGTAGAATCTTGACCACATCCAACTTCCCATGTACCGGCAGTTATTATCTGGGTAATCTCCGACTGGCTACTGAAATATGCGGATGTATTAGACGTCATATAACTGGTTCCAAAGATGGCTAAGTAACAAATGAATACTATTTTTGAAATCAGAAAAAGATCGTATTTCTTTTTCTTATATCTGCGTCTACGTTTCTTTTTCAAACCGATTCCACCTTTCAAATTGGATCGTTGTCATTGCTTAAATATATTCCTCAAAACACAAAAAATCTTTATGCGCTGAGAAATATATATAAGGAAGGGCACAGATGGATTAGTGAAATAAAAATAAGGGAGGAGAAGGGCTCTCCTCCCGGGTCATGTGTTATTTCAAAGTTCCTTCTGTTTGTTTCGCGTCGAATGTCCATTCAAGTTTTAAAGAATCTCCTTGGAAAACATTTTGATCTTTGCCATTGTCAGCAAATTCGAACAGAACTACAAGATCATCAGAAGATTTTGCTTTTATTCCATCTCTTTCTCCGTACCAACTATATAAATTATTGACAACGTCTGTTTTACCTAGTTCCTTTAAAGTAGTTTCATAAATAACCGTAGAGTTTTTGTCATAATTGTGAAGGAATTTTACCCTAATATGTTCACCAAAGTCTGCGCCTGCATTGTTGCCGTTCGCATCAGCAACTGTATACTTTGAAGTTAAAAGTACTTTGGATACATCTAGGGAGCCAGTGTTATTCAGCTTAAAGTTCCGTAGCATATAGTCACCAGGTTTAAGATTGCTTACATCAATAATTGCATTTGCTGCGTCATTACCTGCAACATTAATATCCAATGTACCTGCAGCGAAACTACTGTTATTTACTTCCACGTCGTTGAAGTAAGCATAAGTTCCTCCACCGATCAAGCTAATAGCCATTGCACCTGTTAAAATACCCGCAGTTAATTTTGATTTAATACCCATTTTAATTTCCTCCAATTAGTTTAAGTTTTTTGTTATTACCCTTTAAAGCTTTGTTTCGAAGTTCACTTTTGCTACTAATAAAATAGGCTTGGTTTCAATCCCACTCCATAGTCCAAAAGCAGTTTACTCCGTGTTCCTTTTTGTCCGCAGTGGTTTATTACCTTAGTCTGAGAAGTAGTCGGCCAAGTCACTCATTGCATAGTTAGTTCCTCAGCTTTTAAGAGTGATAGATAAAATAAGTATGAGACCACTTTTCCTTATGCGTTTCTAAATTTAAGCAACATTTCCTATGTCATTTACTGCCTCCTTCACACTCGTTTTGATCACTTGCAATGGAACTAAGTTTAGTATAATCAGCCCTAGGCATTTCAGCCTCCCTCTAATGGATAATTTTTGACATATCAGTTTTCTACTTTTGGATAGTTTCTTCGTTATACTTTCGTACACCAAAACTGACAAACTAATAAAAAATAACCCTGCAGAGATTTTCTCTCCACAGGGCTTTTGGAATCATTCTTCTTGCATTGTAACTGATTGATGTTCCCGCCGGTACTTTGCTTATTCTTTTGTTGGCCATAAAAAATCACCCCACAAAGTAAGAGTTGCCCATAAGGGATTCTTTCAACATCTACTTTTAAGGGGTGCAGTTCACTCAAGAGGGAATCTACCTACTATTTATATTCACCCAGTAATTTCAATTCAAATTCTTTAATCGTATGTTCGGGTGCGATGCCCTGTCTCTTCAATTCATAGAACGAGTCTCCCATTTTCACATTTCCTGTTTTGGTTGTGAAGGCCATTTCAATACCGGCTGCTTTCGCTGCTTGAATGGTCGTTTCGTTGTAATGACCGAATGGGTAGGCTAAGTACTTGATGTTTGAAGTGTCATGGTCAAATGCTTTTGCAAGCTGTGTTTTTCCTTTTTCCAAATCGTCATAGATTTCTTCATATGACTTCGTGACGAATTGACCCATATTCGTTCCTGGCGTTAAGTTATGCATATAAAACGCATGATGTTGGTAATCGAAAACATCGCTAGTCTCTTTGATTTCTTTCAATCCAACGTATTGGAATGACTTGATATCCCAAGGGGCAGCTTGCTGATGAATCTTACCGGTAATGGTGAATGAAGTCGCTTTGAATCCATAGTCTTTCAGCATCGGGTATGCATACTTTACAGTGGAAGTAATCCCATCATCAAAAGTGATTACTACTGTTTTTGCCGGCAAGTTCACGTTTCCTAAAAGCCATTGCTGGAGTTCCTGCAAACTAATCGTATGCCAGCCATTTTTCTTAAGATATCGCATTTCCTCTTTGAATTGTTCTACATCAATGACCATACGGTTCGATGCATGTGGAGATTCCATCTTCCCTTCTACCATATGGTGGTACATTAATACCGGGACTCCGGTGTCTACTTTCACATCACTTTTTGGAACCGTTCCTTCAAGACCTCCAAAATTCACTACATATGTATCTTTCAGTTCCTCAATTACAGGAACCCTTACATCCTTACTTATAAAACCTATGTATTTATTCTCATGACTGACAATCGTTCTTTTTTCGGTAATGACTGTGGCTACACTAATATCATTAATAGTTGCAATCTTCACTTGATCTTCAGACAACACAGCAGATGATTTCGCAACACTTAACACATCATTCCCGAATACGATGTGATAATTTTTTTCATCTTCTCCTGCGACTTTGTAACTCATTCCTTTCAAAAGTGTTGCAACTCCTACCTTTTGGCCATCTATTAGATGGTATGCAGGAGCGTTGGATTTTAAGGTGATTGTCCCTAAAGTAGCTCCCTTCACTTGGTGCTCAAAGTTCATAGACAATAAGAAAATCATGCCCATGACAAATAAAACCCGATATACTTTTTTCATTGTTCATTTCCCCTAATTTCTTCTCTTTTATATCTATGGTACTACTACTTTAGTTATAAATAAAGGAAATTTTTACATTTTACCAGGAGTAAATGGAAAATGGCTCCTATCAATAAATAAGATCCACGTCTGTTTTTAATTGAATGATTACTACATCATCTGAATTGAATAGGCATTTGGACCACTCAGTCTCTTGGGTCTTTCTTATACTTTTTGTCCAATTACTAAATTCTTGTAATTTTTGCCCCGACAACCTAATAAACTTCAAAGAATAACTTGTCTTCTTGTCCCAATTACAAAAGTTCTTTCGCCTTGAAACTTTAATCGTATCTCTCCGTCTAATATTCGGAATAACAAATTAGGAGGTTTCTTATTGGTCACTAAGCACAAAAACTGGAAGCTGCTAACGTCGGCTGCTGTGCTGACGAGTGCCGTTGTGGCACCTATTGCAGTTACTGCGGCTCCCACATATTTCAGGGATGTCCCCCCGTCTCATGTCGCGTATGACTCCATCATGTATTTGTCTGGCAAAGGCGTTATTAACGGGTATGCTGATGGGACATTCCGTCCGGCTGCAAAAGTGACGCGCGGTCAGGCTGCCAAGATTTTAGCGACTTCGCTCCAATTGGATTTGAACAATGTCCGAAATCCTTATTTCCGTGATGTCCCAACTTCCCATGGGTTCTATAAGTACATTGCGGCTCTCCACCAAGCTGGCATTATCGATGGATTCTCCAATGGGAATTTCGGCGTGGATGACCCGTTGAACCGAGGACAAATGGCGAAGATTTTGGCGCTCGCCTATGGTTTCGATAAACAGCCGCTCCGTTCTGCAAAGTTCACCGATGTTTCAAGAAACGCTTTTTACGCTGACTATCTTCAATCCCTCATCGATCACCGGATTACGTTTGGCGTAACCACCACCCGCTTTGCACCCGGTCAGCTAGTAGATCGCGGACAAATGGCGATGTTCGTCCATCGTAGTGAACTGGCAACGAACCGGAACGACACGGTGAATGCGACGATTTCTACCTTTGACGGCTACTCATTAACGACAGACAAAGGAACATACGACATCCCATCTTCCCTGCGTCCATTATTCAATTGGCAAAACTACAATGCATTAAGAAATGCAAAAATCTCCTTCGACCAGGAGCGGAATACCATCACATCCATCACACAATTAGAACTCCGCAATTCCGGTACTGCATCCAATCCGGTTACATTATACGGCGGCAATACCGTTCTTAACGGTAACTTAGTCATTGATGCCGAATACCTCAATATTAAGGATTTAACTGTCAATAAAAACCTCACATTTTACTATGGAACACAATCCAATTTCACAGGCGACACACTAAACATAAAAGGAACCACTTCCATCAGCGACTACAACACAGTTTCCAATCGAACTACTAACTACACCTTCAATAACTCCACTCTAAATACCGTCCAACTATCCAAAGCAAACGTTAACTTTACACTGTCAAAACAATCATTCGCACAATCGATTACATTTAAGGCAAATGCAGCAGTGAGAACAAACGATACTTCCCGTCTTAGCGAGGTTTCAGTAGAAGGAACAACAACCGAAGCATCCATTTATGCAAATGTTTCGAAGCTGTCTGCCTCAACGACAAGAGATGTTTCGATTAACGGCTCCGGCACGATTTCAAACTTTTACACCCTGACGAACCGACTTGTAACAATTAATACAGTTGGAACCGTCTCGACTTTAGATATCCCGAAAGATGGTTACGTACAATTGGGATCCCAGACGTATGTATCGAATGTACTGCTCCCTTGGAATGTTTCCATTAAAAATGTGATCCGAAATTATGACTCTGCTAAATACCGGATTGAGCGGATCAACGGTAGTAAAAACCCAGATCATACGCCACCTTACACACCACCGCCTGTTTACCCAGATATTAATATTTTAAGTGCATCCATGAATACAAACGGAGTCATCTCTATGGGATTTGATCAGCAGCCGACGAAGTTCATCATGTCATCAACTGCCCCTATGAACTCTAACGACTACGTGACGAATCGAAACTTGGAACTAGCGAACCTATCGATTAGAAATGGAAGTTATACGAAAGGAGAAGCCGGAACTTATTCGTGGAATGAAGGAAGAAACCGCTATTCCACAGACAATTCCATTGTCTCGGGAAGCGGTGATTGGAAAACGGTTCGGTTCTTCGAGGATTCCCGCTTCAGAGAAACGGTATTTGAATTCACTTATCGCGTGAACAACAGAGGGTTTGATTTCTTCACGGACTTTACTGAGGATAAGACCACGTTCCTCAATAACACGACATTCTCAGTCTTAGGCACAAGAGGTTCCTATGACTCCATTGCCGGGTCGAAAATTAAGGCACCTATTGTATCCGGTACCGTTACAAACGAAGAAGAATTGCTAAGAGCACTATCAGCGAAACTACCGGAAATCAATATCATTCGGGACATTACACTAACTCAAAAAGTAACCGCCAACTATCCGAACGTAAAAATCTACTCTACAAATGGTGCATCCATCAAAGTTTCCGACAAACTGTCATACAGAGCAAATGAAGCAGTGATCACTTTCACTGAAAACGCCAGAAATGCAAAATGGCAAAATCTGAAGTTAGTCGGTCACTCCAACACTCGGGGACATGGAGTACTTGTCTACACCGAAAATATGACATTTGATAACTCTGAAATCTCGAATTTTGAAGGCTTTAATATCTTGAGTGAAAATGCTGCATCACTCTCTCTGAACAAAGTAAAATTGGCGAACTCATCTAATGGCGGAATGCAGGTTTATACGACCAGGAACACAACTGTTAACCTTACCAATGTGGAAACGGCCGATAACCAGTTAGGTGCCATTCAATTTGTCGCAAACAGAGGTAATAGCAAAATCACAGTCAACGGATCAGGCAATCAGCATAATGATGGATACAAAGGAGAAATCGCTCCTGCTTTCTGGGTAGATGGAGATGTCAACTTTAAGCTTTCAGACATGTACCTCTACACGAAAATCCAAAATAAGTACTACCATATCGACAATGAACCGGAATTTTCTTATGCCTTCTCTGAAATTAAGAAAGAAAATAATAACAAACCTGACCTGAACATCGCCAACAACTTTACAACGAATAAGCCGCTCCATATTAACGATGCAGTGACTATCAACGGGAATGGAAAAACCATCACAATTAATTCCGACAAAGACCCTTCAAAATCAGTAGAAGGATTATGGATCAGTTCATCCGTCATCATCGATAATCTGAACTTTACTGCCACAGACAAGATGAAAGATCATTTAATTGAAGTAAACGGTAAAGGAGCTTCATTAGCACTCTCCAACTCAACCCTAAAAGACTCCACATTGGCAGCTATTTATGTAGGGAGTACATCCAATAAAGAGACAAACGAAAAACTGACTCTCAAGGGTGAACTTGCATTCACAAATAATGTATTAGGCGGGGTCGGTTCAGTAAATCGAGCTGAGATTGACGCTTCAAAAGCGAATATTAAGTATTCACCCTCTAAAGAAACTGACAATAAAATCTACGTAGAGAAAAATCAAATCTTTAAAGATAAGAGGAAAAACCCTAAAGATAGAAAGAAAAATCATAACGACGACTATATCGAGGTAGAACCAATTTTATGGGCAGAATCGTTGGATGTTGAATTTAAGCTTCCGGATAAGGATAAGTATGATTCGTATAAAATTTATAGATATAAGAACAGAAAATATTTAACTGACAACAATTCTCGTGCCACAGAGATTATCTATAGTAAGTAAGCAAATAGCCTTCCGATATTTTCGGAAGGCCTTCATACATTTCAGATATTTTCCCATTTAGACAAACTCTAAATTATTCTTCTCAAATCGCCAAGCATCTCTGCACATCGTAATCAAGTCACGCTTAGCATCCCAACCTAGTTCCCTCTTTACTTTTGAAGCATCAGCATAGCATGAAGCGATATCCCCAGGTCTCCGTTCTTCAAATTCATAAGGGACTTCAATGCCATTTGCATCTTCAAAAGCCTTTACTAACTCTAATACACTAGTACCTTTCCCGGTTCCCAAGTTATATACATGAACACCTTCAGCTATGTTTTCAAGTGCAGCAACATGGCCCTCAGCAAGATCCACTACATGAATATAATCGCGAACCCCGGTTCCATCCAACGTTGGGTAGTCATTACCAAAGATTCTTAATTTCTCAAGTTTACCTTTTGCTACTTGAGTTACATACGGCATTAAGTTATTCGGGATTCCATTCGGTGCTTCCCCAATTAAGCCACTCTCATGAGCTCCAATTGGATTGAAATATCGTAGAAGTGAAACGGAAAAGGCCGAATTGGCTTTTGCAACATCCGTTAAAATCCGCTCACTCATTGCTTTCGTTTCGCCATAAGGATTCGTCGTGGGTAATAAATCCATTGACTCTTCAAATGGTACTTTATTATCTCCGTACACTGTTGCTGATGAGCTAAAGACAAATCGATTGACATTATACTTCTGACAAGCTTTTGTTAAAACCATTGTACTTACGATGTTATTGTAATAATATTTTAGTGGTTTTTCTACTGATTCGCCAACCGCTTTAAGACCAGCAAAATGAATAACTCCATCAAACTTGTTATTTCTGAAAATACTATCAACAGATTCTGCATCTGTTACATCAATCTCGTAAAAAGTAACTTCTCTATCAGATATATCCATGATTTTCATAACAGTCTCACTCTTACTATTAGAAAGATTATCAGTTATAATGACTGAATGCCCTGCCTCCAACAAAGCAACACAGGTATGCGAGCCTATATATCCAGCGCCGCCTGTTACTAGTATGTTCATTCCAGTTCCACCATCCTTTGCTTTTTCACCTTATAATAATTTTCCAAAAAAATAATTCATCAGGATAAAATATAATAAAAATGTTATTGAAGTTCCGATTGCAACCATAGATATGTCAGGATACATTAGTAATAATGTTATGCTGACTAAAATATTCACTAAAATGCATACTACAAGTATTTTGATGTATAGCTTTTGATTATGAGTAGCATTAAAATAATTTGCAGGATAATTGACCAGTGTTAACGGAATTAATCCAACTAATAAGATTTGCGCAGAAACAATTCCATTTTCATATTCCGGCATCAATAACCTAATTGTTGGTGGAAGTAAAAGTAATCCAACTAAAACTATGATTAGAGAGATTACTAGTAAAAAAAAGTTAACCCTTTTATAGGACTGTTTAATTTGCTGATATTCTTCTTTGCTCACCATCGTTACAATTTTAGGATAATAAACTTGTGATATCACTTGTGGTAAGAGCATCATTGTACTAAAAACTAATAAAGCCACACTATAGTTTCCTAGTGCAGATGAATCCATCATAATTGTTAATATAATTTTATCTGTAGCAATAAGAACGGACCATATTAAACCAACCATTAATATTGGAAATCCTGTTTTTATTAATGGAACATAGCTTTTAAATCGAAGATCGAAAATAAAACCCATCTTTTTAAAAGCATTCCTACCTATCAATATCTCAATTATCAACGCCGCTATCATTCCTATAAATAAACCAACAAAACCAAACAATAAAATAAAAATAATGCTTAAAAGAGACTGAGCAACCCCTTTTACCGTTATCAGTTTAGAAGCATTTTTGAAATCTTGAATTGATTTGTAATACATTTCAACATAACCAGAAACGAAGGAAAGCACACCTATAAAACTGATGAAAATAAAGCCTACTTTGTATTCTGGTGCACCCCCACTGTTGTAAACAAAAATACTAAACAAAAGGAGTAGTAGCATAATAAAAGTCGGAAAAGTTATCAAGAAAGAAAAGGTTTTTTGCCTAATTTGATTGGCTTCCTCGATTGAATTACGAGCAACATAATAGGGAATTTCCCTATTCATGGCATTTAAAACACCTAATTGTAATAGAGGAATAAACGTAAAAGCCATAGATAGGGATACCCAGTATCCATATTGTTCTGGTCCCAGTATGTTTCTAGATACAACACCTAAAACAAAAGACAGCGCTGACGAAATCAATGTCGCGCTACCAAATGAAAGAATATTTGAAAGGCCAGGAAGTTTGATTATTTTTTTAAAATATAACATTTTTATTACTTCCAATCTATTAACTGCAGCTTACTTTATATACTTCCAATCCAGTGGTGTTCCTCTTTTAATATCTTGGCTTGCAGTAGAACCATAAATGCTCTTACTGTATTTTGGAGCCAGTCCATGACCAGGACGAATAGATCGGACATTTTCCTCATTTAATACTTCCCCTTTCTTTATATCCTTCACAACAAATAAAGATCGAGAAAATTCTCTACTTTTTGCCTTTTTATTTGTAAGCTCATAATCAACTTTACCAATTGCTTTCTCTGCATCCCTTACAGAATCAACAAGAAGCTTAAATTCTCTTTTGTCCAATGAAAAACTGGCATCTGGACCACCGATACTCTTATCTAAAATAAAATGTTTTTCAATAACTCTTGCGCCCAAAGCTACTGATACAATAGGTACTGTTACCCCTAAAGTATGGTCTGACAAGCCCACTTCAACATTAAAAGTTTCTTTTAAATTTTGTATTGTTAATAAGTTTGCATCTTCGATCTTTGCAGGGTATGCAGAAGTGCATTTTAGTAAAATGATTTGGTTATTACCAACTCTTCTGCAAGCTTGTACAGCTTCATCAATTTCTCCAAGGGTTGCTATCCCGGTGGAGATAATAATTGGTTTACCTTTTGATGCAATATATTCAATCAATGGAATATCAGTAATTTCAAAAGAAGCTACCTTATATGCAGGGACTTTTAAGCTTTCTAATAGGTCCACTGCAGTTTTATCAAAAGGACTTGAAAAGCAAATAATACCTAGTTCCTTGGCATATTCCATTAACTCTTTATGCCATTCCCAAGGAGTATAAGCTTCATTATAGAGATCGTATAGTGTCCGTCCATCCCAAATTGTACCTTGTTTTACTTGGAAGTATTCATTATTACAATCGATTGTTATTGTATCCGGGGTATACGTTTGTAATTTTATTGCATCTGCTCCAGCTTCTTTAGCAGCTTTTATTGTTTCTTTCGCAATATTTATATCATGTCCATGATTGGCAGACATCTCCGCTATCACAAATACTTTTTTAGATATATCAAAGTTATCAATAAGCATTTATTAGAATTCCCCTCTAACTAATTGAGTAATTATACTTAAGTATTCCACTATCATTTTCCCTTAGCAAAAAGCCTACACTTTCAAATAGCTTTTTGGATGCAACATTATCGTTCGAGACATAGGCAATAATATTTCTTATTTCATTTCTTTCATTGCGAATTAATTCCATGCTCTTTTTAACAAGTAATTTACTTAATCCTTTTCCAGTTATTGATTTAAATAAGCTAATACTAATTGTTGCAGAATCGTTCTCAATTTTATATCTCAATTGTCCGAGAAATTGGTCTGTATGATCCGTAATCACATAAAATACATGGTTATTAGATTTTAAAATGTTTTTAAACCAAACTTTATGATCTTCCCATTCAATTTTATCAATGTTAAGTGAATATTTTCTTACATAATCCTCATTAGATAATTGAAATACATCAAAAACATCTTCACTTTTTGCTTTTCTCAAGAAGTAATTTTCTTCTTTAGCTTCTTCTGATAATAGAGCATCAATAATTCTTTTACTACCTAATCCATCTATAACTCTCTCATATTTTTCGGTCAAGTTAATACGATTGCTCACTCTGACTATATTCTCGATTTCACAAATCAACTTTTCCTTAAAAAAGGGATCGTTATATTCAAGTGCTACATCAACCAAATTGAGCTCTTTTAAAGCTAAAATATTAAAATGCTGATTTTCTATAACTTTTATTGGGATAAAAGGCGTTTGTGTAGCAATCAACTCGTAAATTGTTTGACCAGCTGCTGTTATAGCAAAGTCGGAGCTTAACATAATAGACTTCATTTCCTCAGCAGTAACATTTTCGTGAAATATGATGTTCTTTGAGCTAAAGCTCTTTATTTCTTCGATATTATCAAATGAATTTCCTATTACAACATTAAAAATTACTTCTGAGAATTTACTACTAAGCTCGTTTAAGATGACTGGAGTTAAATTGTGGATATCGGATCCACCAAGTGTAATTAAAACTTCTTTAACTTGAGATTTAATTTCTTGTCTTTCAACTTGAACGAAGGGGCTTCTCAAAATTATATATTTCGCCCCAAGTAAATAGCAATTAGTATCAACGTTAGAATACTTAATTGATTTGGTACCAAGGGATGGATTCACAACTATTCCTTTGGGATATTTAATCCTTCCAATATCATCTATAAACAATGCCTTTTTTGCTAAACTTGAAATTACTTGATATATTTCTTCTCGGGCTAAGTAAGAGTCCACAATACAAAAGTCGTTGTGTTTTATGTAGTTTGTCAAAAAGTCTTTCGAAAGCCAATTCACAACCATGTTTTTTTTCTTTTCTATAATCTCAAATTTCTCTTTGTCACCATTAATGATGAATTCAGCTTCAATTCCTCTACCTTCTAATTCATCATATAAAGAACAACACCTTGAGATATGTCCTAGTCCAATTTGACTTCCACCTTCTGTGAATATCAATGCCCTCATAATATCAATCCTTTTTTACTTAATTTTCTTTTGTTCAATATGTGCATTAATTGTAAAAAGGGTTGGTTCTTCCTTAAAGAGCTCAATGATATCTGGTAGATAAAAATTATGAATTCCTTTATAAAGTCTGTTATATATTTCACTGATAAGCTCGAAATCGTCTTCAGTATCTAACGTCCAGCGGTATTTAGAATAATCCATATCATTTTTGAAATAGAGTATCTTATTACTATACTCATATATGAAAGGGGTGACATGTTCTCGGTGATAATTTTCTTTTCCATTTAAAAATGCATTCTCAAGCATTTCAAAAGAAAAAATTTCAGTATCTAATCCTCTTGGATATGTTCTTTGCGTAAGATCTGATCCAGCATTTGTTACAAGATCATAGCTACCATTTAGATAGTATTTAATTATTTTATCAATAACATTTGGATCAATTAGTGGACAGTCTGATGTAATCCTAATGATAGTATCAACATTGTTCTCTTTTGCAGCAAAATAATAACGGCTAAGGACATCATCTTCACTGCCCCGATAGACCTTACTACCGCAATTAATTGCTTCCATTTCAATAATATTGTCTCTCTCATGAATTGTTGTTGCAATTATAATATCTTCGATTAATTTCGATTGTCTTACTCGTTCAATCACATGAGATAATACTGTTTTTCCCTTTAATTCTTTCATGACTTTTCCTGAAAGCCTTGTTGAACCCATTCTTGCTTGGATAATAGCCGCAATTTTCATATAATTACCCTACTTTCGATAAAAATTTAATACTTTATTTACGGCTGATATTACATCATTAACATCATCTTCTGTCATAGCAGGGAAAAGTGGCAATGTAATGATTTCCTCATACAACTTTTCCGCATTAGGACAAATACCACGTTGATAACCCAATTGTGCATAGTATGGTAGGAGATGAACAGGAATATAGTGTACATTAACACCAATATTCTCCTGAAGTAACCCTTCAAAAATATCTTTTCTGTTTCCTGATAACTTCTCTAAATCAAGGCGAATAATATACAAATGCCAACTCGATGAGACATTTGGATCTTGATAAGGAGTTTGAATTTCATCAATCTCTTTAAATGCATCATCGTACATAGATACATATTTTTTTCTTAAATCAATAAACTTATCAATTTTCTTTAATTGACTATCGCCTAATGCAGCTTGAATATCCGTCATACGATAATTAAATCCTAAAAACTGCATTTCATAATACCAAGGGCCATGATTTTCAATCAATTTATCAGGCGCTCTTGTAATCCCGTGGGATCGAAATTGTAATAATTTTAGATAATATTCTTCATTATTAGTTGTAATAATGCCACCCTCACCTGATGTAATATGTTTAACAGGATGGAAACTAAACATAGTCATATCACTCAGGGAACCTATCATATGTCCTTTATAGGTAGCACCTAAAGCATGGGCAGCATCTTCAATGACAATTAAATTATTCTTTTTAGCAATTTGATGTATTTCATCTAAGGCAACTGGCTGACCAGTGAAATGTACAGGAATAATAGCCTTTGTATTATTAGTAATTAAGCTTTCAACTTTTAGTGGGTCAATATTATACGTTTCTGGATCTACATCGGCAAAAACGGGCTTCCCCCCCTGATAAAGAACGCAATTTGCACTTGCAGCAAAGGTCAGTGGGGTAGTAATAACTTCATCACCTTTTCCTATATCGGCAGCAAAACATGCCCCATGAAGGGCAGCTGTTCCATTAGAAAATGCAACAGCATACTTTGCTCCGACATAATTTGCAATTGCTATCTCAAACTCTCCAACTGCAGGACCTGTTGTTAAGTAATCACTTTTTAGTATATTAACTACCGCTTGAATATCATCTTCATCAATCCATTGTCGTCCATAAGGCAGATAATTGTCTCTAATTGGTTTATTAATCACAGTCAAATTCCTTTCATTTTTTTTAATAAGAGAAGAAATATCATCTACTCTTTTACTAATTCTCTTAGGTCATCGACAGTTAACCAATGGTCATTTATATTACTTACGTAGGTAAAACCTTCTGGTAATGTCTTACCACCGCTTGAATATTCTTCTCTCCACCAAGGAAATTCCGGTTGAATGACATAATACGTATCATATTCTAAAGTATGACGAGCATCATCTTCTGTAATCATTGCTTCATGTAATTTTTCTCCTGGACGAATTCCAACTATCTTAATGTCACATTCAGGAGCAATTGCTTGGGCCAAATTGGTGACTTTCATGCTTGGAATTTTCGGAATGAAGATTTCCCCGCCCTTCATTCTTTGAAGATTGTCAATTACGAATTGAACACCTTGGTCTAAGGTAATCCAAAAACGAGTCATTCTTTCATCAGTAATTGGAAGTTCAGTTGCACCATTTTCCTTAAGTTTCTTAAAGAATGGTACAACACTACCTCGACTTCCTACTACATTACCATAACGAACAACTGAAAATCTGGTTTCTTTATTTCCTGCATATGAATTACCAGCAACAAATAATTTATCTGATGCTAATTTAGTTGCTCCGTATAAGTTGACTGGACTAGCTGCTTTGTCTGTACTTAATGCTATTACTCGTTTAACACCACGATCAATAGCAGCTTCAATTATATTTTGTGCACCATGGATATTTGTCTTAACTGCTTCAAAAGGATTATACTCGCAAGCACCAACATGCTTTAGAGCAGCTGCATGAATTACAATATCTACTCCGTCAAATGCTCTATATAAACGATCTTTATCACGGACATCACCTATAAAGAAACGAATACGAGGATCCGTAAACTCTTGAGCCATTTCATATTGTTTTAATTCGTCACGACTAAAAACAATTACCTTTTTTACGTGATGTTCCAATACCTTAGAAATAAATTTTTTACCGAAAGAACCAGTTCCACCTGTCACTAAAATAGTTTTGTTGTTTATATTAAACATTATTATTCTCCTCTTTTGTTATAATGTGATATTTCACTTCATTTTTTCCCCAATATTTTTCTACTACCAGTCTTTGTTTTTCAGTAATAATATAGCTTAAATTGGAAAATGCATCTATAACTTCCTCAATTTCTTCATCTCGTATCTTTACATAATTTTGATTTTTCCTTTCTTTGAATTCCTCTTCTACTCGTTCTCCTTCAAGCTTCTGAAATTGATTAAATAAATAATGTGGTTTATTACGAGCTACACAATATCCTATATGTGTTCCTACTGTATTTGAAATTGTCATATCTGACAAATCAATAATATCCTTTAGTCTTCCTAAAAAATTCGGATCATTTCTATGACCTGCTGTAACGACCTTAAAATCTTTTTTCTCATATTCTAAATATCTTTGATCTTGAATATCCTTCCAATACATGCATACAAAAACATTGTCAAAGTCTAATGAAATTTTCTCGATTTCTTTTATAAAATCTTCTGTATTATATTTATAACTAACCCCTTCAATAGAGTGACTTGGAAACACTAAGAGAATTTTACCATATTTTTCTTTTATCTCTTCTTTGTTTTTTATTTTCATGAGTCCTACTGAATAGTTTATATAGGGACCTATAGTCACAACTTTTCTATTTTCTTTGTTAGCATTACTTTCTTTAAATTTATTTTCTAAATGCTTTACCCTTTGATAGCTATAGGTAATAATATTTGAATCAATATTATATGTACCAATTTGAACATGGTTCCCAAAGTAATATCCATGTTCAATGTAATCACTATGTTTTAACTTACCTTTAAGTGCATTATCCACGGCTTTATCATTTCCATACAATGAATTTTCCTTGTAAAAAAAATTTGAGTACAATCGTAAATCGCTACTTAGTTCCTTAAAACTAAATATTTCAATCTTCGCTCTATTTTTAACTTCTTTTTTAAATCGATAAAGAAAAATAATATTTATTTTATGGAAAAGTAGCTTTAGCACTAATATCAAATAGTACAATTTATAATATTTTTTAACTACTTTTTTTAACATTTCTATATGCTCCCGATTTGTTTCGTATAAAAAATATAATATAATAATCCGAATATTTTGTATTTCAATCTATTCGATTTAATAAACTTTGAGAATAGCCTTCGCTCGCTTAGTTTCTTTTTTATATTTCTAACCTCGGTTTTGTCATTTAGATACTTTAGTTTTCTTATTACAGTTACATACAAATATAATTCAGAATTTAGTAATACCTTAGAATTATAATCTTGATTAAAATGATTTAAACTCTCTGCAACCACTAAGTAATTATCTAGTTTATTTATATTTAAATCACTCATTATAGATCCTTCTCTTTGTCTATACATAATGATTACTTCATCTATATATTTCACCCTAGTAGCAAGGTAATACGCCCTTGGCGTAAACTCCATATCTTCATAAATTATTCCTTCAATAAAATTCAGGTTAGTTTTAACTAAAAATTCTTTTTTATATAATTTGTTCCATACAATTGACATAATTGACTTAGTTTTCACACCTATATCATACATTTCTTGGCCGGTCATAATTTTATTTTTAATTTTCTCTGTTCTTTCTATACAAAAGTTTTTACTTTTATCTTCATAATCATATTCAAAGTCTGCAATTACAAAATCTAAATCATCCTTAACAATCTCATTGTGAAGTAAAGATAGTACATAGTTATGCTTAAAATAGTCATCGCTATCTATAAACATTACATATTTACCCTTAGCATGTTTAAGCCCACTATTTCTCGCCCCACCTAAACCTTTATTGTTTTGGTCTACAAGAACAATTTTATCATTTATATTTTCGTATGATTTTAAAATTTCCAGGCTATTATCGGTTGATCCATCGTTAACACATACAATTTCATATTTACCTTTTAAATCTTGGTTTAGTAAAGAGTCTATACACTCTTTTAAATATTTTTCAACATTATATACGGGTACAATTATACTTATATCCATTTTAATCTACCCCCTTTTATACTTCTAAAAAAATAGATTTATACTCTAACCTAAAAGTCTCTGAATTTAAAAATAAAGACTGCGCAAAAAAAGTAAATGCAACTATTACTGCTAAAATAAAAAAGAACATCCTTTTTCCTTTATTCGGTATATGCTCAATCATTTTTGGTATCGCTGCTATACCAAATATGAAAAGATATATTCCTATCCTGTCAAACATAAAACTTGAAATAGCTAGTATATTAATTAGTGTTCCAATCAAGTAATAATTGACGTCTATTTGGTATTTTTTTTCTTTTTTCGTAAAATACATTAACAATGAAATAAAAATTATATTTAATAAAACTCCTAGTGACAATATATTTACATCTTCGTTGAATAAACCTCTAAGACTGTAATAGTGTGAATAAATTGGTATCCTATAAGCAACAAAATTAAATACTATATGTGCTATCCCACTATATACGAATATGTAAGCAAGTACGACCATTACTAAATACTTATTTATAGAGATCTTTATGTCTTTTATGAAGTAAAGAGGTAATAGTAATAAAATTGAGTAGTGAAATCCAGCTCCTAATAACATGAAAATAATAAATTTTATCAACTTTCTCTCTTTTATATAGTTACTGGCATAAAAAAATATTGCTACCGCAACACCTTGTCTCATTAGATTCATAAAAATTAAAGCTGTATTTGAAGAATATATAAATATAGCTAACACCAAATAAATTCCTTTGATATTTTTCTTTTTCAACCCTAGATAAATGAAAATATTAGTGAGAAATACCATTACAAAAGTTAAATAGTGAAATTTATCAAATTGAGTTTTAATAAAATACATCAATAAGGAGTAAATTGGTTCATATGAAAATGAATTATAACGCATATTAAAGTCTGCTTCATAATTAAAATAGTCAATTCCAACTCCATACCTAAAACCTATCATCAATGTTAAAAAAGATAATAAAAGCACTCCTAATAGTTCACTTAAAATTCTAGACTTAGTAATTATTGATAATAGAAAAGCATATATTATTAATCCTAATAAAAAGTAGTACATACCTTTCCCCGATTCTCTTTAGTATGCTGTCAATAAATTTTTAATAACATCCTCAGCTGTTTCCTAATATCATATGTTTCAGCTTTATTAATACATATTTTAGCTATTTTTTCATAAAGAACATGATTTTCCAACAAAATATTAATTATATCTTTTAGTTCATCTTCGTTTTCGAATAACCTTCCAGCTTCCTTTACAACATCAGCTAATCCTGGTATGTTACTTGTCACAACAGGCTTTCTTGCTGCCATACCTTCTACTGCAGTTAAACCAAACCCTTCCCAGTGCGAGGATAAAACAACAATATCAACAGTTTTTAGTATCTCAGGAATATCTTTCCTAAATCCTAAGAAATGTACTCTATCTGTTATACCTAACTGATTAGCAAATTCTTTATTTTGATCCAACAAAGGTCCTTCTCCCACAAGTAATAAATGAACATCGTCTGGTAATGTACTAATAGCTTTTATTAAAGTTGGTTGATCCTTTGCCTCCGAAAATCTACCAACCATGCAAACAAGCTTTGTATTATCATCAATACTCTCGACTAAATCCGTTTTGCTGTAAGGAGAAGCTTGTTTTATTTTTTCTACGTCTACTCCATTTTCTATAACAACATGTTTATCTACTTTTTTTCGTTTAGGATCGATCCAATTTATAAGGTTTTCTTTTGTTTTTTCAGAAATTGAGATAATTGCATCATAGTTAGAGTAAATAAACTTCTCAATTGGTCTAAAATAGGATTTTTCACGCCTTTTGTTATGAGTACTATGCTCTGTAGTGATGAATTTTATATTCTTTTTTTTAATTAATGGTCTTGTTAAAGCTACCCAATATTGGGCAGGGAAAGTATGGGAGTGGACTATATTATAATTACCTCTAAATATATATTTTTTCACCTCAAAAATATTACGAGGATCATATATGTTTTTATATTTGACAATATTAACTTTCACACCTTGTGTAATCAAAGAGTCATAGAATACATTGTTTTTATCTGTTAACAGTAGAATATCTACTTCTAAATCTCCCACTTGATTCATTAGTGGCGTTAATTCTTTAAGGAGCTTTTCAGCCCCTCCTGAGCCTAAATTATTTATTATATGCAATATTTTCACGCTCATCCGCCTTACTATTCATTAACTTATTATAAATAATTTCCATATCAGATATCACATTCTCAATAGTATAGTTTTTTATTTGCTGAAGATTATTCTCACCAAACATACTTCTTAATTCTTTATCTGATTTTAACTTCCCAATATACTTAACAAACCCTTTTACATCATTAGGTTTAACTAAATACCCGCCTTTTCCTCCTTCAATTAAGTCTGAATTACCTCTTATATTAGAACACACTACTGGCAAACCATTTGCCATAGCCTCCATTAGAGACACTGAAAGTCCTTCTCTAAACGAAGGAAATACAAATAGGTCTGAAATCTTATATATATCAGAAATGTCTTTTCTAAAACCTAATAAATGAACCTGTCTTTCTATTCCTAACTCTATACTTAAATTTCTTAATTTTTGTTCCAATACCCCTTGTCCACATATAATATAGTGAATTTGGCTATTCTTAAGTTTAGCTAATGCTGTAATAATGACTTCATGATTTTTGTTCTTATTAAGTTCTCCAACTGATAACAGGAAAAATACATTATTTGGCAATCCTAATTCCTTACATTTTAACTTTTTATCAACCTTAAAACTATTAACCTTGTTTAAATCTAATCCAACTCCGGGGATATACTCTATATGCATAGCTTTAAATCTTTTAGCTCTTCTGAAATCTTCTTTATTAATTGTAATAAGTTCATCTGTATATCTTGCTAAGTATCTTTCAATTGGATAATATAATAACCAATTTGCAATAGGAGCACCCTTATAAAAATGGAATCCATGAGCTGTATAGATAACATTTGTATTTTTTTTTCTTGCATTTCGTGCTGCAATTCGGGTAAGGGCTCCCCCCATAGGGGTATGGCAGTGAATTATATCAAACTCATTAGATTCGATAATTTCTTTTAGTTGATTATATGTTTTAAAATTATTTAGTTTTATAGGAGAACGTTCAAATGGAAGGTCGTAATAATAATCGCAATAGGGTATGACACAGTCTTCCTTATTTTCATAATCGTTTTTTGCACAAACATAAGTCTCATACCCGTTCTCCTTAAACCAATTTAAAAAGGGAAGATGAAATACCATAATATGGGCTTTTACTACAGTAGCTACAAACAATACTTTTTTCATTTACATTTCTCCGTTAACCTTATAGAAGTCTCAAAATCACAAACTATATATCTATTTTTGTAATCATTCATTTTCTTATCATAAACCAAATCGCCAAATACCTTCTTTACTGTATTTATCGGAAACAATTTCAAGAAAACATTAAATAGTTTTGTCATTCTTATATTCGTTCCATGTAATTCGCCGATCATTTCCACCATTTTTGATGTACATACATATTCTTTGTTTTGTGGGTAGAATAATCCACTTTTAGAATCATCTATAATTAATCTTACAAACTCTGATAAATTGTCTATATAAATCATACTTCGTTTATTATCTACATCAGGGAATATTGGTATTTTGATTGCTAAATTCGCCAGTCTATTATAATTACCTTTACAACCCTTTCCATAAATCATAGGTGGACGTAAAATTGCAACTTTAAAAGGATCGCCCTGTATACCTGTTATCAGTTCCTCTGCCTGAAGCTTAGACTTACCATAGTTACTTTTTGGTTCGAGGGGTGAGTCTTTGTCTATAATACCACTTTCGATTCCATAAACACTCATAGAACTTAAAAATATGAAATGCTTAACTCCTTCTTTTTTTGCCTTTTGAGCAACCTCATAGGCCAAGTCACGATTCACTTTGTAATAAAGATTTGCGTTTTCCTTTGTTTCCTTAATATGCGCTATTCCAGCCGCATGAAACACAACATCATACACCGAAAAATCTATTCCCTTCCATAAATCTCCTCGTAAACTAACGCAATCAGTTGTATATTTATCGGGGTAATTTCCAAGCCATTTCTCCAAACTTGTACCTATATAGCTGTTTTTCCCGGTTATCAGTATTCTTTTCACTTAGTAACGCTCTCCTTAGTACTCGCAACTTCCTTTTTAGATCCAGTCCCACCTTCAACAATACCATCACTTCTCAAAACACTAACAATGGTCACAAAGAAACACTTAATATCCATCCAAAGGCTAATCTTCTCAACATACTCCCCATCCAACTTAGCCTTAATTTCAATAGGAAGCTCATCTCTACCATTAATCTGTGCCCAACCAGTTAAACCAGGTGGCACATCATTAGCACCATACCTATCCCGTTCAGTAATCAGATCATCTTGATTCCAAAGCGCTGGTCTCGGACCAATAATGCTCATCTGTCCAACGAAGATATTCCAGATTTGCGGTAGTTCATCAAGTGAAGTCTTTCTGAAAAACTTCCCCATTTTTGTAATATACTGTTCTGGATTCCCCAATAGATGAGTTGGAGTGTCCTTAGGTGTATCTATTCTCATAGTGCGGAATTTCAAGATATTAAAGTGGGTTTTATTGATACCAACACGCTTTTGCTTAAACAATACTGGGCCTTCTGACTCAAGCTTAATCGCAATAATTAAAATTAAAAAAATCGGTGATAATACTATAAGTCCAATTAGTGAAAAAATGATATCTATCAATCTTTTAATCTTCATGTACATCCAGCTACACTCCTTAAAAGTTGTTCTTTAGTAGATTAGGACTTGGAAATTTCAAAACTTTATACAACCAACTTCTATACTACTATAATTGTTATCAAAATCTGATACCCACCTTGTAAAAGATATTAAATCTAACAACCAAATAAAATTGATATTCATTTCAATGTCACAGAGTTTCTACCAATTATATATTAATTTATATTCCTCACTAAAAGCGCGTCTAACTCTTATCCATTATCTATCGTTCAATCAACTAAAATACTCATTTCCCCCAACTGAACTCAATCTCCCCAGTCAGTGTACTAAAATAACCCCATTATTCCAATGTTAATAGGACCTTAAAAAAATCATAAAAAAGGTGGGGCATCTAGCCCCACCTCACGCCATACGACCGACAACAAACAATGTTTAAGGTTCCTGGACCCACCATATGACCGAGTGCCATCGATGGAAGAGGTTAGATGACGTTACCTTTTCGATTTAAATGTTATAGTTTTTTTGTTCGTTAATAATACTTTTTATAACAGATCAAACTTCTCTTTTAGAAGTAGTGTATCTCCCAACTCAAATAAGTTAACAAATTGATCTTCTATTGCCCAATTTTTCTTGCCAGTTACAATAATGATGTCTTCAATTCCTGAAGCAATGGCTTCTTCCACGATGTATTGGATAGTCGGCTTATCCACAATTGAAGCATTTCCTTTGGTATCGCCTTTGTGGCAAGAAGGACGCGTGTCCTAAACCCGCTACAGGTATAATGGCTTTTCCTTACTATCTTCATGTTTTATCCCTCACTAACTGACAACCTCTTGTGCCATAATTGATTTCACATTCTTTCGGTTGGCGATTGCAACCAAAATCTCTTTTAGTTCATCTCCACTCATATCCATAAGTTTTGAAAGTACATATTCCATTTCAACTTTTCCAATCGGAGTGGCTCTTCCAATATGAATTTTAGGAAAGATTAATTTCGTTTGAAGTTCGTCTTCATTTAATAATTCTTCAAAAAGCTTTTCTCCTGGTCGAATACCTGAATATTTTATTTCGATTTCCTCTTCACCATAACCGGTGAGTTTAATTAGGTTTTTAGCAAGATCAACAATCTTAACCGGTTCGCCCATATCAAGGACGAATATTTCACCTTTGGAAGCAAAAGTACCAGCTTGGATAACTAATCGAGATGCTTCCGGAATGGTCATGAAATAACGTGTCATTCTTGAATCAGTGACTGTTACTGGTCCGCCTTTTCTAATTTGTTCCTTGAATAATGGAACAACACTCCCACGAGATCCTAATACATTTCCAAACCGGACTGCTGCAAACTTCGTTTGGCTTTCCTGTGCCAAGTTCTGAATGATCATTTCAGCAAACCGCTTAGTCGCTCCCATTACATTTGGCGGGTTAACCGCTTTGTCAGATGATACTAATACAAAATGTCCGACCCCAAATGTGTCAGCTGCTTCTGCTACATTTTTTGTTCCAAAAATGTTATTTTTTACAGACTCGAAGGGATTTAGTTCCATTAATGGAACATGTTTATGGGCAGCCGCATGATAAATTACATCTGGTTTGTAATTTGAAACAATATCAAAAATCCGAGACCGATCCTGAACATCAGCTATAATCGGAATAATTTCAATCTCTTCTGAAACCTTTTGACTTAATTCACGGTCTATTTGATAAATGGAGTTTTCACCGTGGCCCAACAGTAATATTTTCCTCGGATTGAACCCGGATATTTGGCGACAGATTTCAGACCCAATTGAGCCACCAGCTCCAGTTACCAATATTGTTTTTTCTTGGATTTTGTCACGGATTGCCCGCAAGTCCAGCTCCACTTCTTCACGGCCTAATAAATCTTCAATCCGGACATCTCGGATATCATTCACAGTGATTTTTCCCGTCATTAAATCCTCGATTCGGGGAATAGTTTGGGTTTTTACGCCTGTATGAATGCAGAGCCGAGATATTTCGGCCATCTCCCTTTTGTTAAGGGATGGTATCGCAATAATGACCTTTTCGATTTGATTGTCCTTAACAAAATCGGGAATCCGCTTTGTACCACCAACTACTTTTATGCCATATATTTCAAGACCACTCTTCGTCCGATCGTCGTCTACAAAAAGTACAGGTTTCATACCGGTTTCGGGATTTTGTAATAATTGTCTGGCTACCATTGAGCCTGCTGCCCCAGCCCCTACAATCATTGTTCTAATTGCCTCTGATTCACTTTTCTTAATTATGTAAGACCTAAAATATCTCCAGGACAGCCTTGATCCACCAATCATTATGATATGTAACATCCAAGTTAAAGCTAAGGCACGAATATAAATATCCTTACCAATCGCGTATTGAACAAGGGAAACAACTACAATCGTGAAGGTGACAGCCTTCACGATTGATTTTAGTTCGCCTATGGAGGCATATGTCCATAGCTTTCTATATAAGCCGAACAAAAAAGCAAAAGTATGATGGGCAACAAAAATAGTTATCGCGCTAATTAGAAGGACCTCATTCTTCCAGATGTGAACGTATGGATGTAAAAAGAAGTACCCGATATAAATTGAAAAAAGTACAATGAATGAATCCAATAAAAATAAAAGTGATGTTCGTTTTCTTAACGTCATTGTTCTAACGCCCCCACCTATTCAATTAAAATATTCCCATAAACCTTCGATCCGGGATTCTTGTCGGCTGATTTTTTGTAAGGGGTGAATTTGAAATTAAATCAACAGAATTTGTTTCTAACAAAGCTAACTTGTCTGATCCTAACTTTTTTTCGATTACCTTTAATGCCTCTTGCCAGAAAAAAGACCTGTTAGTAGTATTATGAGCATCTGAAGCTATTAAGTGACTTAAATCATATTCAATCAACTGTAAGCTTAGCTTTTGTATTTTCTTACCAAGCTTACCCGCAACTGCTGCAGTTGTTACTTGGGACAATGCTCCATTCTTAACTAACCGATAAAGTTTGTCAGGATTCTCCACGATTTCAGCATTTCGTTCGGGATGTGCGATGATGGGAATGTTGCCTTGGACTAATAAATCATAGAATAACCTTTCAACATATTTAGGAATATGTGAAGAAGGCAATTCAACTAAAACATATTCCGTGTCATTTAAACTCAATACATTTTTCGACAAGAGTGCATGATCGATTTCTTCAAATAATCTTATTTCTTGACCAATAAGAATGTCCAATGGGATTTTCCTTAGCTGTAATTGCTCTCTTAAAATCTCAACTGTCTGTACAACGTCTTCTTTTCCTGTTGAATACAAAGGGTGTCCATGATGAGGTGTAGCAATAATTGTTTTAATGCCCTCTTTTACAGCTAACTTTGCCATTTCAATACTTTCATTTAAGTTTTTTGCCCCATCGTCTAAGCCAAAAGTAATATGAGAATGCACATCTATCATTCTACCATCCCCCGATTCATAATAATAGGTATAATCATCCTATATTTTGGTTACGATTCCCATATTAGCAGATTAAATATGGGTGCGATAGGGTGTTTTTGGAATATTTTGTCGTATTTCTAATTCGAATGTCCGTAGTAGTAATAATAGTGAGAGTCTTTTGACTTCTTTTTATTCAACACTGCCCCTAATAATTTCCCTTTGGCAGCAATTAATAATTCCTTTGCCCTTTTTGCCGCATCAATATCTGTATTTCCACTACTTAGTATCAATATAGTTCCATCGCACTGGTTGGCCATCAGTTGGGCATCTGTCACTGCAAGTATAGGAGGTGTATCAAAAAGTATTTGATCGAAGTCACCTTTAACTTGTTCAATAAACTGACGCATTGACTCTGAGCCTAATAACTTAGCTGGATTAGGAGGAATAGGACCACATGTTAAAATGAAAAGATTCTCAACTAATGATTCCTGTACAGCTTCAGAAATGTTCACTTTCCGTGTTAATATATTTGTTAATCCCTTAATGTTCGGTACTTTAAAGTATAATGCACCGTAGGCTTCCTTAGTCTGTATCCACCAACAGCACCTTACATCCCTGCTGAGCGAATACAATGGCTAAATTCGCAATCGTTGTTGATTTCCCTTCGCCCGGTCCAGTAGAAGTGACCATGATTGTTTGATACTCTTGGTCAATTGATGTAAAGCCGATATTGGTTCGCAAAGTTCGATATTGTTCAGAAATGGGAGAACGAGGACTAGTTAAAGTAATTAACTGCCTTTCTAAAACTGGACTTTTTCTTCTTGCCACTCCATACCCCTTTTTCCTTTTTGTTTCTTCTGCTTCTTCATTAATTTATTCTCCACTTTCATGTCCATTTCTGAAATAGTACCTATAACAGAGAGTTCCAATATTTTTTCAATATCTTGTTCTGTCTTAATCTTGCTACTATCAAAGTATTCAAAAGGAAACGCTAAACCTATCCCTAAAATAGGCAGATTATTCCAACAATAGCAATGTTCAGTGCTGAGGGGATTGAAATTCATATGCTGTTGCTTCTGCTAATATTTTCACATTGTTCATACTCATGATTTCAACTATTTCTCTCTTAAAAACATTTGCTGTTGTATTCGCAATATCTCTTGCGATGAATGGAGCAGGGTCAGAAACAGTAATCGTGACTACTTGAGAATCTCCCTGCAATTTTGGAGTTTAAGCCATCTGATAGTTCATTTAACGTAAGTTCCTCCCTAACCAACTCAAGGATTGCAGGACTTTTTATTATAACATTATACGTATTGATTAATTGAAGATTAGTTTGAATATCTTCGACATTATATATCCGCTGTTCCGTTTTTTCTTGGAGAATTGTGTTGAAGCTTGATAAACTGGGTAATAAAAAAATAGCTCGCCACTCCACTGATACAAATAGCCACTACTACTAAAGTGATTATAAGGATGATCCTCTTACGGATTACTTGTAATAATTCCTGTAGACTGATTGTTTCCTCCAACTTACTCTCCCCCTATTTGCTTACTAAATCGCACTCATCATATTTTGTGGAAGTATTTTGTCATTTCTTGTCGGAAGGAAAAGTATATCCAGTTTCCTATACCTTAATTTTACAGAATTAAGCATTTTCTTCACAAAAAAAGAAGCAGGATCTCCTACTTCTTTAAATATTATTTATCTGGTGCTGTATTTTTCCAATATTCTCTAAAGAATACTATACCAATCCCAATCATTACCCCTAAAATCGCTGCTATGGCTATATTCAATATCTTATTAGGTGAAATTGGACTCTTCGCCAATGAAGGCTCACTTATGACTCTAATATAAGGTTCAGGAGAAAAGCTATTTATTCCACTCTTAACAGCCTGATAGCGATCAAGTACATTTCGATATTCAGTAGCTTTTGACAGAATTTGTGACTGCATTTGCATTAACTGATTATGTAATGATCCATTCACATTTACTAAAGCATTGATTTGTTCATCACTTACCGTCATCAATACTTGATTGTTTAATAGTGATTGCATGATTAACACTTCAGGCAAAGAATTTTTCTTAATCAATGTATTGTACTCTTCAATTAAACCCTCAATTTCTGTAGAAAGGATTTCTGTTTCAGAAGTATAAGTCTTTTCTAAACTTTTCATTGAACTGATTACCGAAGAATTCATTTTCTTCTTAGTTTCATTAATAAACAACTCTAAATGTTTTTGTGCAAGTTCAGGATTACCGTTTTGATAACTAACATCAATTAAATTTGTTTCTTTCTCAATATTTACTATTAAATTCTCAATATTAAAATCCTTAGGTGAATAATTATTCTCTATTAGTATATTTTCTAAAAATCTTTTGCTCTGAATACGTTCTGAAAAGATACTCGTCGAAAATTCCGCATTCACATAACCTGCTAATAGACCAGCATCTTGTGGATTGGTGACAATTTGGATGGTCGAATTTGAGTCATATTGTTCAGGCAAAACAAACCAACTAACAATTCCAGCTAATCCAATTGCTACAGCAGTAATTAACGCAATAATCCATTTACCTCTAAAAACGATTTCAATTATTTCTCTTAACTCAATTGTTTCTTCCATCAGTAGACTCCTTAAGTTGTTCTTTTTGTGTGAGTATAATAGCCATCATGATTCCAGCAAGAGTCCACATTGGAGCTGACGTGCCTGGTAGTGAATCATTAAACATCGCCTGAATTAAGAATGCCAACCAACCAATACTCAAAACTGATATTGTGTGATTCCGGGTTTTAAATAATCCTTTAAGAGCTGAAAAAGCTGTAATAACTATTAACCCCATAAAACCAATTAATCCAACAATGCCAGTACCGTACAATACACCAATATACATATTGTGCGGTTTATCGACGATAGTATGTTCCGTTCTCATTCCAGCACGTGCATCTATATTGTAATGTGGAAAATGATACATTAGGGTATCAAGACCATAACCCAAGAGTGGCCTTTCTTGAATTAAATTAAATGTCTTTTCCCATATATATAATCGACCTGAACCAGGTGCTAACCCAGACGCCGGTAATTTTGGAAGTTCAAAAGAATTTTCGGCAGCAAATGCTTTGTTAGTTAAATCTATTTTGTAATAGCTTGTTTTTGTACTAGCTTGTTCATGGATGTATGGATTATCTTTGATGATAAACCCAATTGACTCGTTCCAGACTCTTGGATTCTCTTTAGCAAGTACATGAAATATAGGTAAACTTAAAATGAAAAATGAAAGTAAAAGTACAAGCGATTTTTTTCTATTATCTGATCTTATGACAATATAAATAATTATTAAAGAAATCTGTAATACTGTCAAAAATCCACTTGTTGACAATGACATAAGCATTATAGACAGAGAAAAAACTGAAATAATCATATTAATAATACTTCTCACTAAGTTCTTATCAAAAAGAGACCACGTAAGAAACATTACTGTCATAATAGCAAACATACCACTCATATAGTTCCATTGATTCAGTGTTCCCATAAGAGTTGAACCCTCATTAAGAGAAGCCTCGGATGGCAAAAAAATTGTCATTAATTTTTCTACAATGTTATATTGTAATGCATCTTTTCCATAAAAGTTCATAGTAATTAAGATAAAATTTATTAAAATCAGTGGATAGAGAGAATACATTATGTAATTTAAAGCTTTTTTTGGAAACTCTAAGTTCATAGCAACAAAAAATAATACTAGATAACATATGTATGAGATTCCACCATCTGAACGATTAAATTGCCCCCATAACGCAATTGTCTTAGAAGGAGAAAATAAAGTCGAGACGATTATGAATAACAAAATAGTTATAAGAAAATAATTCATTTTTGTTGCTTTAATAGTTCCATTCATAAAAAAAATCTTTGAAAGAAATAGAATAACAATTATCGTTGTTACAGCAATTAAAAATAACATTTTATAGAAGGTAAAAGTGTCACCCTTCATTCCAGAAGTAACAAGATTAATAGTTGTTAGTTTAGGGCTAATTACTTCTGTTGCATGCGCCCCTATTATTAATGGTAAAAAGCCAATTATCAGCAATAAAAGTCTGAAAATCCAATTATCAATATTTTTACGAGAATGAATGTCCTCCTCTTCATCAGATAAGGAGTGATTACTTAAATAGTATTTTGAAACCATTATATCAAAGTTCCTTTCTTTACTATTTCTTCTAATTCTTTTAGTCGTTCCTGGAAGTTCGGAAAATTAGTTGGTTGCTCTAAATTCTTGCTGTGCTCAATAACTAATTTAGCTTCTTCTATTTTATCGGCATTTATCAAGATTTCAGCATATTGAATCATAAATACTGGATTTTCTACATTATAAGGATTAATATCAAGTGCTCTTTCCATATAAATCAAAGACTCTTTAAAATGAAAAGTGTTAACAGCAGAAATAGCATATAGATAATTTACTGGTTCTGAATCAGGGAATTCATCAACTATTTGGTTTAAAGAATTATAAGCATTTTCATATTCTTTGTTGTTGAAGTATTCCAATCCTTCATTATATCTCATCTGTAGTTCAATAAACTTGTGATCCTGGTTATTGCTTAAGGTTATTGAAGTAAAGATACCGATAATTAAAATTAATGACATAAAAAAAAGAACTAACTTATAATTAATTTTCATTCGCCTTCCATCCTTCCTTTCTTTTTTAATACAATTTATTATAAATGATTTCCAGTGAAATATCTTCCAAATTTAAAATATACTAAATTTAATTATAAAATTTACTGAGACTTTGAAGGGATATTGGTTTCTTCAACTTCTTTACTAATCCACATTTAACCAAATAACAATTTTTCATAAACAAAATCGGTTCTACGTCAAATGTTGGGGTGAGGTGATTTTTTCTCACCCTACCCGACGTGAACTTCAATCTTCTTATACTTTTGTAAAAGTAGGATCCGTGCTCTTGCACGAATGAAATTCCGAAAGCCGTAGGCATTGCGTTTCATGACCTTCGTCTTGTTATTGATCCCTTCCAAAAAACCATTGGAATAATTAAAAGAAAAGCTGTTCAAGATCTCTGTTTCCCAATTCCTGAATGTCTGGATTGCCCGAATAAACTCCTTGATATTTGCTTCCTTTACAAGAGCGTAAAAGCGGTGAAGTGCCTCTTTGATTTCTACAATTCCGCTTTCACCGTTTGTCTTCGCGCCTTTAAACCACTTGTTGTATGCCTCTTTCAATTCATATGCCTTGCGCAATTCCTCTGACATCTTCAAATATCGTTCAAGATACCAACTGTCTTGATCCGTTAGTTTTTCGCTGTCCTTGAAGAATACGTGGCGCATTCTCTTACATTTCTTGCAATCATAATCATGCCAGTCCAGTTGGACTCGCCTTCTGACACCATCTAACGCCCAATAGATATATCGGCAGAAGTGAAAGCGGTCTGCTATAATAACTGGCTTATTCAATACCTTTCTGACTGCGGCTTTAAAGGAAGGACTCATATCCATGACAACGATTTCTACCTGGCTGCCATACCTTTGAAGATAGTCCACAATCGTCTTCTTCCTTCTGTTTGGCAGGATATCCAAAGGCTCCTTTGTTTCAGCGTCGGCAATGATCAATTGATACTTGCCCTCTCTGGTATCCCCTTTGTATTCATCAATGGCAATCGCTCTTGGAAGTTCCTTGATGGCGGACACCTCCTGGTGTGCCAGTTCATCAAATCGACGAATAACGGTAGTAGCGGATGTTCCATACTGTAGGGCTACTTCCTTAAGTCTTTGCCTGAACACAACGGATGGCCAGGGATTGGTTCCACTCAATGGAAGAGCGTTTATAACGCTCGACAATCGTATTCTTCTCCGCAAAACGTTTTCCACACTGACCACAGACATAACGGCGTTTTTTATAAATGAAGCAGGTAAGTCGATCGAACAGTTTCAAGTGGCTAATCTTCTGTAACCGATAGTCGTGGATTTTCCTTGTTTTTCCCCCACATGAAGGGCATGTATGGAATCGGCGTTCCATCTCGACATGAATCGCGACACGGTCTTCAATCTGTCCCATTTTCGTTACCGTTACATCTTCTAATCCTGGAATATTCATGATAAAATTCACTTGCACGCATCTCCAATCATCGTTACTTGTTTCTCGACAATTCAAGTATAAGAGATTTGGAGAACCGCGTGCATTTTTTATTCAAATTGTTTGAATACCCCAACATTTATAATAGAGTCACAAAATCTTTGTTACCAACAATTAATTTACTTTATAAAGCTTATTAAACACAAAAACCTCGAATGCGGACACTTTAAAGAGTGTCACATTCGAGGTTTTGGTTATACCTATATATTAAGGTAACTTAATTACTTAACAATAACGTTTGCAGTAGTTTTTTGACCATTTGCAAATGTAATTGTAGTAGTGAAGGAATCTCCTACTTCAAGACCAGATAGGTTCGCAGAAGATGTACCATTGGATACTACAGATAGGGAGTTATCGCCATCAGCATCTTTAATGCTTGAGAATGTTACAGTAGCTGCAACTCCTGTTTGAGTAGTATCTGCAAAAGTAACAATTCCGTTAGATGCGATTACTGCTTCAGCTCCATATTGATCATAAACTTCTAATAGTCCAAAGTGGTCAGATGCAGCATTGACATCTGCAGCTGTAGCAACAATTAAGAAACCATTATCAGTTGAAGAAACCTTAGAAGAATTGGTTACAGCGTCATAACCTACCTCAGCTACAACTGGCTTAGCTTTAGAAACTTTAACATCTTTAGAGATTACATCACCAGTATTGTTGATTGTAACTGTTGCACGTAAAGTAACTTCTGTAGCAGTTCCGTAAGAAATTGTATCTCCACTTGTAACATTCAATTCAGTACCAGAATAATCAAGAGCATTGTGATTCGTTGTCACTGAATAGTAATTGTTTGGTACGAATACTTTTGAACCGTTTGAAAGCAATCCAAATACTTCCACTTCATAATTGTAATCAGCTGCTTCAACAGTACCTGCTGCAGCTTCATCATATAGAGCGGGAACATCTTCCATATCGTATGAAACAATATCACTTTGTTCTACAACTCTAACAGATTGCTGGAATTCACTTCCAACTACTGGAGCGTATGATCCACTATTATATTGAACAAGAGCGAAGTTAAGACCTTCTGTTCCGCGAGCAGAAGAATCTACAACAGTAGCAGTATCTCCTGTGCTACCTAAACGTGTAGCACCAGTTAAGTTAATCGCGCCACCACCATTTGTAGCTTCTGAAACAGCTACAAAGTAATCGCCATTAACTGGAGATGCAGTGTTGCCTAAGTAGTTTTTCAACTTAGCACCAGACATTGTACGTCCATACTGATCCTCTGCAATCAAATCAGTAGCTTTAAATGTTAAGTCTCCAGAATTTAATACACTTGTGTAAACAGTAGATTTAACTCCAGTAATCGCTACTGGTTTTGCAAGAGCTTTTACATCAAATGTCAAAGTAGATACTTTTTGATTTTCAGTAATCGCAGTTACTGTAACATTACCTTGTGCATCTTGAGGTAAATCAAAATTCAATACAGTTTGGCCTTTAGAGTTCACTTCAAAATCTAAGTCCCCACCGTTTGCTGCAAAACTTCCAGTGCCAGACACGCTAAATGTAACTCCACCGTTTAATGCATTTACACTTGAAATAGCATTACCATACATATCTGTAGCTGAAAAAGGAATGGAAACAGTTTCGCCAGCTACTGCCAATTCAGGTTGAGAAAGAGTTAATGTATTAACTTTCAATCCTTCGTTTACAGTAATTTCATAGGAATCTGATTTACCAGTGTATTTAGAAATCAAAGTTACAGTAGATTTTCCAGCTTTTAGACCGCCAGCAAGTTTAAGAACTGTAACATCTTCACCATCAATTTTCATAGTCGTAAAGTTTGCAGTTGCGTTACCTGCATTGTATCCATCAACACTTACTACTGTAGGATCAGATACACGAACAAGTAAATCAGCTCTCGCTTTTGCTGCACTTACACTATTTCCATATTGATCTTTTACATCAACTACTAATGCATAATCAGTTACATTTCTTTCGTCAGCAGTTAATGTTTTATTAGTTTCATGATAAAGTGATGTGATATCCACTTCCGAAGCTTGTGCTTCGTTAGAAACTGTTAAAGTTGCTGTTTCAGAAACACCAGTTGCAACATGAACTAAAGATAGAGTGAACTTGTCTCCTACTTTAGCATTGTTTAATGGAATAGTAAGTGTTCCGTTTGTTGGGTTTTGAGAAACAACACCTAAGCTGCTTACTGCATTTAGAGAAGTTGTTTTAGTGATATTTTCTCCATATTGGTTCAATACTTCATAAGCTACTACTACAGTGTCAGGTGATGTAGTTGTATCAATGATTGCTTTGTCGGAAAGTAGGTTAATGTCAGTAACTTTCTCGTTTTCAGCTTTGTAAGTACCTGTAAGATCTTTTTCAGCAACTCCAGAAACTGTAACTGTATAGTCACCTTCAGTTAATTTGCTTGAAAGTTCTAAGTAAGCTGTTTTCTTATCATCGGAGAATGTAGTTTTCGCAACATTTGTTGTTACTGTTCCTTTTTTCACTGTAAATGCAGCTTTAGTTGTATCAACTGGTTTGTTGAAGTTTACTGCTAATGTTTTTGCATTTGTAGCTGTTACAGATGAAACGGCGACTTCTGCAGGAACATTAGTTTCTGCACGGTGCACGAATAATGCGAATTGTCCACGCAAGACATTGTCACCAGTACCGAATTGAGTAGAATTTTCATAACCTTGAGCAATTCCAGCTTCATTTAAAGCATCAACATATTTTTTAAATGTGTCAGATACATCAGTGAATGGGAATTCGTTGTCTGGGTTGCCAACTAACTCATAAGCGTTTGCGATTACTTTCGCCATTTCTCCACGAGTCATGAACTCGTTAGAAGCGAATTTACCAGCACCTTTTCCAGATACGATTCCTTTGTCAGCTAAGAAGTTTACAGCCCAAAGGTGGCTCTTAGGAACATCTGTGAATCCTTTATCAGGATAGTCTCCGTCTGGAGTAGCACCTAATGCTGTTGCAATCATTTTAGCAGCATCTTGACGTTTGATAGGATCGTTTGTACCGAATTTACCGTTAGGGTATCCTTCAGTAATTCCACGCTCTGCAAGATAATCTACTGCTTCTTTGTAACGATCGTTAACATCTGAGAAGCTTGCAGCCGAAGCTACAGGAGCGATTGCAGATGCAACTAAAGTTGCTGTCGCTGCAGTTGCAACGAACTTTTTGTACGACTTTGGTTGATAAGCCATAATTTGTAATTCCTCCCTGTTTTGTTTGAATTCTTATTTTGGATCGGTTGGTTAAGCCGAAACAAATTAATTCACAGTTTAAATTGTATCAACTTATCCAGTTTTGCGCTACTATTTTCATAGAATTGGTTCATATTACTTATAAACTATGTATCTATGAACGATTTAACGCAAAAGTAGACACGAAGAGACATTTAAACCTTCATAAGCAATTCTATACACAGTTGGATGTAAAATCAACTATTTTTTTACTTTCGTATAGAATTACCTGAATATTTAATAACATAGATTGCTATTTTGTGTCAATTAAGTTCTCTCGAACGACTAACATAGCCAAAATAGATGCAAGGTAAATAGATACTGCAGGAGCAGTAAGAACATGACCGGCTGTAAATGCTATACCCGTTCCAAGCAAGAATGCAACCCCATATAGAATGTAAATGTAAGAAAAGTGTGTTTTTATATTTCGTACAAAGTGGATTACATATTTAATCGCGTAAAATGCTAATGGGAAGATCAAATAAAGGAAACCGATCCATCCAAATGAAAAGAATAGATCATGAAAATCCATTTCGATCATTTTTATATCTTTGCCTTCTTCTGGCACTTCATAATTCCCTGCAAAGCCCATACCGAATAGTTTTTGTGTGATTGGAACTGAATTAAAGTCTTCCTTGAAATTCGCAAGGTATTTTTCTCGTGAGCTGAATACCAAATTTTCAAATTGTTCTTTTGTAATCTCGGGTTCTTTCTCACCATCGGGATCATCTTCATCTTTAATGTTTTCACTATTTCCCCAACTTAAATTGATATCGAGCAAATCTAAGTGAGCATACATATTTCCAAAGACAGGTGTAAATGGTGTAACCAACATGAGTAAGAGTGTCAGGGCAAATGAAACAATTAGATTCGCCTTAACTTGTCTTGTTTTCATTTTCATAAAGATCATCATTATCCCACTTCCAATTAAAACGGAAAGTAAGACGACGAGAATTCCACCGTAACCGACCTTCGTACCTAAACCTAACATGCCCATAGATACCATGACGAACGGAATCCATTGCCAAGGTTTCTTTGGATTGTCAGTGCGTTCAATTGCGTATAGAGCAACAATCGGTAAAACAATGGCCATGATGGCTCCAATTTCATTCCCAGCAAAGAACCAGCCTGAATATCCTTCTTTGTAATAAGCATAGTTCGGCAAACTTGTTCCTGTCACTTGGGCAATGATGAATACCGCTCCGATTATAATCCCAGAAAGCCAAATGTATTTTGTGGTGTTTTTCTCGATATCCCAAGAACGTTCTTTCAATTGTTTGTAGACGATGACAAGTCCCAAAAAGACAACATGGAAGTATACAACCTTATTGAAGAACTTTAATTCCTGGAAAAGATAGTACGGATCTTTCACGTTCATGTTGAGTGCGATATTAATGACAATGATGGCTGCAAGTCCGATTAAATAGAACACATACCATTTAGAAAGTTTGCTTTTCCGTGCCATGTAAATTAGGAATACGCCGGACAAGGCCATATAAAGGAATCTTATGATTGTCCCAAATGTAATATTCAAATTTAGTAATAATAATGATGCAGCCGTCAATACATCGATAATTGGCTGAAGAATCAGGAATGCTACGAAGTAAACTAAGAATTTTGTTTGATTCATGGTAGGTAAATTTCCTCTTTCATTAGTTTCGTGAGAATTCATTGAAGATTTTTGAGAGTTTTGGTTTGATCGCCTCGACTTCATATTCGAGGGAGGTTTCATAAGCTTTAGTTGCAACGGTTTGTCTTTGAACTTCTGTAAGTGAATCAAAATGGATGAGCAGATCTTTTAAGGCTTGGGGATTACCCGGTTCGAAAAGCCAACTATTTTCGTTATCTTTTACATAATCCAATATTCCGCCAATTGCTGACGCAATGATTGGTGTTCCACAAGCCATTGCTTCCAAACCGACAAGTCCTAAGCTCTCGCCTTTACGTGTCGTAGGGAAGACGAATGCTTCGATGACGTTATAGATTTTTGCAAGATCGGTCTGTTTCATGAGTGGGTAATGGACAATCGAGTCCCCTAAGTTGTGTTTTTCGACAAGGTCCTTAAAATGTCCTTCATCTTTTCCAGAACCAACTACGATAAATTTGGTGCGGTGCTTTTCTTCCGGCTTTTCTTCGAAATACATTTGGATGGCGTTTACGTAATGATCCCACCCTTTGCCGACATCAAGTCTGCCGACAAAACCGAAATAGCGGAAGTTAGGGTCAAGCTTTAGTTCTTTTTGTAGCTGGTCTTTATTCGCTTTCATCGGACGGAACACATTTTTGTTGACCCCGCCTGAAGGGAATACCCGGATTGGAGTTTTGACACCATATTTTTCTTTAACGAGTGATTCGTAGTAATGGGAAGGTGTGATTATGAGTGATGATTTACTCAATAACTCTTTTACATATGGTTGGTACTTTTCCTGTGAAGATACTTCCGGTACAACGTCACTGCCGTGGACATTCGTCACAATTTTGACGGATGGTTTCAGTTTCTTTAGTAAAAGAAGTGGTAATGCGTTATGTGCTGCGTAATGGACGTAAATTGCATCGTAGTTGCCGGAAAGCCCTTTTGACACAACTTTACTATAGTATGCAGCGTAACCGGAAAGTTTTCCTACTTTCGACGTCTTTTTTTGTAGGACAGCCCTGTCCACCTCGAACCCTTCGTCCTTCAAGATGTTTTCTACGTTTTGCACGAACACTCCGTAGCTTGGAAATTGTTCGGACGGATACATGTTCGCGACTAATAAGATTTTCATCGATTAGTCTCCTTAAAAGAAACACATCGCTGGTGGCGATGTGTTATCGATACTCTTTAATTTTCTGTTCCATAAAGTCTATTAATTGCTCTCTCAACTCAGGACGTTGAAGCGCGAATTCAATCGTCGTTTCGATGAATCCTGGCTTCTCCCCTACATCATAGCGGTTGCCTTCGAACGCGTACGCATAAACCGATTGTTCGTTATTCAGTTTTTCGATTGCGTCGGTCAACTGGATCTCTCCACCCGCTCCGATTTCCATCTCATCGAGATACTTGAAAATTTCAGGAGTGAAGACGTATCGCCCAATGATCGCCATGTTGGAGGGAGCAGTACCTTGTTTAGGTTTCTCGACGAATTTGTCTACCTTGTATAAACTACCGATTTGCTCAGACGGATCGATAATGCCGTATCTGTGTGTTTCTGACTCAGGCACTTCCATAACACCAATAACGGATGATTGGGTTTCTTCATATTGGTTCATCAGTTGACGTAAGCAAGGTACTTCAGCATCGACTATATCGTCACCGAGAAGAACGGCAAACGGCTCGTCACCGATAAACTTCCGGGCAGTCCAGACGGCATGTCCCAATCCAAGCGGAGCCTTCTGACGGATATAGTGGATTTCCACTTTACCGGAGTTTTGAACCTCTAAAAGTAATTCGAACTTCTTCTTCTCTTCAAGAGTATGTTCAAGAAGTGGTGCTGTATCGAAATGATCTTCGATGGCACGCTTATCCTTACCGGTAACGATAATGATATCTTCAATACCCGATTTAATGGCTTCTTCCACAATGTACTGAATTGTCGGCTTGTCGACGATTGGAAGCATTTCCTTCGGCATTGCTTTTGTTGCTGGGAGGAACCGTGTTCCAAGCCCGGCAGCGGGAATAATCGCTTTACGCACTTTTTTCATCGTTGGTTCCTCCTTAGTTTTTGGAATCGCCTAAAAGATACACATCAAAGCCGGCTGCTTCCCATTTTTCACGATCGATGATGTTCTTCGTATCGATAATGATATGGTTTGTCATTTGGTCTTTTATTAGCTCAGGATTTAAAGTCATGAATTCATCATGAGCAGTCAAAATCAGGATAGCTGAGGCATCTTTGAGTGCATCTTCTTGAGATTGCGTCTGATCCGGTAATTTACTTTCTTTAATATGTGGATCGTAAGCTTTGATGTTCAATTGACGAATGAGCAATTGATTGACCACATCAACAGAGGGGCTTTCTCGCATATCGTCAATGTTTCCTTTGAATGCTAAGCCGAATACAGCAACCTTTGGATCTTTGATTCCTTTAGCATTCAGAATTTCCGCAGTCAGTTGTGCGGTGTATGATGGCATTCCATCGTTTGTTTTACGGGCAAGGTGGATCATTTGCGCTTGTTCTGGATCAAGTTCCACTAAGAACCAAGGGTCTACTGCGATACAGTGACCACCGACACCAGGGCCCGGTTGGTGGATGTTAACACGCGGATGGAAGTTGGCCAACTTGATTGCTTCCCAAACGTTCACACCGATTCGTTGTGCAATTTTTGCCAATTCATTGGCGAAAGCAATGTTCACGTCACGGTATGTGTTTTCCATAACTTTTACGAGTTCCGCTGTCGTTGCGTCTGTTTCGTGCATCGTCCCTTGGACAAATGACTTATAGAGTTCAGTCGTCATTGTTGCAGATTCCGGGTTGATTCCACCGATAATCCGGTCGTTGGAAATCAATTCTTCGAATACACGGCCAGGGATGACACGCTCAGGTGAATGGGAAACGAATAGCTCTTCCCCGATTTTCAGACCAGATTTGACTAGTTCTGGCATCATAACATCCTCAACTGTACGTGGTGGTACAGTGGATTCAAGAATGACCAAGTTTCCTTTTTCAAGGTAAGGAACGATGGAAGCTGTCGCACTCCGAACATATTCAAGGTCGGCAGTCTTGTCCACTTTGATGGGAGAAGGAACCGCGATAATGAATACGTCCGCTTTTTTAGGAGAAGTGGCTGCTGTAAATGATTTAGCATCAACCGCAGTATTCAGCATTTCCTGTAAACCTTTTTCCTCGATATGTAATTTCTTATGATTGATCATGTCCACGGCTTTTTCGTTAATATCTACGCCGTGTACTTGATGTCCATGATTTGCAAACATGACTGCTGTCGGAAGGCCGATATAGCCAAGACCAACAACGGTAATTGACTTTTTCATATGGATGATGCTCCTTTGATCTAAACATGAATTACATTTACAAATAGTGTTATTTCATTCATTAACATTTTTAATTTTAACTCATATTCCATAGTTATTGTGTTACAAAATCGTTCAAAACGTAATATTGCCAATTAATGTGAGATTGTACTACCAAGGTTTGTCCTGAACAGGAGTTATTTCCTATTAAATATAACTTTCAAAAGAAACTTCGGTAAATTCATCTGCCGCTTTATTCTTTTTGGGTCACTTAATAGCCTATACAACCATTCGATCCCCAGTTTGCGGAATGATGCAGGTGCTCTCTTCACCATTCCAGAGAATACGTCGAAGCTCCCACCTACCCCTTGGAATACTAAGACGTTATTCAAAGCGTTCATGTTCCTTTTAATCCATAATTCCTGTTTAGGGCTGCCAAGGGCTACGAAAATAATTTCTGCACCGCTATCTTTAATGCGTTGGACAAGGGCAGCTTCGTCCTTTTCATAACCATTTGTGTACCCTGCAACCTTTATGGATGGAAAATTGTCCTTTATTTTAGAAATGGCTTTAGTAACGACTTCCTCTTTCGCTCCGTAGAAGTAGACCGGATGATTTTCTTCTGCAGCGAATTTGAGGAGACGCTCCATCATGTCTACACCGGTGACCCGGGATTGGATACTCCCCTTCTGTAATTTAGAGGCGAGAAGGATTCCTACACCGTCTGCAATTTGAAAGGTCGAATTATTGATGAGTTCTTTTACTTGAGGATCCTTTTGGGCGGTCATGACTTTTTCAGGGTTGACTGCGATGATTGTGGATTGTTGGTGGTTTGCCATCCGCTTCCTCAACTCTGTTAGTATTCCTTCATATGTAAGAGGTGAAACATCCACACCTAAGTATGTTTCTTTCATTATGAACTACTCCAATTCAATTGATTTTCAATTGTATAAGTATAGCAGATTCCCTATTTGGTTGCACAGCCTACGGGATAGGTGATAAAATTTGGCTAAGAATGCTTTCACCTTAGCGTGGGAGCTTTTGTTTTGCATCATACTTATTCGCTGCAGGCGGATGCTTTCCGCGGGCAAGCACCAAGCCGCTTCGGGACAACACGAAGTTGGTCATGAAGGCGTTGCCGCAGGACGCGGCGTAATTAGCCTTCCTACCCAGATCGCTCCGTCCAGGGTCTCGGTTTCCTTGCTTTTTCCGCTGGAGTCACCGCCTTCCGCTAATATAAAGTGAAGGCAGCTTCTTTATGCTTTACACTTTTTAGAGGAGGAAACATTCATTGAAGATTGTACTATCAGGCTTTTATGGCCTTGGAAATACAGGGGACGAGGCGATTTTGAAATCGATTGTCGATAACCTGCGTTTGGAATTGGATAACCCGGATATCACCGTGTTCTCCTTATCACCCGATAAAACAGCGGCGGAACATAATGTAAAATCCGTTTACCGCGGATGGCGCCATCAAAATAAGGAAAAAGTGAAGGCATTGCGTAAAGCTGATCTGCTGATTTCCGGTGGTGGCGGCTTACTGCAAGATACATATCCAACGAAATTCTTGTTCGGTCCACTTCCTTATTACTTACTCATTGTTTTCTTAGCCAAACTTTGCGGAACGAAGGTTATGTTCTTCTCGCAAGGGATTGGTCCAGTAAACTCCACTTGGGGCAAGATCCTCATGAAGGTATTCGCCAATATGGCTGACTTTGTGACGGTACGTGATCAGTATTCGAAGGATTATCTCCACAAGTTGGGTGTTACTCGTCCTGAAACTGTCGTGACTGCTGATATCGTGTTTGCGTTCCGTGCGGACAAAGAAGACCGTGCTTATCAGTCTCTTCCATTAAAGGGAGACGAAAAGATAGTCGCTGTCACTGTGCGTCCTTGGTTTGAACATCCAGAGTATATGGACAAGCTTGCTTGGGTACTTGACCGATTTATTGAACAGCGTGGCGTTACCCCTATTTTCGTTCCAATGGAAGGAAAGTATGATGTACCTGCTTCCAATGAGGTTTTGAGTAAGATGGAACATGGAGACAAAACGTATATCCTTGGTTCTGATTTCTCACCAAATGAGTTCCTAAATTTTATCCGTCATGCCGATTTGACGATGGGACTTCGATTACATGCATTGATTTACTCCGCTCTCAGTAATGTCCCCCACTTAGGGTTAAGCTATGACAAGAAGGTCGAAAGCTTTCTAAAACGCTCGGGTATGTGGGATTATTCCTTCCCTCTTGGTGAAATTGATCAAGAGAAGATGTTGGAGAACGCTCTTTACTTATTAGACAATAAAGAAGAAGCGCAAGCGATAATCGAACCGAATGTCGCTAAACTTCGCGCTGAAGCGATGCGCAATTTGGATCTTTTGAAAGAGAAATTTGTGAAATAAAAGGAGTTATTTGCTTTGAAAATTTTGCTCGCCACTTCATACGATTATCCGCACTTAGGCGGGTTATCTACACATATGACAACATTGAAGACCGGTCTGGAATCTCGAGGCCATACAGTGGATACTTTGTCGTTCACTGATGTTCCAAAATGGAAGCAATATTTAATTGCACGAGGTCCATCGTTCATTTTGAATAAAATTTCCAAAGGTGCGGGGTACCACTGGACATTAGAACGTAGACAGAAGTTCTTGGAGAATATGTTAAGCCAAGAAAAGTACAAGCAGTATGACATCGTCAATGCCCAGGACGTATTTGCGACACGTGCTTCCATTGCAGCTGGTCTCCCTACTGTTACGACTACTCATGGTTATTTGACTTACGAGGGAATTTCCAGAGGGGCTGTGGCTGAAGGCAGCAAACATGCGGATCGGCTATTGGCCGTCGAGCGTGTCGGCTACACTGCTACTCGTGCGGTTATAACTGTAGATACACGGATTAAAAATTATGTGAAGAAAGAAACAGGCGTCGAAGGACATATGATAAAAAACTTCATCGACGTTGAAGCTTTTAAACCTGAAGTTGAACGATGCGAAGAGTTCCGTAAAAAGTATGGATTTAGCTTGGATGAAAAGATTTTCTTCGTTCCACGTCGTTTGAATCATAAGAATGGTGTCATTTACCCGGTTCTTTCATTGCCGGCGGTATTGGAAAAACACCCAAATGCACGTGTCGTTTTTGCTGGTACTGGGGAATTGATGGAGGAACTAAAGTCGAAATCTGCCGAACTTGGCATTTCCGATCATGTGACATTACTCGGCGCTGTTGACCACAAAGACATGGTTGAATATTACGCGATGAGTGATATCGTCCTCGTACCTTCCGTCTATTCGGCTGGGGTTGAGGAAGCGACTTCGATTTCGGCGTTGGAAGCAATGGGTTCCGGAGTGCCTTTGATCGCTTGTGCAGTTGGCGGATTGAAAGAAATCGTAAATGATGGAGTTGACGGGATTTTAGTTCCGGATCGTAATGTCGAAGCGTTCTCCGAAGCAATGGTTTACTTATTGGATAACCCTGAAAAGGGAGAACAACTGGCAGAGACGGCGCGTCAAAAGATTGTGGAGGAATACTCCCACTTTGCAGCAGCTGAAAAATATGAAGAGATCTATATGAAAGCATTGAAGAACTAATTCGAAGCTCCTTGCGCAATGCGGGGAGCTTTTCTAAGTAGGTGAAAAAATGGCAAGTTTAAAGAAAGCCGCTCTCTGGACTACTGCCCTGGCCTTGTTATTAAAACTTTCCGGTTTTATTCGCGAATCGGTCATCGCCAAGCAGTTCGGAATATCCGCAGAAACCGACGGCTATAACTTAGCATTCGGCTTCATTACCTTAGTTGTAGCTATGATTGCGACCGGTTTTAATAATGTGTTCTTGCCGATGTATGTGAAGCGTCGGACAGAAGGTGCTGGCGATTCGAATGCCAATGCATTGTTGAACTGGACGATGATTTTGTTTGCCATGATCAGTGTGGTCGGATGGATATTTGCCGAAGCATTTGTTCCATTCATTTACGGTAACATGTCTGCTGAAGTTGAGGTAATCGCAGTTAATATTACGCAGATCTTTTTTGCTTTCATGACGATGATTGCATTAAGTGGATTGTTGGAATCGTATTTGCAGTCAAGGAGGATTTTCGTTCCTTCCCAGTTGGCTAAGTTGTTGGCAACTTTGTTCTCAGCTTTGTTTGCATTGTTCTTCAGTGATATTTGGGGAATCTATGCAGTCGCTAATGGTTTTGTTTTCGGGACAGTTGTTGGGGCATTGATCCAAACGTTTTACTTAATCAGGTCTGATTACCATTGGCGTCCGGATACGAAGATGGAGAGCGACTTTAGAAAAGCTTTTATTGTACTGATCATCCCTTCATTATTGAATTCTGTAGTCGGCCAAGTGAATCTATTTGTTAATAGGTATTTTGCATCTGGAATCGGCGATGGTCCAGTAACCATCCTGAGTTATTCTTCCTTGATTACGAGTATTCCAACAGCAATTTACGGAACTACATTAGCTGCTATTATATTTACGTTAATGAGTGAGCAAGTCGACAAATTAGATGAGTTCAAAGGAACATTCTTCCGAGGAATGGAATTATCATTTGTAACACTTCTTCCAATCGCCGTTGGATTAGGAATTGTCGGTGACGCCGTGATCGAATTCATCTATGAACGAGGCGCCTTTACAGCTACAGACACACAATTGGTATATGTAGCTCTACTTTTATACTTGCCAATCATCGTCTTCCAAGGAATGCAATTGATGTTATCCAAATCGATGTATGCCAGAGGAAAGACGGCAGTTGTATTCAGGATTTCGGTTACAACCATTGTCGTCAATTACATCATGAACTGGCTGTTTGTCGATGACTTCGGGTATCCAGCATTAGCCTTGTCCGCTTCTGTTGTTTCCATCTATTACTTTACTGTTTCCATGATTGTTGTTTATAAGGACTTAGGAATGTCGGAGTTTAAACGGTTCATGCGTATGAGTGGACGAGTGGTCGTCCCAGCGATTGCTATGGGATTGGTTGTTTGGGGAGCAAAGGTATTAGCCGGTGCTTCGACATGGTATCCATTGGTGGAGCTTGCGGTATTGGTGCCACTTGGAATGATTGTTTATGCAGTAGTTCTGAAAGTGGCATATCCGGTTGGATTTAATCGTTTACTTCGTATGGTGAAACGGGGCTAACTCTTATGAGTTGGCTCTTTTTTTGATTTACACTACAGAATTAGGGACAAAGTCCTCCCCTTTCATTTCGTGAGCATTAAAATCATGGTCCTCTTGTTGTAAAACCTCAAGTCAAAGTTGTAAAATCTTTTTCCTTAGTTGTAAAATCATATTCTCTTGTTGTAAAACCTCAACCCAAAATTGAAAAACGTTAAAAATTTCCATAGAAATAGCCTCACCAACCATCGGTGAGGCTTCCTTATTAATAAGTGATTTTATTTACATAAGCTGAGTGTATCCAACCATAATCTGAACTGGTTAGATCGGATAAGACTTTGTACCATACGGCACCGTCTGTACCTACTGCTTCATCAACAATGACCACTGGATAGCCAAATCCGTTGTTGAAGCCAAGGTTTTTCGGTCTGTATGTGAATAGTACGTTGGATGTGTTTGGATCTGGAGCAGACCGTACATTCAACGATGCGGATGTGTTGGTCATCCCTAATTGATAGAATCTCATGTCTTTATTGCCAAGCGCAATATCCGCTCTCCACATGTGACCTGCAATTTTAGCTCCCCAGTTTGGGTCCGCCGCGTAGTTTACATTGAATCCGGATGTTTTATTGCCCGGTACAGCTCCCATGGCACGCAAGCCAATTGGTGGTGCATAGTTGGCATTGATGTATTGGTTCACGAATGCCAAGATACTGTTTTCTGGTCGTACGTACTTCTCGCCTGCATTCGGATCGCTGTCATACACTTTAATTCCGAACAGGTTATTTTTGTTTTGGGCGTTACCACTCATTCCATAGTCACTCTCGTGAATGGCAGCAGCTAAAATGAATAGACTGTTTACTTTGTAGTCCGTTTCCATTTGTTTGATATAGCTTCCCATACCGATAAGTTTAGAAATAGTTGTCGCATTCTTATATCTTGTCAGGCCCGTCGCTTCAAGTTCTGCCAAACGGGTTGTGATATAAGAATCTAATTCTTCCGCTGTATAATTCGTATTGGAACGAATATTCAAGTATTGGAAATACGGATAGAACGTGAATTGCAATTGTCCTTTATCATTTGCGAAATGGATGCCGTCATAGCTGTAGTATTTCACATGACGTTCCATTGTGGAAGGACCGGTTCCAATTTGGTAACCTCCATAGCTATTCGAAAGGTAATTGTATGTGTAATGCGTAATTGTGCCGTAATCATTTTTTACGTAGTAATCCCGGCCTTTTACTAATGAAAGAGGAATCATCTCTACTTCACTATGCTTCATAAAGCCGACTGTACCAGCTACTTGAACTTTAACGAAATCTGCATTGGCGTCAATATAACGTAGTTCGCGTCCTTCTACAATGTACGTAGCTTGTTTCTTGAAAGTCGGGTCTTCATAAATACTTGCTGTATTTGCCTTTGTATCAGCAGCGTAGGCCATCCCGATCTTGATACGGATCAGTTCATTTCCTTTGTAAAGACCTTGTGCATTTGTGTTGTTTTTGAATGCTTCCGCGGCCGTGTCATAATCTGTGTATGTCTTAGAGTCTTTTACTAATGCACCATTTTGAATGGTAGCAATTTGGAACACGCTCGGATCAACAGGCGGTTCTGCTGGAGGTTGTTCCACTGGCGGTTGTTCCACAGGTGGTTGCTCCACTGGAGGCTGTTCAAAATTTTCAATCGCAGCAAGCAATTGATAGATTACCTTTGCAGCGTGTTGACGTTCAGCGTTTCCTTTAGAATTGTAACTGAATGTACCATCTCCATTTGGAATTCCGCTTAAAATTTCAAAGTAGGCAGCGTAATAGACAGAGCGGACTGCACTGGAAGAAGTAAAATCAGCTTTGTCGGTAAATTCAATTGTCTTCATATCAGATTTCATATTCAATTTTCCAAGTACATTTTCGACAACAATGGCAAGTTGCTCACGGTTAATCTCGTCATATGGTCCGAAACGACCGTCAGAGTAGCCATTCATCAAGCCTGCTTCAGAGGCGGCATAGATTCCTTTAGCGAGTGCGGAACTATTCGCTACGTCCGGATAGGACCCTGTAGCTTCCTCCAACTCTAAAGCACGCATTAGGAAGGTTGCAAACTGGCCTCTTGTGACTGTTTTACGTGGATAATACATTTCATTATCGAATCCTTGAATGATACCCTGATCAATCATTGCCTGCATTTCTTTTTGGAGAGTGATCCCCACCAATTCCTCATCACCTGCCATAGCTGACATAGGCAATAGTGAAACTACTAATATAGCAGTAAGTATCGACATGAATAGTCTTTTCGCAACAATTCTCATGTTTTTCTCCCTTCAAGTTACATTATTCATATTTTACAAAAAAAGAAGTTTAATAGATAGACTTTTGGGTATTTAATAAAAAAAGAGAGTCATCCAAATTGAACGACTCTCTTCTAAATCAGTTGATAGACATTGCACTATATAAAGCTGCAGAGAATTCTGCACGGGACGTTTCAGCGTCCACTTGGAAATTCGAAGTTTGGAATAAGGAAGTTTGGTCGATTGCTTTCAAGGCGACGATTGGTTCAAATGCCCAATATGATGCGGCAACATCATAGTATTTAATAGAGGCTGTGTGTACCAATTCATCGGATGCTTCTGACGTCTTGAAAGCTCGATCTAAAATAACAGCAAGCTGTGATTTAGTAAGTGTATCGTACATTCCGAATCGTCCATTTGTGTAACCTTTAAGGATGCCCGCTTCGTTCATTGCTGCAATATCGTTAGCAAATGAATGGTTAGAAGCTACATCAGAGAATTTAACTGCTTTTGTTGCTTTAAGATTTAATGTCCGGTTGATCATAGCGGCAGCTTGTCCACGTGTTACGGATTCGTTTGGACGGAATTCTTGGTTTTCAAAACCATTTACGATGCCACCGATGTTCAACTCTCTAATTGCGATATGCGCTGGGTGAGTGGAACTTACATCTGCGAATTGTCCGTTCGTTACTGGAGGTAAACTTTCTTTTACCTGAGAAAGTCTTTTTGCTCCTGCATAACGTGGTCCCCAATAAGGGTTAGTGTTGATATTCGAGATTGCAATGCCTTCATTTTCAGCGGAGATTACGTTACCATTTCCAAGATAAATTCCAGTATGAGAGATTCCTTTTTTGTACGTATTCTTGAAGAATACTAAATCTCCAGGTTGCAAATCACTTTTACTTACCGATGATCCAACGTTGTATTGTTCAGCGGAAGTACGTGGTAGATCTATATTAAAATGATTGAATACATATCTGATATATCCTGAGCAATCGAATCCTGATGGTGTGGTTCCGCCGAAGCGGTATGGTACGCCAAGGAATTTTTTTGCGTAGGATGCAACATCGTCTGGTGTTGCGGCTTTCGCTTGCGGAGCTGCAAACGGGGCAATGGATAGAATTAACACGGCAACTAGTATCTGAATGATTCGTTTCTTCATTATTCACCTCATAGATTTATGTGTAGAGTCTTGGATGCGTTCTTGAATAACTCTTCTTCTTAACCAGTGACTAAACATTATTATTTAACACAAGACTTACTATATCAGAAATCTATTAATCTAAACTTTACAGTTACATTACAGTCATATTTCAGTTGGAAATAATAGGGATAACGCCGGGTATATTGATTGGGCATTATGTAGAAAGCTATCCTATACATGTAAAATGACATTCCTTTACACCTATATAGCCATTTTGATATCAATAACGAAATAAAGCAGTCAAGTCCATAATCTTGTGTAAAATTACTGGGCAATCATTAGTTGCTGAAATTCATTATTTATAGTTTTCTATTCAGTGGATTTTTCCACTTATATTGTTCATCGATGTCCATTAAAACAGCTCCAATTAACCGGAACGCTGAATTTGTATTTGGGAATACCCGAATAACACGTTCTCTTCTGCGCACTTCCTGGTTTACTCGCTCCAATGCGTTAGTGGAATTAATAAATCGATGGATAGTTAGTGGAAAGCTTAAGTATTGGATGGCATCCTCGAAGCCCTCTTCCAGTACCTTTAATGCTTTGTGGTATTTGACATCATCTTCGAAACCTTTTTGGACGTCGTCCAAAAACTGACGTGCATCATCAATTGTAGTGGCACGAAAAATCCTTATTACCTGAGCACGAAACTCTTGTGTATCTTTTTTGGGAAGGTGAGAGAAAATATTTCGTTTAAGATGTACAGTGCAGCGTTGCCAGGAAGTGCCTAAAAATTCTTGGGCAATGGCTTTCTTTAGGCCTTCATGAGCATCAGAAATAATTAGCTTGGGAGATTGGATTCCCCGAGCTTTTAGCTCTTGTAAGAACTCTTGCCAGGCAACAAAAGTCTCTTGATGGCTCACTTTTAAACCGATGATTTCCCGCTTACCTTGTTTACTTAAGGCCATAGCGATATACACCGCTTTAGATACAACACGATCCCCTTCCCGCACTTTAATATACATGGCATCTACGTAAAGATAAGGATAATAGGTAAGACTGAGTGGACGATTTGCCCACTCCTTAACAACTGGATCGAGCTTTTCAATTAGGTTAGAGACAAACGATTTGGAGACACTTTGTCCACATAGTTCT